>VMEW01000018.1 GCA_007375735.1 Candidatus Peregrinibacteria bacterium Greene0416_19
TCCTCCTCCTCCTCCTCCTCGGCACCGCAGCCCACGGAAGCCGGGAGCATCAAGTTCCTCACTCAGAGCTTCTCCATCCCCGAGACTGTCGCCAAGATCCAGATGACCGTGGTCCGCAACGGCGGGTCCAGGGGAAAGGTGGAGGTGCGTTGGGGCATGAAGGCCGTCACGGCCACTGCCGATGAAGATTACTATCCCAATGAAGGGACGCTCACCTTCGCCGACGGCGAAACGGAGAAGACCATTACCTTCCTGCCCAAGGACGATACCGTGGGCGAGAACCCGGAAACGTTGGAGATTGTCCTCTCCAGTCCCACCGGCGGCGCCGTCATCGGGACCACGGGGACCGCCACGATTCGGCTTCTGGACAACGAGGGCGGACCCTCCGCCACGCCCTCCGCAGCTTCCTCCACGGCCGGCGGATCGAGCAGCGCGGCATCGGGCGCGGGCTCCTTCGATTTCAGCGCTCCGAAATACGCGGTCCAGGAGAACGGCAAAGCCACCATCATCGTCAGGCGCAACGGCGGCACCACCGGCGCGGTCACCGTCACTTTCGCCACCTCCGACGGAACCGCCTCCTCCGCCAAGGATTACAGCCCCTCCAGCGGCACGCTCAGCTTCGCCGCGGGCGAGACGTCCAAGACCTTCACGGTGAACGGGACCGACAATGTCACCATCGAGGGCAACCGTAGCGTGAACCTCCGGCTCTCCTCCCCGACCGGCGGGGCGGTGCTGGGCGGCCAGCAGTCGGCCACCCTGCTCGTCGTCGACGATGAGACGTCGCCGGAAGCCGTCGGTTCCTTCCAGTTCCCCTTCGGCGAGGAGAAGTTGTCAAAGGGCACGGTCTTCACCGTCCTCATCATGCGCGTCGCGGGGAGCAAAGGAGCGGCGGCTGTGAATTATGCCACGAGCGACGGCACCGCCGTCGGCGGCACGGACTTCACCGCGGTGAGCGGCACCATGTCCTTCGAGGACGGGGAGGTCCAGAAGAGCTTCACCGTCACCATCCTCCCCGGCGCCCGCGCCGACCGGCAGTTCAACGTCACGCTCAGTGCCCCCACCGGCGGCGCCGGGCTGGGAGCCAATCCGACGATGGCGATGAAGATCCAGTGAGACTTGGAGGAAGATTCAGAGGATTCAGAAGAAATTCCTCGGACTCTTCTGTATTCTCATCATCTGAATCCTCTGAATCTTCACTTCTTACGATGGATACCTTCCACGAGCGGCATGTGGAGGAAGGAGTGGCTGCTCGCTCATGAGAGGAGCATGCAGGCCGGTGGATACTTTGCGATCAGCTGACAATCTCCCGCCTGCCGGACGGGCAGGGACGGGCAGGGAAACCTCAAAGCTCACGAGCGGCTCAGTACCGGTAGTAGGGATCGCTGTAGGACCGATTGCCCCCCTCCACCCTCGTCGTGTGCGACGTCTCCCGCCCGCCATCGACCCGCACCCGCATGCGGAGCGTATCGCCGTCACGGGCGGACGTGTCCACGCGGGCGGTGAGTATCAGCTGGCGGGTGCTGTTGCGGTCCACGGGGACCGATCGCCACTCCACCTCGTCGCCGCTGCGGCGCGAGCCGCCGTCGGAGACTGAATAGAACGTGGTGTCAGGATCCAGGAAGGCGCTCACATCCGCGTACGCCATGGTATTGTCGTCGTTGCGCAGCGTGATGGTGTAGCTCACGTAACCGTACACGTCGACCGGGTCCGGGCTGCCGCGGACCGTGACCGACAGCCGGTCGCTGCGGTAGCGGTTATCGCGGGAGCGGTGGTAGTCGGTGCAGCCATCGGTGTAGCCGAGCGAGCCGCGGTAGCTGGAGGAGTAACCGTAGCGCCGAGAGGAATCGTCGCAGGAGGGATCGTAGCGCCGGTAGCGGTCAGCGGAGCGGTAGCGATAGTCGTCGTACGCGTAGGTCACGCTTGTCGTCACCGCATCTTCATCCCCGTCCGCCTGTACCCGCAGCCGGACGGTGTCGCCGTAGCGTCCGTCCACCCGGGTCCGGAGCGTCAAGGTGCGGCTGCCATTCGGAGCAATCGTCATGCGTGACCAGCTCACCTCATCGCGACGCACCTCGTAGCCATTGTCGCTGGCGGAGATGAAACTGGTGTCCGGGTCTATGAAGGCGCGGACGTCGATAGAGCGCGACGAGTAGTCGTTATTGCGGATGTACAGGGTGTAGGTGAGCGTATCGCCCGGCTCGACGGTGGTGCGGGACGCGGTCGCCCGGACGGTCACACGATCGACCGATCGATAGGTCGGGCGGTAGGCCGGCCGATCGTACTGATCATCGACCCTGTATGGTTCGTACCGGGAGGGCAACACCGGAGCGCGGTATCCATCTTCGTAGTAGCTGAAGTCCAGGCACGTGCCGTCACGGCCCCAGCTGTGACACACGAAGCCGGGATAGTTCCGGTAGGGGAGCGACGGGTCGTACGCGGCGGCGGCCGGCGTGGCGAGGAGAAGGGAGCCGGCAGCCAGCACGACGAAACCGATTGCAGAATTCAGTCGCGAGAGAAGAGAGGAATGCATACTGCAAAAGTGGAGGGTCCGGAAATTTCTGTCAATCACTGCATTTCATTCCTGTCAAATTCCGCCGGCATCAGAGAGGGAGGTCATCAGTTTTTTGTCTTCCTTCTGAGGAAATAATCTTACCGTCTCCAGAGCCGGTTCTTCTGTACATGATATTCCAAAATTGTACATCGTATGAAAGTTTAATGATTTTTACATCATCGCACGAGTCATCATGGTCATCGTCATCCCGGATTGGATGGAGTGGGGACGCGGATCATGGTATCGTTTGGCCCCTCACCCCCCCCTCTCTATGTGTGGTTGTTCCCCTGGCATGTGCAGCGCATGTAAGACTATCGGCAGCCTCGTTCTCCTCGTCCTCACCCTCGCGGCCGTCGCCGCACTTATCGGCGTCGTACACACGCACTACGTCCTCGGCAGCTGGGTCTTCGGTTCCATGGATGGATCCGTTGCACTGATCACCCTCATCGTCTCCCTGTTGGCAGGGTACAAGCTGATGAAAAAGATGTGCGGTTGCGGCTGTTGTGGCTCCCTGTGCACCAAATGCGGTCATGATGATGGTTGCACGTGCGGGAAAAATGGGAAGAAGTGATTGAGCCGAGTCACCGTACAGGCTTCTAGCGGTTCTCTTCGTCCATTCCTTGTACATCCTTAGTACATTCCTTTGTACGTTCCTTGATCCATTCCTAGTCCATTGCTGGTCCTTCCCCTGAGGCCTTTTGTGGGAGAATGAGCTTCCAAGCCGCCTGTTCCATGCTACGATCGCTCTCGTGGGGACTTACCCCTTTTTCCGCATAACCATGAGCATTCGGAACACCGCCCCCCTTCGCCTGTCATGGCACTCGCATCGGAGAAAGGCTTCCCCCTCCGCTTTACGAGTTACGGGGGACAAGACGGAGGGCAAGCCATCATCTCCCATCGTATGAGTATTCGGAACATCGCCATCATTGCACATGTGGATCACGGGAAGACCACCCTCGTGGATGCGCTGCTGCGTCAGGGCGGTGCCTTTGCCGCTCATGAGGAAGTGGAGGATCTGGTGATGGACAGCAATGCCCAGGAGCGTGAGCGGGGCATCACCATCTATGCAAAAAATGCCTCCATCCACTACCAAAACTGCAAGATCAATATCGTCGACACGCCCGGCCACGCCGATTTTGGCAGCGAAGTGGAGCGCATTCTGCGGACTGTCGACAGTGTTCTCCTGCTGGTAGACGCGCAGGAGGGCCCAATGCCGCAGACAAAATTTGTTCTCAAAAAATCGCTGGAGATAGGCATAAATCCAATAGTTATTATCAACAAAATTGACAAGCCTGCCGCCAGGCCGATGCACGTCATCGACATGGTTTTCGATCTGTTCGTCGCGCTCAAGGCGACGGATCGACAGTTGGAGTTCCCCTATCTTTTCACCATCGCCCGGGAGGGGATCGCCAAGCGTCACCTGGATGAGGCATCGCAAGACCTGACCCCGCTCTTTGAACTGATCATGAAGCACGTGCCGGAAGCGGAGCAGCAGGTGGACAAGCCATTCCGGATGCAGCCGAGCAGCCTGGGTTACGATAACTACTTGGGTCGTCTGGCCATTGGGCGTGTGTACGAGGGCATCGTCCGGCCGGGTGACAGGGTGTTCGTCAAGACGCAGGCCGGTGAAACGCGCACCGCCAAAATCAGCAAAATTCTCCTCTCAGACGGGCTGAAGCGAAAAGAGGGAACGGAAGGTATCGCTGGAGACATCATCACCGTGGCCGGCATCCCGGACATCTACGTGGGTGAGACCATTGCGGCCGCCGAGGATGCGGAGCTCCTGCCGGTCATCACCATCGACCCGCCGACCATCTCCATGAATTTTCTGGTCAATAGCTCGCCCTTCGCCGGTCGCGAAGGCACGCTCGTCACCACCAGGCACATCCGCGCGCGGCTGGAGAAGGAGAAGGAAACGAATGTGGGCCTGCAGATGGAGGAAATGCCCGGGACGGATGCCTACAAGGTATCCGGTCGCGGCGAGCTGCACCTCTCCGTCCTCATCGAAGACATGCGCCGCGAGGGATTTGAGCTGCAGGTGTCGCGGCCGGAAGTGATTACGCGGGAAATCAACGGGGTGCTGCAGGAGCCTGTCGAGCAGGTGGTGATCGATGTGCCAGAGGCGTTCACGGGAACCGTGATCGATATGCTTGCCCGGCGGAAGGGCGAAATGGTCGACATGCGGACGGACGAAGGCCCGGCCTCCGCCGTCGATCGTGTTCATGGTCATGGAAAGGCTGCGGCCGGCGGGCATTCCCGGATGGAATTCAACGTGCCGACGCGGGGTCTCCTGGGATTCCGCGGTGATTTCCTCATCGAGACGCGCGGGGAAGGCATCTTGACGCACTCTTTCCTCCGCTATGAGCCCTACAAAGGAGATCTTCCGGGGAGGGGGCGGGGGTCGATGATGTCCATGATCGCGGGCGAGACCATGGCGTTTTCTCTGTGGAACCTGCAGGAGCGCGGACGACTGTTCGTGACCCCGCAGACGGCGGTGTACGAAGGGATGATCATCGGCGAGAGCAGCAAGGGGGAGGATCTGCTCGTGAACCCGACCAAGAATAAGAAGCTCAGCAACATGCGCGCATCCGGCAGCGATGAGGCGCTCGATCTGGTGCCGGTGAGCCCGATGACGCTCGAGCAGGCGCTGGAGTACATCGCCGACGATGAACTGGTCGAAGTGACCCCGCTCTCCATCCGGCTGCGCAAAAAGCTCCTGACGGACGCAGAGCGGAGGAGGGCACGGCAATGATTTTAAGAAACTATATAAATATATGTCAATCATAGCCTTTTGACAGACGCGGCCGTTCACAGGAAAATGTCTCCCTTTTTCCTCCCGCCTATGGTCTCCCCCTCCACCCTCCGCAAGATCGCGCTGCTCGGCGCAGCCGGTACGCTCCTGGCTCTGTTCTCGGTCCGCGAGGGGCGGGCGGCGGGGGCATCGTCATCTCCCAACGCGTCACTCATCGCGCAGAGCCCGTTCGTTTCCTATGCCTTCGGACTCACGGCGGATGTGTCGGTGACCGGCGATGTGCCGTCCTCCGTCACGCGGGGTACGGCGTTTTCTTTCCGGTTCCTGATCGCGAATGCGGGTCCGGGGGCAGCGTCGAGCGTCATTCTCGCGCAGCCTGTTCCCGCCGGCCTGCAGTTTCAGACGCAGGGGTCGGATGCGCGGTGTCAGGAGGAGAACGGACAAGTGACGTGCGCCATCGGCACGATCTCCAACAACCAGCCGGTGGTGGTCGCCGTGTCCTACAAGACCCCTCTCTTCGACGCGTGCATCGATACCACGCTGGCGAGCATGGCGACGGTCGAGAGCTACCAGGGCGATCCCGTCGTCTCCAACAATCACACGCAGGCCCTGTCCGTCGTCATCAAGTGCGGCGCCGTGCTGACGGAGTGCGCGGATAGTCGGGACAACGATGGCGACACGTTCGTCGATCTGCAGGATCCGGGATGCCGCGGTCCGGATGGAAACGACGAGTCCACGGATTTCTGGGAGAAAGCCGCGGCGCGCGAGCGCATGCGCGAACGGCAGCGTCTGCTGCAGCGCCTCCGTCCCATCTCCCCCCCGCCCCCTCCCGTGAGGATTCGCATCACTCCGCCACCCCCTGCCCCTCCCCGCAGTGTGCCGCTCACCCCGGCCCGTGCTGGCACGGTGACCGTCCACCTCTCCACCTCCCAGTCCGAGGCGCACCCGGGGGAGACGGTGGTCACGACGGTGACCCTCCGCAACAGGTCGGATGAGATGCAGTCCGGGCTCCTCGTCGTGCTGCAGTACCCGGCGGCGGCGGGCACGGCCTTCACGGACAATCCCGGCGGGAGCGTGCATGGCGGGCAGGTGACGTGGCAGGTGAACCAGCTCCGTCCCCGCCAGACGCGCACCTTGACCGCGCACATCACCCTCTCCCCGGATCTCCTGCACGGAGATACCGTGACGCTCGATGCGACGGTGTTCGGTGCCGGCCCGCCGGAGACCTCGGCGGCTCCCGTCGGCATCATTCGACAACTCCCGGCAACGGGCCTCTCCCCCTTCACACATCCGCTCGAGAACACGCGCACATTCCTGCGTCCGATGGGGATCAGCGATCCGGTGAGCGACGCCATCACGTTCACGCTCTTTGCACTGCTCTTCGCCGGTCTTGGGACCGTCGTCATGCGGCGGGCGCGGATGGCGCGCTGAACGCGGAGATGCGCGGCGCCCGCAATGGTGGTACACTCCGGCGGTGGTGATGAGGAAGCGACCGTTCCACTGGCTTCGTACCACGCATCTGGTCGTCCTCATGCTGGGCGCGGTCACGTTCGGGACCGCGTCACTGCCATTCCCCGGTTTCTCCTTCTTCTCGTCAGTGGTGCGACCGGCCGGCCGGCAGCACGTGATGCTGTCTCTCGTCTCGCCGTCGGCTGGTACCGCGTGTATCTCCTCGAGTGAGGCGTATCTTGTGCGATGGGATGTGATCGGAGACGTGGAGGAGGTGACCCAATTCACCCTGACCCTGTTCGACGGGCAGGCGGTCGTGCCCGGCATCGGCGGCACTATCCCGCCGCTCTCGCGATCCTTCCTCCTCTCCAGCTCGCCCGACTCGCAGCTGCGACTGCCGGAAGCCCGCATCCGCCTGGAGGCCTGGTCGGAGCGCGGATTGATGCAGGCGGTGGAATCCCCGGCCTTCCGGGTGGAACCGGTGTGCGATGACGGTGCCTGAGCATTTCGTCAGTTCCTGTTCGTCAATTCCTCACCCGCAGCGGCGCCGCCGTGTGGCTGGGGGCGCGGACCCGCCCGCTCTGGGCGCACTTGGTGTCGCCCCTGCTGTACCACGTGACGCGGTTGTTCGCGCGTTCCGTTTCCTTCTCCCCGCTCTCCACGCGGACCGTCACCGACACCTGCTTGGTCAGGCACCGCCCGCTGAAGCTCCGCGCGCGGAAGCCGAGGCGCAGGGAACGCGACCGGTAGCTCTCGATCGAAGGGATGGAGCAGGTGATCGTCCCGCGTGGCGATTGCTGGCACGCACGGTCCGATGACGTGGCGATGTACGTGAGATCGGTTGCATCGAACGTGACCGTGGCGCTCGCTTTCTCCGCGTTCCGGTTCCCCGAAGCGCTCACGCGCACCTCCAGGGGAAAGTTTTCGCTGCGGATGTACCCGGGGTCGATGACCTCCACGGCCAGGTCCAGCGGCTCGAACAGCTGCGCCCGCGGTGGGCGGAGCGGCTGAACAGCGAGCAGCACCGCGACCAAGACCGCCATACTGAGGTGCGAGGCGAGGAGGAGGAGACCGGGGGGGAGACGGAGGGGGGGTGTTGCGCGGTGTGAGCGGGACATAGGGTGTGTGATGTTGGATATATTATACAATATTAATAAGTTTAAGTAAATGTTTTCTGTCCGAAAAGATTGACCTGGGAGACTGGCAGGGTAGCTTCTAACACTCTTTTCCTTCCTCCCTATGCCCGCAGAGTCCTCCCATACCGTCCATCCGCTCGAACTCGGCAAGATCGTGAAGAAAGTGCTGACACAGGATTCCGAATCCCAGCGGGCATTGCGGACGCAGATTGCTGCCCAGCAGGGTATCAGTGCCGGGAGCCTGCAATCCGTCCTCGCTCACGAGACGATCCGGCTCGGGGATGTCTCCGAAGCCGGGGAAGACAGCCTGATTGGTCTCCAGGATAGTGCTGACCTGGAGGAACAGGCACTTGCCGCTATCAACGAGGAGAAGGACATCGGGAAGGCCATCGTTCTTTTCGATCGCGCCGGATCAACGCAGATGCTCATCAAGATAGGGAATCTGTACCGCCAGAAGCGGCCCGATGTGGCCGCCTCGGCATACGCCTTGGCAGGAGCGCACCGGGAGATGATCGGTCTCATCCAGGAGGTGCGGAGGGGCGGAGACCGGCGGATTCTCACTGCCGTGCTCGATGCGGTGGAGACGATGAAGCGTTGAGTTCCTCCTTCCCCTCATGGTGAACCGCAAACCCAATGGGCTCGAGAAAGCCTTCATGATTCGCCAGCGGCACCTGGCGGAAAAACAAGGCCGGCCGCATGAATACATCAAGTGGGTGCGACGCATCCTCGCGTCGGTCTTCTCCTGCAGAGAAGGGCGCGTCCGCGCCACGATGGCCTGGTACAAGATCCGGCCGGATCTCATCAAGCGGGAGGGGATCGCCGGCGCCGACGCGGCGTTCGTGCGCAAATACATCGGTCTTGCCGGCAGCCAGCGTGAGCGGGAGACGCTCGAGGGTGAGGCAGCGGAGATCTTGCGGATGCCTCTTGGCGTCATCGAGCGCATCAGTCGGGGGGTGCGCGTGCAAACGGCAACGCTGCTGGACGAGACGTACCCGAACTCCGGCGATCCGCGGAGGCAGAACCTGGAGCGGATCCTCCGGCATGACTTCGATCCGGTGGAGCTCCTCCGCGGCGGGGAACACGTGGATTACGGCACCCCGATGAAGGACAAAGCCCGCGGTGTGGCGGGTGCCTACCTCGATCGGCACTTCTCCGCAGAGGCCTACCGACGCAGCGCCGTGCTCTGCCTGCCGGGCAAACGTTGTCTGGAAGTGCCGATGTACCTCGATCGGGGAGTGCCGCCGCAGAACATCGTCGGCGTGGAGGGGGGCGACCGCCTCGCCTGCGCCGAGTTCGCCGTCACCGCGCGCGAGTGCGGCATCACCGGCAAGATCGCCCGGCTGGAGGAATTCCTGCCTACAGACAAGACGCGCTTCAACGTCGCCTTCCTGGATTTCGACACGCCGGTCTCCCAAGACATTCTGAAGAAGATTGCATCGCAGCTGCTGCTCGCGGAGCGGGCCGTGGTCATCGTCAACACCATGGCCAAGCGCGAGCAGCTGGACGTGCAGGAAGAGCTCCAGTGGCTGTGGGATCACATGCGACGCAGCGTCGATGACGAAGCGGCTCTGGAACGGGCGCACCGCCAGTTCGTAGGCGAGCCGGAGCCGACGCAGATGGAGGGGTCCGGTGAGTGGTCGCTGGGCGATTCACGGGAGATGGCCCCCGCCCTCTGGATGGCCGGCATGGAACGCAAGGAGAACTGGGGGTTCGGGGGCAAGGCGGCCCGGTTTCCGCTCGTCCCATCGGTGGAAGGGGCCGGGTACACCAGCGAACGGCGGCTGGTGCAGGAGAATCTGTACACCGTCTTTCCAGCAATCCAGCAGGAGGTGATCACGCTCCTCCGCGACCACGGATTGGTCAACCGTGCCGACCTCGACGAGGTGAAAGCGCTGAGTCATCTCGACGTGATGTTCGATGACGTGGTCTTCGGCAACAAGTACATCACCGACCTGGAGAAGTACAGCTACCAGAGCGAGACGAGCGCGAAGGCCGGCAGCTTCCACACCGACATGGCTCTCATCCTCACGCCGCGCCAGCTCTACCAGCGGCTGGAGCCCGCTGTGGAATTCCTCCTCACCATCGTCGGGCGTGCGCTGGAGGTGTATGCCACGGGAGAAGATCCCGCCACTCTCCGTCGCTTCAAGTTCGCGATCATGCGCGGGCGCAATGAGTTCGTGGCGCCCGGGGAAGCCCTGAAGACGGATGCGGTCGCTTGCCTGCTGGATGGCACGATCATCTGCCAGAAGCAGGTGCACGTGCTCCTCAATGCCCTGCGCGAGCACCACGCATTCCGCAGCCGGGAGAGCACGTACGCATCGCTCCTCAAGAAGACGGTGAAACCCAGAATGCCGATTGAGTGAGGAAACCGGACTGGCAGGGGTCTTTTGACATCGCTGATTTGTAATGTACCATGCAACATCCAGGCCGCGTTGGCTTGGAACGATCTTTAGGATCACCGGCAGAAGAGATTTTACGTGAAAGGGACCTCACCATGGCACGAAGCAGAATCGTCTTGAAGAGAGCGCTCAAGGCCGACCGTGTACGGCATCTCAAGGCAGCGGTGGAGGGGACGGCGACGAAATTCGCCGCCGGTCTCCATGCGGAGCTGCGAACGGAGGTGACCGTGGAAAAGCTCACCCGCCAGCTGCAATCCGGCTTGAGCGGCAAGTACAATCCGTCGCTCGGGTTGTGCGTCTTGGTGGAGAGGTACCGCCATCTCCCGCCTGGGACCATCTACCGGCAAGTGGCCACGTTTGAGCAGAAAGAAAAGGTGGAGCTCGAGCGGAAGTACGGGCCGCTCCCGGACACGTTCTCGGCTCCCAGCGCACCGCGACCCGCTCCGGCGGAACCGGACGTGCGAGCACTCGAAGACGACGGACAGTCCGTCGCACAGCCCGCCGCCCGCGGCGGCCTCGACCGCGTCCTGCGCGACCGCGCGATGAAGAGCGGCGCAGCGGCAGATCTGATCTTTGCGCAACGCGGTGTGGAGCCGACCAGTGACGAGCGACGGCATCTGGAGTTCCAGATCCGTCACGCCCGCCGTCCGAACATGCCTATCAGTGCGGCACTCAAGCAGGACCTGTCGTCCGCGCTCGATGTTCCCGCAACTGTGCTGGAGCCGACGGAGCGGAAACCTCGACGCCGCGCGGCGTCGCGTGCCCGTATGGAGACTCCCGCGGAACCGGCGGCCGCACCCCCCATCGTTGCCGTCTCGGGCACCATTCAGGTGCGTGATGTCAGCGTCAGGGTTACGACCAATCGCCACGGCCAATCGATGGTCCTCATTGACGGCCAGTGGCACGAGATCGGGACACCGATCAACCCCGAAACTGCCCTTCAGCGGCTCACGGAGTAATTCTCCGTTTCGCCTGTCCCTTCTTCTGCCGCAAGTCCCCCGCCAGTCTGGCGGGGGATTTCCTCGTGGTTTTTCTTTATGGATCACAAATTTCATCCGTAATAGGCGTTTTGACGACTGCATATTCTTTGACAGGAAACCGTGTAAATGTAAAATTTCAATCCAAATGGCGATACACGGTTCTCCATGTTGGGGAACCACTCTGTGTCATTTGGATAGATCTTTGTCATCGTTGGCTAGATCTACTGCGTACAACAAATTCTAGAAAAGGAGCGGGACATGTCTCTATCAATCAAGCAACTGGTGAAGAAGCTGAATGGGCTGTTCCAGCTCGGGCTGCAGAAGGAAATCTGGAAGTACAAGAACGACTGCGCGAGTGCGTGCAGTATTCCTGAGGAGCACTTCCAGAGGCACCTGAGGGGGCAGGGTGGCGTTGCGAACATCAAGTCATCGGTCACGAAGCTGGACGAAGCGCTCCGCGCGCTCGACGTCGACCCCGAAGCCGCGGTGCACACCACCTCGCCGCCCGGCGAGGACGCGACGTTCCGCGACTGGTTCTTCTACGGCATGACGTTCGAGCCGAAACTGTGGAAGGACGCCAAGACATGCGCAGCCAAAGTTGGCCTCTCGCAAGGTACGATACAGAAGTACCTCAGGCCGGATGCCCACGAGGCTCTGAACACGCCCAAGTCCCAGACGATGTACGCCAAGGCCTTGGACAAAATCCAGGCCGTGGTGGGGCGCCAAGATGCCAAGCGCGCAAAGCATGGCAGCGAACGTCCGGCCCGAGGGCATCGAGCGCAAACGGCCGCGGTTCCCGTCGAGCCTCAGGCAAACCTGAGGCCGGCAGTGCCGGAGGCCGCAACAGAAGCAGCGGTACCGGTAGGGTCTCAACCGGCGCTCACGGACATCGTCAGCGCGCTGATGACATTCGTCGACGCGCTCGGGCAGCAGTGCAAGGATTTCTTCGACGACCGATTCATGGATCGGCTCGCCGACCGCGTTGTCCAAAAACTGTCGCAGTCCTCCGGACCGGCAGCGTCGATCCCGGCCGGTATCGTGCCGAGCAACTGGATCGATGAGGTCATCGCGGGGCGGATGGAGCTCTTGGGCCCCACGATGCCCAACCTGCGCTTCGTCCTCACGGCGCTCGTCTTCCAGAAGCTCACGACCGAGCATACGGGAGAAGAGCGCAAGGATACCATCGCGCTGGGGAAGATCATCGTGGATGCCCTGCGGGAATACCGCCGAAGACTGGTCAACAGTGCGCACATGGAAGACACCGACGGTGCGCGCTCGCCAGATGTGAAGGCTTTCGCTTCCACCAACCGGGCCATCGTGGCCCAGGCGAAAGCACTCGAGGCCGACGTGTTGAGTTACCGTCGCGCCGATCTGACGCAGCGTCAGGTCGAGTACCTGGAACGGTACCTCGAGTTGGAAAGAACGTTCGCGGAAAACTTGGAGGGACAAACCAATGAATAACATTACCGACACTGCTAACCTGGCTGACATCTCCTTGGGTAGGTGCAACTACGAGCGGTTAGCAGAGCTCGCCATCAAGGGCGGTGCCTCCGATACCAAGGATCCGGTCACGGCGTTCATCCAGCAATTGGTGGAGAACGCCGTGGATGCCCATGCAAGGAGGATGTGGCTGCTGTACAAGCGGGGTGTGAGTTTGGACTTCCTCGACGACGGGGACAGTCTTGGCATGGATAATATCCATCGCCTCAACTCCTTCTCGCCGCAAGGCGGCAAGGAGCCGGGCAAGGGTTTCGGCATGCACGGGTCGGGCCGGCTCTTTGGTCTCGCATTCGCGGGCCTGCTCCGGTACTACTTCCGCTCGCGGGATTTCCCGCGGCTGATGTATTTGGAGTTCCGCCGGGGAGACCTGGTCAAGCTGATGTCCGGCGGGAAGCTCGAGAACCCGCCGCGGCCGGTCAAGGACGTGCCGGAGTTCTGGGAGAAGCACATCGGCGACGGCTTCGGCACCGCTGTCCAGGTGCTGGAGATCGACTGGGCGAAGATGCCCAAGCGCGATACCACCATCGGCAACCGGCTCCAGTACGTGCTGGGGCCGTGGGATGCGCCGCTGGTGCAGATCAACGGCAACGCGCTTCCTCCCCTCTACACCGAGGGGAAGCTGGAGTGGAGTGACGACCACCCACTCCTGGGAAGGATCAATCACATCTACTATCACCTCTCCAATCCGGATCCCGAGAAGGACCGCATCCGGTTGGGCCGCAACGCGCTCTCGACGATCAAGTCGTTCGTGAGCGGCAGCCCGCTTGAGCTATACAGGGCGACCCTGAAGCCCTGGTTCCTGGGAGCTACCGTCACTGGCTGGCAGGATATTGAATGGTGCAAGCAGTTCGCCGGCGTGGACCGCCGGTCGTTGCAATCGGAAGTGCACCAGGACGAGAAGCGCTGCAAGGCGCTCTTCGTGTACTGGCGGGACGTGGTCATTCCGCGTCTCGAAACCCACTACGGGTTGCAGGAGAGCGCGGTGGTGCAGGAGGAGAACGAGAATGAGCTCCAACTCGTCTCCGAGCTCCTCCCGCCGCGCGACGGTCCCGTGGTGGACATCGACGGATCGGAGATCGTGGTCAATCCGCCTCCTCCTCCGCAACCGGAACCGCCGATCATCCTCACTCCCCAGAAGGAGGAGGTGGTGTGTGGCGGAGAAGTCTGTGGCAAGGTCAAGAAGGGGCCACGCCCCCGCGGCCTGCAGGACTTCGAAGTCATCCCTCCAGACCGCGGCGTGATCGATTACGTCCGCGGCCGGGAGTGGCGGTTCCGGGCGGGCGACATCCCCGGGAAGGTCCAGGTGGTCTACCACCACCCCAAGGACCTCTCGGTCACCGGGGTGTCCGAGATCGAGCTGTACGTGAACAGGAAGTTCGGCCTGTCTCGGCGCTTCATGGAGATCGCGCCGCGGCAGACGAAGGAGAACTTCGTCGAGAACTATGACGGCGACACCGTCACGGCGACGACGGAGTGCCCCTTCCTGCTGCTCGAGGTGACCGGGAAGACCGTCAAGGTCACCGTCGTGGAAGGGTGCCTGGAAGGGTACTACTACTACGATGTCCGGGGGGACAAGGCCGGCGAGCATGTGCGCGGCACGATCCGCGTGCCGCGGATGACCGCCAATGTCCTCGAGATCGACGGGGACATTTACGAGCTGCAGCAGAGCACGGCTCACAGCCCGGTGGTGGAGCTCGACCGGGACGTGATCCTGGACGAGCGCCCGTCCTCCGGACGAGTGAAGATCGGCGTGGTGCGCATCAACTTCCAGGCGCCGGTGCTGGCGGAGGCCATGCAGCAGGCAGGCGTACGGGGAAAGTTGCTGGTGCTCTTCAAGCACATCGCCGCCGTGCACTGTCACAAGAAGTACGGCGACGGGGCCCTGAAGCACCTTGAGCGAGTGACGTTGGAGACGCTCAAGGTAGTGGGCCTACAGTGGAAGAAGCGCGGCAAGGCTGCTGCGTGAGCGGCCTTGGGGTTACAAAGTAGATCTTACCAACGAAAGGCAGAGATTCCCTCCTGGCCAACCGGCTGGGAGGGATTTCTGATGTCCCTATTTCGTCAGTTCATCAATGTCCTTCTTGCACTGCTCGAGCATGTCGCGGATCTTGTCGCGAATCGCCTGCTTCAGATTCTCTCGCTGTTCCTTGGATAGGAACTCCTGATCAGGTGATGGCTCGGATTCTTCGTTGCACACTTTGTGTACATCCCATTTGAGCTGCTGGAATTCGGCTTTGGAACTGACAGTCAGGCTCGGAAGGATCGTGTCCAGCTTCAGCACCTTATGAAGGAATTCTCCGACGGGCATGCCTGCCGTGAGCGTCTGAAGGTCATGGGTCAGGTATCGGTGCGCCCGATCGTAGCCTTCAAGCACGTCGTTGATTTCCCCCAGGAGGGTGGTGCATGCAGTTTGGCAGCGGGCGATCTCCTGCAGCGCGTCATCGTGCTTCTTGAGTAGAGCGAGGAAGTCACGCTGCGGCTTCACGGTGGCATCGAACGTCGCGAAAGTCAGATCATCGCAGGCCCCCATTGTCTGGTCGATGACGTTGTCGTGCCGTGCCCCGAGGGCCTTCACAGCCGCGCCGAGTGCTGCCTTTGCAGTATGCAGGTCCATGGTCACCTCATCCAGGCGCCGGTCCAATTCCTGTTTCTTCTGCGCTGACGGGGCGGATCGGAAGATCTCTTCGATGAGCTTACGCTGACTGTCGCGCCAGAATTCCATAAGTGCTTCTTCCCCGTGCTCTACGGGCCGCGCAACTGAGGAACCATCGCTTCCGGCGGCGGGCGGCAGCGCCGCTTCCGGAGCGGGCGGAGGCGCGGCCGCCGGAGGCGCCAGCCGGGATGCAACCGGTCTTGGCACAGTCGGCTCGGGCCTGTCGATTCGTGTGTGTTTTGGCGCAACGCGCGGCGCGCTTGCGGTTGGCACTGGGTCCGAAGCGCCTCCCGCGGCCGCCGCCCGCATCCGCCGTTCCACGAAGTCCGAGAAATCGGGGACCAGACCAGTGTCGCGTGCCTCGATGAAGTACTCTACAGCTAGATCATGGAGCTGCTTCCAGTTGTACGGCGGCTTGCCGCCGTAGACGTGCCTTTTCATTTGGAAGACGACCACCGGCCGCATCGTGCTCGCCGGGTCCTGTGTGGACATCGAGGAGAGATCTCTCGTGCGGAGCCAATGTTCGAGGAACGTAGCTTCTTTGCTGAAGAGGCCGCGGAGCTCCGCCTCCGTCTCTGCTGCCGGTGATGTCACCGACCGTGCGTCCGGAGGCGGCGTCGTGCGGACAGCGGGGGCGGGCAATACGGTCATTCCCGGTGCCGCCGGGCCCCGGATGGTGACCGTCTGGTCGGTATCGTCCATCAATTCCTTCCGGCAGAGCTGCTCCAGGCGCTGGTCGATGTACGTCGCCAAGTCCGGCACGGCGCTCGTCGCATCCCATTCAAGGATGAGGCCGGCAATGAGCTCCCGTAATGCATGCCGCTTTTGCACGAGCCCCAGATACACCTCCGGTTCAATATACCGCGCGATGAACTCGTTTGCGGTCACGGTGGCCCCATTCGCGCGCGCGCGGGAGAGGTATTGGCCGTTGGGCAAGCATGCCGTCTTGAGGACGTGCTTTTCCCCCACGCACAAGTACAGAGCGGGGATGATCCCTTCAAGGTCCCGATGAAGGAGATGGCGGGACAGCACGTAGTGCGTGAAACGACTGACGGTCTCCTGCCGTTTCTCCTGCGTTCGATCGTCTCTGAGATACGACTCGATTTCCTTCTCAATCTGCGCAATGAGCATTTCCTTGGACATGACCGTGCGCTCCGGCTGCGCTTCCGGCGCAGGGAGAGACTGGTTCCGCTGCGCGAATTCCTGCGCGGAACGCGCCATCTCCGTGAGGTAATTGCCGCCCAGCACCGGTGGTCGTGCGGTCGTATCCGGGAGCGGGTGCGAAAAAGTCTGCGTGGGTGCGGCAGTGCCGGCTTTCGCCGCTGCCTCCCGCTCAAGGCCGGCGACGTACTCCTCCATGTCCTGTTCCAAGAGGATGGGCAGCTTCGAGCGGAGGCGTGGTTCATTGATCTCATCCAGCAGGCCGTGGATCGCCCGCTGCCGCCGGACCGGATGAGAGAGGTCAGATCGAAGCGCCTGCGTGCGGAGACGCAGGACTTCCTTCTCCAGGTCGGTCAGCGGCAGCCCGATCGAGACGCCGGCTGCCTCCCCGCTCATCGGAGGAAGATCGATCGACGCGCCGCGGGCTCGGAACCTCAGATAGACAGCCGGAGAGACGACCTTGTTCATGCTGTGGCGCACGCTGATGAGATTGCTCAAGCCGAACGCGAGGCCCGGCGCGTCTGCGCCCGCGTACAAGTGGTTCCGGACGGTGGAGGTCAGCCATGCCGCCGGTCTCAGCCTGTGCAAGGCAAATTCCAGATGCCGGGGGCAAAACGCATGCTCCGCGCACGCGCGGACGATGAGCTCCACCTTCCGGCGCTCCTCCGGCGTGCACGCGGCGCCGATGTATGTATCACAGGTCGTGTTGACCAGTGCTGCCATGGCGTCGGCACACTCCTGCCCCCGCTTTTTGCCGAGCACGTCAAAGTACAAGCGCGGATCAGACAGGCGGGAGAAGATCATCGGCCAATCTCTGTCCGTCAGCACCTGTTCCGCCGCAGCCGGTGCCTCCGTTGCGTCCGTCGCGGGAGGCGCGCCAAGCGCGGGAAGAGCGGCCGTGTCATCTGCCTCCGCGGGCGCCTCTGACGTTGCCACCCCGGTCCCGTCGCTGACATCGGTGCGCTGCGGTAGCGGAGCTCCTGCGGTCTGGCGCTGCTCATCGCTGACCGGAACAGGAACGCCGGCAGCGGATTTCGATTTTTTCTCCCGCTGATCCGGCGACACCTTCTCCATGGCCCATGCGAGCAAGTCTTTGGCGAACCGGCTGGAGCGCTGGAAATCCTCTCCGTGCAGGTACGTGTTGAGCTCATGCTGCAGCAGCTTGTGCCCGGCTTCGCCGCTCTGTACGAATGTGACGGCGTACTCCCTCTCCGCGCGCGACGGCTCCTCCGACGCGATGGAATACTCGTCGAGCGCCGCCAGCACGGCCGGTGCCACCATGCCCTCCGCCGATGCCGACCGAAAGGCCAGGCCGCCGTGCCAGCGATCGTTGCACTGCTGCGCGATTTTTTCGACCGGGCCGCCGCTCCCGCTCAGTGCCTCCAGGATCTCGTCATACGTTCTCCCGCGCGGCATCGCGGATTGGAGGAACTTCCGCATCTCTGTTTTCGCCAGTTCCTCCTCTTCCGGCAGGAGCGGAAATGCCGCTTCATCGTCCCGTCCGACGAGCAGGGTTGCGCGCACGAGCGCATCCCAGCCGGCCTCCTCCTCCCCGCTGTTGCCCTCCATGATCATGCGCTCGAGCGCGGCTCCGTCGATGCCCTGCAGGCTGAGCCCCTGCGCCGACGGGGCGAGCAGCTCGCCGGCAGGGAGTGTGCGGATGCGCTCTTTCGCAACGCCCGCGAGCGTGCGGCGGGTGGCCTCTCCCTGCTCCACCACGACGGCGTACAGGCGGTCCAGACGGCCCGATGGCGTGGCAGGTCCTATGTTCAATCGAGTCTCGATCCATTCGCCAATCGTCCTCTCCAACACCCCGAGCCATTCCATGCAGAAGGTGTCCTTTCCCGGCAGGAGGACGGTGCCCGCTCCGGTCCCCACGCGCGCGATGCCGCCCTGCCGCATGAGGTGTTCCCGCAGTGCAGGAAGCCAGGATTCCAGCACGTGCCGGGTGAGGGCGCGGGAGACGTTCCGCGCGAGCGCGTCGATGCTCGCATGTGCTTCCGCGGCGCTACGCACGTCGCCGGGAAGGATCACGCATTGCCCGTGCACGTCCGTCCTGCCGCCGCGCGTGGTGCCGTTCAACAGCGCCGCGGCTTCCGCCGGACGCCCGCCGGATGCGCAATCTTTCTGCCGGAGTACGTTCCGGAGTCTGGCGTGCTCGAGCGGAGTGAGTTCCCAGCAGAGTGCCGGCCGCCCCTGCCTGTTTGTGAGGAACGCCGTCGTTTTCGGCATGAGGATGCTGCCGGCATCGAGCGGCTCGCTGCTGCTCTCCAGGGCCAGGGTCTCGATCGACTCAAGCGTCCAGCCGTCGATTGCCTCATGCATCTTGCTTTCCAGTCGCGTCAGCCAGTCGTCGAGCGTGGCGTTGGGCGGGTGCGAGCGGGCGCCCTGCGCGGCTTCCTTTCGGCAATCTGCCATCTTCGTTCGCACACTCTTCAGCTCGCTGGAGAGAATGCTGGTCAGTCTCGCCTTCGCCGCCGGGAGCCCGGCGGCTTCCGGCTTCTTCGCGAAGTTCCCTATCCGGTGGATGGCGTTCAGCGCGGCTTTCATGGCGCAGTCGATGAGGGTGAAGTCCGTATCGGTGATTTCTTCATTCCTTCCCAGCAACGGCTGGATGCCGGCGCGGAGATCTTTGGAGAGCTCGTTCATGACGGCATCGAACGTTCCGCGCGCAGCGTTTTCCAACAGGTAGCGCCGCTCGACGGTATTCTCCCGCCATCGCTCTTCCGGCGTGCGTGGTGGTTCCGGTGCGCGTACCGTGTCTGATCCGTTCACCGAGGATGCCGGTGGCAGGGCGGCAGCAGGAGCTGCAGGAGCTGCAGGCGGTGCAGGTGCGATGCCGGAAGGAGGCGAGCCCCCGGCTGGCGGCGGAGACGAAGGTGGAGGCGCGCCGGATCCGTTCGCTGACGGGTTCAGCGCGGGTGAGTGAACGGCAGCGGAGGAAGTGTCGTCGGTACCCGCAGGCACCGTCGCCGTGCGATTGATGCGCGCGTGGTCGCCGGTCGACGCAGCCACCGCGGGCGTGTCCCCGGCAGCCTTCGGCCCTCCTTTCCGGGCCTCGTTCTGCTCCTGTTGCTTGCGCCGCGCTACAAGCTGAGCCTCCGAAGGGAGCCTGAGGGAGTCCAGAAAATCGTAGATCGGCCTGACCCCCACGTTGATCGCTCTTGTCAACACGCTTGATTTCTTGCCGTCCATTGCCACGACATGTCTGATGGCAGCTTTCACTTTCCCCCGCAGATCGTTCACCTGTTCCCGGGTCGACAGATTCCCCTCAGACGCATGGTGTGTGAAGTATGTGCGGATGATCCGTGGGATGCTCTTCTTACCGTCCAGGAAGAGGATTCTGACACGTTCCAGGTTTTCCTTCTGTACCCAGGGCACGTCGTTCGCGTGCGTGCTGACTCTGTGTTCGATGCCTCCCGCCCGCTTGAGCGGCATGCCCGGCTGACCGGGTTCTCCGTCCATGGCCGGATCCGGCTTGCCCAAGTACGCTTCCTCCGCCAGCCTGAGGAGGGTAGCAAGGTGCGTAGCGCCGTTGCTGGATTCGTGGCTGTTCACGAGGAGAGAAATGAGGGAGCGGCATTATAAAATTTAATAACAAGGTGTCAAATCGAATGCAAAGGACCCCTTCCGGAGCGGAGGGGCGGATGCAACACGAGATACGCATCAACGGTGCATAAGCCCCCCCGGCGTGAACGCCTGGTACGTGCGGAAGGCCGTTGGGATGGATGAACGCGGTTGCACCATGCGGATTCTATCCTGCGGGCGACAAGCGACACAAGCGGAACGGTGATTTTCTTTCCCCGCACTACTCTTCTTCCTTCTCTGCCATAGGGAGCGCAAAGGCCCCGGCACGTCCGTTCTTCCCTGCCTCTTCGCCCAGGTAGATGGGCCGCATGCTGTCGGGGACATTCGCGAGCAGCGGGTGGTTCATCCACTTCTCCCGTACTTCGGCCCGCAAGTGTGCGATGAGTTCCAGCCGGTCGCGGCGCGGCGGCGCCTTCCTGTCCCGCAGCTCCTCGATGACGGCCGGGTACTCATCGTACGTCCTCCCCCGGTACTTCCGCCCCCCCTCCGAGTGGTTGTGGCCGCCCCATTGCTTGAAGTGCCGCGCCACCTTCTGCTCCCTGAGCTGACGCATGACGTTCTCCGCCCACTGTGGCTGCATGGGGCGGAATCCGGCGCCGCTCTCGCCGCCGACCTTGCCCCAGTGGATGCCGCGCAGGTCCAGCTCTCCCAGATCTTCCAGCAGAGGTTCAAAGGATACGCAGCGTGTCCGTACATCCGTGTCCTGCAAGATCTTGATCCGCGGCAACCCATCTTTCTTATTCCCGGCAGAAACTCCCCAGAAGATGTGCGGTGCCTGCGCGGCGGCCGTGAACACCTCATCGGTCCTGTTGAGCAGCTTCCGCATCCGCTCGACACGCTTGGTGAGGATGATGTAGATGTGCCAGTCGGCAATCAACATCACCCGGCAGCTGTCGCGGATGTAATCGGTGGGGTTCTCGCCTATGTCGTGCTTGTTCCCGCCGTAGAACACATCGGTCATGGAGTTCACGAACACTGCGCAACGTTCCATGACCCTGAGTGGATCCTCCATCTTGAACGGGGCGATGCGGAAATCGAACCCGAATTCGTAGGGATGCCCCTCCGTTCCCCGCCAGCGCTCCGCCATCGTCTTCGCGTAGCAGTGCATGCACTCCGTCCCCACCTCCTTGCAGCCACGCGCATTGTTCCACGACCGGGGGCTGTACCCGGGGATCTTCAGCCACTCGATGGGGGATTCCTGCATGGAGGGAGGAGAACCGTCGCACGAGGCGTCTGCGGTGCGGCAGCTGTGGAGCAGAGTGTAAGAGGCCGCGTTTCCTTGGCAAGGACATGCACGCATTTCCCACCAATGGCTGGGGAATACATCAATTATTTCCTTTCAATAAGCCAAAACTTTTGTCATTTACAATAATACAAAAAAATGTATAATATAGACAACACCCATACATATTTCATTCCCCCTTTCCCCGTATGGATAAGCACTCGCGGCAGCATGCGCTGACGGCCGGCATCGTTTCGGTGCTCGTGTCCGGCATCGTCAGTACCGCTGCCTACACATTCGCGCAGGATCCGGCGCAAGCGCCGACTCCCGCACCAACTCCGGCTGCGCAACCGGCCCCGGCGCCTGCTCCCGCTGAGCAGCCCGCACCTCCACCCTCGATGGGCACACCGCCCACAGGTGGCAGCTACCAGCCTTCCGGTGGTGGCGGTGATCATAGCTACACTCCTCCTCAAGGAGGCAGTTTCGGTGGCGCGCCTCCCGGAGGCACATGGACGCCCCAGATGCATGAGGGTGCTCCTCCGCAAGGCGGCTACCAGCCATCGCAGGCGGACATGGACAGGTACAGGCAGGATTCTGAGAGAAGTCGCTGGGACGGTTCCGGCGGCGGCTCAATGAACTACGATCGCATGCAAGGTGGCCAGAACATGGACGGCCAGGGCATGTGGAATCAGAGCGGACCAGGCAACAGCACCTTCGGTCGCGATATGGGCGGATCGCAGGGCGGTTCGATGAACTACGGTCGCATGGGTGGCCCGAACATGGGCGGTCAGGAAGGCTCGTACGGTCGCGGCTTCAACATGGGTGGCTACAACAGTGGCAGCAGAGGCGAGGGCGGCCGAGCTGGTGGTGGAGGTGATGATGGCGGCGGCGGATCGCAAGGCGGTCCCAGTGACGGAGAGATGCAAGAAATGCGAGGTCGGTTCATGCAGGAAGCCAAAGGTATGAAAGATGAGATCATGGGCCAGATGCTCAAAGGGATGAGCGGCGGTCGCCCTGAATTCAGAGGCCCGATGGGCAATTCCCGTGGCATGGGAGGCGTCCAGTCCACGAAGGGCTTCGGCGAGTCCTCACCCAGTCTTTTTGAAGGAGCGGGCAGGAACAGCCGCGGTGGTTCGGATGCCGGATTCAACTTCGGGCAGGGTGGCCGTGCCGGCGGTGGTGGCCAGGGCGAAGGTCCGAGTGGCGGATTCAGTTTTGACTTATTCGGCCCGCAAGGCGGCGGACGCGGTCAGGGTGGCAACAGTGCCGGCCACAGCGCTTCCCCCGCTACCGGCGGCAACGATCGATCCCAGGAGATCTTCCAGAGTGTTCAGGGAATTCTGAAGGGCAAAGACAGTGGAGAAGCGGTCGTTGATGAAGCAATTGGGGAAGTTGAAAGCTACATCGAAGACATCCGAAGTGCGGCTGAAACTGTGCAGGCTTGGCAGAAAGGTGGGCCGGTGACAGCAGAAGACTTCGAGATGATAGCGGAATTGGTCGGCCCGTCGCTGAAGAGTCTGAAATTCAAGAAAGATCAAATCGCGCTTTTGCAAGAGGGTGAAGATACTAATCTCTCCTCTGCTCAGAAGAAGAAGTGCGGTTCCATTCTGAAGAAACTGGTCAATCTCGAGAAGGATGCGGACAAGAAGCTGACCCAACTTGAGAATCTCGCTGGCAGCTCAGAAGCTGCTGAGTAAGCATTCGATGCACTTTCAAAAACGGCGGGTCACCCCCGCCGTTTTTGTTTGCTATCATGACGGTCGTGGGTAGCGTCACGGCGCGTGGAATGAGGGAAAGCCGTGGGTAGCGTCGACGGCACGACCAACTTGCCCAGAGGGGGATGACGTCGTTAGCTTGAGAAGAGGAACGATCTTCGCCGTGACGCTCACGTGCCTTCTTCCCTTCGCCGTGACGCTCTCCAAGAGTCACGGATAGCGGCGGAAAAACGGCGGGGGTGACCCGCCGTTTTTGTTTGCTATGATGCTGGCACATGCAAACCTCCGTTGTCACTGGTGCACCCGCCTGGCACACCCTCGCTGTTGATACTGTCCTGTCCTCTCTGACAACCGATCCCGGCAAGGGCCTGACCGCTCAGGAGGCATCCAAGCGACTCGCGCAGTACGGCGAGAACCGGTTGCAGGAGCAGAAGCGCATCTCGCCGTGGTGGCTGTTCCTGGAGCAGTTCAAGGATGTACTCGTCATCATCCTGCTGATTGCCACGGCGCTCTCGGGTCTGCTCGGTCATGAGATCGAGGCGATCGCGATCGCGGTCATCGTCCTCTTCGCGGTCATCCTCGGCTTCGTGCAGGAGTACCGGGCGGAGCGGGCGATTGAGGCGCTGCGGAAGATGACGGCCCCCACCGCCACGGTGATCCGCGACAGTGAAGAAGTGGAGGTGCAGGCAGTGCAGCTTGTCCCCGGGGACATCGTGCGGCTGACGGCGGGCGACAAGGTGCCTGCCGACGCGCGGGTGATCGAATCGATGAGCCTGCATGCCGATGAGGCTTCGCTGACCGGCGAGTCGCTGCCGGTTGGCAAGATCCCCGAGCCATTCGCAGGCGAGCACCTGGCCGTGGGCGACCGTCGCAACATGGTGCACGCGGGCACCACCGTCACCTACGGCCGCGGCACCGCCGTCGTCACGGCCACGGGGATGCAGACCGAGTTCGGCAAGATCGCGGGGATGCTCCAGAGCGTGGGGACCGAGGACACGCCGCTCCAGAAGCAGCTCGACCGGGTGGGGGCGGCGCTCGCCAAGGCCGCCTTCGTCGTCGTCGCGATCATCAGCGTGCTCGGCTACCTGCGCGGGCAACCGCTGCTGGAGGTTTTCATCTTCGGCATCGCGCTCGCGGTCGCCGTCGTCCCGGAGGCGCTGCCGGCGGTCGTCACCATCTCGCTCGCGATCGGCGTGCAGCGGATGGCGCGGCGGCACGCGCTCGTCCGCAGGCTGCCGGCCGTCGAAACGCTCGGTTCGACGACGGTCATCTGTTCGGACAAGACGGGGACGCTCACGAAGGACGAGATGACGGTGCGGCGGATCGTGTGCGGAGATTCCCTGTTCGATGTCTCTGGGGAGGGGTATGAGCCGACCGGGAAATTCCTCCACAACAAGAAAGAAACACATCCGTCGGAAGCGCTCCGGGAACTCCTCACAGCCGCTGCGCTCGCCTCCGATGCGCACCTGTTTCAGCACCCTTCGACCCGCTCAGGGTCATTCGATGAGGGACAGTGGGACATCAAGGGCGACCCCACCGAGGGCGCGCTCGTGGTCGCGGCGGCCAAGGCCGGGCTCCACAAGGGTGCCCTTGATGAGCAACATCCGCGCGTTGCCGAGATCCCCTTCACGTCCGAAACCAAGCGCATGACCACGCTCCACAAAGTGAGGGGGGACGGCACGGTCGCCTACGTGAAGGGTGCGCCGGAGGTGGTCATCGCCGCCTGCGCGATGCAACGCATACAAGATGGCGACCAGCCGATCGACGAGGCGACACGTGAGGAGATTCTCCATCAGGCACATGCGATGGCGGAGAATGCGCTCCGCGTGCTCGCCATCGCGTCCAAGGAAGTGAACGACGTACATGATGCCGGCAGCGGACTCACGCTTCTGGGGCTCGTCGGCATGATCGACCCGCCGCGGCCGGAGGCGTTGCTTGCGGTTGAGCGCTGCCGCCACGCCGGCATCAAGGTGGTGATGATCACGGGAGATCACCCGGTGACGGCCATGACGATCGCGCGCGAGCTGGGCATCCTGCGGGACGGGCGGGCGGTCATCGGCTCCGAGCTGGAGGACATGTCGGACGCGGAGCTGGAGGGGGAGATAGAATCCATCGACGTGTGCGCGCGCGTATCTCCCGCCCACAAGCTTCGCATCGTGGCGGCGCTCCAGAAGCAGGGGCACGTGGTGGCCATGACCGGCGACGGTGTCAACGACGCGCCGGCGCTGAAGAAAGCGGACATCGGCATCGCGATGGGCATCACCGGCACCGATGTCACCAAGGAGGCCGCCGCGATGATGCTCACGGACGACAACTTCGCCAGCATCGTCGCGGCGGTGGAGGAGGGGAGGGGCATCTACGGCAACATCAAGAAGTACCTGATGTACCTGCTCTCCTCCAACATCGGGGAGATCTGCCTGATGACGGCGGCGACCCTGGCGGGCCTGCCGCTCCCGCTCACGGCCATCCAGATCCTGTACGTGAACCTGGCGACCGACGGCCTCCCCGCCCTCGCGCTCGCGGTGGATCCGCCAGAGCGGGATCTGATGAAGCGCCCGCCCCGCGACCCGCAGCGGGGCATCTTCACCCGGCCCGCCGTCGCCCTCATGCTCGCCGGGGGACTGTGGTCCATGGCGGTCAACATCATCCTCTTCCAGCGGGCGCTCGCGGCCGGCCGGCCGCTCACGGAGGCGATGACGATGACGTTCATCGCGCTGGTCCTCATCCAGTTCTTCAAGGCGTACTGCTTCCGGTCGGATCGCTGGAGCATCGTGCGGCACCCGTTCCTGAATCACTGGCTGAACCTGGCCATCCTCTGGGAGCTCGCCCTCCTTGTGCTCATCATCTACGTGCCGTTCCTGCAGCAGCCGTTCCAGACCTTCAGCATGTCTCTGTGGGATTGGGTGATCGTCACGCTCGGCGCCGCCACCGTCATCCCGGTCCTGGAGATGGTGAAGATGTTCGTGCGAAGGGGGGTGTTCGGAAGGTTGTCATGAATGCCGCCGTTCAGGTGTACGCTTCCTTTAGCGTCTGCGCGATCGTGCGTTGCCTCTCCTCATCCAGACGTCCGTGCTGCGTAAAGATCCCGTTGCCTTCCCCGCGCGCGATCTCCCCGAACATCACTGCATGCGTCAGCCGGGCCACGAGCCGGCGGACGGAACCGTTCGCGTCATCCGCCTCCCCCTCCCACTCCGGGAGTCGGTCGACGAACCGCAGCGTGGGCGGGATGAACGGCTCCCCGGGATCTACTTCCGTCAGTCGGTCTGCATCCAGATCCTCCGCGGCAATGTCGCCGGCATCGTCCTTTGTCAGGACCAGCGCAAGCTCAAGCTGTGTCATCTGCAGTGATCCTTCAGGTACACCCTCGATGCGGGCGCGGTGCTGCCGGACGAGCGATCCGGTCATCTGGTTGAAGTGGCCGGCCTCGAAAGCGGAGAGACTCTGTTCGTCGTAGGTGGTGATGAAGTCGCAGGCTTCGTATCCCTCGGTCATCTCGCTCCGTTCTACCATGAACGTGCGTACGCTCGTGAAGCCGCACTCGTTCAGTCCGACCTCGATGAGGTACCGGCGTGCCAGTTCCCAGCCGAGGCACTCGTACGTGCGGAACGCCTGTTGGATGATGAGCGGCATGTTCCGCTGGATTGTGTCGCAGGAGATGGTGCCGCCGTCCACCTCCCGGTCCATCAGTTGTTGGAACGCTGTGGCGAACGCGTTCCGCTCTCCGGGCGTGTAGTCCGGCGGCGCGAAGCCGATGGGCAGGGCAGCCGCCGACGTTTGGGAGAAGACGATCTTCCCCGCCCCGCCCTCGCGGGCGGTCTGCAGCAGATTCTCGATGCATTCCGGATGGCACACCGAGAGGAGGTTCTGCGCGACGATCGTGCGTGGGCCGGGGTGGCTCCGGAGCACGGGTGCGAGGAACTGCGGATGGGGGGGCAGGATGACGTACGGAATGTCGCGCAAGTATGGTCTCTTTTTCACGGCATCGATCACCTGAGGGACGACGTCGTGGCACAGGAGCAGGCCGCCGCGCTCTGTCGCATGATCGCGCAGCACCGCGTTCTCCGGGCCGATGCCGGCGCCCGTCGCGAACACGAGGCCGCCCTGCGGGCATCGGACGAGGGAGGGGAGCGCGCTGTACCCGCGCTCCAGGAGCGGGCGCATGCGGCATTGAGCGATCGTCATGTGCGTCTCCATCTCCTCGTTGAACGCGCCGATGAGGCGCATGTCCTTCCGGCCGGGGAGCACGGCGCACACGTGGCTCCGGCTCTCGCCGATGAGGAAGAACGGGGCGCTCCTCCCGATGCGTGCGTTCATCTCGCGCGGGTGCAACGCTTCCTCGAGTGGCCGCATCCGCCCCTCTTCGCCGTGGAGGACGGTGATGGACCCCACCTTCCTACGCACATCGTTGACGCACGCGAAGAGCGTGGCCGCCGCCCGGCGCTGCTCCGCGGAAGGCTCGATGATGTCTCGATCCAGATTCTTCACACGCGGGTGCCCCAGCAGAACGGGCTGGAGGCGCTTGTAGCCGACAGGGATGTGGAACGGTTCCGTGTACTCCATATGTCAGATGGAAGGCGGGGCAGCGTAACGCATCATTGCACCCCCGTCCATGCACGGTTCTGGTTTTACTCAGAAGGCGAGGAGGACGGACGTCAGGAGCGGCACGCACAGGCTCAGCACGAACGCGCAGCTGACGCAGAGGATGGTGGTGTCTTGGCCGCATGCGCGAATGATGATGGGGGCGCCGCTGTCGCTCGCGGAGGCGGTGGCGGCAATCGGCGCCAGGACGCCGAAGAGCCGCGCGATGATGGGGGCCGCGGAGAGCGAGAGTACCTCGCGGAAGAGGTTGGTGACGAAGCACAGGAGCGCGAGCGAGTGCAGGCCGGAGCGCTCCAGGATGACGGTCGAGAGCGAGTAGAAGCTCAGCCCCGAGGCGATGAGGGACGTCTCGCGCGCGGTGAGGGCGGGGTCGACGGACGCGAAGAGCGCCGCGGCCGCGAGCGAGCCGATGATGGCGCTCACGGAGATGAGGATCGTCTCGCGCACGTGGGAGTGGATCTGGGTGATCCAGCGGAGGTCCACTCCCAGCTGCACGCCCACCAGGACGAGGAGCACTGTGACCACCGGCGTGCCGGCGACGCTCACGACGCCCGCCACGCCGGGCGAGAGGTACTGGAACAGGAGCCCGGCGACCAGGCTACCGACGATCACGATGTTTGCCATAGTTGCGGAAGAGGAAATGGAGGATGAGCAGGCATGCGATGCTTCCGAGCATCACCGCTACCGAGAGCGCGGCTGCTCGGAGGATGAGATCCGGCCCCAGCAGGCGCAGGTCCACCTCGGTGCCCATCAGGAACACGGTCAGCAAAAGCAGCCAGAGCATGACCGTGGGGAGCAGCCGGATACCGGGCAGCCTTGTCCGAAGGATGCCGCCGATCAGCCCGCCGACGATGATAAGGGCCAGGAAGCGCATGACGCCCGCACTCTAGGCGCTGTTTTCATCTTGTTAAATTTTACACATAAATATACTATTTGATACTTCTAGTTCTATTCACAACAAATTGTCTCATGCTCAAAGTATCTGAAACAGTGGCAGTCATCGTCGCCCAGTCGCTCGAGGCGTCCGTCATGCTCCAGCAGGGGTGCCTGAACCTCTCGGCCTACGCCAAGCGCATCCAGCCGGAGGTCGAACGGATCACGAAGAAGCCGGTGAAGACCGGCAGCATCGTCATCGCTCTCTCGCGGCTGGGGCGGTCCCTGCGCGCGGAACGGACGTTGCTCCCACCGCCGACGGCGCTGGAAGTGTCGGCCCGCTCGGGACTCATGGAAGTGACTTTCGAGCGCACGCAGCGGAACCTCGAGTTGTTTCACGCGTTGCAGCAGCGCGTCGCTCCGTCGCCGAACGACTTCTTCGTGACGACGCAGGGCACGGCGGAGATCACGATCATCGCGCCGGAGAGCCGGCTCCCGCAGATCGAGGCGGTGTTCACGGGCGTTGCGCCCAAGTTCGTTCTCACCAATCTCTCCGCGCTCACCGTCCGCACCACCGAGCAGGACATCTACACCCCGAACACGTTCTTCGCCATCCTCTACCACTTCGCCATGCAGCGTCTGAACGTCATCGAACTCATCTCCACCTACACCGAGGTCACGCTGATCTTCGAGGAGAAAGATTTGCAGGAGGGGTTCGAGATCCTGAAGCGGTTTCTCAGACATTGACCCTCATTCGATTTGGCTCCACCCACCTTCGCCACCGGTGTTGATCGCGTCTGAGGCAGGCTACGGCGGGTTCCGCCATTGTCGTGATCTTAAGGCCCGTGCCTATCGTCCGATTCTTACTCGGTGTGGCTCCACATGAACGCGAACATCGCCCGCATCGTCTCGGCCATGAGCGCACTCTCGACGACCACCGCCATGGTTTCGGCCGGCCCGCCTGCCGGCAGGCAAGGCTCACCACCGGTGTGCTCACCCTCGCCGGCGCTGAAGTACGCGACGTAGTCACCGTAGATGTGGACGTTGCCCGGGAAGGCGTAGCGGTCTGCGAGGAAGCGCCGCTCGCGCAATTCCTTCACGTCGTGCCTACTGAACTTGTCGGTCCGCTCCGTCCGCCCGACGATCACCCGGAGCCGGATGCCCTTGCGTACCCGCAGCGGAATGTAGAAGTCATCGTCGTTTTTCCGGATCAGCGGCTCGCGTAAAAAACGGTACGACGTCATGAACAGAATTTCTTGGATGCCCTCGACGTACAGGCTGTGATTGAACGCCTCGATCACGCCTTCTTTTCCTTCGTAGAATCGCACCTTGGGAACCACGCTCTGTCCGCGGTGGAGCGCCTCGATGGTCGGAAGTGCTTTGTTGAGCTCGGTCAGTTGTTCCTGCGTCTCCGTCACATGCCGCTCCAAATGCCGCACGAGCGATGTGGCTTCACGGCACCGGTAGTACTGGGTATTGCGCTTGTAGAGCTTCCCCACGATTCCGCGCTCGCAGAGCTTGTCGAGGATGCCACGGGTGGTGGAGCGGGGGATCTTCGTCTGCCGCGCGATGGTGGAAGCCGGCTGCTCGCCGTGGGAGAGGAGGTGGAGGTAGATGCTGCTCTCGTGATGGTTGAGGCCGATGGATTCGAGGAGGGGTTGGAGGTGGTGCATTCGCTGATGGGAGGAATTCGGTATTTGGAAGAGGGGCGGCCCCGTACCAGTCGCTGCGCTCCGGTACAGGGCTCGCCACGCACCGAACGGGACTCACGGAGGGGGTGAATGAACGATTGCCGCATTGCTCGAGTGTAGACACCCGTTCTGGTGCGTGGCGAAAATGGCCGCCAGTTTGAATCAAAGGACTACCTGTTGTCAAATGTGCGCATCTTCCCCCCTATCCCATGCCAGTTTCTTCTCCACCATCGGTCGACGATATCGAACGTGCCGTCAGCGCGATCGGCGCAAGGCCGCTCCCGCTCACGCCGGTCTTCAGCTCCTGGATTCTGGACCAGGAAGCGGATGCCCGGCTCCACTTCAAAATGGAGAATTTCATGCGGGATGTCGGCGCATTCAAGTCCCGCGGCGCTCTCAACGCGCTCATGAATCTCAGCGAAAGGGATCGGGCGAAGGGAGTGGTCACCCACTCATCCGGCAACCACGGGCAGGCGCTCGCGTGGGCGGCGAAGAAGTTCGGCACGCGGGCGTATATCGTCATGCCGTCGAACGCGAAGGAGATCAAGAAGCGCGGCATCCGGGAGTTCGGCGGGAACATCATCGAGTGCGAGCCGACCCAATGTTCCCGGGAAGACATCTGTGAGCAGGTGAGACGCGAGACGGGCGCGCTGCTGGTACACCCATTCAACGATGATGCGGTCATTGCCGGGCAAGCGACGGCGGCGTGGGAACTGATGCGCATGGTGCCAGAGCAGCTCGATGCCATCGTGGTGCCGGTAGGCGGCGGCGGGCTCATCAGCGGGACGGCCCTCGCCGCACATGCGTTCTCCCCCGCGACCGAGATCATCGGCGCGGAACCCTCGGGGGCCGACGATGCCTACCGCTCGCTCCAGGCCGGGCGCATTATCAAGAATGAGACGGTGAACACCATCGCCGATGGCTTGCGATCGAACCTCGGCGATAAGACTTTTGCCATCATGCGGAAGCACGTCGATCAAATACTGCTGGTCGACGATCATGAGATTGCCGAGGCGATGCGCATCCTCGGGGAGCGCTTGCGCGCCGTCGTCGAGCCGTCCGGAGCGGTGCCGTACGCCGCGATTCGAAAGTACCCGGACGTGTTCGCGGGCAAACGGGTGGGCATCATCCTCTCCGGCGGCAACGTCGATCCGGATAACATTCCTTTTCCCAGGCGCCATGGCTGATCAGGGTGTCTGAGGGGAAAGGATCGCATCGCTTCATTTCCTACCCCACACCAATGCGATTTTTGTTTCCACCTCACCCTAACCCTCTCCTCCTCATTTTGAGGACGTAGCAGCTTTGTTCTCTCTTCATGTAAACCTCAGATGGAGGAGAGGGAATGTTGGTGTTCTGTTTTGTGTCTGTTCTCTTTTTTGTTTCGAGAAACAAAACACAAACATCCCCTCTCCCCGCTACGGCTCCGCGGATCTGCTCCGCTTTCCCGTCCGGTCCCAGCACCCAGAACCCCGGCGTGCCGTTGATGCCGGAGGCGGAGCCGTCGGCGAGGTCTTTCTGCACTTCGTCCTTGTATTTGCCGCTGTCCAGGCAGTCGTTGAACGCGGCGGCATTCAGCTTCAGATCGGCTGCGTACTGCTTGAAGGCGGGAACCGCGTCCGTGGCGGCGGACCAGGCCTGCTGTGTCTCGAAGATCTTGTCGTGCATCTCCCAGAACTTGCCCTGGTCGTCGGCGCACTCCGTGGCCTCCGACGCTTTCTGCGCATGCGGGTGGAAGCTGAGCGGGAAATCCCGGAGGACGAGTTTGACCTTGCCGGTGTCGATGTATTCTTTCTTGATCTGACCATGCGTGTCCGTGAAGTGCCGTCCGCAGAAGGGGCACTGATAATCAGTGAATTCAATGACGGTGACGGCGGCGTCGCTCTCGCCGAGCACGGGGTCGTCGTCGACCGATGGGGGATTGGCGGGCGGAGGCGGCGTATCCGGAATGGCCGGCGCGTCGGGCGCCTGCGCCACCGGATTGGTTCCAGGAAAGATGGGACTCCCTTCGTTCATCGTAGAGCCGATGCCGTACCCCACGATCAGGCCGATGAGGCCGATGGAGACGGCGAACCATGGGTTCGACCCATTCGATGATCTCAGGGCAGGCTGGCTCGCTGCCGCCTGGTTGGACGTTGATGGATCAGCGGGTGACATGACGAGTGGAGGAAAAAAGCAGATGGAGCCTAGCGTACTGGGACGATGCCCTTCTCGCCAGTCATTCTCGCTCCAGCCGTTCTCGCCGCTTCGCGGCATCTTTTGCAATGAGCATCCGGGGCAGCACGTTCCAGCGGGAACGTGCCGGAGGCAAAGCCTGTAGAATGACTGCATGCATTCCCTGCAGGAATCGCTGGAGCGTCTGTCATCCAGGCAATGGCTCCTGCTCGTCGGGGCTCTCTTCCTCATCACGGGTCTCCTCGTCTACGGCCGCGCCGTCCACTACGATTTCGTGGAGCTGGACGACGCACTCCTGATCTATGAGAACCCGAAGATCCAGGGCTACACCTTGCAGAACCTCCGGAAAATCTTCACCACCTACGATCCGGAGCTCTACATCCCGATCACGCTCCTGAGTTACCAGATCGACTACGCGTTCGGCGGCACGTCGCCGTTCGTGTATCACCTGGATAATCTCCTGCTGCACATCATCAATGCGCTCCTCTTCACCGTGTTCGCGCGGCAGGTGTTGAAGAAGCGATGGGTCGCGCTCATCTGCGGATTCTTGTTCCTCGTCCATCCGCTGCACAGCGAAGCGGCGGTGTGGGCGAGCGCGCGGAAGGACACGCTCTCCACGCTCTTCTTCCTCCTGTCGGTTCTGGCCTACGTCTGGCATGCGCGCAGCGGCAGGCAGGTGACGTACGTGATCAGCCTCATCGCGTTCGCACTCGGCTTGATGTCGAAAGTTTCGATCATTCCTTTGCCCATCGTTCTCTTCCTCTTCGACTACCTCGACCGCCGTCGGTTCTCGCGGTGCCTGTTCCTGAATAAGATACCCTACGTCTGCATCGCGATCCTCTTCGGCATCGTCGCCATCGTCGGCAAGGCGCACGTCGAGCGGCCGCCGTTCACGGACCTGCTGCTGATGTGGGTCAAGAGCGTCGCGTTCTTCATCCAGAAGATCCTGTGGCCGACGGGCTTCTCCATCCTCTACCCCTTCGACGGCGCGATCACGCTCCGCTCGCCGGCGTTCTACGGCCCGCTGCTTCTCCTGCTCGCGCTCCTGGGGATCATCGCGGTCGCGTTCCTGCGGCGCCGACGGTTTGTGGTCCTCGGTGTCTCGTTCTACCTCCTCACGCTCGCACCGTCGCTCTACAACCTGGCCAAGTTTCCGGACTACTACATCACCTCGGACCGGTATGCCTATGTTCCTTCCATCGGATTGTTCCTGCTCGCGGGGGCAGGGCTCCTGTGGCTCGAACGAGCAGCGACCCGAGTCCTCGCGCTCGCCATTGTCCTCGCTCTCGCCGTCGTCACCTTCCTGCACATTCCGGTCTGGCGGAATCACGAAGTGCTCGCGCAGCACGTCCTGTCCATCTACCCGCGTTCCCGCATCGCGTGGATGGATCTGGGCAATGCGCTCCGCGATCGCGGTGATGTTGAAGGGGCTCATCGAGCGTACAACGCATCGCTCGCCATCCGCGACGATCCCCGTGTCAATTACAACAAAGCACTGCTTCTGGAGATGGAAGGGAAACCAGATGATGCCATTCCCCTGTACGAGCACGCGATTTCCCTCTCCATCTCGTACGACCTCGCACGGATCAACCTCGGCCGGCTCTACTACGAGCGGGGCCGCAGGGCCGATGCGCGCGAGCAGTTCGAGAAGGCGGCTCACTACGCCCCGCACCTGGCTATGCCGCACTTCAACCTGGGCGTGCTTGCGATGGAGGACGGGAGCATGGAAGAGGCCGAGCGCTTCTACCGCCGGGCCATCGACGCCGAACCGCGCTTCGCCGACGCGCGCGTGAATTTGATAGTGATGCTTCTCAAGCTGGGAAAGACGGATAGTGCCGTTCGCGAGCTCCAGCAAGCGTTCGGCGCCATCCCGGGCGAACAGCGCTTCCGCGCCATGAGGGATCACCTGATCGCGCAGGGAGTGATAAAAAAATGAGCAGCAGGGGACAAGGTCTGCCGCTCATCGCGTATCAGAGTGCGAAGCACTTCATGCAGCCGCTGCCGCATCGGCGGCAACCACGTTGACCGCCCGCGGACCCTTCTCGCCTTGCTCCAGGTCGAACTGCACCGTCTGGCCGATGGCCAGGCTGTCGAACTGCCCGTTGCAGGCGCTGCTGTGGAAGAAGATCTTGTCGGATTCCGCCGACTGGATGAAACCGAATCCTTTGTCCGTTTTCGTCTTGATCGTACCGGTAGCCATGGAAGAAAGAAGGAAGAGAGTAGGAATGGAGAGCAGAGCGTCCATACCTCTCTACCGTCCACCGCGCATCGTACTCCTTTTCCAGGGCATGGCCATGCCTTTTTGAGAGTTCTGGATGGATTGCTTTCCGGTCCTTTTGATTGTCTTTTGGCCAGGAAGCCAGTACAATCGATCTATTGACAGTTTTATTCAAATCTCCCCACTCACGCCATTCCCCACGCTGCCAAGCACAGGACCTGCATCGTCAACGGATGCTCCAGTCCGGCGCGCGGCAGGGCCTACTGCCATGTCCACGCCACGCTGAAAGGAAAACCGGTTCCCATTTCCCCTGAACAGCGACGGCTCATGCGATCGGACTGTTGTCATGCAGCCTGCGAAGACGGCGCGCGTCACGAGTACGGCATTCAGTACTGCAAGAAGTGCGCCCAGCCGTGCTGCTGGAATACGCGGGGGCTGCAGTGATGTGGAGATGGATCGTCGCAGTCGGACGCTCACGGCAACGCCCGGACGATCGCCTCGATGTCGTACGCCGCCAGGTACTCTTTCAGGTGCCGGTAGAGCGCGCTGCGCCGGCTGATGTCCCTATCCTGCTCCGCGCAACGCGAGAGACCGTCATCCAATATCTGCAGTGAGCGCTCCAAACGGTCGAACGGAGCCTGGTAGGCCTCCACCACTCTGTCGGGGAAGATCTGCCTGGCCGAGAAGAGCTCGCGGAGAGTCCGGACGAAATCGCGGATGCGCTGCACCGGGATGTGCGCGGGATCGAGCGTGAACTGCTTCACGTGCTCGAAGCAGGTGCGCACCGCCTGGAACTTCCCGATGACGTGCATCTGGATGAGCGTGTCGATCACCATGTCGCGATTGCCGTTCCCCAGCGCATCGTTATAGGTCTCGCACTTCTCCCGCAGACGCCCGGCGTAGACGAGGAATGGCGCCAGCCGGATCCGGTCGAGCTCCTCCGGGCGCAGAGGGCTCGACGGATCATCGCCCCTCTCCGTCACCCCGCGACGAAACATCTTGAGGACTGTCTCGTGCTCCCGGATCTGACGCTGGAGCACCATCTGATCCTGCTGGTTGTAGCCTCCCTTCGGAAACATCTCCTCGAACCGTTGCATCAGGCGATTGATGGCTCCCACCATCTTCGACATGGTGACGGAGATATTCTCCCGCCCGCTGCTGTCCGTGAGATTGCTCACCGCGGCGAGGAGATCGCAGGCCTGCACCTTGTAGCGGTTCTCGCAGGCGCTGAGGAGATCGCGGCAGCGCTGCAGCAGTTCCTGCGCCCGTGCGCGCAGTGACGCTTTATGCGATGCCGTCGTCGTCGTGCGCCATTCGGCATCCAGTGTTCCGTTCATCGACGCCAGATGCTCCTTCATGTCAGTCAGTTGGTCGATTTCGCGTTCGTAGACGCGTGATTCATGAAAGGTTTTGCGATGCGCCGCGTAGACGCTGCTGAAGTGTTGAGCCTGGAACGACCGGGGCGGGCGCGGCTCCCGTGGCTTCCATGCCGGCTTCGCCGCGCCGTTTCTCCCGCTCTCGTCCTCGCGCATGTAGAGGATGGTCCCCAGGGACGAGGACGGCGGACCCTCGATGCCCGGGTACCGTGCGCGTACCTCGGCCGACGGTTCCCGGATCGCGAGCAGACGGTGATGCCCCTTCTGGAGCGGCACGGCCGCCTCCCACAGCTGTTTCAAGCGTGGAATGACGTCCCTCTTCTGCTCCAGTCGCCGAACAGTGTTGCCGTTCTCCTCCTCGAAGTCACAGAGGCCGAGATCCATGAGGAGTTTTTCCGGAATCAGATCGGGATTCACCAGGCACGGCTTCAGACTCAAGGACTGAACCTGTGGTTTCCCATCGAAGTCAACGTTCCCTCGTTCGTCAGTCGTGAAACGCGGGACGATGAAGTTTGCCGGCAGACAGAAGAGTTCCTGGAATCGCTTGAAGCGGCAGGACTGCATGCGGTTCCACAGGTACCAACGCAATGACTCTCCTTCGGAACGCAGGTGCTGATCCCGGTCGATCGTCCCCAGCCGCACGAACTCCCGCTCCCACCGTTGCCGACCGTACGCCTCGCGCTGGTCGTCCGTGGACGCCAGATCCTCGATGTGCGCACGCGCAGCCAGGAGAGTGGAGATGCGGTGACGATTGCGGGCCGATAGAGCCTCCAAGTCCATCGCCGGCCGGTACCCCGCCCGTTCGAGCGCCGCGGTGTTGCGGGAAAAGAGTTCGGGGAAGGTGATGCTCTTGAGCGGCATGGAGAGTATCGTGCCACAGTTGCCGGATAGTGCCACTGGATAGTGGGATTGTCTGACAGACATGGGCCGTTCGGTGTCGATACGTTCATCCCCTGTACCCATTCCCCATTGCCTATGCAGCCAGACCGCATCATCCGGACACAGGACGTGATCGATGATGACATGGTTCGTCAGCTGATGGAGCGCCATGTCGACTCGGGACAGTACTATGGTGCCCACGCGGCGGAGAAGTGGGCGGGCATCTCAGCCACGCACCCCATGAAAAGCCTGCAGGGCGTCTCCCTTGATGCCGATGCGGGGACCGATCCCCTCTGCGTGGTCGATCTGGGCCCGGGCTCCGGCAAGCCGTGCGTTGCCGTCACAACCGGGTTCCGCGATCGCATCGCGCGCATCGTCTGCGTCGACGTGCTCCCTGCCATGGCCCACCAGGCGGCGCAGGAAATACGCAATCAAACGGGAAAAACAGTGCAATGCATCATTGCGGATTTCCTTCGTGATGCGGATGAGCTTCGCAGGGAGATCGGCGCCCTTCCCGAACGCAAGGTGCTGCTCTGCCTGGGCGGCACAGTTGGAAATTTTCGGCAACGGTACATCCTGAGCATCCTGCGGTCCTTGCTTGGCGAGCGTGACAGGCTTCTTCTCGGCATGGGTCTCTATGCCACAGGCAGGGAGAAGGAAGTCCTCGATCCCTTCGTGCGTTTCCTGGCATCCGAGCAGAACTGCGCATTCGGTCTGAGCTTCCTCGCTGCTTGTGGGCATGTTCCGGAATACCGCAACGCTTCCGCGGCGTGGGAGGACGATCCCGAGGAATCCGGAGTGAAAGTCGTGCGCGGGTACTACACTTTTCCGGGCCCCGCGGTCCTCACCGTTGGCCGGCAGCTCGTCGCATGCGCACAAGGCGAGCAACTGCAATTCGTTGAATCGCGCCGGTACTCCAGAGGAGGGGTGGAAGCGTTCCTGCAGCGTCACGGACTTGCCGTGAGGGCGAGTACGGACCTTGGGATACAGGGATTGTTCCTGTGCCAAAAAAGTGAAGAGGGATCTGCAACAGGCACTTGGCAAGCGCCACAAGCGTAGCCGCTTTCAGGAATTTTTTGCCTGTATACTCAGTTTATGGATTCCTACAAAGATATCTTCCTGGCGCTCAGTTCTGCACAGGTGAACTACATCATCGTAGGAGGAGTGGCGATGAATTTGCTTGGTTGTCCGAGATTCACCAATGACATTGACGTGCTGTTGGCGCTTGATGCAAAAAACCTCCGTGCCATGAAGAAGGCGATGAACGCACTGGGATACGAACAGAGAATTCCTCTTGCTCTGGATGAACTCGGCGATGAAAAAAAAGCTACACGATTCATCGAAGAGAACAATCTGATTGCCTACACGTTCCACAATCCCCATGAGCCCCTCTACAGCGTCGATGTCATCGTAGGAGCCTCATTGCAATTTGACCGATATCGCGAGCATCGCCTATTGGTGGATGTCTGGGGTCTCTCGTTACCGGTAGTATCCATTGATGATCTCATCGGTTTGAAGAAGAAATCCGACAGAGAAAAAGATGCGCTGGATGTCGCCACTCTGCTAGCATACAAAGGCCTGTGAAGGACTATTCTTCGTCGATCGATCGGGAGCAACTGCGCCGCATCAAGTATGGCACGACTGCTGAACAGAGGATGAACTGGCTGGTGGACGCAGGGAAGTTTGTGATGGAAAGTCGGAAGAATTGGAAGAAATTGTCACGGAAACCGAAGATGTGAGCATCACCGAGGCTGGCTCTACTTGGCCTCGTTAGAAGTCATACGGCTTCGCAATTAAAATATGACATAAGATTGAAGAAATCTGCGAAGCTCAAAGGTTGGCTACGCTGATATGATAGCGGCGTAGCCAACTTCTGTTCGATGAGAACAAACGCCTGCATTGGTCGTCTTTTTGTTGCGAAGCCGTATCACAGCACTCAGGCGGCGTTTCCTGTATCAAGGAATTCTGGCTGTGCCACGTGGGCGCGTCGAAGAACCACGTCAAGCGACTTCGTCGCCACGTGGCACGTACAGTCGCTTCGCGCCTTTACGCGGCTCTCCATTCTGTCCCTTCTGCGAACGGATTGGTTCAAGGATATGCGAGATCTCGCACCTGCGCTGGACTCACTTATCCGACCTTTGCTTTTGACCGCTTCCGCGTGATGCGCCGTATCCCTACACTGTTCCCATGAGCCAAACGTTCAACATCTACTGCGATGAAAGTTGCCACTTGGAATCGGACAAGAAGAAAGCAATGGTGCTGGGCGCGGTCTGGCTGCCACTGGAAAAGGTACGCGGCGTGTTGGACGATATTGGTGACCTCAAAGAGAAGCACGGCCTCACCAGATACTTTGAGGCGAAGTGGACGAGCGTGTCACCTGCCAAAGCAGATTTCTATCATGCGCTCGTCGACTATTTCTTCGACAATCCCGATCTGCATTTCCGCGTACTGGTTGTTCCTGACAAATCCAAACTCTCGCACAATCAATTCAACCAGACCCATGACGAGTGGTATTACAAAATGTATTACCACCTGCTTGATACCCTGCTGAACGTCATTCTCAGCCCCACTGACAAACACAGAATCTACCTTGACATAAAAGATACGCAGGGGCAGACAAAGGTAAATAAATTGCGAGAGGTGCTTTGCAATAAAATGTATGACTTCGACATGGCGATCATCGAACGGATGCAGTTGATCCGTTCACACGAAGTCGCTGTGATACAGATTGCTGATTTGCTCATAGGTGCCTTGAGCGCGCTCCATCGCGGTGAAACCAAGAGCGCGGCGAAACTGAAATTGATAGAGCATATCCGTGAACGTTCGGGGTATTCGCTCACCAAAACAACTCTTCCAAAGGAAGTGAAGATGAACATCTTTATTTGGCAACCTCGGACAAACGATGCCCCAACCGCCTGATTTGGTTGAATACAACGGCAAGTGGGAACCGTACAGGGATCAGCTTTACGGCATTTTCCACGCAGACTTTGTAGCCTCCTGTCCGCATTTCCGTGGAAGCAAGGTTGTGTTGGGACATCAGAGGGTTATAGATGGTAAGGAATGGGTGTTTTGGCACATCATTCAGGAAGGTGAAGATGAACAAAACCGACTGCCCAACTTCCGTCGTTGTGAGCGAATTCGGTGGGTTCGTTTTGTCATCGAAAACGCTGATGGTGGGCATGTGAAGGTCTGGGAGAACAGGCGAGGCAGAGACACGCGAATCTGTCTCTGTTATGGCGACTGGGAATACCTTGTGATTCTCACCAAACGCCAGACGCACCTGATTCTCGTAACAGCGTATCCCGTCGAATATGGATGGACGAAGAAAAAGCTGCAAAAGGAATATAACGACTACATAGCAAAATCCGCCCGGTGAAGGACGGACTTGGTACTCCTTCTACAACATGGTAGATGAGCTGTATACAGTATACGACGGATGCAGCACTCAAATCTATACGAAAATCATCAGAAAGTAGTCCGAAGCAAGCCAGAATGGCGATTTGAAGAGGATAAGCCAGTTCTGCACTCAAAACCCGCCATCGCGGGAGCGAGGGACGGGTGGGCTTAGAAGGCAGGTACTCACAACGGAACCCCTGCCCGTTTGATTGTAGGAGCGGATGGGGTGTGGTGCGAACGGGATTTTTACGATCAGAACGTCAGTCGTATTCAGAAGGAACTTGGGAAACTCGCAAATCGCAAGAGCGTTATGTACCTTGATCGACTCGACGGGCGTATTACCCACGACGAGTACGACAAACTGATCGTGCAGACGAAGGCACAGGAAGAACAACTGCACGACGAAATGCGGTCACATGGCAAGGCCGACGAAACGTTCCTCACATCGTGTTCCTACCTGCTGGAACTGCTCAAACGCGCTTCCGACCTTTTTGAGCGTTCGCAACCTGCCCAAAAAAACCAACTCCTGCGTTTCGTACTTGCGAACGCAAAGGTGGAAGGCGAAAAGCTAGTCTGGGACTTGAAAAGTCCGTTTTCTGGCATTGCACAGTGTGTCAAAACGAAAGAATGGCTCCCCCGGCCCCAGTAGAAGGCTGCGGCCTCCACGGGGCCTCGGAGAAAGTAACTGCATTCTGGTGGCCCGTATGATGCTAAAGAATTCTGGCAGACTTGCTAGAGCGGCACTTCTAAGACGCCCATGAGATTTTGAGCTTCATCTTGCTCATTGGCTGGCAATATCTGACTCAATGCCTTCAGTCTGTCGTCACCTTGTAGCAATGAGGGCTGCGCCGCTGTTGAGCGTATCGGAAAAAGGAATATTTGCATTTTCTCTTTACTGGTCAACAAGCCGACTGCCAATCCTGAAGAGTGATTTAGATCTGGTTGCTCGAAGAGAAAATTACCAAGTGAATAGAACACTGGCGTTCTGTCTATCATTTCCATTGGCTGAATTACATGAGGCCCATGCCCAATAATTGCTTTTGCACCTGCACGTACCAATGCAGTTGCCACTTCTCGCTGTCTTTCTGTAGGAGATGATGTGTACTCAATGCCCCAGTGCACGGAAGCAATCACGACATCAGATTTTAATTTTGCCTCTGCAACAGCTTGGGCTGCTTTTCCTACATCTAACGAACCATTGCTGTCATCAAAAGCGCAGACTGCAATTTCCTGTTCCCGAATCTTTTGCTCAACACAATTCTCTCTGACACCTGCAATCAATTTCTTCGATAAAGAAAGAAGTGAGTACGTGTCGTCAATTCCTTCCTCCCCTGCATCTCTTACGTGATTGTTGGCAAACAATGCCAGATTGAACATTGGGAAGTTACGAAAGAAATCGAAAAGCAACGCTGGATTCTGGGTAAGGCAGATTTTTGTTTGTGCAGTGCATGGTCTATCTGTGATAGGTCCTTCAAAGTTCATTCCAACAATGTCAGCACCCAAGAAAAATTTTCCATCTTTCTCCCCGAGTTTACTCAACCAATCCTTTGCTGATCGTTGGTGTTCTGCAATTTTACTTCCGAGTACAAAATCACCGAGAAAAAGCATACTAACTCCATCTTGCGAACCCACATGAGCGTTCCCATCAGAAAAAGCCATATACACATGGGAAGTATTCTCCGTTAATTCCGGCAAATGACTCTCTTCGGCAATAGAAGTTCGTGCCGCATAAGTCACTGTTTCGGCACCCCTTTGCTGAACGAATGTGCCAATGGCAATCAGACAGGTAGGACAATCGGCATCAATACGCTGAAATGATGCCAAATCTAATGCTGAAAGCTGATTACGAGCTGTCAGCTGGCTTGCTATTTTGTAACAAATATGTAAAATACGTGCAATATCTCTCTTTTCACCCTTTTCACCCTTTTCACACTTTTCACCATGAACCTTCGCATTGATGTCTCTGCAGCCATCGCCGGTTTGCTCTTCTCGTTGATACCCGCCCCCGCCGCCCTCGCCGGTCCGCTTCCCGCCTGCGGAACGCCGAAGGTCTCGTGGATGCTCATCAACGACGGCAGGCCGCAAAGGTCAATGGTGACGAAGTTAACGGTGAAGTTCGACAGGCCGGTGGTCATGGATCCCGATGCCATCAAGATCGGCAACCGTCCGGGGTTTCATAACGACGTCCCCCTCCCGGTCCTCACGGTCGCACCGGCCGGTCCGCAAACTTTCACGGTCACCTTTGGTGGCCCCGGCATCGTCGGCGGATCGATCCGCGACGGCGTCTTCGATCTGACGATTTTCGCGAAGGCCGTGCGCGATCTCTGCGGCAACCCGATGGCTGCCGACTTCAAGCAGACATTTCACAGGATTTTCGGGGACCAGGACGCCGATCTTGACGTCGACGCCCTTGATCTTTTTTATTTCTGGCAAGCGTACAGACAGATCAACTACGTGCCGTGGTTCGATTTCGATAGCGATGGCAGGATCGATTATCGCGATCATGACCGGATCCGCGAGCGGTTGCGAAAGGTCATGTTTTTCTTCGGCGTCGTGAAAACCGATGGCAAAGATGCTGCGGCCCCCGGTGAAACGCTCACCTACTCCGTCACGCTGGAGAACATGCGCCCCGCGTCGCTGGCCGCGACCATCACCGACGAGGTGCCGGCGGGGACCACCTTCGTTTCGGCTTCCGACGGCGGAGTGTTCGACGGATCTGCCGTGCGCTGGCAGTCGCTCGCGCTTCCGCCGCGCGGGCAGACGCGGACGATCACTCTTGTTGTCCGCGTCCGCGACGATGCAACGGAAGGCACGGTCATCACGAATACCGCGAAGTCGGAGTACGCCACCATCTACGGAACGGATACGACAACGGTGAAAGCGCCGCAGAAGCTCTCCACACTGACCGTCACCCAGATCGCCATGCCCCCCACGGGTACCGTCGTCAAGAATCAGAAGAACGTCAATCTCCTGCGCTTCGGCGTCTTCGCAAGCGACGCGGATCTTCTCTTTACCGGGGCTTCCTTCATCGCCAGAACGGGTTCCCTTGTCAACGCCGGCAAGTACAACCTGTGGGTCGATGAGGACTTTAACGGCATCGTCGACACTCTGCTGCAGCAGAACGCTCCCGTGCGGAACAACGCCATCACATTCGACTCTCTTGCTGGCGGCGGCTACGTCATCCCGAAAGGGCGCCCGAAACCTATCATCTTCGAAGTGCATGCTGACATAGCTCCGTCCACCACTGCTCCCGCGCAGCTTCAACTGGCATTCCATACGTCCAGCCCGTCGTACATCGGCGCTGAGACATTGGACGGTGCCCCCCTCATGAATATCCAGACAGACGGCAGCTGCCCGTCTGGCCCCTGCCGCATCTTCGTCACGACCGACACTGCCACGCTCTACCAAATCGCGGACCAGGGGAATCTGTATGTGACGGAGGACACCACGATCACCCTCCTCCCGCGACAGTTCCTCGGTGGCACGCTCGGGGATGAGATTCTCCGGCTGAACTTCCGCGGCGAGCATGAGGCGATCGATGTCACACATCTGCAGTTCACCTCCGTCGTCACGACGGCGGTTTCGGTCGATAGACTGGAGCTCTACAGAGAGGGGTCCACATCACCCTTCGCGACCGCCACCGTCGGGTCATGCAGCGGCGATCTGGTCCCAGGTCCGATGACATTCTGCGCGAAGATGTTCAATCAGCAGCTCATCGTTCCCGCCGGGCAGGATGTGAAAGTGCGCGTGCGTCCACGGCTGAAGACGGACATCGAAGGTGCCGTGTCAGGCGAAGCACTGCAGTTCTATCTCTCCAAGAAGCCGGTTTCGAATGATGTGACCGGCGAGGGCGCCGTGCGGGCGAGTGGATTTTCATCCTTCAACAGGCTCAGCGCCAATAACGAGAATGGGATCGCGGAGGGCGAGGTGATCATCGGCAATGCCCTGCCAGGCGAGAACAAGGACATCGTCGGTCAGAAGGGTGTGACGGTTCTCTCCAAGATCGCCGAGATTGCAAACGCAAATCCGGACGGTAAGGAAGCGTCGCTGCCGACAGGCGTCTACCCCGTCGGCCAGTTCGGCTTCACGACTGCCGCGAACGGCAATGCGAAGGACGGGCTCAACAAGGTCGTTATCACAGACTGGATCTTCAACGTGGCTCTCACGAACGCCCTGGTGTCCGTTGACGGTCTGCAGCTCTACAACAAGGCCGATCCCGCCGTCAGAGCCGATTGCACAGCGACGGATCTGGACGGCAATCCCCTCGACCAGAGCGTGTCTGCGCCTTTCCTGGTGCACTGCAGGGACATGACCGAAAGCGACGTCAACACCACTATCGACCAGAACAGTACTGCAGCATTCGCTATCGAGCTGAACATTCTGAACCCGTCGGTGGATCCCGGCCGCCCCTCCTCGCTCCAGGTGTCGATGCAGGACCTCGGCTCGGTTGCCAGTACGGATGTCGGAGCCAGGGACAGTCATTTCCGATGGCTGGACCGGGACTTCATGGCCTCCGTACCTTTCCTGTGGACAGATACAGATACTCATGGGACACTTTCGACGTTGTATACGAAGTGATGCATTGCCGCGCATTGGCATAGACAAAACCTCCGATAGCCGGAGGTTTTGTTGTTTGACGGGTCTCTTATTTTTGGCCGACGATTCCCTGCCGGATCATTTCCTGCAGTAATGCTTTGGCCGATTCGTGCTTCGGATCGATTTTCAGTGCGTTTTTCAGCGCATCCAGCGCGTTGCCGTTCTCACCGCGTTTGAGGTACAGCATCGCCATGTTCACCTCCTGACTTCAACACCCCAGTAATCACCCCCACAAATTCAAGCGATAGTACCGTTTCAAGCTGTCCGCTCGTGAACATGGGTGCTGCAACCGTAGAATTCAACCATGTTCGTCCGGAAAAACAGGAACCGCAGCGGCTCTGTCAGCGTGCAGGTCATCGCGAAAGATGACGGCAAGTACCGCGTGGTCCGCACTGTCGGGTCGGCAGCGCATCCCGACGAGATCGAGCGTCTGATGCGTGAGGCGCAGGACGTCATCGACCATCCCCGTCATCAGTTGCCGCTCTTTCCGCTCCTCTCGGAAGCGGATCTGGCCGTGCAGGCGTTCATGGAGGGCATGGCCAATGCGCAGGTGCACACGATCGGTCCCGAGCTCATCTTCGGCACCCTGTTCGACCGCATCGGATTCACTGCCGTCCCTGCAGAACTCTTCCGTCACATCGTCATCGCAAGGCTTGCGTTCCCGACGAGCAAGCTCAAAACGGCAGACTACTTGTATCGGTACCGGGGCATCACGGTGAGTGTGCAGACGATCTACCGCTTCCTGGACCACCTGCACCGGACGTACAAGAATCGCGTGGAGCGCATCGCCTACGCGCACACGGGGCCTCGGAGAAAGTAACTGCATTCTGGTGGCCCGTATGATGCTAAAGAATTCTGGCTCCCCCGACTGGCTTCTTTCGGAACTGAGGAGCATCTACCTCCTGATAAAAACAGTGTCTCTTGATGCGTTTGTCATTGCAAGTCCTTCCGCAGCGTAAAACGCAGTGCCTAGGGCATAGAAGATTGTTATACTTCCGCCATGCCCGTCCCCAAGTTCGACCAACTTCTTTTGCCGCTACTTCAATTCGTGAAGGACGGGCAGGAACATGCCCTCAAAGACGCAATCCAGTACCTTGAGGAGCATTTCAAGCTGACGGACGGGGAAAGAGCACTGCTATTGCCCTCAGGGCATCAGCGCACCATTGTGAACCGCGCAGGGTGGGCACGGACGCACCTCATGAAAGCGGAATGATTGAATACCCCCGTAGGGGCTGCCTCCGTATCACGCCACGCGGCTCGGAAGTCCTTGCAAAGAATCCGACTGTCCTGACAACGGAAGACCTTGCAAAGTTCCCAGAGTACGAGGCGAATTGGCATCCGCATGATAATGATACGTATGCCTCACCATCCCCAGCCCCAGAAGAGACACCCGAAGAGCGCATTGAAGAGGCGTTTGCTGAATTGAAAAATGCGCTCGTCAGCAACCTGCTCGATCAGATAAGTAAGATGTCATCTGCGTTCTTTGAGCGTCTGGTGGTGGATGTCTTACTCGCCATGGGCTATGGCGGCTCCTTGAAGGACGCTGGCAAAGCAATCGGCAGGAGCGGTGACGGCGGTATTGATGGCACGATCAACGAAGACAAGCTGGGGCTGGATGTCATCTACATACAGGCGAAACGATGGGAGGCCACTGTGGGAAGGCCAGAGATTCAGAAGTGCATGGGGGCACTGGCAGGGAAGCGTGCCAAGAAAGGTGTGTTTATCACCACATCGAACTACAGCAACGATGCGTGTACCTATGCCGACTCCATTGATGCCAAGATTGTTCTTGTGGATGGTAAGCAGCTTGCTGAACTGATGATTGAACATGGCGTGGGAGTATCGCAGCAGGATGCCTACATCGTGAAAAAGATTGATGCCGACTACTTTACTGAGGAATAAGGTGTTTTTACTCTTTGGACGAACTTGGTAATTGATCATATTTCTGTTGTAGTTCTGCTGGAGACATATTGATACTCATTGCTCTTATTCGCTGTTCAATCATTGCATGATGAGCACTATCACCCTTCTCGATGCGGGCGCGCCGTTCTTCGTGGGCATGGGACATGTGCATACAGGGTTCTAAAAAACCATCGCACTCAGTTTCATATCATGCCCCGAGGTATTCGTCTGCTTGTTATAGGAACACTTTCGTCTTGCGCTTTTCGGGATGGCTCTTCCTTTTCCATGTTCACGTGCGAAATATAGCCAGTTTCTTCCAATTCTTGCATGGCTTTTCTGATCACAGAGTCTTCTTGGCCATACAGCTTCGCGCCTAACAGTAAATGGTGCTGCAGCGATGCAAGAGGTGATACAGCGATATCAAATACAAGTGCGATGGCATCAAGGTCGATATTCTGCGCCCCCAATTTTGTCCTGAACGCTTGTCTTTGCTTCCAGTGCATGTTGACCCACTGATATGAATACGGCATGCGATTCAATACTGCTGATAGGAGTGCGTTCCTATTTTTCCCGACTTCTAACTGCCGTTTCGTTTTTTTGCGTTGCTCCTTGTCTTGCAGCGCAGTTTCCCCATCACTTTTTGCTTTTTCAGTCTTCCAGCGTTCGATTTCTTGTTTTCCAAAAAGCCAGACTTCAAGTGAGATTCCTTCCAATTCCTCCGCATCAACACTCATCTCTCCGAATGTTTCCAGTTGAGGGCACAGAGCGCGGCGGAGATCCGCTACGGTGATGCCAAGAAATAATATTTCTTTCTCGAACTGAAATCTCTCAGCAGGGGTTTTGTCGTACCACCGCTCGAGCGGAGGAACCTTTTCCAATACACGGGCCCTCACCGCTTCGGGATTGGCGGCCAAGTCATTTTGTAGTTGTGCTCGTGCGAGCTCCCGTTCCCGCTTCTCCGCAAGGTACTGAGGGATGAAGGGATCTTGCTCACCGTATATCTTGAGCCCGGCCGCACATCTCACTTCATGATCGCCCAGAGCGTCTCGCGTGAAACCGAAGCGAGTACAGAACATTCTCAATGCATTCTCAACACTGGCCTGGCCGAATTCATCGGCAGGTGGCGTATGGCTATACGTGTATTCTCGATGTGTACTTGGGATTCTTGCATCCAGCCAGTCCTTTCCCGTAGGGTATTTCTCCTTGAGGATGCTTATCCAGCGTTCCGCCGCCGGTCCTGCAGGTTCTTCCCGACCTTTCGATAGTTCCTGTACCTCTTCCAGTCGAGGGGCAACATCCGGATGATCCGTCCCGAATACGGCAGCGGCGAGTCGTACTCTGGTTAGGTAGGAATTCCAAGGATTGCCTTCGATACCGAAGTACGTCGCAAGTTCTTGCCAAGATCGAAACCCCAGCGATTTCAATTTGAACGCACCCTTACGTGACGATGACTCTAGAATGATGAGTGTCAGCGGGCTTTTCGCCGCCGTTCGAATCTGCTCCACTGTTCTCTGCTTTTCCGCTTGTTTCATCGACAGTAAGTCGCGCACGGCACGCCGGATTTCTGTGGAGCCGAATTGCTTATCTGCATTTGGATTGCCAAGGCAATTTTGGAGCTCCTTGAGGGGGACCCCAAGCTCTGCTGACCAAACTTCGGTATTGCCGAAACGTTCGATTGCCGGCAGTCCCCCTTCTGTTGTCATTGCTGAGCATGAGGTATAGATATACTTGCCTCTTGATCAAGGCAATCTTGAACATAAGGAAGATTGAGGATTTGCTCTCTGCTGTAAATTAGCTCTCCCTTGGAGCGTGAATCATTTGTATCAATATCTTTCTGTACAGACTGCAGAGTTGCCCCCATGGTCCTGAGGAAACTGAATCGGCCCATACCAATCGGTTCCATTCCTGCACTCTTCACTTCCCCCAAGAGCTTGACGAAGTCGATGCTTGGATGTAACAGACAAAACTGCGCCAAACTCAAGCCGACTCCACCACCTTTCAATGTCACATGGGCGGTATGCTCATCAATCTCAGGGAGCGGATTGAGCAGTAGCCAGTCCCGGACGATAGGAATGGATTCTACTTCGACTTTCGCGAAGATAGGCTGCGGTTCGCCAATGCTAAGCGCGTAGCCGATAGTAAGTAGATTGTCCCGGCAGATGCGCTCGAGCAGATCGGGATGAAGATTATGTTGAATGGCGTATGATCTTGGAATGATTCCCCTCACGCCTCTCACGTCAACCTCAGCAAGATTCAGGGGGACTTCCTGTAATGTGGACTTAAGTTGGACAAATGGTAGGGCCTCGAGTTCGCTCAAGAGATAGAGCATGAATGATTCATTCGCGATGCATTGAATATGTGGTCCAACATTGGCTTGTGCAATCGCATCCGTCAATCCATCAATAGGAAGTCCATGAAACATGCAGAACGTTTCTTTCGTAATGTAATTGACCCCTTCAATGAGCACACCGTATCTGCTGTGGAGTTTCTGTCTAAGCTGATGTTCTTGAATGCCAGGGATAGCAAAAACTTGGCTCAAACGGTACACAGGCACGTACTCTCTCTGGAAGAGAGCGAAGCCCACAGGTTGCAGGTTTGCTTGCTGGATTTCTCGCTCGAATAGTTCCAATGGGTGATTGTGAGCATCGGCGAAAACCTTTAAGTAGATGCATGTGTCACCACCCAATTCCACTGTTCCATTGTCCAGAAGCGATTTCACAATGTCATACGAGAGTTTCTTTCCGTCCGCACGTTCGCAAGCGGCATCGACGTCTTCATCTCCAGTAACATGGAGTGCCTCAGCCAGCGTAAGGGGGGTGGCGAAAAACTTCTGCGGTTTTATTGGTACGGTGATTCCCTTCGAGCCTTTACCGCCCTCTCCGCTTCCTCCACCCCCTCCACCCGTGCTCGTTCCTTCCACTCCGACGTCTGGTCGCCAACGTGGCTCAATAATATATGCAGCTTCCTTGTCTTTTGTTCTTCTCGAGGCGCGGCCAGCCTGCTGAATGAGAATAGCGGGACTTGTAGTTGCTCTCAGCTGCAAGACCGTGTTAAGTGGCGGAAAATCCCAGCCGAGCTGGAGTTTTTCAACGCTAATCAGCATTTTGATTTTCCCCTCAAGCAATTCTTCTTGTGCTTCTCGTATGCGATTACGTCCTCCTGACTCATTTACTTCTCTGCTGGTTACCACTGCAGACTTCAGTCCTCGTTTCCTCGCTTTGGATTTGAATTTATCACATTCATGAATGTTCGAAAGGAATGCAATGGGAAGCAGTCTTTCGGGCACCTCTTGTTCAAGATGGAGGAACTTTTCAATGGCTTTGTCGTAAATTTCCTCTCGTTCCAGAAGGCCGGATTCTTGTCCCACACTGATTGTCGAGCCAATTTCACCGGGTTGCACATGTCCCTGTACCTGAATGATCCTGTATATAGCCAGCACACCAGCTTTCACCTGGTCGCTATGTGACTCATGGCAGATAAGCGGACCAAAATGCTCGTGCACAGCTTTATGCATGAGTTGTGATGTTGCTGTGAAAGCAAGTCTGAGCGCACGATGATGAGTATATTGTGCAAGAGAATTGAGCACCTCTTGCTCGGCAGCTTCTTCCTCCTTTGTCATTTCAGGATCAAGTCCCAGGCTCATGGCATCGATGCTTGCCTGTGTCGCTGGACCAAGCGCTTTATGAGCCTCATCACAAATGATTAACTCGTACCGTTGTACATTCGCCCGATAAAGAGAATCGTGCTCCATTCTCGATAAGTGACCTTGGTAAGTACCGATTGTAATTGGTCGATTCAATTGTTCTGCATTACCCGACAGCATGCCAATCAACTCTGGAGCAATGCCTACTTGTTTCGTAAATGTTTCATAAGCTTGATCTACAAGGTTAGTCCGAGGTCCCAGCACCAATGTCCGTACTCCCAGTAATTTTGCAATAACTGCAAAAAGAAAAGTTTTTCCAGATCCCGGAGGAAGTACGAAGTGACCACTTCGACCACCCCACCCCTCTTGTCTCAGAAATTCAGTAAGCTTGTTTATTGCTTTCCATTGGCTAATACGCGGCGGTACTTTAGCATCCCGCTCTATTGTTGGGGTATTCACAGCAATATTCCAAAGAAGTTTTTGGAATAACGAGACTTGAAGAATTCTATTGCTAGCCAATCCCTGATTTACCTCAGGTCTAAGGGCCTCAATGGCAGGCAATTCAGCACTTGCTCGTACTTTTTCAGAATCTGGTCCCATTATTTCTAATATAATTCTTTTTAAAATTTAGTCAAATTTCTGCGATGTTTCAATGCCTTCGCACACTTGATTTCAGAAAACCACCTTATTGGGTCGAATGGCTCCCCCGGCCCCAGTAGAAGGCTGCGGCCTCCACGGGGCCTCGGAGAAAGTAACTGCATTCTGGTGGCCCGTATGATGCTAAAGAATTCTGGACTCTTGCCCACCGACTTGTCCCTCGAAGCTCAGCAGCGAAGTGGGAAGCCCAGAGGCGAAGGTGGGAGCTACCCCACTTCGCCCTCCGGGCTCCGCGGGGCAGGCAGGGGAACGGGAGCGGAGAAAAGAACGAGAGGATGCGCAACGGACAGGGAAATGCGCTGACATAGTATAAAGAATCAGGGTGCCTTGCCAGAGATTACATCGTTGCTATGATGCGCCCTTACCCGATTGAACATGCCAGATACGGATATCCCCGCAAACTGCTCCGGTGACACGAGCGCGCTGATCGCGGCCATGAATGGCAGATATTACGTCACCAGCGGGCCGTCAGCCGGCTTTCGGGAACATGAAATTCTGGAGGGCTTTCGAAGTCAGTACCCCCCTCATAGATGTCCGGAGGTGGAAAGCGCCCTTATCCTGCACGGTCTTTCGATGGACGCGCTGCTGCGGCTTCATGCAATGTTGGATAACAGAGAGAAAAGATCGGGGCTGGATCGTGCGGCGCTTCTGCATCACCTTTCCCAGGAGATACAAGACAAGGAATGACGTCGTGTTCTTGATGTCCGGTCCCGATCCCACGGCTGCATCGCCAGGCACCGGTTATCTGTCGCGCCTGAACCTGGCCGCTTTCCGGCTTTCCCCAGCTCTCTCGTACACCTCCGCCAGGAGCGCGTAGGGGAGAGTGAGGGGCAGACCCTTGCTCACGATGAGCATCCGGTCGTAGAGCGCCGCGGCCTCGGTCCACTTCCCTTGAACCGCGGCGATGGAGGCGAGGAGCTCGTAGGGTTCGTGACGGTACGGCATGCGGTCGGCGGCGTCCCGCGCGATGGCGGCGGCTTCGTTGAAGCGGCCCTGGCTTCTCAGGAGTTTGCTCAGGACGAGGAGGGCGCCGATCCCGCGCGGATCTTCCTGCGCTGCATGCGCGAGTTCGGCGGCGAAGCGCGTGAGTTCGTCCGGCGTGAGCGCATCGGGCAGGGTCCGGTTGCCGATGATGTCGCGCGTGACGATGCGGTACTCGCTCCGCTTGATCGCGTCTGCATGCGTGGGGATTCTCTTGAGGTACACCGTCGCCCAGTCGTCGACATAGATCAGCGCCCATGTGGGGTCATTCTTGAGGAATGCGAATGCCCGTTCGTCCCCCTCCGGTCCCAGCCGGTACTCGACCGTCGCGACGGTGAAGCCGTAGGTCCGTTCAAGTTCGTAGAAAACTGCCGGGTCGTAGCGCGCCGCGAGGGCGCGCGACAGGTAATGATACCCGTAATCCACGTTGCGGCCGTCGAGGAAGACTTTCCGTCCGCGGAAGAGCAAGTACCCTCCGGCGGCGTAGTTGTTGAAGAGTTTCCCGTCGATCTTCTCGCGATCCAGGAAGTCCGCGGCGCCCTGCGACATCGCGAACGATCCGACTCCTTGCAGATTCCGTCGTAGCATGAATGCGTGATAGGGTGCGTTGATCCACAGGATCAGCGCCGCGATGACGGTCGTGGCGACGATCGAGAGGAGGGGATGCCGGGATGCGCGATCCACAAGCGCCCGCCAGCGGTCGTTCCACCGTAATTCATAGACGATGCAGCCGAGCGCCGTCAGGACGAAGAAGATCTCGTGACGCTGGGCGGAACGGGAGAGGAGGCCGGTCCCTATAATAAGGAGTCCGACCGCGACGACCCGGTGGCGCGACCAGGCGAGGGCAACGATCGCCGCGGCCCAGAACGGACCGATCCACAGCAGGTACTGGCTCAAGGGCCGCGGATTCCACTCGTTGATCAGCTCCGCGGTCCGGTCGGTGAGGAGCGAGCGGAGGTAGGTGACGTTCCCCAGGAGACTCGGGGTCAACAGCATCAAGATCACCAGCAGCACGCACCAGCCGAGGAGTATCAGGCATTCCATCCGTGCCGCCCTGTCGCCCCGCCTGCCTATCCGCCAGGCATCGAACGAGCGTTGCACGAAGGCAGTGCCGAGGAGGATCGGTGCCATGAGCGCGGCCGCTCCGTGCATGTTGGCCCAGAGCACGGTGCTGATCGAGAGGACCAGGAAGATGCGGCGGCAGGTCTTCGACCGCACCGTCTCTTCATCCAGCAGCCGCAGGCACAGAGCGAGGGAGAGGGCGAAGAAGACGTTACTGAAGAGCTGCGGGCGCTCGATGAACCCCTGCCGCATCACCACCACCGCGCATCCGACGAGGAGCGCGTTCGGCCAGAGTCGCCGCCAGTCGATCGCCATGATGACGGCGAAGGTCAGGAGCGCGAAGAGGATCCTGAGGCCGATGAGTCCCGTGGCGCCGCCGAGCAGGAAGACAGACGCGATGACCCGCTGCGCCAGCCACTCGTGTAGAGCCAGGTAGGGGAGCCCCTCCCGCGCGTACGCAAAGGGATCGGTGGCGATCCACCCGTCGCGCAGCAGCAGCCGGCCGGCCGCGATGTGCCACCACGTGTCGCTGTCGCTCACTTTGAAGAGGAGCAGCCAGGTGATGAGGGCGGCGAGGAATCCTCCGGTGAGTATCCGCAGGAGGGCACGAAAGCGCATGGGCAAAGTGTACTGCGGTCCGCCGGCGCGCCCGATTGACAGATGTTGGCTTGCTCATGCTAAAAGAAAACAATGCCTTCGGGGACCACACCAGAAATGAGTTGATGAGAGAGTAGAAGATGGCTTGTACTTCTTCTCTTTCCATCATTTATGTCTGCAAGCATGATTTTCTGCCGCTTC
>VMEW01000032.1 GCA_007375735.1 Candidatus Peregrinibacteria bacterium Greene0416_19
GATGATGGACCGGATCTGACGGTCAGACAGACGGCTCTTCGGCAGAAGTGTTGATGCCACGAACCCACACTAAACAAGCTCAGGATCTATACAAGCTCCTATTCGACAAAGCGGTGTCTTTCATGTGTGTGTTTTTGGGAAGTTTGGTACAGTATACCATACTGATAATCGTGGCGCAATGGCTGGACGAAAAGTCTACGAATGTTACTGCAAATCACGACCGATGGCCACTCGCGCCCGATCCAGCCGATCCCGTATCTCACCCTCAAATCCCCTCTCCGTCGGTTCGTAGAAGATCCGCGGAGCAATGCCAACGGGAAAATAATTCGCCGCCGCCACTCCGCCCTCCACATCGTGCGGGTACTGGTAGCCGCTGCCGTAGCCCTGTTCGGCCATGCCCTTGAGTGGCGCATTGCGCAGGTGATTCGGCACCTCGACCGATGGGGCCGACCGCAGAACGGACTTTGCGCCCGCCATCGCATTCTTCACCGCATTGCTCTTGGGCGCCTGGCTGAGGTAGATGCAGGCGTGTGCGAGAAAGTACTCTCCTTCCGGAAGTCCCACCAACTCGAAGGCCTGCCAGGCCGAGACGACAATCTGCAGCGCCCGCGGATCGGCGTTGCCGATGTCTTCGGACGCGAAGATCGCCATCCGCCGGAACAGGAAGCGCGGTTCTTCGCCACCCTGGAGCATGTGGAACATCCAGAGGAGCGCCGCATCCGGATCGCTGCCACGCATGGTCTTGATGAAGGCCGAGATGACGTTGTAGTGGTCTTCGCCGTCGTGATCGTAGCGCCTGTTCCGTTCCTGGAAGAGTGCACGGACTCTCTCTGTGTTCACGGCATCCTTGCCTGCGGTCATGACGGACAGCTCGAGTGCATTGAGAGCAATGCGTGCGTCCCCGTTCGCGATGGTCGCCAGGTGTCTCAGCGCGTCACCGACAACCTTCACCTTCCCCGCATACCCCTGTGGATGTGCAAGCGCACGTTGGAGGAGCGTCACCAGATCCTCGACCTCGAGCGGCGTGAAGAGATACACCTGCGACCGTGAGACGAGAGCCTGGTTCACGTCGAAGTACGGGTTCTGGGTGGTGGCACCGATCAGAATGACCGTCCCGCTCTCGACGAAAGGCAGCATCGCATCCTGCTGGGATTTGTTGAAACGATGGATTTCGTCGACAAACAGCACGGTCCGCTGTCCGAGAGTCGTCTTCACCTGCGCAGCCTGCTCGCACACCGCCTTCAATTCCTTCACCCCGCTCGTCACCGCATTGAGCTGCACGAACGCCGCACTCGTCCGCTCCGCGATGATCTTCGCCAGCGTGGTCTTCCCGGTCCCCGGCGGCCCGGCGAGGATGACCGATGAGAGCGCATCTTTTTCAATCGCCGCCCTGAGCGCCGTCCCCTCCCCCACGATATGTTCCTGCCCCACAAAGTCATCGAGCGTGGTGGGGCGGAGACGGAAGGCCAGGGGGGCGTCGGCGACAGAAGAAGGATTCATGGACCACCGATTATGTCATACCAATAAAATCTTTCATATCCTGCACCACCTGCTCCGCATGCTTCTCACAATCAATCCCCGTGTAGATCTTTCGAATCACCCCCTCCGGATCAATCAGAAACGACACCCGCTTCCCCAGCTCCTCCTTCGTCGCTCCATAGGTCTGAATGATCGTCCGATCGGTGTCCGCAAGGAGCGGGAACGGCAGAGAGTACTTCGTTTTGAACGTCAGGTGACTCTCAACCGAATCTGCGCTCACGCCCAGGATTTCGACCTTTCCCTGCAGCTCGACAGAGCGATCCCGGAACCCGCACGCCTGGGCCGTACAGCCCGACGTGTCGTCCTTCGGATAAAAGTAGAGGAGCAGCCACCTGCCGCGGTAGTCGACGAGACTCCGCCGGTTTCCCTGTTCATCCGTGCCTGTGAATGAAGGGGAGGGTTGTCCTGTGTGGAGTACCATATTTTCAACTTCGATTGTGTCATGTTGAAAGCAGAAGGAATAGCGCAATGTTGATCAAGCACGCCCCCTTCGCACTGCGCCCTGGATGGGGTCAGGAAGGTAATGGGGGTTGTTAGGGGGACCTAGGAAACCGGACAAGGTGTCCTGGTCCCCCTAACGAAACAAGGCAGTGAAGGAGAGCACATGTGTGGAAACGAGGATGATGAGGATGGTACGTGAACGGGATCGCACCCCTGCCTACCGGCAGGCAGGCGTGGAAGGGTGCGCTCGGGGGTGACATATTTGAATCAAATCAAAGCCTCTGCAGCATTTCACGGAGCGCTTCCTCCCCCGTCTGGACAAGATCCAACAGCCTTGGAGCATCCTCCGGCTTCAGTTCTTGCAGCTCCGCCATCTTATCCCCCACTCCCTGCGGCACCACTTCCACCGGAATCCCGCTTGCGAGTGCCGCCAGAGCCCCGTGATATCGCTGACTAAGAACGAGGGAACTGCCGGAAACCGCCTCGGCGAGCGCCGTCAGAGTGGTAATGGCTGTGACTTCAGCACCGAGAGCGGCAGCAAGCGAGCGACAGACCGAGGCCTCGGCTTCATTTTCTGGCTCCATGGAGAGGATCCTGAGAGTTTCAAACAGGCCTGATGCCACGAGTTCCTTCGCTCTCTCTCTGAACGTTGCGCCGCTATTTTTCCGTGGTATGACGATGAGCACATTTTTTCTGTGATCATCTCTTTTTTCTTTTTGTAGCAGTAAAAATACAGGATCGAATGATCGAACAACTGGAATGTTCAGCCCCCAGTCAGCAATGCGGTCTGCCGATACGTCGTCTCGGACCGAGAGGAAGGCCGCCTTCCGGAGGGCGCGACGGGCGAACCACTCCCCTGCTCTGCTGCGCAATGGACCGATACCCTGGAATGCGAAGAGGACCGGCTTCCTATAGAATCGCGCAGCCGCCGTATGGAGCCACCAGAGGAAGCAGGCGTACGTGGATTCGATGTCCGTGAAGAGGGAACCGCCGCCGAACACGATGACATCGGTATGACGGTACGCCCGTAAGGTCCTGACCCATCGAAACGCGAGCAGCGACGCCACTCCGCCCGGCAAGCGCGCCACTTCGTGCTCGGTCCGGGGGTGCGCGCTCACAACCGTCCAATCCACATCCGGAAAAGCGGACAGGAAGTATTCCCGCAGCGCTTCATCGCCAAGATTGCCGACTCCGAAATTGCCGATGAGCAGGGCATGCATGCAGAAAGCTTACTCCTTGTCGGCGGCCTTCTCCTCGGTCGACTCCATTGCCGTTTCGACGGGTGCTTCTTTGACTTCCTGGACCGGCTCCGGCGCCACGGCCACCGCAAACTCCTCCGCGGTGGTGAACCGCTCGCTCATGCGGGCGGACTTGCCCTTGCGGCCACGCAGGAAGCTCAGCTTGGCCCGCCGGACCTTGGCGATCTTCTTCACCTCCACCTTGTCGATCTGCGGCGAGGCGAACGGGAAAATTTTCTCCACTCCCACGCCCGATGCGATGCGCCGCACCGTGAAGGAGGCATCGGTGCCTGTGTGACCGCGGTGGATGGCAATGATGAGACCCTCGAACACCTGCACGCGCTCCTTCTCCCCTTCCCTGATCTTCTCATGGACACGCACGGTGTAACCGGGTTTCAGATCCGGCGTCTTGCGGACGTACTTCTTCGCCTGCTCGTGGAGAAGGAGGCTGGGCATGTCTGGGATAGCCTATCCGAATTTTTGTGTCTGTAAAGCGCCATCCCCCTCATTTCGCCCGCGCCTCCTCCATCTCCTTTTGGATCGTGTTATGGACAATCAGATGCCGCGGATCGTTCACGATCTCCTGGATGAAACGGTCTTTCAGACTCAGCCGGTAGAGGAAATCCGGTTGAGGAAAGATGGAATACTTCACATTTTTCAGGTTCTGTTCCTGCAGCAGGAGCGCCTCCAGCACTTCCTTCTTCACCGACCCCACGATCAACAGGTCCACCTTGCTCTCGGTGCCGGTAAAGGTGCCGGCGAGCACCACCAGCGACACGCCGGATAGCTTCTTCAAGCTTGCGACGACCGGACTTTCAGCCTGAATCTCCTTACTGAACATGTTCCGCAGTTCCGCGAAGAACACGAAATCCATGTCGACGTGATAGTACTTCTTGCGATTCTTGTGCCGGGACTTCACCAAGCCGATCCTGCGCAGATTTTCCAGTTCCCGCCGGATGGAGTTGATTTGCTCCCCCAGCAGCCGCGTGAGTTCGCGGATGAAGTATTCCTGCTCCGGATGGAGCAGGAAGGTGGAGAGCAGCTTGACGCGCGTCTGCGAGCTGAACAGTGCTTTGAGGGCTCCTGAAGACATCTGATCACAAACATTACTCATGTTTGTCTGTTAAGTGCAAGAAAATTGCTCAAAGAGGATTACACGATGGAAAAACGGACATTTTGTTTTATTGAAGCCAATCAATAATCAAGGAAGCTCGCATGCTCTGTCTGTCACGTATACAAATTCTACTCACTGAGAAGGCATGAATGTTGTCTAGAATAATTTGCAGAAACGCTTGCCATGCACCCAATGCTTGCGCTGGGACCACACCAGAAATGAGTTGATGAGAGAGTAGAAGATGGCTTGTACTTCTTCTCTTTCCATCATTTATGTCTGCAAGCATGATTTTCTGCCGCTTC
>VMEW01000019.1 GCA_007375735.1 Candidatus Peregrinibacteria bacterium Greene0416_19
TGAAGGAGATGGAATTTCGCTTCAATCACCGACACGAGAATTTGAGCATCCTGATGGAGAAAATCCTCAAACGAGAACAACCGGATCTAGACTAGCTCCGTCGAATATGATCCGAAGACTAAAAAATAAAAAAAAGCACGTTGCCGTTGCATGTGGGACAGTTGCCTTTAGCGCCGTGTTGTTTCAAGGTGCTCTTTCCAAAACCGCGTACAATGCGAAGATTGATTCTCTCTCGCCCGATCAAGGTCCAGTCGGAACGATAGTGACGATCATGGGTTCCGGATTTGCAACTTCATTGGACGGAATCACCGGAACAAAAGTCAAAGAGGATGTCTTGGCGCCCGGCAACTATGTTCTTATGAAGGACGAGGTGATCAAGCAACCGCTGGTATCGCCAGATGGCAAGACACTGACGTTTAAGGTTAATCTCACTTCAGCAAAGCTTATCAAGGAATGCGAGGAGAAGTTCAGCAAGAAAAAGCCGGAGCCGTGCAAACTACCATTCAAAGTTGTAAATGCCTATGGCAAGCCAAGCAACGATGTCCAATTTACTTTTACCGGCCCAACTCCCACACCAACTCCTACCCCCACACCTACTCCTGAACCCACATCGCATTCTAAGGCAGTTTCTATTACCACTGCGAGTTTGCCTACGGCGACGCTCCAGATGCGATATCGCGCAGAATTAGGCACGAATGGAGGTACTGCTCCGTACACATGGAGCATTAGCAACGGCGTTCTCCCCACAGGTATTACTCTTGACGCAAAGACCGGTATTATTTCCGGTCTCCTACAACACGTTGTGCATACTGATGGCTCGGAGACGCTTCTTGATGGATCGGTAGCACTTCCCGGTACAGCAACAATTACCTTTGGAGTTGTTGACGCTGTTGGTTCCCGCGCAACGAAAAAACTTGATATGGTCATTCAAAGCATTGTTGAACCAGGATTTGATCCGACATTTCTTTTAGTCACAAAAGGAGAAGATAAAATTGGCTGGGGTAGCCGGCTATCTCAAATCAATCTTAGTGATAGTGATTTTTTGCCTTTTACCGATGGGACATATCCTTTTTGGCTTAATGAGTTAAAAACAATGTACTATTTGAAATATGGCAACGGCGCCCAACCCGACCATCTTAGTATTGCGATAAGTGATCTTTTCGCTCCTGAGATATTGGGCAAAGCGTTGGATGTTCAAATTATGACCGATACAGGTCCAAAAATAGTTTATTTACCTGCTGTTCCCGCGTGTACTAATGGTCAACACCGATGGCAGTTTTACATAGCTAAAGACGGCTCAACATATTATGAGCATAGCGACCATATCTGTGGGACCCCCGATCTTTCACCGGAAGAAGCGCTTGTGCCGCAACATCTTGCGCGCGGAGCAAGCGCTACGCCGGACCTTTCAGCGCGACCAAGCTCTCCCACAGATTTTTCTCCCAACTCAATGCGTTCAAGCATGATCCCGGGCGCCGAAATCCTCAAGATAACACCGACCACGCCAACTGTACTTCCACCTCCACCTCCTACTCCGGGGATGCAGTAGAGATTCAAAGAGTAAGTTTACTCATCAGAAAAACCTATATCGGTCCGGATGAAGAAATTGATCAGCAAGGTATGGTCTTTGAGGCACATCCGATCGGAGTCGAGTTGATTCAAGGAGAACGTCGGTTCCAGATTGCCTCGCTGCTTCCTGAGGAGTGGCGAATTTTGGAGACCTATGCCATCTCTGCACAAGAGGGAGGAGCCTGTACTCCACCCGGCGAAGGCAAATATGTTTCCATTCCCATTTTTATGATCCCGATGCTGATGATGGGTCAGCTCAAGATGTTCCGTACCTATCCAAAGATTTCAGCATTGCATTCCTGCTTCATGAAATCGGGCATGCGTGGTAGCAGGAGAAATTGACACCGCATGATTTGCAGTAATAGATTAAATATGTTATAATATGGAAAATACACTCATGGAGCTCCTCCGATCAGCACGGGCTTTTGCCGCGGAGCATGACGATCTGCCTGCCTTCCATGCGGGCTTCCTCGTCCTCTCGTTCTTCGTGGCTATCCTCCTCAATTTGGGAGCCTTCGCCTTTGTCATTCTCGTGCACATGGCACTCGACCTGGTGTTCTTCCGCGACGTGCAGCTGCTCAGCTGGAGCCGGGCACTGCGGGCGGTGACCAGGGAGAATCTGCCCGACATCGCGCTGTTCCTGGCGGGCCTCACCGTTGCCATCCTTCTCCATGAGCGGACGGGCATCGTCGCGCTCGGCGCCGGTCTCATGCGATCGGGGATGGAGGTGGCACGCGGTCTGTTGCTCCTCCTCCCCAAGCTCGCCATCCTGCGGCACCTGCGGTCGACGTTGCAGGACGTATCGCGGCACCTGGCGGAGTCCCGGCGCTCGGCCAACCGGCCGTGGGGGAAGGTCGAACTTGCATGGGCCTTCATTGCGGCGCTGGCATCCGTCACGCTCGCCATCGCCCCCATACTCCTGCCATTCCGGATGGAGGGCGTGGCGGCGATTTTGGCTGATGAACTGATCCCGTGGAGACTCTGAAAGGAGGAAGACGAAGAAGACGAGGAGTACGAGGAAGACGAAGATACCCTCATTGCCTCGCGCGAAGCGCGCTCTTCGTACTCCTCGTCTTCTTCGTCTTCCTCTTTAGGCTCCAAACAGCTCCCGTTCCACCGCTTGTGCTTCTGCGAACCACGCGTCATGCAGAGACGCCGTCTTGCTGTTCCCGTAACGGGCGCGGAAATCGGCGAAGCGTTCGTCGAGCGTGACGATACGATCGATGATCACGCGCTTGTCGGCGTAGAAGAGGAGTCTCTGCTCGACCGTCTGCCTCTCCGGGGACGGAAGGGCGAGGCCGTGCACCTCCACGATCCGCCCGAGCTCCGGGTACCCCCGGTCCCGCAGGAAGGCCGCGCATGCCGGTTCATGCTTGAGGCCGGGATACCGCTCCCGCCACCGTGCCCAGGTCTCCTTCTGCTGTTCCCCATCCACGTATCCGTTCGGTTCCGCCCCCGGGCGGAAGTCCAGAAACCGAAACAGATCGTGCACTTCCGCTGCCCGGGCGAGTGCGTGGGGACGGACGAGGACGCCGTGCTGGAGGAGCCGCTCAGCGAGGGTCGCGGCCAAGGCCGCCACAACATCGCAGTGGCGGCGGACGTGCACAGGCAGCATCACTTCCTCGCGCCATTCGTCCATCGTCTTGCGGGCGGGAAGCGGGATATCATCGAAGACCGCAGTGAGGCGCCGCCCCGCTCTCTCGTCACGGAGTGAGATGGCGATCGTGCTCCCGGCAGGTGGATGGGAGAGGCGAGGTGCCCACTCGATGCAGCGAATGCCCGTCTGGTCATCGCTCGCGCCGACCAGCTCTGCGGCCTGATCCGTCCGCAGACGGTAGAGGTCGAGATGCAGGAGCTCTCGACCGGCGGCCGGACCTGCCCCAATCACGTAGCGCTGTTCCAGCGCGAAGGTGGGGCTCACGACCGGCTCGCCGATGTGGAGCCCCTGCGCGAAGCCCTGGAGGAAGGTGGTCTTGCCGGCACCCACGTCGCCGGCAAGCAGCACCGTCACCGGAAACCGATACAGTGTCCTGGCAAGAGAGCGCCCGACCGCACCTGTTATTTCGGCGGATGGAAGCCACATATTGCAGGTATCAATCATTGACTAAAATGAACAAAAATGATAATATATACAAGTATAAAACATACATGACATTCGACGCACCCCGACGGGCGGGATTCTCGGCGAAGCGCATCCAGAAGCGCAAACAGCCGCATCCCAAGCACTACCTGAAGCAGCGGGTGACGTTCTGGGTGGCGGTGCTGTCGCTCTTCGCATTCGTGACGGGGAACATGGTGGGACGACTCGGCTGGTACGGATTCTGGGCATCCGTCATGGGCAAAGAGGATGATAGCCTCATCGTGTATTCCGGCACAGAGCCGCCAGTGCGGGAAGTGCCTGATGACACCCAGTGGTCACTGTCGTACGGCGGTGACAGTGGCGCGCACACCTTCAGCGAAGTGCCGCGCGACCTGCGCCGCTCGCTCCCGGCATACGTGCCCGCCGCGGCACGTGACCCGGAGGACGACTCCCTACGGCTGGTGTACTCCGTTGACCACCTGGGACGCTACAGCAGCACGGATGGCGGAGGGGAGGGGAGTCATGCCGGCATCGACATCCGATTGCCAACGGGCACGCCGGTGTATGCGGTGATGAATGGCGTTGTTGAAAAGTCGGGAAATGACCCGGCCGGTTTCGGCATCTACGTGCTCCTGCGTCATCCGAACGTGCCCGACCCGGATCGGCCGACGAGGATGACGACGCTCTACTCGCACTATGCCCACTTGAGTGCCGCTCTCGTGACGAACGGTCAGGTGGTGAGGCATGGCGATCAGATCGCCGCCTCCGGCAGGAGCGGCAACGCCTCCGGTCCGCACCTGCACTTCCAGATCGACCGAAACGACGCCCCGTGGCACCCGTACTGGCCGTTCAGCAGCGCCGACATGCGGGAAGCGAATCTGAGCTTCAGCCAGGCCATCGATGCCGGTCTCAAGCGGGAGAATGGAGTCCGGTACCTGGTGAATCCCATGCTCTACGTCCAGGCCAACTATGCGCCGGTGCAGATCGCCGATGCGTCGATTGCCTCGTCCGTCCATTCCAGGAAGAGAGTGCCGACGAGGCAGGAACGAATGGAATCGCGTCTGGCGCGTCTGAAGACGGAGGCGCCACGGGTTGCCGTGCTCGATCCCGTCCCAGTGCTGCCGGCATCCGATCCGACACTTCCGGTCGCGCCATCTTCATCGTCTGTTTCCTCTCCCTCCTCTGTCACCTCTGCTTCCTCCGTCGCCCCCGCGTTCCGTCAGATCAGCCGCGTGGAGTTCGAAATGGCCGCGTCGTTCAAGTCCCGCTCGGCGTTCCCGGTCAAGATTCGTCTGTTTGACTCCGAGGGACGTCCGATCACGAATCCGGACATTGCCGACCTCCCGCTCCTGCCGGCCTTCGGTCAGGCCGAGTTCCGTCCCGCGGTCCTGAAAGCGGCGGATTTCAGGACAGACGGAACGGCGGATATCGACGTGAAGCCGCTGTCGTACCAGACGCTGGTGTTCATGGTCGGGAATTACCAGAGCCCGCCGGTGCGGTACGCGGGGATGAGGCAGAAATGAGCCATCACCGTGATCGATCATCGACCATCTGCAGCAGATGGATCGCCGGTTCCTGGTACGGGTGGACCTTCTTCACCGCCTGCAGAATGGTTCGGAGTGATTGCTTGTCCGATGGAACAATAACCTCGATACGTTCCTCTTCCACTTCCTCGGTATTTCCGACTGATCCAATAGCCGGATTGGCTCCCTCAAGCGGCCGGAACCTCCCCGTACCGCGGACGGAGAATGAGCAGCTGTCGTAGCGGCCGATCTTGCCCGCTCCGGCATCGGCGAGCGCCTTGCGGACGACGTCGGCATGGGTGACCGGGGTGTAGACGATGAGGTGGTAGAACGGGAATTGCATGGCAGTCCTTGATCAGTGCCTTGTCGGCGATGAATAGAACGATAAACCCACCATCACCATGAAGAGGAGAACTGCCGATACAAACTTCTGGAACGTATCCATGAAGAGTGCAGTGACGCCGAACGCGAGGCCGATGGAGGCGGTGAGAAGGATGATCTGTCGGGGGGACCATCCTTTCGCGAGCAGCCGGTTGTGCAGATGCTCGTTCTTATCCCGGTCACTGCGAAAAGGGGAGCGCCCTTTCGCCATCCGTCGCGTGATGACGAGGAAGAGGTCGATGAGAGGCACGCCGAGCGCCAGGAAGGCAGTCGCCACTTTTCCGCCAGAATAGATGGTGAGTACGCCGATCATGAGTCCGAAGAACATGGCGCCGCTGTCGCCGAGCACCACCTTCGGCGGCGGGAAATCGAACAGGAGCGAGCCGGCGGCGATGCCGGCGAGGAGGAAGGCGATGGCTGCGAGCCCCGGCTGGTTGACGCGCATGCTGAGCGAGAGGAGGCCGATGGTGACGAATGCGAGCGTGGAGATGGTCGTCACCTGTCCGGGGATGCCGTCGAACCAGTTCAGGGCGTTGATGGTCAGGCCGAGCCAGATGACCGTGAAGAGTCCGCTGAGCAGCGGGAGCGGCCCGAAGAACGGGGTGAGGATGGTCGTCCGGTCGAGCGACAGGACGCTCATGCCGAGAAGTCCTTCCAGCGGATTGGTGAGTGAGTAGATGCGCGTGCCGCTGACGAAAATGATGACGGCGACCAGGATGTGGATGCTCAGCCGCAGGAGCGGCGGAAGAGGATGGCGGTCATCGGCGCTGCAGGCGATCGCCAGCAGCGCCGTGGCGATAATCAGGCCGGTGGCCTGCATCGATTTTGGCTCCAGAAACGGAAAAAATAGAAAAAAAACCAGTACGGCGATGATGCCGGTGGGGTACGGGAGCTGGGGGCGGTCAAGACCGTACCGGTTCGGAAAATCAAGGAGTCCCAGCCGCGGGAACACCCGTCGGGCTACCAGATGCAGTGTGAGTGTCACTGCAAATGCGAGCAGGGGAGTGGTCGAGAGGGGAGTCATTGGTGTAGTAGTCTACTGATGGAGTAGAATCGCGTCATGGAGAAGTATCGCACACTCGACGGCGTACAGCTCAGTGGCAAGCGGGTCCTCCTCCGGGCCGGATTTGACGTAACCATTGACGGTGGCAAGGTGATGGACCGCGAGCGCATCGAGGCGCTGGTGCCGACGATGCAAGAGATCATGGCGCTCTCTCCGCTCATCATCGTGTCGCATCAGGGGCGTCCCAAGGGCAAGCGCGCGATGGCATTCAGTCAGAAGCCTATCGTGCCGGTGCTGGAAGAAGTGCTGGGGACGAACGTCCAATTTGCGGAGTCGTGTGTCGGTCCGGAGACGGAAGCCATCACACGGACGTTGAAGAAGGGAGAAGTTCTTTTCCTGGAGAATCTCCGCTTCGAGCCCGGTGAAGAGTCCAATGACCCTGCGTTCGCCAAGCAGCTCGCGGCGCTCGGCGACGCGTACGTGAACGACGCCTTCACCAACTGTCACCGCAAACATGCCAGCATGGTCGGCGTGCCCAAGCTCCTGCCGGCCTACGCCGGGCGGCAGCTGGAAAAAGAACTGCAGTACCTGTCGCAGGTGGTGGAGGAACCCCGCCGGCCGCTGGTGCTCATCGTGAGCGGCGCGAAGATGGAGACCAAGGTGCCGGTCATCCGGCGATTCCTGGACAAGGGCGACGACATTCTGCTCGGGGGTTGCATTGCCAACACCTTCATTGCCGCGCGCGGCTTCGACGTGGGCACCTCCCGCTACGAGGAAGATATGACCGAACAGGCTCAAGAGATGATGCTGGAGGCCGAAAAGGCGGAGAAAGCCGACATCCATGTCCCGCGTGATGTGGTGGTGGCATCGGAACCGTCGGAGAGTGCGCAGAAGATCGACCTCCCGGTGGAGGACATCATGGGGGACATGAGCATCTTCGACATCGGCAAGGTGACCATCGAGCGGTACAGGGCCGCGATCGACAAGGCGGGGATGATCGTGTGGAACGGCCCGCTGGGCCTCTACGAAATGAACCGCTTCAGCCATGGGACCAAGCGGATCGCCGAGGCGATCGCCGCCGCCACGAAGCGCGGGGCGGTCACGATCATCGGCGGCGGAGACACGCTCGATTTCCACGTGCGGTACGGGTATCCGCTCGATGCCTACACGTTCGTGAGCACGGGGGGAGGGGCGATGCTGGAATACATCTCGGGAAAGCCCTTGCAGGCGATTGAGCTCCTGCGCAGGTGATGCTGAACTCTCGTCCTCAGGCGCTGTACACTCTCCGCCGATGTCACCGCAGCATCTGAGTGTCCTCATTCGGCACGAGGAAGAATCGTGGAGTGCGTTCGCACGCCGGATGCGCGATGCGGAAGGGGAGATCATCGTCATTCTTTCGCAAGCGGATGCGCTGTTCCTTTCCGATCCGGAGGAGCGTGCCACCTTCCTTGGTGCCTGCGCGCGCCAGCGGTTCCGGCTGACGATCGCGACCAAAGATCCACTGCTCCGGGCCGCAGCGCGCGCGGCCCGGCTGCGGGTGTACGACCGCACACGTTCGCTCCGGATCCGGCTGAAAAATCATCCCGATGCGGCCGGGGCGTTGCGGCTGTTCTCCCCGCAGCAGTGGCGGCAGCAGTGGCGTACCCGGTTGCAGAGCATGGGGCTCCTGGCCCTCCCGCGGCTGCGTATCTGGCTGCTCATCGGACTGAGTCTTTTCCTCTTCCTCTTCGTCGTCTTCCGGCTGCTGCCATCGGCGGAGATACGGGTGTGGCCGCGGAAGGACACCATCAGCCAGACGGCGAATGTGTATCTCACGCAGTCGGGGGTCACGCTTCCCCAGGGGGGGCGCATTCACGCGCTGCCGCTCATGCCTTTCAGGGTACAGATCCACCGGACCGTGACGACCACGCAGATCAGTCGTCAATTCACCGGAACGAACGCCGAGGCCACCATGCTCATCGTCAACCGTACGCCGGAGGAGGTGTCGCTGCGGAAGGGGACGCGCCTGTTCAACCAGGCGGGTATGGTCTTCCGGACCCGTACCGACGTCGTCGTGCCGGCGAGCGGGTCGGCGCCGGTGAGAGCGCGTGCCGACCCGCAGGATCTGTACGGCAAGGACATCGGCGACCGTGGGAACGTACAGGCGGGTCTCCGATGGGAGATTCCGGGACTCCCCGCGGACACGCGCCGCCTGATCGACGCCGAAAACCGCACGCCGGGCACCGGTGGTCGGACATCCTCGCGCACGTTGCTCTTGAGATCCGATATCGATCGGGCCGTGGAGAACCAGCTGAAACCCGCCCTGCTCGTCGAGGCGCGCGATCGCATCGATGAGCTCCGCCGCGAACGGAATGCCCGCAGTCGCGATGAGCAGTGGGAGCTCCTGGAACGCAAGGGCATCGTCCAGGAAACCTACTCGGGGTTCGTGCTGCCCCTCGACTTCCTGGGACAACCGGTCGAATCGGTTCCCGTGGAGGGGGGACTCACGTACACGCTCTACGCCTACAATGCCCAGGCGATCGTGAAGATCCTGGGTCAGGAGCGACTGGCGCACGTGGTGGAAGGGAAGCGACTTCTCACCGAGACACTGAGCCCGGAGCGGCTGAAGGTGTACGTGATCGACTACGACGACGACCTTCGTTGGATCAAGCTGACCGCGGATCTGGCGGCGACCGAACAGTTCGTTCTGGACCCGCTCACGCCGACGGGAGCCCGATTCGGCCAGAAGGTGCGCAGCCTGATCGCCGATACGCCCACGCAGGATGCCCTCCGGATCGTCCGGAACCTGCCGGAGGTGGACCGGGTGGAGATCTCCGTCTGGCCGCCGTGGAGCAGGAGGATACCGGCGATTCCTTCGCATATTTCGATTGTTCCGCAGTAGAGAAGCGCGATTCGCGCGTCTCTACTGGCGTACCTCACCTCTCTCATCCGTGCGATCATTCTTGCCACCTGCGTTCGTCCTCTTCGGTGCCGCCTCCGCCTGCTTCTTCGCCACCGGGGCGGCCGTCCTCGCCGGGCTTGGCGGCACGCCCGGGGGGCTGCCCGCCGATTGTGCCATCGTGTTCGGCGCGCGCGTGCACGCAATGACAGATGAGCGGGGGAACCGGCTATTCGCTCCCGGTCCCGGCATCGCCCGTCGGGTGGATACGGCTCTCTCCCTCTATAGAGAAAAGGAGATCAGGAAACTATTCATGACGGGTGGGAAGAGCGAGCCTGAGCGGGCGAGCGAGGCATCGGTCATGCGGCAGCGTGCGATCGACAGCGGGGTCGCACCCGCAGATATCATCGTAGAAGGGGACTCACGGTCGACGCTGGAGAACCTCCGGAACGTCCGGCCGCTCGCTGGCGACTGCCGCAGGGTGGTTGCTGTCAGCGACGATTACCATCTGGCTCGGATCCGTTACCTGGCACATCGGATCGGCTGGAAGGATCTGCGCACGCATCCGGCGTCCCCGCGTGCGGCCACTGGGTTTTGGATCCGGAGCCTGCTGCGTGAAGCTTTGGCCATTCTTTGGTACACGGTCAATTGAATATTCAAGATAAAATGCATTATCTTGAAATAGAGATGCCGCCCACTGCCACTCCCCTCGCCTTGGCCGTCGAACGATATCTGCAATTTTTGCAGTCGGAAGAAAATAAATCCCCTCTCACCGTGCGCAATTACCGTCAGTCGCTGGACCTGTTATTGACGCAGTCCCCTATCAAGGATCTGGCAGACGTTGGGAAAGAATCCATTCGCATCTATAGGCAAAAGCTCCATGAATTTCGTAGCCGATCGGGAAAAGAGCTCACCATCCGGACCAAAAACCACCACCTGACCATCTTGCGGGCATTTCTTCGCTATTTGGTCCAGGAAGAGGAACTGGATACCTATCCGCCTGACAGAGTGAAGCGTTTCAAGGAAGAACAGCGGAAGGTGAAGGTCCTGTACACCGAGGAGCTGGAGCGGCTGCTCGCCGCGCCAGATGCACAAACGAAGAACGGGAAACGCGATCGTGCCATGCTTGCGCTCTTCTTCTCCACCGGTCTGCGTTTGGCTGAGCTGCGCTCTCTCAGCCGGAAAGATCTGAACTTCCATACACGAGAGATCAGCGTGCGGGGGAAGCGGAGCAAGCTCCGGATCGTTTTTCTGTCGGATGCCGCGGTGACGGCGCTCCAGAACTATCTCGACTGTCGCGTGGATCATCTGCATCCCGTCTTTCTCAACTACCACGACCGGGCTGTAACCGCGCTGCCGCCGGGGGAGGAATTCCGGCTCTCCGCGAATGCTATCTACCGGATCGTCAAGAAGTACGCGCGGTTGGCGGGGATCGTCAGCGATCCCTCGCCGCATACGCTCCGGCATTCATTCGCCACCGACCTGCTCAGAAACGGCGCCGATCTCCGATCGGTGCAGGAGTTGCTGGGTCACAAAGACCTCTCCACGACTCAGATCTACACGCATGTGACGAATCCGCAGTTGAAGGAGGTGCATCGGAAGTTTCATGGCCTTTGAAAGGATTCAGACGATTCAGACGATTCAGACGACATTCATTTCCCTTACGCTCTCTCATCTTCCACTGCGTTCTTCTTCCGGTCGATCATGTATCGCAGACCGCCCTCTCGCCGATCGATGACGCGTCGGGTATAGACGAGCACCGCAGCGACCACGTCGCGGAGGGTGTCGCTCTCCCCGGCTTCCAGCGACTCGCCGATCTTCCTGCGGAGCTGCGGTTCCCAGGCGCCCCACCGTGCGCGGAAGTAGGGATCGATATCGTCGTAGACGAGCGTCAGCGCGTCGTTCACTGTCTCGGCGTCGTCGGTCATTTTCTGCATGTGATAGCGCTCCCGTGCATGACGAAAGATGGTTGCGACCGTACCGCGTGGCCGCCAGTGCAGGATGTCGGAGGCGAGGATGCCGGGTGTCTGCGCGAGCGCAACTCGCGCTTTGTGCTCCGGGATTGAGGCAGCGGAAGCTGCGGCTCGGAGCGGGTCAAGCTGCCGTTCCACCGCAAATTTTTTCTTGAGTAACAGCCGGAGCGGCGGCAGGCCGGTCTCCCGTTGGATGTCGCGTGCCTCCAGAAACGCTCGCAGACAGCCGATTCCCATCGCCAGATCGCTCCGCCCCGACTGCAGCATGCGCTGCATCCACTCGTAGAGTGCCAGATCCGTGGACTCCTCGCGCAGAACCAGCTGCAGGAATGCCGCGGCGGAGTCGCCCGGTCCGGTCTGCAGCTCCTGGACGAAACGCGTGACGGACGGACCCCGGCGCAGTCCCCGGCGTATCTGCTTCCAGAGGGCGCGATAGCTCTCCACGGGCAGGCCCGCGTGGCGGAGGAACTCGGTCACCGACGTCCAGCGCGAGGCAATGCACACATCCAGACAGCGCGCGAAGAGCGGCAGCCGCCGCCCCTGCTCCGCCCGCTGCAGTTGCCAGTCGATGACGAGCGGGTCGGTCAGCGCGGCTCCTCCACCTTCGATCACCGCTTCCACTTGCGGGAGCGTCGGCACGGAGCGCCCTCGTATCATCGTCTGCAGGCCGCCGATGCTCATTTTTGCCCTGCCGGCGAGTTCCTGCTGGCCGATCTTGTCGCAGAGCGTGCGGGTCGTGCCCGCCACGGTCTGCAGACTGTGCTGTTCCATCCACCGCGCGAGCAGCCGCCTGAGCTTCCGCTCTCCGGCCATCACGACGGCCGTCTCCGCGTCACGGATGTCTTTGATGGCGTGCGGCCGGTGCCGTTCCAGCCTCTGAAGATCGTCCTCGGTGAAGAGCGGCGCCAGATCCTGGTAGCGGACGCCGTGGGCGATGCGATCGATGTACAGAGGGTGGAGGCGGCTCCCGCTGCGGCGCAGGCTCTGTTCGAATGCCGTTCTGCCGGTCCTGAACAGCGCATCGAACTCCTCCTGCGAACGGGCCGCGATGCCGGCGAGCAGGAGCGGACAGGCGGAACCGCGAAACTGTCCGTGCTTCACGGCATGCCGCACGACTTCGTCGATCCGTTCCTTCCGATCCGGGAATTCCTCCCGTAATCGCAGGAGCTCCGCCACATCGTTGAAGGAGAGACGCAGACGTTCGAACGCCGCCCTCACGCGTTTTTCGAATACAAGTCCTGCGTCGTTGCTCTCTTTCAGCTGACACGATCTTTGCAGTTCCTCCGCTGTAGCCTGGTCCATCGTTCCGCGCTCCGTGAGCGTCCGCACAATCGTCATCGCCGTCTCCGGCGCGACGGTCTCTCCCCTCAGCAGGCGCTTCGCCTCCGCCACCGGGATGCCGAACTCGCCGGTGAGCGTCGCTTCGGTTTCGGGATATCCTGCGCTTCCGATCCACCCCGTGAGCGTCGCGGCCTGCGGTTCCCAGGTCAGCACGTGGAGCGCGTCCTGCTGCCACGCGTCGCGCGCACGGGCGACGCCCGGCTCGCGAGTCCATGTTGATGGGGGGACCGCTAGTTCTCCGGTCTTCTGTGCGACACCCAGCAAGTGCGAAACGGACATGACCGTCTGTAGATCACGGCGCTTGTTGATCACATCGAGCGTGATGCCGGTTTTTGCAGTGAACTCCTCCTTGCCGACCTTGAGGAAGAGCCGTCGCACGAAGGCGAGAGTCCGGAGGCGCTCGCCCGCCACGAGTGCATCGAGCGACTGCTCGACGAGATCGGCGACCAGCCTGCCTTGCTGTTCTGGCAGAGAGGGCAGCGCCGCGAGCCAGTGACGGACGATCGCGGCGTACGTGTACTCATCCGACTTCCCTGTTTCGAGTGAGCGCACGGTTTCCCGCAGTACGCCGACGGATGCGGCGTACTCCCCTTTCGTCTGTTGGAAGACGAGGCAGCGGACGAGCGAACAGAGGTGCTGAATTGCCGGACGATCGACGCGCGCGAGCTCCTCGAATACCTTCGTCAGATCGGCCGTGATGGCCCGGTACGCTTTGCGGCGCTCCGGTGGCACGGCGTCTGGGCTCGGCAGCGCGCAATGCTCCTGCAGACGACGGATAAGCTCCATACTTCATCCATTGCATCATTCAACTTTCGTGTCAATGAACCGGCCTCACACGATCGCGATCTTCAGGAATCGCCGCTTTCCCACCTTCAGCAGGCCCTCCTCCACCTTCGCATCAACCGCTTCAACAATCTTCTCGTTCAGGTGGACGCCTTTCTGCCCGATCAGCCGTCGGGCTTCACCCTTGGAGGGGACGAGTCCATGCTTGACCATCACGTCCACGAGCAGACTTCCCTTCTCCACCGTCGCCATCTCCACATCGTCGGGGACGCCCTTCTTCGCAAACACGTTGTCAAATTCCTCCTCTGCCGCCTTCGCCGCGTCCCTGTCGTGGTAGAGCGTCACCACCTCGCGCGCTAGCTTCATCTTCCAATCCTTCGGGTTGTCCCCCTTCGCCATGGCCTCGGCGGCCTCCTTCACGTCCTTCATCGGCATCCCCGTCACGCACTCCATGTACGGGACGATGAGCTCGTCCTTGATGGAGAGGATTTTCCCGTACATTTCCTGTGCCGTGTCCTCGATCCAGATGCAGTTGTCGTACGTCTTGCTCATCTTGCGGCCGTCGGTGCCCTCGATGAGCTTGGTGGTGAGGACGAACTTGTCACGCTTGCCGAAGGCTTTCTGGAGCGTACGGCCGGCGAGCATGTTGAAGTACTGGTCAGAGCCGCCCAGCTCGCAGTCGACGTCGAGCGCCACCGAGTCGTAGCCCACCATGAGTGGGTACAGGAACTCGTGCACGCCGATGGGGTTCCCCTGCACCAGGCGCCTCTCGAACATGTCGCGTTCGATCATCTGCTGGACGGTGAATTGCCGAGCGAGGCTCAGGATTTCCCTGAAGCCGAGCTTCTCCAGCCACTCATGATTGGGGCGCACCTCGACCTTGGTGAAGTCCAGGATCTTCCCCGCCTGCTCTCTGTACGTCTCAAAGTTCTTCATCACCTGCTCCTTCGTGAGCGGCTCGCGCTCTTTCTCGCGGCCCGAAGGATCGCCGATCATGGCCGTGAAGCTCCCGATGAGGAAGATCACGTGGTGGCCCGCATCCTGGAACGCCTTCAATTTGCGCAGCGGTACCGAGTGGCCCAGGTGCAGCTTTGCGCCCGTCGGGTCGATGCCGAGGTAGATCCGCATCGGCGAGCCGGATGCGAGTTTCTTCTCCGCAAGCTCGCGGGGCACCACGTCCGAGACGGCGCGCAGGAGGAGTTCGTCGGCATTCATCGGAACCAGTGTAGCCTCGGGACGAACATCTTTCTATGGCACAATACCGACATGCCCGAGTGGATCGTCTCCCTCCCCGACCGGCTGGACGCCTTCCTGGCGCAGAGCGGGGCGGTCCTCAGCCGCAGCAAGGCGCAGCAGGCCATAGAGGCCGGGCGAGTGACGGTCAATGAACAGGTGGTGACGAAGCCCGCACATCGCCTACAGGAAGGCGATGCGGTGGTGCTCACCGAGACGGACAAGGCGCCAGACAGATCGATTGAACCCATCGATTTGTCGCTTGAGATTCTGTACGAGGATGCTGCCTGTGCGGTCATCAACAAGCCCGCCGGCATCGCCGTGCATCCGGGTGCGGGGATGGCGCCCGGCGAGCGGACCATCCTCCACGGAGCGGCATTTTTATCCGCAGACTGGAAACCTGCTCTGTTTTCCGCCGATCATATTTTGGTGCATCGCCTGGACAAGGACACCACCGGCTGCCTGCTCATCGCCAAGACGCCGGCGGCGCACATCGCGCTGCAGAAACAGTTCGAAACCCGCGCCGTCGACAAACGATATCAGACGATCGTGGCCGGTGTCCCCTCCCCCGCCTCCGCCGTCATCGACGCGCCCATCGGCCGCAGCCATGCCGACCGGACCATGATGGCCGTGAGCGGCAGCGGAGACGCACGTGATTCCCGGACCACGTACCGGACGCTCGGAGTATCCGCGGCAGGAAATGCCGCCCTGTTGGAATGTGAACTGCACACCGGCCGTACCCACCAGGTCCGCGTCCATCTTGCGTCGATCGGTCACCCGGTGCTCGGGGACGGGACGTACGGCAATGAGCTGAGTGAGCGACTCGCGCAGGAATTCGATATCCGGATGCTCTGTTTGCACGCGTGGAAACTGACGTTCGAATCCCCCGTCGACAGAATAAGGCATGCGGTGGAGGCTCCTCTGCCGGGTTCGTTTCTGAATGTGTTGGATCGTCTCGGGATTAGAGCACCATGACCATCAGAAAAAATGAAAAAAATCACGGGAGCGGGCCTTGTCATCCTGAGTCTGTCGAAGGGGGCCCGCGGTCGGATGTGGGCATGTGCAATTGATTGCCACCCGCACCCCGGAAGGGTGCTGCTGGGATGGAAACAGTTCTCCTATTTGATCCGAGCAGCACGGCTCCGCCGTGCGGCCTTACCTCCAAATCATATTGCTGTAATCCGAAAGGTCTTGCTCCGGCTGATGCGTTGAGTACTATACAACCATGGTATCCGAAGAAAGCAACTGGCCACCGCTGGAGCTCGTCGAAAAATTTGAGAGGATTCTGAACCAAGAAGCTCCTTTCACCAGAGAGGACACTCTTAAGACAATCGAGGGACTTATGGTGATGGCGAGGGGAAAAATGAAATCGGGGGATGTTCGTTTACTTCAGGATGAAGTCGAACGAATGATCGACACGTTCACTCCGCGCCTCCGTTCCGTCTGTGAGCTGGCCATCGATCCCGGTTTCAAGAGGGAGGTGGTGCGTCAGGCGCTGGATCGAACTCAAGGACAGCTGGAAGAGGGCAAGTTGGATTACCTCGCAGCCGAGGATATCAGCATGCAGCTCAGGGGAGCGTTGGAGCACTTGGAAGGTGAGGATCCTGAGGATTGATCCACAACCGCGGGCAGGTATGCCCGCTCCCGTGGTTGCTGAGTTATTTTCAGGGCTCGTAGGTGATGACATACTCCATCCGGTCGATAATCTGCTGGTCCTTGTTCCTGGCAATGATCACGAAGGTGTTCCTCCCCTCCTTCAGATTTTTCAGGTCGGGACTGGCGATGTAGTTCCATGTCTTCTTGCCCGGCCTGTAGAGCTGCAGCCGATAGTCATTCACCCAGACGCTCTCGGTGTCACCGGAGGTCGTCCCCTCGATGAGCGTGCCCGTTCCGGAGATCACTGCTTCCGTCCCCTCCACTGGCGCCGTCACGGCGAGCGTGCCTGGCGCGAGGGGATCGTTCTTCGGGAGGGCGGACGGGTCTACCCCGCCCGCCTCCGCGTGTACCACTCCCTCCGGTCCCCGTTCCCACAGGACCGTGACGCGGGCCGGTTCGCTCCTGCGTTTCTCCTCGCCGTAGAGCGCGTAGACGTCGTACACGTTCACTCCGGGTTGCAGGTTCTCCAGGCGGGTGGCGGCCACGTAGCTCCAGCTTCCCTTCGAGGCGTCGAAGAGCCTCAACTCGTACTGGTTGACCAGGATGCCGGTGACGCCCGCAGGCGCAGTGCCCCGGAGCACCACTTCCGTCGCCTGCGTGCGGTACGTGGACCCGGCAGCAGCGGGGGACGTGATGGTCGGCGGCTGCCCGGCCGGACCGTCACGGCGTACGGAGCGCTTCACTTCCGCGAGCTGGGTGCCTGCGGCGTCCAGTGCCTTCACGCTCACATCCATCTCGGACGCACCCTCCGCCAGGGCCACCTGACCCGCGAACGTGCGCTTGCTCGCATCGATCGATGCGGGGTGCTCGTTGATGAGGATGCGGGCGACGGTCGGCCCGATGTGCCCTGCGACGTCGATCACGCCGCTCGTGACCGTCTGGCCCGCTGCCGGTTGCGAAACGGTCAGGATCTCCTCGTCGGGGAGAGAGGGGGCCGGGCGTTCCTGCGTGTCCGCGGCGGGCACGCGCCATTGCCTGCTCCCGGCGACGAAGGCCGATTGCGACGCCTGCGGATCGAGCGCGGAACGATAACGGTACAGGTCAGGGCCGGGACGTTCCGGGAGGGTGAGCGACTGGCCTTCTCCCACGATCACCGCATCGTGCCCGCTGACGGAAAGACTCACACCGATTCCGCTGTCATCGAACACAGCCACCGCTGAGGGCATGACGAGCGCCTCGGTTCCGGGGGGCACATCCAGGGAGAAGCGATCCGTCCGCACGGTGCGCATGATGCTCCCCGAAAAAGAGGTCTGCGAGGCGGTGCTGATCCAGAGCGATCCGTTCTTGAGCCGCAGCGACAGGACCGATGGATCCCCCCCCGTGCTCTCTTCCACGAGCAGGCTCCCGCCGCCGTCCAGGCGAGCGATGCTGCGGTCGAAGAAATCGAGACCGGCGACCGCGTTCCCGGAGGTGGCGACGGCGTCGTCTGCGTAGACCTTCATACCATGCTCCGCCCGCTGCCACTCTCCCCCTTCCACGGAGACGGTCACCGCATCACTTCCCTCCAGTGTGAGCGTGGCACCCGATCGCTCGATACGCCCGCCGATTCCAAAGCCCCGGAGTACCCAGGAACCCGCGTAGTAGATCACGATGATGAGGACCGCCAGCTGCGCGAGCGCCTTGAGCCGGCGTGGCACACGCGAGGATTCCGCCAGAGCGTATGTGCCGCGCCGTCGTCGGTGAGACAGGAGCATGCAGGGTCCCGGGTAGTACGTCATGGTATGGAAAAAGCGGGGGCCGGTGCAAGTAAGAATGATTGTCCACCTAGAGACGCGCCATTGGCGCGTCTGTACCGGGGATGCAATACGATTCCGATTATCCTGTCACCCTCTCCACCTCCTCCCGCGTCGTCACGCCCTGCTTCACCGCTTCCGTCCCCCACTCCTTCATCGTGCGGTAGCCTTCTTTGCGGGCCTGGGCCTCGATGGCAGGGGCTTGCTCGAGCTGTAGGATCAGCTGTGTGATGGACGGTGTGACGTTCAAGAGCTCGGGGAGCGACATTTGCCCGTCGTAACTCCCGTTCTCGGATGGGTCGCAGCCGGCCCCCTCCTTCCGGCACGCCGGCGTGAGCGTGCGCACGAGGCGCTGGGCGAGCACCGCCCGGAGCGCCGGAGCGAACGTGTAGGGACTCACACCCATGGACAGGAAGCGCGTGATGGCCTCCACTGCGGAGTTCGTGTGGAGGGTACTGAGCACCAGGTGACCGGTGAGCGCGGCGTTCACCGCCGTTTGCGCAGTCTCCAGGTCGCGGATCTCCCCTACGAGAATGACATCCGGGTCGTGGCGGAGAATGCTCCGAAGCCCTCCCGCGAAGGTGTAGTCGTGATCGGCGTCGATCTCGCTCTGGATGATGCCAGGGAGCTCGTACTCGACCGGGTCTTCGAGCGTGATGATGTTGCACTCCTTCCCGATGATCGTGGAGAGGAGGGCGTAGAGGGTGGTCGTCTTGCCCGATCCGGTCGGGCCGGTGACGAGGATGAGGCCGTGCGGAATGTCCATGAGTTCTTCGAGTTGCTTCTTAATCTCCATCGGGAACCCCAGCTTCTCGAGCGGGAGGATGCCGCGTCTGGGGTCCAGAAGGCGGAGCGTCAGGGCCTCGCCGAAGCGGGATGGCAGCGTGGCCACGCGCACGTTCACCGTGCGCGCCACCGGTTTCCCATCCGTACCCGCCTCATTCACCGCGAACGTATACTGGCCGTCCTGCGGGACATTGGTGACGTTGAGCTTGAGTTTGGAGGCGAACTTTATGCGCCGGATGAAGTCCGTGTAGTGCTCGTGCGTGATGGACGCGAGCGGCTGCAGAATGCCGTGCATGCGCCACTCCAGGCGCACGTCGTGCTTCTGGGGCGACACGTGGATGTCGGAAGCCCCTTGCAGAGCGCAGAACTGCTCCAGGTTCTTCAGGAGCGTATCTCCATCCATCGCCGCGAAGTCCGGGGTCGGAATCATCTGAGTATTCTACCATACTTTCAATACTTTTGGGAGGTCTCTGCTACAATCCCCCACCGATGGCATTCCGTCCACGGCACAATCCCTCGGAAACACAGAAGAAACGGCTCCTGTTGCAGCGGATGACGATCGTCCATGCCCTGCTCCTCCTCCTGCTCCTCGTCCTGGTCGCGCGACTCATCGAGTTGCAGGTGGTGAAGGGCGACCAGTACTACGATCTGGCGCAGAAGCAGCATTTCAGCGGCGTACACCTGGCTGCCAAGCGCGGTGAGATACTGGGGGTCAGCAGCAAAACCGGAGAGAAGAATATCTTCGCCACCAACACCACGCTCAATCTGGTGTACGTCGATCCCACCGTGACCGACAATCCTGCGTTCGTGGCAGAGACGCTCGCGGATCTGCTTCTCATACCGGCATTCCATAGCCTGTGCGGCAAGGGGGATGATGCCTGTCCGCGTGAACTCATTCCCTTCTACGCCGCGGCATTCGATCCGCTGATCCGGCACCAGTTCCTCTCGACAGGATCGTTGCTGGAATTGCAGCGCGTCCCGGGGACACCCGGATCTCCGGTTGCGGTTCCCGACTACGTGGAGGCCAAGAGGCTCTTTGCGCGCGACATGGAGCGACGCATCTCGGAGAAGCGCGTCACCTACTCCCCGCTGGCGTACGGCGCGACCAAAATCCAGATGACGGCGGTAGAGGCTCTCGGCGTGCCGGGGATCAGGGTTCATCGAGAGAGGGATCTGATCTATGCGGATCCGGAGGAGGTGCCGCAGCGCTCGATCCGCAATATTGCCCGAGCGCTCAGTGCCGTGCTGAAAACGGAGACGGGGGACATCGAGGAGCTCCTCCGGTCTCGCGACCTCCAGTACGTGCCGATCATGCATCGTCTGCCGCCGTCCCTCACGTTGCGCATCAAGGAGGCGCAACTGAAGTCGCTCAAAGAGATGATGGCCAAGTACCCGACCGATTCCCGTCGCATCTCGGTGGAGGCGCTCAAGTACCCCCTCCGCTCGATCGCCCTCATTCCGGAACCGTGGCGCTTCTATCCGGACACCACCGTGGCATCGCACGTCATCGGTTTCCTGAATACCAACCAGGTGCCGCAGTACGGCATCGAGCGGACGTACGATCCCCAGCTTCGGGGCCGGGAGGTGGTCATCAGCGTGGCCCGTGATCCGCGGGGGGGGCAGATCCTGCGCTCGGCGCAGAACGTGACGAGCCCCCGCGACGGCGACACCGTGGTGCTCACGCTCGATCGTACCATTCAGAAGGAACTGGAAGCGCTCATGGACGATGCGGTGAAGACGTACAAAGCCGACAGCGGCCAGGCGATTGTGATGGATCCCGCGACCGGCCGCGTGCTCGCCATGGTGAATGCCCCGCTCTTCGACTCCAATCAGTACGCCGACGTGTATGCCAAAGAGGCCATGCACATGGATGAGGATGCGCAGCGACAGATCGTGCTGGAGGTGTACCACCCGGAGACCCATCAATTCATCGTGCGCGACTACCTGCCGAATATCTTCTCTGCGTCGGGCCGCACGCTCATGAGCGAGAAGGTGCAGAAGCAGCTCCAGGATCTGGAGCGTCTGTACGACCTGCGTGACATTTCCCGCTTCTACCGGTACATAGGCAAGAATATCCGGAGGGAGGTCTTTCCCACTCGGACGCCCGGCATGTGGCTCAGGTACCGTAACGACATCGGGGTCGGCGCGTACTTGAACCGGAACATCCAGGAAATCTACGAGCCGGGCTCCGTCATGAAGCCGGTCACCATGGCCATTGCCATCGACCAGGGGGAGGTGACGCCGGAGGAGCTGTATGACGACCTGGGGCCGGTGGAGGTGGACGAGTACGAGATCCGCAATGCTCTGCGGCGACACTACGGACGGGTCACCATGACCAACTGTCTGGAACTTTCCATCAACACCTGCATGACGAGCGTGTCGTTCAAACTGGGGGCCAAACTCTTCCACCGTTACCTGGAACGCTTCGGCTTCGGGCGGATCACCGGCATCGAGCTGGACGACGAACTGACAGGCGAACTGCTCCCCTGGCGGGAGTGGTCGCGGACACAGCTGGCCACCACGTCCTTCGGGCAGGGCGTCTCCGTCACGCCGCTGCAGATGGTCACCGCTTTCGCCGCGCTCGCGAATGGCGGCAGGCTGATGCGACCGAGCATCATCGACAGCGTGGAGCATGCCGATGGCACGGTCACCCGGTTATCGCCGCGCGTGGCGGATCAGGTGCTCAGCCCTCTGGCCTCGGAGACCATCACGGCCATGCTGGTTTCCTCCGCGGAGAAGGGATTCGCCCGCTCCGGCAAGCCGGCCGGCCACCGCGTGGCGGCCAAAACCGGTACCAGTCAAATCGCGGGTCCGAATGGGAAGTACGAGGAGGGATCCGGCTCCACCATCGCCACGTTCTCCGGCTACGCCCCGGTCGATCACCCGCGCTTCGTGGTTCTGGTCAAGCTTGACCGTCCCAAGACCACCATCTTCGGCGTCGACGCCGCCGCGCCGGTCTTCAAGAAAATCGCCACGTTCCTGTTCAACTACTATGGGATTCCGCCGGATGAGAAGGAGTGACTCCACCCCAGTGCTCTCGCTTTTGTCATCTTCTTCTACACCCAGCCCCTACCCCCTGACCCCCTCCCCCGTGGGGAGAGGGGGGAATGAATGAACCCCCCTTCCCCCAGTGGGGGAAGGGGTCGGGGGATCGGGGCTGATACCCAGAAAGGGATGGGGTGAAACCTCACTTCACCGTCACACTCTTTGCAAGATTTCTTGGCATGTCGGGGTCCTTACCTCTTTTGACGGCCAAAAAATACGCCAGCACCTGGATGGGGATGATGTTCACGATCGCCTGGGCCACCCCGGCGTCCGGCACTTTGATCCATTCATCGAAGACCTCGAAGCGCTCCGGCGACACCCCGATGATCCACGCGCCCCGCGCTTTCAGCTCCATGGCGTTGCTCAGAATGTCCATCTGCACCTCATCCTTCCCCATGAGCGCGATGCAGGGGGTTCCCTCTTCGATGAGGGCGATGGGGCCGTGCTTCAGTTCGCCGCCGGCAAACCCCTCCGCGTGCACGTAGCTCACCTCCTGGATCTTGATGGCGCTTTCCATCGCCATCGGGTAGTTCCAGCTCTTGCCGATGATGTAGAGGTCCTCGCGGTCCTTCATGTCCTCCGCCAGCTTGCTCAGGCGTTCCACGTACCGCGGGTTCAACATGTCGGAGATTTGCGCGCTCGTTTCCAGCAGGAGCGTCTTCCCCTCCTGCAGGCGATCACCGAGCGCATACGCGATCAGGAGCAACGCGGCAAGTTGTCCGGTGAGCGCCTTGGTGGATGCGACTGCCCGCTCCGGGCCGGCGCGTATGAGCAGGGTGTAGTCCGCCTCGCGCGCGATGGTGGAGCCCTCCACGTTCACGATGGCCAATACCTTGGAGCCCTTCCTCTTCGCCACCTCCATCGCCTCCAGCACGTCGGCGGTCTCCCCGCTCTGGCTGACGACGATGAGGAGGGATGCGGGCTTGAGGAAGTGGTGGTACACCTTGAACTCGCTCGCGGCGCAGAAGTTCACGTGGTGCTCCGCCACCACCGAGAAGAAGTACTCGGCGGCCATGCAGGCCTTGCCGGCGGTGCCACAGCCGACCAGGAAGGTGCCCTGTGCGTTCCGGATGGCCTGCGCGAGCGTCATGATCTGCGTCTCGTCCTGGTTCACCGCGCGCGCCACGCTCTCCTTCTGATCCATGATTTCCTTCAACATGTAGTGGTCGAAGTCGCCCTTCTCCGCCTGTTCCACCGACCAGGTGATCCCGATTTCGCGCTTGGGCCGCTCCTCGCCCGTCTCGATGTCCGAGAAGATGATCGAATGCCCGTCGGTCACCACCATCTCGCCGTCGTCGAGGTACTGTACGGTCTTGGTGAACGGGAGGAAGGCGGGAATGTCGGAGGCGATGAAGTAGCTCTGGTGAGGGACTCGGGACTCCCGATTTCGCTCTCCGAGCTTCGCCGGGCAAGCGGGACTCGGGACTTGGGATTTCCCAATCTCAGTGGCTCGATTCTCGAGTCCCTCCCGTTCGACGCCCACAATCAACGGCGACCCGGTGCGCGCGGCCACGAGCGTGTTCGACTCGGTATGAAGAGCGAGGACCGCATAGCGCCCGGTGAAGTGGAGGCACGCCGTCCGCACCGCGGCGGCGAAGTCACCGGTCTCCTTATACTTCTCCTCGATCAGGTGGGGGATCACCTCGGTATCGGTCTCCGACAGGAAGGTGTGGCCCTTTGCCTTGAGCTCCCTCTTGATCTCCAGGTAATTCTCGACGATGCCGTTATGCACGACTGCAATCGTCCCGTCGCAGCTCAGGTGGGGGTGTGCGTTCAGTTGCGTCACGCCGCCATGCGTTGCCCAGCGCGTGTGCGCGACCGCCAGAGCACAGTCCTGGCAGAAGCCAGAGCCGTCCACCGTCCCGATGCGACCGATATCCTTGTTCACCGACACGGAACCGTTCTGCTCCTTGCAGGCGACTCCCCACGAGTCGTAGCCGCGGTACTCCAGCCGCTTGAGCCCCTCCACGACGATTTCCCCCGCATTCCGGCGCGTCCCGACGTATCCGAAGATTCCACACATGTGCGCGGAGTGTACCTTTCCTCATCGGATTCCGCAAAAGCGCATTTCATGGTATAATTCTTGAAAGATCTCACCATTAAGGTACCATCTCCGTATTCTCTTTCGCACATCTATGAAGAACTCGCTCCACCTCACGGCCATCGAACGGAAGCAGTTTGACGCGCTGCCGGAAGACGTGCGCGAGGGGTGGGAGATCACGGACGAGACATTGGAGGCCCATGAGCGGCCGGAAGAACTGAAGATGCGTGTGCTGATGCTCGACCAGGAGGAGCCGGCAATGAAGCTATTCGTGGAGAAGCTGCAGTCAGCCGGTTCGATCAAGAATCCCTCTGAGCTTGCCGAGCACTTGGGCGATGTGCCGCCAAGTACGCTGTACACCATCTTCTTCACCATCGGCACCCGGGCAATGTCGGAACTGATCGCAGCCTTCCTCACGGTCGCCACGTCCGATGATGATCTGGCTGGCGTCGCGTTCCTCACGGCCATCCGACACGAGCTCTTCCTGAGCAACGCCGAAGTCTCCCCCGCCTGATGCCCCGTTCCCATCCCACCGATATGGCACCCCTCGCTCTCAAGGACATTCCCGTCGAAGGCCTCCCTGTCGTCAAAGACACGCGGGAACTCGCTGACGTGTACGGTGAGAAGGATCTGAAGCTGGTCCGGGCGAAGCTGCAGACCAACGAGGGCAAGGCGCAGCTCCTCTCGCAGATCCAGGAGAAGAATCCCGGAGTGAAGGATGTGGAGAAGGCGGCGGACCAGGTGAATCTGAACACCGAACAGCTGCAGAAGAAGGAGGGCTTCCTGACGCGGATGGTGAAGTACCCGTTCCGGCACCCGTACAAGACTGCAGCCGGAGTGATCGGGGTATCTGCTGTCGTGGCTGCTACGCTCTTTGGTTTGAATGCGCTTGGGTTCAAGCTGCCTGCGATCATCGAGGGAGCTCTCTCCGCCGTGCCGCTCGAGAAGGTGAAGGACATCATCACGACGATCTTCTCGCTCGGCAGGGGCACCCAGGTGCTTCCGCCCGGCGCGGATTTGGGAGTGCCCGGCGTCACAGTCTGAAGGAAGCCATTCATCCACACATACATTCTTTTCCAACATCCCCATGGCGCAGAATCCGGAAGTACCCAAAGGACCTCCTGACAAGCCCCCGGCCATCGTCCGGTCGCTGGAGCAGATGGACAAGGTCGCTGGCCCCCGGGTGGTGCTCCCCAAAGGACCGCTGAGTGAAGCGAAGCTGGAGCAGTACATGCGTGAGCTGGAGAACGATGGAGCGCTGCGCACCTACGGCGAAGTGATGCAGTGGAACATGCTGCGGCTGGCTCGCGAGCGCGTGCGCCAGAACGTCACCGGAGCGCCCAATGAGCCAAGGGTGGAAACCAGGGTGCGCATGGCGGGCACGGAGAAGTTTCCGACTATTCTCCAGCAGGAACTGTCGCTGATGCGCCAGATACTCGCTCTTCGCGATCGTCATGGCATCAATCGGAATGCCGAACTGGACCGGCAGGAGGCATGTGCAGCTGCATACCTGCAGGGTTTTGCCGAAGTCCTGCGCAAGCGCGTGGCTGTGGGCAATGCGGGTTTCCTGGTGCTGCGCACAGAGGAGCAGACGAAGAGACTGGGCCAGCCCGATGAGAGCACCGCTGTCGCGCAGCAAGGCGCCTTTCAGGATCTCCGGAACATCGGATTCCTGCAGGCGATGGCCCCCCAGGATCCGCGCGATCCGGTGCCGCAGATGGTGAATCTGTCACTCGCTCGCAACCGGGCCCGTGATCTGACTCTCCAGGATGCAAGCAAGCTCCTCAATCGGGATGTCTCCTGGTTCACCGCGTATGCGGAAGGGGTACCCGGCGTTGACGAAGCAGGCGTGTCGCCGGTTCGCAAATTCTTTCTGCTCACGCTCTCCCATGCACTGGAGCATAACCGCCGGGAAGGGCTCTCCATCCGCACGGAAGACACCGCGAAGAAAAACGAGAATGTGCTGAAGCGCCGTGAGATCGTGGATGCGCTCTGGGGTTACTTAAAGGATGTGGGAGACCAAGATCTCGCTTCCATGCAGCGCGACCTGTACAAGTACGGGTTTGACCTGGAAGCGGTAGGCGCGGCGCGAGGCAAGCCGGAGCCGATTCCGCCTGCACATCTGAAGGAATACATGCAGGGTGAGGTTACGAATCGCATCGCCGGTTTCCGCAGTCATTTCCATCAGATGGAGGAGAAGGTGTTGAAAGTGACATGGAAAGACTGGGGCGAGAAACAGTGGAACGAGAAAGGACGCTTTGGGGCGCTTGCCGTCGTGGAAGCCATCACCGCCCTCCATTCTCTGCCCCGTCGCATGGCGGCCACCCTGCCGGTCGTTCCGGATGATCTGGGCGAAAAGTATCAGAAGGAGGTGATGGGCCCCGTCCGTGCCGCCATGGGACTGCCCGATGATTTTCAGATTTTCGACATCAACGCGTGGAAATCTATGGACGACGTGCAGTGGCAGCGAGTGCGCAAGAAGATGGAGAGCACGGCATCACTCATAACCAAGCACCAGGATGAAATCCGGCAACGCATTGCGCTGATGAACGAGAGCCTGAACGTTATCAACGCTCTCAGGCAGATCCGCGATCCGGATGATCTCATCGGTGTCCAGCCGTCTGCAGTACCCTCGGGCATGCGCGTGACAGTCGCAGATGTGGAAAAAGCGAAGGGCAATGATGCCCTGCTCGCCGCTCTCTACATGCATGTCTTTGAACAGGCACAGGGTGATTGGAACGAATACGCCGGAACGATGCGTACGTTCCTGGGAGGCCTGGAGGAAGTTCTGGGCACGCATCTGGACTTGAAGCGGGAGTTTGAAGCTGCGGGGGAAAAGAACAATTGGGAACTCCTCAAAATACTCGCCGCCCTCGGCGGCGGGCTCTTTGCGGCGTGGGTTCTGTGGAAGAACAAAGGCCGCCTCGCCCGCCTCGCCTTCCGCGGCACGGTCGGCGGCGTGAAGGCAGGGCTGAACGCCGGGCGTGCGGGAGTGGATCTCACGGGCCGGACGGTGAAGAAGGTGGAAACGCTGATGCACGGCTCACCCAAGGGTGTGGCACCAGGAGCCGCGACCGAGGGGGCGTCGCGGCTGGCCCGGGCTGGGCGGGCGGGGGCGCATCTGCTGTTCGTCGCGGCCGAAGGATTGGACTTGTATCTCATCCAAGACCAGATTCGCCGGAATATGCGCGTCAAGCATCTCGAAGGTGAAGAACTGAGTGATGCGGCTCTCGCATTCTGGAAGCAGAAGAGGATTCCAGCCTTGAACGCGATGCTCACGGATGGCGATAAGGAGGATCAATGGAAGGAGGAGATCGACGTGCTCGAGCGTCGGAAGGCAGTGGTGGCGATGGGGGGAATACTGAGGGCTCAGACGCTCCCTGCGGATGGAGATCTTCCGCAGATGACACCGGGCAAGTCCGACTCGCTTGACGGTGAGCGGACCCATCTGCTCATGCGCTTGAAAGAACTGCGCGACCGCAAAGACGTGCTTCAGACGCGGATTGGCGAAGAGTTCAATTGGATCAAGGCCGAATTGCCAATAGATCTCCACCGGGTTTTCGTCAAAGATCCAAAAATGGAGGGGTATGGGGTGAATGTCAGCGGCCTCGTCCCCGGGACAAAGCTGGCCGGCGGTCCGCTCGAGGATGCACGCGAGGCCGGCGCGCGGAACCGCTACATCTACGGCGAAGTGATGAGCGCAATCGGAAAAAAGCAGAAAAATAGGGGGGTGGCGTATCTCCAGGATTTGCGATTCGGAGCGAACGAAGCGCAGAAAACCGTCGACGACCTTGAGCGCCGACTTCCGATCAAGGAACTGGAGCGTACCTTCCTTACATTCCAGAAAGACGCCGCGGAAATCTTGCGCGCCATCGACGCATGGGAAGCCGCGCAGGGCCGCTGACGCATTCCCGCTCGTCACACGTCCGGCCCCTTGACCCCACCCGGTCCCTCCCCTACCCTTTCCAGGCTTTTTCCTCGTCCCCAAGCCCATGCCGATCACCAAGTCCGCCCTCAAAGCCAGCCGCCAGAGCGCCGTGCGCCGCAAGCGCCGCCTGCCCTTCAAGACACACATGAAGACGATGATGCGGAAACTTGCTGACCTCATAAAGGAGGGCAAGAAGGGCGAGGCCGTGCTGCTCATGCCACAGGTATACAAGTCCATCGATACGGCTGCGAAGAAGCACCTCATTCACCGCAATAATGCCGACCGGAAGAAGTCGCTCGTTGCGAGGATGGTGAAATGACACATGCGCACCCTCGCCCTCGACATCGGCACCCGCCGTACCGGCATCGCGTACTGCGATGATGCGACCGGCATTCCCCTCCCCCTGACGACAGTGCATCACACGTCGCAGGAGGAACTGGTCGCGCAGGTGCTCGCGATCGTCACCGCACGTTCCATCGATCAGTGCATCATCGGGCTTCCCCTCCTGCCGTCAGGGGCCGAAGGGGCTCAGGCGGAGGTCGTCCGACGAGCGGGGATAGAACTTGAAAAAAAGGGTCTCCCCTGCCGATATATGGATGAGCGGTACACCACATCCCAATACCGTCAGAACGTCGCTATCTCTGCGAATTCGGATCCGGACGCAGCCGCCGCCTGCGCCATCCTCTCCGCGGCAATTGGATGTTGACAAATATAAGATTAGATATTAGTTTACTACACTGGTCATTGAACATCCTCGCTCTCTCCCGAAACAGTCAGGAAGCAATATCTCCCCGGTATCGTCTACACAAACCGGTCGCAGAACTTTTGCATCTGTCAATCTTCTGGTAGAACGAGGGTTGTTCTTTACCACTCCACCTCCATGCCCACCACGCTCACCAGTTCTTCGCCGCAGCAGCAGGCTGCCTCCGCGCAGCTGACCCTGAACCTGCAGGAGCTCCTGAGCAACCTCTTCCTGGTTCTCACCGAGAAAGAGGTGACTGTCATCAAAAAACGATTTGCACTCTTCGGTCAACCCAAACAGACGCTCGAGAAGATCGGCAAGCAGTTCAAAGTAACCCGCGAGCGCATCCGACAGATCGAAAGCATCGCTCTCAGCAAGCTCAAGCGCACGGTCCGTACCACGCGGCTCGACGAAGTGAACGAACTCGCCAAGAGCGTCCTTCGCCAGCATGGCGGGGTGATGCCCGAAGATGAGCTGGTTAGTCTCGTTCTCAAGCGGATCGCGGGATCCACTGCCGTCGATGGCGCGGTGCTCCGTCTCTCCTTCTCCATTGATAGCGAGATGAGCAACACCGGACGGTCCGCCACGTTTGTGGCTTTCTGGCGGTTGTCGTCCCTGGCGGCGGAGGACATTTCCCTCATCGTCGACAGCATGGTGAAGATTCTGAAGAAGCGGAAGACCTGCATGAAGCAGGAGGAACTGGTTTCCGCCATCCAGGCACTGAATCTGTTCAAGGACCGCATCCCCTCCCCCGAGCTCATCGGCAGCTGCCTGAAGATCGACGAGCGGCTGCGGGAGATCGACGAGGGTTGGGGGCTGACGGAGTGGCGCTTCGTCCGTCCGCGTTCTATCCGTGACAAGGTGGAGATCATCCTCCGCAAGTCCGGCGAGCCGCTCCACTTCATGGAGATCGCGAACCGCATCCGGGAGGCGCACTTCGATCACAAGAACGTCACCGTCCAGGCCGTCCACAACGAGCTCATCCGCTATCCCCAGTTCGTCCTGGTCGGTCGCGGGCTGTATGCGCTGCGCGAGTGGGGCTACGAGCCGGGCACGGTGGCCGACGTCATCGAGCGGATCCTCATCGAGAAGGGGCCGCTGAGCAAGAAGGAGATCATCGCCGAGGTGGCCAAGCAGCGCACCGTCAAGGTCGGCACCATCTCCCTCAATCTCCAGAAGATGCCGTACTTCACCCGCGTCGGCCGCGCGGTGTACGCGTTCGATGCGGGGAAGAAGAAGTGAGAGCTGTATTGAGCAAAGGATGACAGGGGCGTACCCTCGGTTTGATTATGAAACATCTCTTCGCGGGTTCCCTCCTTTGTGCGTGTTTGCTCATGTCTGCCTGCGGCCGGCGACCGGTCGTGATTCCCCTGGGTGTCCAGACCTTCACCGGCACCGTGGAGCGGGTCCCGCTCGATCTCAACCGCCGCGGCACCCATATGCTGAACATCGGAGGTGAGGATGTGTACTATCTGGAGAGCACGGCCGTGAGCTTGCGGTCGGTCGAAGGCATGGAGGTGGAACTCCAGGGCACGGTGGAGGCGAACATCCGCACAGCGGATCTGCCGGTGCTGGTGGTGACGAGCATCATCACGTCCCTGGATGAGGGATTTCGCGCCTGGCGGTACGCTCCGCTCGGCATCACGCTCGATATTCCTCGCAACTGGATACCGGGCGCGAGCGGTGAGGTGGTGCAGTTCACAGCATCCGGATCCAAGCGTGTCGTCCTCTCCTTGTTCCTGCAACCAATCGATGGACTCCCCTTCCATGCGTCGAGTGCGCTCCTTCCTGCGAATGAACGCGTCACGCCCGATGTCGTCGGTTCCCGGCGTGCGATCCTGGTCGAAGATACGGCCACCCGCATCGAGCGATTCCACGTCGATCGTGGGGAGGGGAAGGCGCCTGAGAAGCAGATCCTGACGCTGCAGTTCGCCCCGAGCAGATCCTGACGCTGCAGTTCGCCCCGTTGCCGGAGGGCACTTCTCTGGAGAAGCAGCGCGACCTGCACGCGCGCATCCGCCGGTCATTGAAGATGAGTACGACAACAGGTGCTGCGGCATCGTCGGCCGGTTCGGCGGCATCCGATGGAGGGACGACTAGCGAAGGGGCGACAGCTGACGGAAAACCTTGTGGCGGAGCCGCCGGCATCCTGTGTCCGCAGGGGTACTACTGCGAGGCGACGGATCCGGAGGTGGATAGCGGGAGGTGTCGGAGGTTTTGATCGCCTTGTATCAGGTTCACATCGGTATTTCGATCATCGCCTGGTGCTTTGTCTCATTGGTCTTGTCCTCGCGAGGCCCGGATGGTGACGTTGTTTGTTGAGAAAGCCGCTCGCACAGGAGGCGCTGCAGCAGGCGGGCGACGCAGATTCGGTACTTTGGTCCGCCAGTTTTTCGTGAGAGCTTTTCCTCAAGGGAAGGAATGACGGATGTGCCGATCCGCCGCAGCGCCAGAAGCGCCGGGTAAGAATCGGGCAGGAGGCGGAGCAGGTCTTGCACGAACGGCAATCCTTCGTCCCCGAGGCGTCCCACCGCAGCTGCTGCCTCCGACGTGACCAGCCAATGGTTGTGGCGCAAAGCTTCATGCAGGAGTGGATCGATGCGTGCCGCATCTTCCCGTCGCCATGCTGCGAACACCGCAACCAAGTGCGAACGTTCAAATACGTCGCCCGTCCGGAATACGCGCAGCAAATCGGGCAGGATGTTCATGTCGGCATGCGCGAATCCGCGCGCGGCACTCATGCCCAATCCGTGCCAGTGCAGAATCCGCTTCAATGCCCGGTGGACCCGCTCATCATTCGGCGCGCAGGCTCCCAATGTCTCGGCGAGGCAGCCCAGTTCGAAGAAGCTGCACTGGCTGTGCAGGTGGCCATTGTTGAAAACCTCGAGCAGATCGTCGATGTGGCGCTCGGCCCCCTCCCGTATGCCGTTGATAGCGGCTGCAAAGTAGTTCGCGAGCGGCCAGTGTGTCGGGTCCTTCTTGAGCGCCGCGATGAGCGACGGCATCGCGGCCACGCCGTCCGGATGGAAACGGATCGCGATGACGGCTCGATTGACGTGCTGCACGTCCCTCGATGCAAGCTCCGCGATGAGGGTATTGATGTCTTTCCGCAGGTCTTCTTCGTTCAGGTCGCGCCGCATGCCGACATCCGTGGCGAAGGAATTGCCGTCGGTATTGATCGATGCGGGCGGCGGCACAAACACGGGATCGGTCATACTCAACGCTCTCTGCGCAGCCGAGCGGACCTGTTGATCCATATCGTCGAGCGACGCGCGGAAGATGGCACGCGCGCCGTCGCCTCCATCGGGTCCGATACGGGCCAACCCCCTGAGGGCCGATGCCTTCGCGGACAATGCCGAGCTCTTGATGGAAATGATTTCCAGGTTCCTGGCATTCGCCGGCGTCGTCAGCTCCATTCCCGTTTGGTAACGTTTGTCACACGCGCGAATGAGTTCAAGGAGGACAGGTGCCGCCGCCGGCCCGATCTCTCCGAGGACGTCGATGAGTTTATCCTCGACCCGCCAATCGGTTTCCTTGAGCAGATGACCGATGACGAACCTGACCTTCCGTCGCGCATCCGTGCCGAGCTGCCTCAGCAGCTGGGCGCCTCGTTCGCGAGATGCCCAATCCTCGTCGGCAAAGAGCGCGCATATCTCATCCAAGGCCGCGCTCTCCACGCCCAATTCCTCCACGCTCAGTATCAGACTGCGCACGCAGGTCGGCCACCATTCCGGACTGCACTCGTTTGCCCGTGCAAGGGAATCCACCACGAGCCGCATGACATCCTTGCTGACGATGCCCTTGTGCGTGAGCCCCTTCAGCAGTCGTGTGCGATCGGCAGCATAGGTGTCCGCATCGACGATTTGCTCGCCTTTTTTCTGAGCCTTCGAATCCTCGAGCGGGCGGAGAAGCGCCTGCAGGAGGGGTCTGAAGTCCTCCGTACGGATCCGAGGAATGTCATACCGATCTTCGAGGGTGGGCGATGTCGCGGGAACGTCAAGATCCTCCATGCTTTTCCATCGGCTCAACCAAGGTGCTTTGTAGACTTCTTGTAATTCATGCATAAAGTTGGCGATTGTACATTTTTCTTCCATGCCGCCAAGGGAAAACCACAGATTTTATCTCGCAATGAATGCTTCAATTTTCAAGTTCATTCCTTTGACCGCGACCGCGTGGTCCCTACTATAGGTGCACGATCGTACACCTTCTATTTCTCACCTCCCTTCCCTTCCACTACCATGGCGAAGACCTCCTCCCCCACTCCGGTCATGCAGCCTGTCCAGAAGAAAGCCGACCCCAAGCACGACGCTTCCGTCGCCAAGCTCGATGCCATCAAGGCCGCGCTCGCGCAGATCAAGAAGCGTTACGGCGATGGCGCCATCATGCAGATGGGCGAGTCGCCGATCACCCAGATCGAGCGTTTCTCGTCCGGCTCCCTTTCGCTCGACCTCGCGCTCGGCGGCGGGCTCCCGAGGGGCCGCGTCATCGAGATCTTCGGGCCGGAATCGTCCGGGAAGACCACCCTGTCCCTCCATGCGATAGCCCAAATCCAGAAAGCCGGCGGCCGGGCCGCGTTCATCGATGCCGAACATGCATTGGACATCCAGTACGCCAAGAAGATCGGGGTCAATGTCGATACCCTCCTCGTCGCCCAACCGGATAACGGCGAGCAGGCGCTGGAGATTGCCGAGACGCTCGTGCGGAGCAATGCGATCGACATCATCGTCATCGACTCCGTCGCCGCGCTCACGCCGCAGGCCGAAATCGACGGCGCCATGGGCGACTCCCACATGGGACTCCAGGCGCGTCTCATGAGCCAGGCGCTCCGCAAGCTCACGGCGATCATCAGCAAGAGCAATTGCTCCATCATCTTCATCAACCAGCTCCGCATGAAGATCGGCATCATGTTCGGCAACCCCGAGACGACCTCCGGCGGCAACGCTCTCAAGTTCTACGCCTCCCTCCGCCTGGATGTCCGCCGTATCGACAAGGTTTCCGAGAAGGCAGTCGAAGGCGACATGGCCGGACAGGAGATCATCGGCAACAAGGTCCGGGTCAAGGTGGTGAAGAATAAAGTCGCCCCGCCCTTCCGCCAGGCCGAGTTCGACATCCTGTACGCCACCGGCATCAGCAAGGAGGGCGAGATTCTCGACTTGGGGGTCAAGTACAGCGTCATCGAGAAGGCCGGCAACTACTTCCGCTACGGGGAGGAGACATTGGGCCAGGGCCGCGAATCCGCCCGCATTTTCTTCCTACAGAACCCGAAGATCGCGGATAAGATTGAGAAGGAGATCCGGGAGGTGGCGCTGGAGGGGTGAACAGTATTGTCTTCAAGCAGAGACGCTTCATCCCGGCGTCTCTTTCTCATTGAGTCGCGGAGACTTGAACTTGACAAACGTAAAATAAATTTTACATTATATTTATGAATGTTCATGGATTTAAACCGTTACAGCCCGAAGACTGGTGGGCCGGTCGAGTTGTCACGCCGAAGGTCCGGAAGGGTGTGATCCGGGCAGTCATCTCCGATGTCGGGACCAAGACCCGCATGCGCATTTCAGGTTATCTGGAACAGCGAGGGGCCTCATCGGTGTACCATATGACGCGTACCAGAGGACGCCCGGATGACGTCATGGTGTCGGCGGATGATCTGAACCGTATTCTGAATGAGATCAAAACCATGCTCGGCCGCAAGAGTTACTCCGTCGTTGATCCTAGAAGCGACCAGCGTTTGATACGTGTCCTCATGGGACTCGTGGAAGGATACGTGGGAGAATCCGGTGTTCCGGTTGCTCACAAGGCAGTCTCAGTCTGTGCTCAGCTCCCCAAGGGCACCTTGTGGACCCCGGTCGATATCCTGTCGAAGCGAGTTGATAAACCTGTGTACGAAGAACCTGCAATGCTCCTGGAGGGGCATCCAGATACGCTTCCGCAAATCGCCGCTGTTGCCCGAAATCTCAGGCAAGTGCGTTTCACGGTCGAGGATCTCATGAGGGGTGTGACGGTGACGTACGAACAGGATCAGGACGTTCACGCTTGAGATCAAAGAGGTCATGTGCTTGTTTCTATGGCATACTTTGTTCTCATGGACCCCCAGGAACTCTTCTCCGGCCACGGCTGGCGCGTGACGCTGGAGGAGGCCCCGCTCCCCGATGGCCGCGTGAAGACGTCGGCACATGTCCACCGTGCCGATA
>VMEW01000020.1 GCA_007375735.1 Candidatus Peregrinibacteria bacterium Greene0416_19
AAGCGGCAGAAAATCATGCTTGCAGACATAAATGATGGAAAGAGAAGAAGTACAAGCCATCTTCTACTCTCTCATCAACTCATTTCTGGTGTGGTCCCTAAGAGAGAATTACAATGTCTTCTCCATGAGAAACACATCGCCACTTACCCGATTCTGAACGTATTTTATCGCTCTAAAGCCTTGCTTATCGTAAAAGGCTTTAGCAGTTTTCGTTGCATCTAATCGAAAACGCTTTGCCCCCATTTTCTTAGCCTCTCTTTCCATCGTCTTCAATAGTTTTGATCCGACTCCCTTTCCAATATGATCCTTATGGACGTACATCGCCAAAAGAATTTCAGGGTTCTTTTTCTTGAAATCTGCAAAGCCAATGATTTTTCCGTTCTCGACTGCAACAAAACGTACAGCGATTGGATGCGTTTCACGAAATCTTTTTGCATCAGCTTTTTTACTCCAAACTGCGATTTGCTTTGGCGAATAATCACGTTTGTTGATGTTTCGAATTGTTGCCTTCCGCAGGCGTGATAACTCGACAGCATCTTCCAGCTTTGCTTTTCGAATTCTCATGTCTTGATTATATCAAGTTGTGTTTCTGTTTACGGGTAGATTGTAAAACTGTCTGAATCAGACAATAGAATAAAAATTTGTTGGAGCGGGCGAGCGGAATCGAACCGCCCTTCCCAGCTTGGAAGGCTGGTGTAATAGCCACTATACGACGCCCGCAGAAGATGAGAAAGAACTGTGCAGGAGGTGCAGGAAGGCTGGCTTGCCCACCGTAGCCTTCCTTAGAGTCTAGTAATTGTAGTGGGCGAAGGTGGGTGTAATAGCCACTATACGACGCCCGCGAGGAAGCTCATGATCCAGGACACAAGGAACGACGACCGTGACAGCATCTGCATCGTAGCAGTCTTCCGCGTTATGAAAAAAGTCCTCATCACAGGGAACATCGGCTCAGGAAAAACCACTCTCTGCAAGAGACTCAGTTCGTCGTTGAACATTCCTGCATACCATTTTGATCAAATCGCGTGGCAATCAGGATGGAAACGTCCTTCACCGGAAGAAAGAGATGCAATGACAAAGCAGCTTATGGAAAAGGAAGAGTGGATTATTGATGGCGTCTCGGAGCAATTGATGGAGAGCGCAGACACCATCATCTTCCTCGACTTTCCACGGTGGATTTGTGCCTGGAGAACACTCAAAAGAAACATTCAGTGTCGCTTTCGGACAAGGCCGGAAATGCCGGCCGGCTGTCCCGACTACAAGCATCTATTCTTCATCGCGAGAGTTATTTGGAGCTTTCCGTCTAGACAGAATCCTTGGATTCTTGAAGCAATGAATACGATGAAGCATGGAAAACATGTCATTCATATTCGATCAAACAAAGATTGGCGGCAATTGCTCATGCTGAATGAGCAGATACATATCGAATCCTATGATCCAGCTTGGGCATCAAAATTTGTGACTGAGAAGAAAAAGATCGAAGACACGATCGCTCCATGGATGGAAGGTGGCATTCATCACGTCGGAAGTACCCCCGTCCCTGGCCTTTCTGCAAAACCGATAATAGACATCATGGCTGGCGTGAAGAATCTGGAGGAAGCAAGGGCCTGTATTCCGCTCTTGGAAGAGATCGGCTATTGCTACCACCCTTATCGTCCCTACATGCATTGGTTCTGCAAACCGTCTCCTGCTCATAGGGAATTTCATCTGCAACTCATGGAGTCATCGCATCCTCAATGGCATGCAAGACTGGCATTCCGAGATTATTTGAGGGCACATCCTGAAACAGCAGAAGAATATGCTACGCTTAAAAAAGAACTGGCAGGAAAATTTCGGGATGACCGGGAAGCGTATACAGACGCAAAGGGAAAGTTTGTTGAGTCAGTAGTGCAAAAAGACAGGGATACCTGATTCTGAGAGTATGCGGCGCATCTTTCTCATCCGCGGCCCGCCCGGCATCGGCAAGAGGACCGCTAAATGAAGCAAGGAGAGGAGAGGAAGGTTGCCGGGATCACGACTCAGTCGGGGGAGTCCGTTCATTTCTTCGCACGGATCGCTTCAAATTCTGCACGGTACTCCCCGCCCTTCCACATCGCATCCACCGACCAACTGCCCGCGCCGAAGGCCATCAGGGCGATGCAGCCGGCGAGCACGGCCAGCGGGAAATTCCAGCCCGCCCCCGTCGGGGTCGCGAAGCCGATGCCCATGGTGAACTGCATGAGAGAGATTGCCCCGAGCATGATGACGGCAAGCCCGGCAGCAGCGGAGCGCGTGAGGAATCCCGCGATGAGCGCCACCGCGCCAATGGGCTCGACGATGGAGAGGAACTTCATGAAGTTCCACATGCCCGCCGACATCCCCATGCTCTCGGGCGCAGCGGACCACATGCCCCACTTGGCATAGCCTGCGTAGAGGAAGATCGCCGCGGTGATCAAGCGCACCGCGAGGAGCGCAGCATCCTGGAGTTTCACAGAGGGTTGCATGGAAGAAGGGGGGAGGAATTGCTGGATACTATACCTGATACGGCTTCGCATTATGAACGCCACCTATGGCTCCGTGTAGCAGCACGAATATCGGCGTAGCGCTATGCCGATATCGCGGATGTGTTTCATGTTCCGTTGATAGCGTTTAAATCGCGAAGCCGTATGACGCATCTTGTTATTGCTTGGAAGAGTGCGTTGCCGCGCCATCACTTCTGCCCTACAGTGGTCACCGACCCCACTTCCCCCGTGACCCCCCCCAATCCGCCGAGCGACTACGCGGTCCTTCGGGCGATGCTGCTTGAGCGCGGTCTCCTGCGGCGGCAGCCGGCGTATTTCGTCCTGAAGATACTCGTGAATCTGCTGCTCCTCGGAGCCGCGATCACGTTGCTGATCGTGGTGGAACATCTGGTGCTCGTGTTGTTTGCGGCTGCGTTCCTGGCCTTCGTGTACGGGCAGATTGGCCTGCTTGGTCATGATGCGGGGCACCGGCAGATTTTCTCGCGTTCCCGGTGGGATACCGTCGTCGGATACGTATGCTCGTCCATCCTCGGCATCAGCTTCGCGCAGTGGGTGGAGAAGCACAACGAGCACCACGCGCACCCCAACCGCGACGACATGGATCCGGACATCGAGTTCCCCATGCTGGCGTTCTCCGAGAGCCAAGCGCGGGAGAAGAGGGGCATCTTCCGCTTCATTGTGCGGCACCAGGCGGTACTGTTCTTCCCCATGCTCTGCTTCACTTCCGTCAGCCTGCGGGCCGGGAGCGTGCAATTCCTCCTGCGTCGGCACATCGCCAAGACGTGGTTGGACATCGTGCTCTTCGTCGCGCACTTTGCGGTCTACTTCACGCTGGTCTTCCTCTTCCTCTCGCCGCTGCACGGTCTCTTCTTCATCCTGGCGCACCAGGCGCTCTTCGGGCTGTACCTGGGGCTCGTGTTCGCCCCCAACCACAAGGGCATGCCGGTGCTGGAGAAGGATGCCCAGATCGACTTTCTGCGTGAACAGGTGCTCACCGCCCGCAACGTCCGCAGCAATCCCCTCATCGACTTCTGGTACGGCGGGCTCAATTTCCAGATCGAGCACCACCTGTTCCCGACGATGCCCCGCAGCAGGCTCCGCAAAGCCCGGACGATCATCAAGGACTTCTGCGCCGCGCGGCAGATCCCGTACTATGAGACCGGGATGCTGCGGTCGTACGTGGAAATCCTGCGGTACATGCGACAGATCGGGCGACTGGCGTGAGACGATCAGGAACTGGTCGGTCTATTTTGAACCCGCTGATGAGCTTTTGAGGTAGCTCACTCGCATGATCCGGTCCGCGTCCGGCTTGCGCCACGGGTGACAACCAAGCAGCCGCTTCATCGTGAGCAGGCATCCGATAACGGCCCCGCGTGTCTCTATCACATTCTTTGCGTACGCCGAGCACGTTGGCTCATGCCGACAGTAGCCGTACAGATGGAGTCGCTTCAATGGTCCGTGATCGGGCGATAGGGTCTGCTGATACACGCTGATGAGTGCAACCAGCGCGCGTCTTGGGAGATGCCACAGAAACAGTGCCGCATGCCGGACCATCAAATGAGAGAGCGTGAATTGCAGCTGGTGCAGCCAGTAGAGTAGCATCATGGTACCATTTTCAATCGCGTATGACGCTCTTGATGCCGGATATTCTCATGTTCCTCTACATCATCGTGGCGGTGATGATCATCGTGGTTCTGTACCATGCGCTCTTCATCATGGTCGATCTGCGCAAGGTTCTGCGGCGGGTGGAGGACATCACGGCGCAGGTGGAAGCGGTCATCCTCAAGCCGATCTCGATGGCAGACCAGATCCTGACGTGGATCATGGAGCACGTGGAGAGCAAGAAGCACCGCAGGAACGTGAAGGCGGAAAGAAAGGATTGAATTCCATTCTCACCATGCCGCCCGCGAAAGTCCCGCCGGATCCGCTGACCAAGTCGATGGACAGGCTGACGGGCACCATCGAGCAGATCCCGCGCGAGTACGATCTGTTCTTCCAGCCGGGCAGGCATCTCCTCTTCACGTACGTCAAAGGGATTGTATCCGGCTTGGGCGCACTCACGGCTGTGGCCATTGTGGTTCCGCTGCTTCTTTCGATGCTCAAGGAGGTGCAATGGGTGCCGCTGGTGGGGGATTTTGTAGCGAGGGTGTCGGTGCGAATGGAACAGGTAAGGCCGAAATGATGATGGTCGATATATTGCCTCGGGCCGCGCCTAGAAAAGGCGCTCTCATTGGAAAAAATAAAGAACCATGAGAGCGGGTTTTCTACCCGCGGCTCGAGGGGCATCCATGTGAACGTTAAAGTACTGGCTGCTTATCAATAAACACTCGAATATACAGTCTCCTCAGCAGATCCACAGCCGCCTCCACCAGTTCGTGCATCAGACTCCGCAGCCGCCGGATGCGGGCGTAGAGGTGATTGAGCTTGTAGGCGGCGCCAGGGCGGGACGCGTGGCTGGCGAGCATATCGGCGTCGCGCTCCAGGCGCTTGATCTCCTTCTCGATGTGATGATCGAGTTCCTGACGCAGCACAAGCGCCGATTCCGGCATATTCTTAATGGCCTGATCGCGCGGCGAAATCTGCGCGCCTTGCGTGCCCTGTCCTGCGGTGCCGGAAGTGCCGCCACCCATGTCGGTGGACCGGTCTTCGGACGACCGTTCGCTCACGCGGTTGCTGAAGGCGTCGATGGTATCCAGTAGCTGCCCCAGCTCCGCCAGCTTCTGCGGCTGCTGCACGATCAGCTTCGGACCCTCGGTAACGGTCAGTTTGGTGGAAAGGCCTTTCTCAGGAGAGAGGGGAGCCATTTGCCCTATTTTCCTCCTTTTTGGCTATTAAGTCAATTATTCGCCATCTGGCGGCGGCGTATAGTCCCGGCGTGGAACGCACCATCTTCCATCAAATTCGGGACAAGGAACTCCCCTCGACCATCGTCTACGAGGATGAAGAGGTGCTCGCGTTCAAGGACATTCATCCGAAAGCTCCCACGCACCTGCTCTTCATTCCCAAGCACTTCGTCGAATCGATTGCAGCGATCACGCCGGAGACGGCACACCTGCCGGGGATGCTGATCCTGAAGGCGCAGAGGTTTGCGGCGGAGAAGGGGATTCGGGGGTACAAGCTGACCTTTCACGTCGGGAAAGAAGGCGGGCAGGAAGTGCCGTACCTGCATGTGCATTTCATGAGCGAGCAGATGTTCACGGTATGACGGAGGATTCCGAAGTACCGAAGAATCCGACGAGTCCGAGGAATAGCCGTTGCTCCTCGGGATCGTCGGTATCATCGGACTCCTCGGTATCCTTACGCAGTATATCCCGCCGCCTCCGCCTCCGTGGCATCCTTGAAGTACACCCGGTTCTGCTCCTTGATTTTCTGGCCGGCAGAGGAGCCGGCGGGGTAGTACTTCTTGCCGGTTTTGGAGGCGACCAATTGCTTGTCCGCCCCGGCTTGGGTGCTTGGGGTGGTTTTGGCGATTGATACCTCCGTTTCGGCGCTTGTGGCGCCGCCCGCCGCGATTTCGGAATCGCGGTTACTGGAATCCCGGCTGCGGGGTTCCTCTGACGTGGCTGTTTCCCCGGCGGCTTCTCCGCCGGCAGCAGGCAGGGATGCCTGCTGCCGGGTGGATTCTTTCTTTTTGCGTTCGTCCTCTTCTCTCTCCTTCTTGATCCGTTCCATCGTCTCCTTATCGATTGGCTTCAACGCCTTCACCGACAACCCGATCCGGCGCTCGTCGACGTCGATGTTGATGACCTGTGCGTCCACCTTCTGGCCGATCGTGAGCACTTCGGAGGGGTCGGTCACCTTGTGGTGGGCGAGTTCGGAGAGGTGGACGAGGCCGTTAATGTCCTTCTCCAGCTTCAGGAACGCTCCGTAATCGGCGAAGCGGACGACGGTGCCCGTCACGCGCTTGCCCACGGGGTAGCGCTCGGCGATCTCCTCCCACGGATCCTTCGTCAGTTGTTTGATGCTCAGGCTGAGCTTCTCGCCGTCGATGCCGATGACCTTCACCGTCACTTTGTCGCCCGCTTCCGCGTACTCCGCAGGGTTCTTCACGTGGCCCCACGCGATTTCGGAGATGTGGACGAGCCCCTCGAGCCCGTCGAAGGCGACGAAGAGTCCGAACTTCACGATGCCGCTCACCATGCCGTCCTTCACGTCGCCGGGCTTGAGGTGCTCCAGCGCCTTGGCGCGCTCCTCGGCCATCGCCTCACGCTCAGACACCACCACTTTCCCCGCCTCCTCATCCATGGTGATGATCTTGACCGTGAAGGTGTGGCCGACGAACTTCTGCAGGCGGCTGATGATCTCACTGGCATCGGCGTTGTTGACCCGCGGATAATTGACCGGTGCCAACTGGCTGACCGGCAGGAACGTGCGGATGCCGTCGATGTTGGCTAGCAATCCTCCTTTGTTGGCTTCCTGCGCCGTGAACTTCATGGTGCCGTCCGTCTCCACCAGCCGGTGGAAGCGGTCCCATGCCTTCTGCTGGCTGGCCATGCGCAGACTCATCACGATCATGCCCTCGTTGTTCTCCTCCTCCAACACCAGCGCCGTCACCTTGTCTCCCAGTCGCAGTTCCTTGAACGTGTTGAAGGAGTCGCGCAATTCCCGCCCCGACACGATGCCGGTCGCCACGCCCCCGATATCCAGCAGCAGCTTGTTCTTGCCGCGGAAGACGACCGAGCCTTCGACGAGTTCCCCCGGCTGCACGCGCAGCACGGTGGGAGACTCGCGCAGGAGCTGGTCCATCACGGGGTTCGGGACTTTGTGTCCTTTCCGGGCAGTGGCAACGGCGGGCATAGGGAAGCGGGGTGCGAGTGGAAGAAATAAGGAGATGCGGTTCGTACCGCAGAATGCGTAGAGCCCTCGCACGAGCAACTCTGTGACGTGGCGATTCTGGCTTGGAGATGGGGAGCTGTCAAGGAGCTTGCAGTCTCCCTGATGTTTGAATACTGCCGATGACGTCTATGATTCCTTCATGTGTGTGCAACGTTGGTGTATCCGTCGGGGTTTTACCCTGGTGGAACTGCTCGTGGTCATGGGCATCATAAGCAGTCTCTCGGCAGTCGTCATCAGCATCAATCCGCTCCGGCAGCTATCCGGCACCCGCGATGCGGCACGGGCGAGGACCGCCAATGAGCTTCGGAGTGCACTACGGCAGTACGCCATCGACAAGGGTACGCTGCCAAATGAAAGCAGCATTCCCTCTTCCAGGGCCGGCGCAGTCAGCATCTGCGCCTACGGCCTGTCGGACTCCGGCTGCCTGTCTTTCGATGTCCTCGTCCCGCAGTACATCGCCACGTTCCCGTCGCGGGATCCTCTCGAGACAAATCCCAATCATCTGGGGTATACCGTGTACCGGGAGGGGAACGGCGTGCAGGTCATCGCGCGGTATGTGGGGAAGGATCAGCTTCCCGCCTTTGGCTATGACAAGGCTGTCACATTCGCCAGCGGCGAGAATTATGCAATCGGCAGCGTCATCGATACCCTTCGCGGCTACGCGTACGTGTCGCTGAATACCATGCCGGCGAAGATCGTGAAGGTGCGGCTCTCCGACCTGACACCCGTCGCCACGATGACACTGGACGCGGGCGAGGGATACGGACGGAATGGTGTTATCGACGTCGCGGGCGGATACGCTTACTTCGTCATCGTCGTGAATAACTTCACCCCGAGCAAAGTCATCAAGATCCGCCTGTCGGACTTCACGCGCGTCGGCACCTTCACGCTCGCGAACGGCGAGTATTACATCAATAGTATCACGATCGACCGGGATGGTGTGTACGGTTACCTACCCATAGGGAACAGCCTCACGCCGCTCACAGAGCTGGTGAAAATCCGCCTGACGGACATGGAACGGGAAGCCACTCTTCCCCTCGACTACCCCACGTACGGAAGTGCGGTGCGTGCCGTGCTCGATCCTGCCCAAGAGTACCTGTACCTTGCCACATCAAGTGCTCCGGCGAAAATTCTGAAAATCCGTGTGGATAATTTGATCGTCGTGAGCACGCTCACGTTCGACATCGGGGAGTCCAGCCCGGCCGATATCGCCATGGACCCCGGGGGATCGTTTCTCTACGTGGCCCTGTACACGACCCCGGGCACCATCGTGAAGGTCCGTCTCGCCGATTTCACGAGGGTGGGCGCTCTCACGTTCTTCGCTGGGGAGGACTACGCACCGGTCTTCGACGTTGGTCCGGATGGGACGCACGGCTATGCAACCGTAGGTACGAATCCCGGAGCCATCGTCAAAATCCACATCCCCACGTTCATTCGCGTCGGGTCTTTTGGCGCGAAGCAAGGGGAGAATCTCCTCTATGCCCGGGATGTCCTCTTCGATGACGAGCGGAACCAGGGGTACGTGGCCTCCTATACGGCGCCGGGAAAGCTCATTCGATTTCACCTTGGACTCTGACGGGACGAGGATCGGGCTTACCCTAGCAAGGGCTAGGGCTGGGGCAAGGGCAAGGGCAAGGGAAGGATCTGTTTGTCCTTGCCCCTGCTCTGACTCTTGCTCTCACAGCACATTCTTCGCGATATTCAGCTGCGCGGTATCGGCCGGCAGTTTCTGCTCCTGGCTCGTTTTGGGATTGTAAATCTCGTAGAAGAGTTCGATGAGCTCGTGGGTTTCAAGCCGTCGGCACTTGAGGCCGATGTTCTCCAGTCCGGTCTGCACCAGGTTGATGCGGTCCCTCAGGAACTTGTTCCCGTATGCGAAATCACGCTGGCGCTGAGCCGCGCGCACGGCGGAGTCGTCCGGGCTCATCCAGCCCAAGAACTGCTCGAAGGCGCCCTTCTTCCGCAGGCTCTGGTCGTGTGGGATGACCACGTAGAACCGTTTCTGCATGATCTCGGCCACGTCCACCAGTTTCTCGATGAACTCGGCGTAGGAGAGCGTCTGTTGGCGCAGCAGATCATTCTTCTGCTTCTCCGCGATGGCGCGGAGCTGCTCTAGGTATGGGTCGATATTCATTTTGGAGGACCGGAGGACTATTTGGATGGGGAAACTGAGGGTGTTCACGAACGACTCGTAGCCGGAGACGATGCCCTGCTGTTCCGTTTCGCTCTTGAGGTTGAAGTTGAGGGCCTCGACCGTCAGGATCGCCCGCAAGCCTCCGTTCTTGAGTAGGATCGTGTCATTGCGGATCTCCGCGATGGGCAGGAACCGTTGCGTGGACGAGAATGCACCCTTCTTGCGGGCACGGATGGTGTCCTTCCCCTTGCCGGTATTCTTCTTGTCATCAGCCATTACTTGGTGGGGAAGATGTCGCGGAAGACGGAGAGGTCCGAGAGCGGAGCGGGTTCCGATGACTTCGTCCCATCCACGGCGACGCGGCCGGGGTCGACAGGAAAGGTCGGGCGGGGTTCCTCAGACGATCCCCGCGCTTCCATTTCGGCGTCGTCCGCTGGGGGAACGATCCCCGGTCGCGACGACGGAGCTGCGGGAGTGGCGGCGCTCACCGGCGGTGCGACGCCATCCAGCGTCGCCTCGACCGCAGGCAAGGATGGCTGCTGCTCGGTCGCGGCCGCCGCTTCGAAGGTCTGGTCGACGATGGCGGAGAGCTCCCGGATCTTGCGCGACTCGCCTTCCAGCGCCGGATCCTTGCCCGGTGCCCTCTTCTGCTGGCTGGGGAAGAGGCGGATATTGATCTCCACGCCCCTCCGCGGCCCGAAGGTGCGGCGGGAAGGCTTGTGCATCTTCTCGACGACGAGCAGGCAGATGCGGAACAAGCTCAGGTCATTGATCTTCACGAGAGCGAACGCCGCCGCCACGACCGCGGGCACCCACGCCATGACGGTCACGGTCAGGCTGAGCTGGCCGTACGTCTTGAGGAGCAGAGAGTAGAGCGCGTAACTGAAGCCCCCACCCAAGGCCAACAGGAGGATCTGTCGGAGCGTGAGCGGACCGATGATCCGATCCTCGATGTAGACGTTCTGGGGGATTTTGACGGGTTCGAGGGGCATGACGTTCTGTATGAGAGTTTCATGTAATTATAGCAGATTTCAGGGGTCCCCAGAAGGGCCGAAAACCAACATCCTGCAGCTGATACGGCTTCGCAATGAATAGATCATCATTTGCAGCTTGGTATGAGGATCGTATCCTTAGCGAGGGGACATATTTATTCCATCACTCCCACCTCTTCCTCCTCACGGGCGCCGGGAAGACGCATCCCGGCTGCGGGGGTCGCGGCGGCGATGGCCTTCCGTTCCCCATGGAGGAAATCCAGCTGATCCTTGCCCTTGCGGACGATCTTGATGACGTCGCCGGGATGGAAGATGCCCTTCAGGATGTGTTCGGCGATTTCTGACTCCAGGCGTTCCTGAATAACGCGGCGGACGGGGCGCGCGCCGTACTCGGGGTCGAAGCCTTCTTCCGCGAGGAGGTTCAGCGCTTTCGCCTCGATGTCCAGGTAGTACCCCTGTTCCTGCAGGCGGGTTTCCAGCTTGTCCAGGTGCATGCGGACGATCTTGCGGATGTGTAGCTGGTTGAGGGCATTGAAGACGATGATGTGGTCCACGCGGTTGAGGAACTCCGGCCGCAGGTGCTCCTTGAGTTCCGCGATCACCTCCTTGCACTTCTCCTCGTACTCCGTCTCCTCCGCTCTTGCTTCCTCCTCCAGCTTGAAGCCGATCTTGGCGGCTTGCTTGGTGAGCTTCTCGGCGCCGATATTACTCGTCATCACGATGATCGTATTGGTGAAGTCCACCATCTTTCCCTGCCCGTCGGTCAGGATGCCGTCCTCCAGAATCTGCAGCAGCACGTTGAAGAACTCCGGGTGGGCCTTCTCCACCTCGTCGAACAGGACCACGGAATAGGGCTTGCGGCGGACCGCTTCCGTCAACTGGCCGCCTTCCTCGTACCCCACGTAGCCGGCGGTGGTGCCGACGAGGCGGGAAACGTTGTGCCGTTCCATGAACTCGGACATGTCGATCTTCACGAGCGCGTCCTCGCGGTTGAACACTTCTCGCGCGATGGTGCGGACGAGCTCGGTCTTCCCCACCCCCGTCGGTCCCAGGAACAGGAACGAGCCGATGGGGCGACGCTGATCGCTGATACCGACCCGGCTGCGGCGGATGGCCCGGGCCACCTTCTTGATCGCCTCATCCTGCCCGACGATGGACTTCCGGAGGACCGCCTCCATGTTCGCCAGCCGCTTGGCTTCGGATTTCATCAGTTTCATCACCGGGATGCCGGTCATGCGGGCGATCACCTGCGCGATGTCGTCGGCGTTGATCTGCACGGGCGTGCGGCGGTCGCCGTCCTCGGCGCTCTTCAGCTGATCGAGCTTGTCCTTGAGCGACTGTTGCTCCTGCTTGAGCCGCAGAGCCAGGTGGTACTTCTGCTCCTTGACCGCCTCCTGCTGTTTGCGCAGGAGCTGCTCCAGCTTTTCCTCGGTCTTCTTCACCTCCGGCGCGGTGCTGGCGTGCTGCAGGCTCTTGCCGGCAGATGCCTCGTCCAGCACGTCGATGGCTTTGTCCGGCAGGTAGCGCTCGGTGATGTACCGCTTGCTCAGGTGCACCGCCGCCTCGATGGCTTCGTCGGAGATGGCGAGGTGATGGAACTGCTCGAAGCTCTCCTTGATGCCGTGCATGATCTGAATCGCATCCGGCACCGTAGGCTCGTTCACCATGATGGACTGGAACCGGCGTTCCAGCGCCCGGTCCTTCTCGACCGTCCGGTACTCGTCCACCGTCGTCGCGCCGATGACGCGGAGCGACCCGCGGCTGAGCGCGGGTTTGAGGATGTTCGCGGCGTCGAGCGAGCCTTCGGCCGAGCCGGCTCCCACGACGGTGTGCATCTCGTCGATGAACAGGATGATCTCGTTGTTACTCTTGGCTGCTTCCTTGATGATGTCGTCGAAGCGCTGCTCGAACTCGCCCCGGTACTTGGTCCCGGCGACCAGCGAGCCCATGTTGAGGACGAGGAGCCGTTTGCTCTTGAGCGAGTCCGGCACCGTGCCGCCGGCGATGCGCTGCGCGAGACCCTCGACGATGGCGGTCTTGCCCACGCCCGGCTCGCCGATGAGAACGGGGTTGTTCTTGGTCTTGCGGTTCAGAATGCGGATGAGCCGCTCAATCTCCTCGTCGCGGCCGATGATCGGATCGATCTTCTTCTCCTTCACCCTGGCCACCAGATCGTCCGTGAAGTAGTCGAGCACCGGCGTCTTGCTCTTCCCATCCCCCTTGCGGCGCTTTGCGCCCTCCGGGCTCTCGCCCCCCTGAGGCTGCATGCCGACGATGACGCCCTGGAGACCGCTGAAGAAGGCCTCCAATGACTGTTCCAGGTTGCGGTTCTGATTCTTGAACTGGTTGATCTGCCCGAACATCTCCTCCACGCGCAGGCGCAGATCCTCCGGATCCACCTGCATGTTCTCCAGGATGAGCGTCGCCGCGTTCTTGCCGGTGGAGACGAGGGAATGGAGCAGGTGTTCGGTCCCCACGTTCGCGTGGCGGAACTTGTGCGCTGTCACCACGGCCTGCTCGATGACGGTGTGGAGGAAGGTGCTGAGCCCGTGCTTCACGTGCTGGCCCTCGATATTCGTCGTCTTCATGGCCTTGAGCAGAAGCCGTACGTTCTCCTGCGTCACGCCGGCTCCCGTGAAGATGGAGAAGCCGAGCGACTTGGGGATACTCAGGAGACCGATCAAGAGATGCTCCGTTCCGATGTACGGACTCTTCATGTTCTTCGCTTCCTGCTCGGCGATCTGCAGCGCGAGCTTGGCATTGGGGGTGAAGCGATCAAACGGATGCATGATTCAAGGGAGGAGGGAAGCGGGAATCGGATGGGGATTATCAGTCTACTAGATCAAGTGATAATTGTCGACAGTCTTCATACCATTGTATCGCAAAAACCGCCTGAGTACAGTGACAGCCGGAGCACCGGATGGTGTGGTCGATGAAAGTCTACAATTTTTGATCAGCGGGGCACACTCCCTCTCATTCCTCCACCCGCACCCGTCCCGTCCGGAGATTCCGCCAATCCTCCAGGAACAGCACGATGATCGTCGTGACGGGGATGCTGAGCACAATGCCCAGGACCGGATGGATGATCTGCGGGAAACTGACGCCGACGAGCATCGCGAACAGGATGGACGTGGCGGACAGGCCCACGGCGCGCTTCATGATGAGCGGGACGAGGAGGTTATTTTCGCACCATTGCACGATGTAGTAGACGCCGGCGATGACCAATCCCCACAGGAGCCCGTGCTGCGTCATGCCGATGAGGATGGCCGGGACCGCCGCGATGAAGGGACCGATGTAGGGGATGAATTCCGTGAATCCGGCGAGGATGCCGAGGGTGAGGGCGTAGGGCATCCGGAGGATCACGAGTGCCAGGTAGACCAGGAAGCCGATTGCGAGACACAGAACCAGCTGTCCGCGGGCCCACTGGCCGAGCTTGAAGTGAATCACCTCCGATTTGTCATCCAGGTATGGCCGCAGGTGCCACGGCACGAAGCCGCGCAGCCACCCCGTCAGATGTTCTTTCTCGATCTGCAGGAAGAAGGCCAGGACGAGCACCAGGACGAGGTTGAAGAAGAAGTTGAGGAGCGAGCCGGCGAAATGAGCGGCGAGCAGGAGACCCCCCTGGGCGGTGGTAGCCATGCTCTGGCCAAACTGCTGCAGGGCATCCGTGAACTGCGTGATGGACAGCTGCTGGAGACTGGACTGCACCAGTGCTGTGAGTTTCAGGTTCGCCTCTGCCGTGATGAGGGGCAGCTCGATGCGCGGATTGGCGAGGAAGATGTTCGCCTGGTCGCTGATCAGGCGCGCAATTTCGATAATCTGGTCGGCGAGGATCGGGATGAGGGAGATGAGCAGGAAGAGGAGGAGCGCCAGGCCGACGAAGTAATGGATCAGGATGCCGATGCCCCGGGGAATCCCCGCACGCTTCATCGCCTTCACGCCCGGGTCCAGGATGGCGGCGACGAAGAGCGCCAGGAAGAAGAGGACGATTTTGTCCTGCAGCAAGTAGACCAGGAACACGCCGCACGCCACGGCCAGGACCGCGAATGTGGCTTTGATCACGCTCCTCAGCGACAGATGGACCAGAACCTCCTGCTCCGGGGCGGCGCTGCTTGGCAGGACGGCGGGGGATCGGTCCACCAGTTCCTTCCGGTTCATTTCCCGCGCACGTCGCAGCAGCTTCTGCGCCTTTTCGCCGATGATGCGGAAGGAAGTGAAGGTCCCTTTGGGCTCCTTATCTTTCTTGGAGGACATGTACTTTATTATACCTGCTGTGCGCCTCTACTTTCGATTTACGCGGGTTCGGGTTCGGGTTCAGATTGGGTTTCCCGCGGGACGCATCGAAAAGAATTTTCGAACCCAAAACCGAACCCGATCCTGGCTCAGGTGACCGTCGCCACCACCAGGTCCACGATGACGAACGCCAGGACCGACACGATGAAGCCGATGATCGCCGATGTCAGACGTTTCTTCCCTGCCTCCTTGTCCCCGGTCACCGCGCCGAAGGCGATGAGGTAGCCGGCCCAGATGATCTGTGCGAGGAAGATCGCTCCGGTGAACCCGAAGAAGAGCTGGATGAGGTAGGCAAGGTAGAGGGGGATGCAGGGGAAGTGGAATTCGCCGGTGATGAAGCTGCAGTTGCCGATCCTGCCGGAGGGCGGGATGAGGGCCGGTTGCGGCATGGAGCCCACCGGGATGGCAGCGAGGACGATGGGAATGACGATGCGGAGGAGCACATCTGGCATGGCAGGCAGTATCTTGCGGCAAGTGGAGGTGGGGCTCCATTGCCGCGACCCATGAATGTTACAATGTACGTAATGCACTTCTCCTGGCTGACCGCCCCCCGGCCCATCGTCGCGCTCGCTCCCATGGCGGGGGTCACCGACGCCTCGTACCGGCAGCTGATCAAGAAGATCGCGCCGGAGGTGATCGTGTATACAGAATTCCTCAGCACCGACGCCATTCACTACGGTGCAAGGAAGACGATGGAGCTGCTCAGCTTCGATCCGTCTCTCGAGCGGCCGTTCATCGTACAAGTCTTCGGCAAGGATCCGCACCACTTCCTCACGGCGGCGAAGATCGTCGAGGATCTGGGGGCCGACGGCATCGACATCAATATGGGTTGTCCGGCGGCGAAGGTCGTCTCCTCCTGTCACGGGTCGTCACTCATTCGTCAGCCCGAGCTTGCGGCGGAGCTCGTGCATGCCACCAAGAAGGCTGTGAACATTTCCGTGAGCGTGAAGACGCGGCTGGGGTGGGACACGCCGGATACGCTCATCCCGTTCTGTCAGAAGCTGGTCGAAGCCGGTGCGGATGCGCTCGCCATCCATGGTCGCCGCTACTGCGACAAGTTCACCGGCAAGGCGGATTGGCAGCCCATCTACGAGCTCAAGAAGCACGTGTCCGTGCCGGTGATCGGCAACGGGGACATCGCGTCGGCAGCCGATGCGGTGGCGAAGATAGGCAATCTGGACGGGGTGATGGTCGGGCGGGGGACGTTCGGGAACCCGTGGGTGATGGCGGAAATTGTTGATGCCCTCAAACGTTCTACGGTCGCGGCGGTAGAGACGCGCGATTGGTTCGACACGGCTCACCACAGGCCGCGCGTCACTACCGGGGGAACGGCGATCGCGACGGTCGCCCCGCTGTCGTTCCATGACAAAATTCCATTCATTTTGGAACACTGCGCATTGGCCGTACGGATCAAGGGCGAACGGAGGGGAATGCTCGAGATGCGCCGACATCTGTCGAGTTACGTCAAAGGCTTCGACGGGGCGTCGGCGATGCGGATGCAGCTGATGCAGGTGGAGAGATTGGCCGATGCCCAGGCCATTCTGTGCGGGTGAGACACCGATCTGCTTCTTGCGAGCGTGTTCTGGCATACACTATGCACATGGAGCCTCGTTGCGGCCCAACGGAGCCTGACGCGGAGGCAGTGGCATTCCGGAATCCCGCGCTCTATCCGGTCTACCGGAAGGGTACGTGCGAATGGAATGCCTTATTTCCACGGATGGCGAAGCGCATCATGCGGCAGGGCCGCTTCCTGCAGTGGATTCTGTTTGCCCGCGATGAAGATGTACGTCGGGAACTGCGCAAATGGGGAAAGCCGGCCCAGGAGTGGGTGGGTGTCGATCTGGAATGGGAATACGGCACACCGGACGTCGATGAGGTGATCCGGCAGACGGGATAAGGGCGGTCCACATTGATGGCCAATCAGCTATGGAACCGGAAAGACGAAAAAATGAGGTGTCTGAGTCGTTCGATGGAGTTCAGATTTGGCTGCTGCAGAGGCATCACGAGCCCGAGCGCATCTCCCAGGAACCAGTTCAGCGGCGTGCCCTGATCGATCGCACACCGGAAAAAGACCCACAATGGGTGCAAACGCGATGACGGTGCGCCTTCACCGCCACATGCGGCGACGAATGTCTCCTCGATGTCTGCCCGGGACGGGCTGCACGCAGCAGTGAACGCATTGCGGTACTGTTCCACGAATCGGCTGCGAGCCTCGGCCATTTCCTGTGGGGTGCGAGCGTGCTCCATAGGAATGAGAATATATACTGTACGTGTCCATCTGGCAAGTACTCACAGCTGCACCTTCACCCCCGGTCCCATCGTCGGCGAGACATAGACCGACAGGATGTACTCGCCCTTGATGCCGCTGGGACGGGCGTCCTGGATGGCCTGGGTGAGAGCATTCAGGTTCTCTTCCAGCTTGCGGGAACCGAACGAGATCTTGCCGAACACGGTGTGGATGATGCCCTGCTTGTCCATGCGGCACTCGATGCGGCCTTTCTTGAGCTCCTCGATCGCCTCTACGACTTTCTCGGTCACGGTGCCGGATTTGGGGGATGGCATCAGGCCTTTCTGCCCCAGGGTCTTGGCGATCTTTCCCAGGTCCTTCATCAGGCGGGGAACGGCGACGGCGATGTCGAAGTCGATGGTGCCGTCGGCGATCTCCTTGATCAGATCCTCGTTGCCGGCCCGCACGGCTCCCGCCTTCTTGGCGTCGTCGATCAGATCATCCGGCACGAACGCGGCCACCCGCACCGTCTTGCCTGTGCCGTGGGGCAGGTTCACGGTGGTGCGGACCAGCTGGTCGGCCTGGGTGGTGTCCGCGTTGATGCGGATGTGGACTTCGGCCGTGCCGTCGAACGTGGAGGCCGAGAGTTGCGGCAGCAGCTCCATGGCTTCCGCCACCGGGTAGATGGGCTTTGTCACGAGCGCCTTCTTATCGGCGTACTTCTTTCCGTGTTTCCGGGCGACGGGGTTCGTGTTCTTCGTCGACATGAGATGAGGGGGGGGGGAACCTGCCTGACGGCAGGCAGGCGTGGTTCAATCGCTCAAGTGAGCTTCCACGGACCCTCATTTTGACTTGTTTCCATTCTTTTGCAAGGCCCTTGTTAGCTTCTTAGCTTTTTAGCTTACTAGCTTTCATCTGTTGCACTCCAATGCTGGACAATAGTAATCAGGGCAAAGCTAGTAAGCTAAAAAGCTAAGAAGCTAACAAGTTTGTCAGAGTGCTTTCATCACCTGATCCATCGATCCCTTCACTCTCCCCGACTTCGGCTTCTTCGCTGTTTTTGTAGCGGGGACGGGAGACTTGCTCACCACCTTCAGCGGATGGATGGGGGGAACAGGGGGAGTCTTCATTGGCGCACGATTGAAATGCGCTGCGTCCTCCCCGGTCGAGCGGGTGCACCAGGACAGCAGGAGGCCGTACAGCAGCAGGATGGACGGGAGCACCCACCACTGGAACGGCAGGTCTGGTGACAGCAGGAGCATGGTGAGGAGCAGCGACAGGGCGGCACTCACCGCAACGACGTAGCCGATGGATTTCCACGTGTACCAGTAGATGGCATGCGGCACGGTGCGGGAGGCCGGTTCTACCAGCAGCGCTTTGTGTTCGTGCAGGAGGAAGGTGAGGCCGCCGGCCAGGAAGACCATGAGAAGGGCCAGGTACACATTGCCACTCAGCTGTGTTCCCGTGAGCACCGCGTAGACCGTGGGCATGCCGCTCGCACTCATCAGAAGTATGCCCAGTGTCTGCATCAGGTAGCAGTAAATGGCCCGCCCCGTCTCAGCCGGCTTGGACCCCGGCGCGAGCAGGCTGGGGAGGAAGATCAGCGCGAATACCTGCAGCACCGCCACAGGGATCAAGCCGATCGTCAGCATCCCTGCGGGATGGAAGAGCGTCCAACCGAGTTCCGTCATGGATGCAGAGGAAGGTTGGAGGGTATGGTACGACTGCGCGTGTCCTGTACGCACGTATTTGTCGTTGCAGAACAGACAATCTTATGAGGATTCAACCGTCACTCCCATGCTCCGCGCCGTGCCCATCACGGTCTTCTCGGCCGCCTCGATGTCGTTCGCGTTCAGGTCGGGCATCTTGCGCTCCGCGATCTTGCGGACTTGCGCTTTGCTCAACTTCCCCACCTTCGTCTTGTTCGGTTCGCCGCTGCCGGATTCGATCTTCAGCTCCGCTTTGATGAGGGTGCTGACGGCCGGTTGCTTGACTACGAAGCTGAAGCTGCGGTCATCGTACACGGTGATCTGGACCGGCAGGAGCTGTCCCATCATGCCCTTCGTCTGCTCGTTGAACTTGGTGCAGAAGCCGCTGATATCCACGCCGGCCTGCCCGAGGGCGGGACCGATGGGGGGGGCGGGGTTGGCCTGCCCGCCGCGTGCCATCACTTTGATCACTTTCTTGACTGTCTTGGCCATAGCCGAGGGACTGTACGTGTCTTCCTCTACTCCGTCAACTTCCGTATCACTCCCTCCATCACTTCGCTCCTGCCATCCGCGAAGTGAAATTCGTAGAGATGCTGACGCACGCGGACGAAGGCGACGGTCTCGGTGCTGATTGCGGGGTCATAGAAGCGGAGGAGGTTCCGCACCGGGCTCCCGTCCGGTGACTGCGTCTCGTCCACCAGTCCGGAGAGGGAGGGGGAGAACGACGCGTGCAACGCCTCCTTGACCGCGACGTAGTACACCTTCACGTCCGCCGATTCCGTGAACGCGAGGAAGCCCACGCGGTCACCATTCTTCAGCAGGATCCACTCCGTGGTCGGCCGCTCCGGCGGGATGATCCGCCGCAGGATGCTCTGCTCGCGCGGCGTCTCTGTGGTGAGGCCGAGGGTGCGGATGATGAGCGCCGCATCCTGGCGGTGCTGCGGCCGCACGCCTTGTTGCATGTCCATCTGCGCGTCGGCCAGGAGCGTCGACTGTTGCGGCACCCAGTACGACCTGCCATTCACGTAGGCGTCCGTTGCGCCCAGGACGACGAGGGCGGTGAGGAGGCCGCCGGATACGAGGAGTTTTTTGCGGACAGACATTGGTGGCTATTATAGCGTATCTGGTAGGATCAAACTCCATGACCGTTCAGCGCACTCAGAGAGCGGCGACACTCGTCGAAACGTCGCCGGGACCGGCCGACACGGCGGCCATCGATTCCGCGCTGCGGCCGCGCGTGCTCAGCGAGTACATCGGACAGAGGAAGATCAAGTCGCACCTGCTGATGCATATCGATGCGGCCAAGGCGCGCAGCGAGCCGCTCGGCCACACGCTCCTCCACGGCCCGCCGGGTCTGGGCAAGACCACGCTCGCGTGCATTCTCGCGCGGGAAATGGGGGCACAGATCCGCACCACCAGCGGCCCGGCGCTGGAGAAGCCCGGCGACCTGGCGTCGATCCTCAGTAACCTCCACCAGGGCGATGTGCTGTTCATCGACGAGATCCACCGGTTGCGCCCGGTGGTGGAGGAGATGCTCTACGGGGCCATGGAGGAGTACGCGCTCAATCTGGTGATCGGCAAGGGGCCCACGGCCCGCTCCATGCGCATCAACATCAAGCCCTTCACGCTCGTCGGTGCCACCACCAAAGCCGGTGCGATGAGCGCGCCGCTCCGGGACCGCTTCATCAACCAGTTCCGGCTGGCCTTCTACGAGCTCGGTGAAATGGAGCGGATTGTGGAGCGGTCAGCCGGATTGCTCGAGGTGTCCATGGACAAGGATGCCGCGCACCGCATCGCCCTCAGCAGCCGCGCCACGCCGCGGGTCGGCAACCGGCTCGTCCGCGGGGTGCGCGACTTCGTGCAGGTGCGCGGCATCACCACCATCGATCTGTCCGCCGTCGAATCCATCCTCCATGCGTTCGAGATCGATGAAGACGGCCTCGATGCCGTCGACCGCACCATCCTCACCGCCATCGTCGACACGTTCCAGGGCGGGCCCGTGGGTCTCTCCACCATCGCTGCGATTCTCGCTGAGGAAGAGGAGACGATCGAAGACGTGCACGAGCCGTACCTGCTGCAGCAGGGCTTCCTCCAGCGGACGCCCAAGGGACGGATGGCGACGAAGAAGACGTACGAGAAGCTGGGGAGGCAGCTGCCGGAGGGTGCCCAGGGACGACTTTTTGGCTCTATTGATTTATAGGAATAAAGTTGTAAAATCACCTCAATCTCCGCATGGAGAGGACCGCCGGAAGGCGGCGTGTGCCGTGACTGCACTCTCAGTCACGATGGTTCCTTGAAAGGGTCGCAACATGGTCACAAAGATCGTCGGGACAGTGGGGAGCATGAGCTATCTCTCCCTGTTCAATTCCTTCATGCGGGGTTCCAAGATAACCCTTGAACTTGAAGGAGGGAGCAAGCTGGTCGGCGTCGTCTGTGCCATCCGGAAGGGTGGCAGGGGGAAGAAGTTCAAGAATGTGGTGGAGGTAGAAATCCGGGGAGAGAGGAAATTCAAGCCCGGAACACACAGGCTGGAGTTCGATCTGGATACGAGAACCGGAACATGGGATCACTGAGCGCCCGGGAACCCGGATCATGGCTTCGGCCATGGTCCTTTTCGAGATCTTCAGCGTTCGATTGCCCCAGGCACGCTGCGCTGACGCCCGCCCGCGGGCATCGTCGCAGCGAAGCGTTGGGGTCAGGCCATCACCCGCGCCACGCCGTCGCGGATGCCGGCAGCGAACGACGCACGGGAGAATCGTTCCGCCTGCGTACGGCATGACTCCGGATCGAATGATGATGGATCGAGTGTCCCCAGTACCGTCGCAAGCGATGCCGCCGCCGCCTCGCCGAAGAATGCTCCCGTCTTCCCCTCGAGAACCGTCTCGAGCGCCCCGCCGCCCCGCCACGCGATGACCGGCGTGCCGCAGGCCATGGACTCCACCGGGACCAGGCCGAAGTCCTCGTCGCCCGGGAAGATGGTCGCTTCTGCGCCTGCGTACAGCTTTCGCAGGCTTTCGATCGATTGGTAGCCGAGGAATTTGACCGTCGGACCCGCTCTGCTCTCGAGTGCGGCGCGAGCCGGCCCTTCGCCGGCGATCTTGAGGGGGAGTTTCAGGTGATTGCATGCGTCGATGGCCAGATCGATGCGTTTATACCCAACCAAAGTCGAAACAATCAAAAAATATTTTTCCGTTTCCCCCCGCAGGGGCGAGCCAGGGCTCGCCCCGTTGGTTGGTCGCGATGCGAACCACACATCATCAATCGGCGGGTACACCACCTCGCTCTCCCGCCGCCAATACAATTCAATCCTCCGCTGCACCTCCTTCGACGCCGCCAGCAGCATGTCCGGCCGGTCGGCGGCTTCGCTGTCCCAGATGCGGAGCTTGTGGAATGTCCGGGAGAGATACGATCGCTTCCATGGTCCGAGTAAACCGTTTCCCGCCTGCCCGAGCACATCGTGCGTGCGGTCCCACAGGTAGCGGGCGGGGGAGTGGACGTAGCAGAGGTGCTTCGGCTTCCCGTTCGTGATGATGCCGTGGGCGAAGGCGGAGGACGTGGAGATGACGAGGTCGAAGTCGGAAAAATCCCAGGCTTCAACCGCGGCGGGGAAATGCCGGAGAAAGAAGTGATGATTCGTCGTGAACCGGATCCACGGCTGAAGGACGCTCGTCCGCACGCGGTTCCGGGGAAACCAGCCGCCGAGCTTTGCTTCGTCGTAGAGGAGCGTGTAGATGGGCGCATCCGGAAACATCTCTGCCAGGATCCGCAGAACCTTCTCGGCGCCCCCGCGCATGGTGAGGAGTTCGTGGACCAGTGCGACCTTCATGCGGGGAGCATAGCGTTCGCGCTCAGTGGAAGTCGACGGAGTAGGCGATGGGGAGGCGTTCGAAGAATTCGAGCGCGGATCCGTCCTTGAGGCCCTGCATGCCCGCTTGCTCCAGACCACGCTTGACCGGATCGGTGCAGATGCAAGACTTGTCAGTGGAAATTTCCGCATTCGCCAATCCGGATGGCACCACCTTCTGTACGTTCTCGCGTGTCCACCGGCTGGCCCTCTGCACAGCTCCGACGACGTTGTAGTGCTGCCTATCGATGCTGTATGCATCCGCGGCCCTCAGGAGCGCGGTGGCTTGGCGGGGGTCTGGCAACCTGCCAACTGAGAGCGTAGTGTACCCCTCTCTCTTGACCAAATCGTCCAACGTGTGCTCCTGACGTCCCCGGGCCCGGATGTGGACGATGTTGCCGTTCTTCACGAAGCCCACATGAACGGCGTGAAACTCTGTCTGTTCCTTGTTTTTGGACTGTGTCGCACGACCAAAGAGCGAGAACATTTTCTCCACCGTTGTTTCCCTCCCTCCTTTGCTCATGAAGATGATGTCCCCGTCCCGCAGGCGTCCCTGCAGGAACTCGATGCGGGCGTTCACGTCATCGGGTCCGCTCTGGTTTTCCCGCTTGCGGAGATAGAGACGAACCTTCTTCGCCTGTTCACGCTGATCGGGTGAAACGTGGATCGGAAATCCATTCTTGTCGAACGACACGTAGCATCCCTGCGGGAGCACGGCGTCGAGCGGCAGGGCGCCGATGATGTCCCCCTTGTCCAGGGCATCCAGTACATGCGTCGATTCGGGTCCCGCACTCCTCCGGGTGATCAGGCCACGGACGGTGATGTTTTTGTCCTCGACCTTCACCGTCTCCTTGATGTCCGCCGCTTCGACGGGATCGTAGCCGCCGCGATGGAGCGCCCTCTCTGTTTCCCCGCGGATGAGGGAAATCTTCATCCGGTCCTTCCATCCTTTCGGGTCCATGCCGTCCATCTGCCGCAGGAGAGCGGCTTTCTGCTGATCGTTGATATTCTTCAGGCCGTCGCCGACCAGGAATCCCAGCCCCTGCCGTTCGGTCGATGGGCGGAAGAGCATCTGCCACGCCACTTTCACTACCGTCACCCAGTCGCGTCTGGCGATGGCCTCGTGCATGATTGTCGAGGGCTCCATCGCTTGCCGCTGTTCTTGCACCTGATCCAACGCCTTCGACAGGGTGATGCCATGGTGATTGATCTCGTCGGTTGGCGCGTGCATGAGGCCCGCCAATCGTTCGTGAATGCCGTGCTCGACCTGATCCTTCTTGTCCTTACGTTCAAGCGTCGGGGCATCGTGCTTGTCACCATTGACTGCATCCCGGAGCCTCTCTGGGGGAGACGGGAGAGGATCTGCCCGATGTGGTTTGTCAGTGGATGTTTCTCCGCCCATACATCTGTCTATTGTACCATATTTCTTGCCTGGGCGGTACGCCAATGACATACGCATCCTCCGATCCCTCATTGACGAGGTTGATCTCCGTCTTGCCGTGGCGGAGGAGGATGAGGTGGGGGATGAAATCTTTTAAGCAAATTCCTGCCAACAGTCAAGAATTAGTTCCATGTTCAGATGTTTGGTCGAGGGGGCGGTCGTTCATAGCCCTGTACCAGTCGCTGCGCTCCGGTACAGGGCATGAACCAGAACAGCCTCGCATGTGCTCTACTGGCGGTGCCATGAACCGAATGCCGCATTAAAAAAGCGCCGCAGCGCTGCGGCGTTCTGGTTCATGGTGCGCTCGGCGGGATTTGAACCCACAACCTTCGGCTTCGGAGGCCGACGCTCTATCCAGTTGAGCTACGAGCGCCCGTTGGTGGCAGAAATCATCGATCGCAGCACGAGCGGATCTTGTCTATCACGCCCCGATCCGCAGAGCTAGGCCAGTTGAGCTACGAGCGCCCGTTGGTGGCAGAAATCATCGATCGCAGCACGAGCGGATCTTGTCTATCACGCCCCGCTCCGCAGAGCTAGGCCAATTGTCTGCCGCGTCGATTGGCTCCGGCCTGTGAATTCAGAGAATCTGGCCCTCTCTCCGCAGTCTCGCCTTCAAATCCTCATACTCCTGCACAGACATTGCATTGGACGTCTCTTCTTTGGCGGGCGGAGGCGCACCCATGCCGGATGCCGGTGCGTCGTTTCTGTTGATGTCGATGGACTCATCCTGTTGCGTGGGGGGCGCACTTTCGGTGGCAGGGGCTGCCGCCGCCGTGGGCTCTGGATGGCTGGTCGGAACGGCACGAGCTTTCCTCGGCTGCCGCGGCTGTGCTCTTTTCGCGGACGGGGGCGCAAGGGACTCCGCGATGGGGACCTTCCGATACGGCGCTGTGTCAGATTGCAATCGGCGGCGGTCCAACGCCATCCAGTCCTCCCGACTGCGTTTCGTCTGGCGAGTCTCCGCTTCCAATTGCCGCTGGCGCTGTGTCAGGAGTCCTCCGAGCGCCGAGCGAACCCTTCCCGGAAGGTCGCGCAGCGATGTCTGCGCTTTTTCGAGATCCGGTTTCTCTTTCGCCAGTTCGATGAGGAAGGTTCGAGTGTTGTCCACCCATGCCTCCAGCGTCGATGCCAGCATGCGGGAAGCCGGCGCATCCATCATCGAAGACCAGTGGTGCATCAGCCTGCCGCGGAGCAGGACAACGGCGCCCAGGTTCCCAGAGCAAAGGCCGTGGAGAACGGATCGGACAACACGGGTGACAACGATGAGACGTGCAAGCGGCTCCTCCAGATTCCCGCAGTCGTGTCCCTCCAGCTGCGATGGAAGATTCTGAATCCCTTTTTCATTCAGCTTGCTGCCGAGATCCCGTTCCACCCCCTCGATCTCGCCCCTGGCGAGCGCAGCGAGGATGCTCCTTTCGTATGCCGGTACTGCTTTCGAACGTGCCATGAGTGGAGGCACATGCTACACACGCCGCGCGTGCCCGGCTACCCCTTTGGCAGAGCAAAAAACCCGGCTGCGTTGCGCGTCGTCGTTTCATCGACTTCTTGCAGCGAAACTTCTTTGATCTCCGCGATCTTCCTCGCCACCTCCACCACGAACGCCGGCTCGTTCCTCTTCCCGCGATGCGGGATGGGTGCCAAATACGGTGCGTCGGTTTCAATCATCATCTGACCGAGCGGACATTGCCGGATCGTCTCCCGGATATCTCCGGCATGCGGATACGTTGCGATGCCGGTGAAGGAGAGAAGGTGGCCTTGTTCGATCAGCCAGGAGACGTCTTCCCAATTTTCCGTACAGCAGTGCAGGACAAGTTTGCGAAGTTTCACCCTCTCGATGATCGCCCGCAGGTCGCCGGTTGATTCGCGATTGTGGATGACGACGGGCAGGTCCAGCTCCGCGGCGACGGCGAGCTGCTCCTCAAAGATCAATCGCTGGGTCTCCCGCGGCGAGAAATCGTAGTGGTAATCGAGGCCGATCTCGCCGATTGCACGGACCTTCGGGCTAGAACGTGCGAGCGTGCGCAGCCGGTCGGCGTCCCCAGGCTGCCAGTCCTTTGCGTTGTGCGGGTGGACGCCCACCGTGCAGAAGAGATTCTCGAATCGTGTGGCGATCCGGATGCAGGCCTCCGACTCCGTGATTGAATCGCCGATGCAGACCATCTGCGTGGCGCCGGCGGCAGCGGCACGGGCGATGACGGCGTCGAGGTCATCGGCGAATTGTTTATCGGCAAGGTGGCAATGACTATCGATCATAACCACATACTATCAAAAGGGTGCATGGATTGTTCATCCATGCACCCTCTCTAGTTGCCAGCGTACTATTTAATAATTGTGCGCTAGCCTTCTGTCGCGATGTGGGCGTCTAGTACCCACCGCTCCAACCACAGTCTTCCTGCAGGACCTCGTTCATGTCCCCTCCTTAAAAAGGGAAAAGATCCAAGGATGCGACTTGTCTGCAGAAACACTCTGCATGCACAAGGTGCCTAGCGACACCGGGCAGGCCATCCAAAGAGCGTCCGTTCTGCACGCGCTCTTCAAATACCTGCACAAAACTGTTTGGTGGATGTATTCGGATACGGGGTGCCGGCCCCATCCGTGCAGCGCTCTCCCGCAGGAAAGCGACATCCATTTTGTGCATCGAAGCACGCGAGGTCCAAACAACCCGCCGGTGGAGGTTTTGAGTCTCTACCCTCCGATGCGCTGTGCTATGCATCCGCCGATGAGAGCTTTTGATACTCTTCTTCGACGACCATTCCCCAGTTTTTTGTCCCCCGCGGACGTGCCCCTTCGATTACTCTTAAGGGCAACGATCAACACCTACACAGGTGTTGATGGGATCCGGAGTCAGACTGGGAGCTCCGGATAAGTAAGGGTTACCCCTTACTTGGTGGTATCGGCGGACACGAGTCCGAGCTCACCAGTGGCGATGAACAGCCCAGCAAGAGCTGCCATCGTCTGGTGGCCACCGCACTCGCAGAGGATCCGCCCGGCATCTTGGAGACCTGCCTCCTGGACCAGACCTGCTTTGAAAGCAAGGCCACAGTCACAAGAGACAAAAGTCACCTTGGACGCTGGGAGTTCCTTTGCGAGCTCGATAGCGCGCTCGGTCCCGCGAGCACCGAGGTAGATCACGACGTGGTCGAGACTCGAAAGCTCCCTCTGGAGTTGCCTCCAGAGACCTTCGATCTCTTCCCGTCGACGCTCCACCCCGATGGGCCCTGTTGCCAGGGTCCCACCCCCCTTCGTGTTTTGCAACACGAAGAGACGGTGCCCGTTGGGGAACTCGTGCCAACCGCTGGAAAGGTTTTTCCACACCGTGTTATAGGTGAGGAAAGCGACATTCTTCATGTCTTGTTCCTTTCGCAACGCCACACTTCTCACAATCTGAATCCGCATCGTGCGTCATCAACATTGAGAGCCACCCAATATAGTGGTGAGGGGTGTAGACCCCGTCTCCCTTAAAAGCTAAGGCGGAGACCTACCCCCAACACCATAGACGCTCCGGCGGCGCTACGATATTGGCCAAGCTCACCACAGTGGCGTGCTAGGTCTTGTGCATACAGCCGTTGGAGCTAAAGAACGGCTTCGCTTGGGTCACCCCAAACCACCCCTCTTTGGGAAAGAGAGGATGAGCATAATAATGCATTTTTCTTTAAAAGCAAGTAATGTGTGTTTCTCCATTTCCATGTTCTAGCAGTCTTCTCGAGAGCGTTCGATTTCGGGTGCCTGAAAATATGACTTCGTGACATCATGAAGCCATGTTCCCCACTTTGAACATGTCGACTCCGAAAAAAACGCTGCTGCAAGCCATCCTGCATGTCCGCATTGCGGCAGTCTGCATACAAAGCGGAAAGGCTCACGGAACGGCCTGAAGAGACATTTCTGCAATGACTGCAGGAAGAGTTTCTCGATCGATCATCGCCGCAAAGAAGAACCTCTGCTGTCGCTGCACCTCAAAGGCGCGAGTACCCGCACACTCGCTGCACGTATCGGCAAGGGCATTGATACCGCCTACAGAACACTCGTGACCGAACTGGACACACTGCCGCACAACAACGACGTCACGGCTTGGTACTGCAACTGGAAGCGCTTCGGTGGCTCCCTCGTCGTCGATGGGAAGTACGTGGCGGTGAAGGGCTAC
>VMEW01000033.1 GCA_007375735.1 Candidatus Peregrinibacteria bacterium Greene0416_19
TCCATGATCTCTGCAGCGCGGTTGGATTGCTGAGGATCAGATGGGATCTGCGTCCCGTCATCGAACGCGAAACGGGAGGCGATATCCGGGAATGCCGATCCCAAAGTCCTCGCAATCGTCTTTCGGCTCTCACAGGCGATGAAGAAGTCAGAGCCGTTCAGTTTCGGTTCCACGCGCACAGGCATACGGAGAGCTCCCTGCAGGCGAAGGCAGGTTACCCGTTCATCCATACCGGAGAAGTGAACGCGGACAGAATCAGCAGACATATTGATGGGGAGGAAAAAAGTATTCAGACTGGGCTCTTCGAGAAGTGAGTCAATCATATGCCTGGCATGCGGTATTTGCTATATCTTATAAAAAGTGTCTTGATTATTCATTTAGATGACTGTACTGTTCGATACTCAAATTATTTATGCTCGAGAGCAATCCTTGCTCACCTCCGGCAGATACTGTTGATCAAATTATTGATTCAGCATTCGAGCTCGGCCGCTCTCTGCGGCATCGCATGGGCTCCCATTCAGCAGATGCGAACGTGAGCATGCTCCAGCTCCATGCGCTCTTCTTCATCGACCAGCACCCCGGGGTGACGATGAAGGAGGTGGCGGAACTGCTCTCGGTGACCTCTCCCTCCGCTACATCCTTCATCGATCGTCTGGTGAAACTCGGATGGGTGGAGCGCCTGCAGGATGAACGCAACAGGAAACTCGTCCGGCTGCGCATGACAGAGCGGGGCCGCTCGGTGGTCCAGGAGAAGATGGCGGAAAAGAGGAAGAGCATGCGCCAGCTCCTCGAAGCGCTCTCCCACGTCGAACAGATACAGTTGCGCGATATTCTCTACCACCTCGCGAAGAACCTGGAACGTCCCTAGTATTTCCTGCCTTTGCATCCATGTTTCTCCTTGCGCGCCCTATCGGCTCCCTGCGTCGACACAAGTGGAAATCCATCATCGGCGGCATCCTCATCGTCCTCATCGGCGTCGGTGCCGCGAGAGCCATGCGTCCGCGATCGCCGGAGTTCGTGACGGTGCGCGCCGAGAGGAAAGATCTGCGGCAGACCGTGGAAGCGGTGGGTACCGTCATTGCCGAGAAGGACCTGGCGCTCCAGTTCCGCTCAACCGGCATCGCCGAGCGCGTGGAAGTGCATGAGGGGGAGAGCGTCAAGGCGGGGCAGCGCCTGGTCGTTCTCCAAGCGGGCAACCTGGCCGCTTCTGTCGCATCGGCAGCGGCTCGCGTACAGGAGATGCAGGCGGGGCTCGGTGCCCTCCTGGCCGGCACGCGGCTGGAGGACATCGCGATCGCGGAGGCGCAGGTGCAGAACCGTCGCGCTCATCTCTCGGTCGCGCGCGAGAATGTGCAAGCGGCTGATCTGAACGTGAAGAAATCTGAAGAGAAACTGCAGACACTTCGATCACAAGCATCGACGAATGTGTCGGGCGAGGCGACGACCGTTGCGAGTATCATCAGTCAGAAGATCGCGGTGGCGCAGCAGGCGCTCTCGGCGGTCGATGACGTCTTCGCCGATAACGCGGTCCAGGATGCGGTGGTCAAGGATAAGCCCGGTGACTACAACGGACTGCGCCTCCAGGAGACGGCGGCCAGGAGCGCGCTCCATGCTGTCACGGTCGTCATCACGCCTGACTACCAGAGCGCGGTCAGCGCCCTGCATGCCGGCCGCGCGGCTGTGTCTCAGACAGCCGAGACAGTCACGCGGGCCTACAACATCATTTCCTCTCTGACGCTCACAACCTACTTCACGGCATCCGATCAGGCGACGCAGCGCTCAGCGCTCTCGGCGCAGCGAAACAACGTGCAGACGGCGATGCGAGATCTGGATGCAGCGCTCGCCAATCTCCAAAACCTCCCAGCCAACCTCCAGACGCAGATCGCAGCGGAAGAGAGCGCTCTCCAGACAGCTCGATCGAACCGGGAAAGGGCAGCGGCCGACATCCGCACCTACGAGACCTCGCTCAGGATCGACGAGGCTCAGCTGCAGCTCAAGCGGGCGGGCAGCAGGCCGGAGGACATCGCCGCCGCGCAGGCTCGCCTGCGGCAGGCCAGGGCGGAACTCGCCCGCGCGGGCAGCGACTACGGCGACACGATCCTGCGGGCGCCCGTCGACGGAACCGTGACGAAGGTGCATGTGCAGCCGGGCGAAGCGACTCCCGCCGGCCCCGCGGTGGAGATGATCGGCGCGAGCCCCTACCGCATCGAGATGTTCGTCTCCGAGGTCGACATCCCGATGGTACAGCGCGCGCAGTCCGGTTCCATCGAGCTCGATTCCTTCCGTGGGACGAACTTCCGTCTCCATGTGAGCGAGATCGATCCCGCTGCGACCATCAGGGACGGCGTCCCCAAGTACCGCGTCAAGCTGGACTTCGATCTTGCGCATGACGAGCTGAAGATCGGTATGACAGGTGACGCAGCGATCACGACCGGCATGCGGCCGGAGGTGGTGGTGGTTCCCCGCAGGGCGGTGCTGGAGAGTGCAGACGGCAAAGGAAAGATCATCCGCATCCAGCATGACGACAAGACCGTGGAAGGACGTCCGGTCACGATCGGCATGGAAGGGGAGGGTGGGGAAGTCGAAGTCAGCGGAGTGAAGGAAGGGGAGGTCGTGGTGGTGCTGGAGAAGAAGTGACGGCGAATCGCGCATTATGGAAGCATCACTTATGCAAACCATTGGCCTCTACAAATCGTACTTCAATGACGGTGTCGAGACGCCCGTGCTCTTTGATATCAACCTGACGATCGGAAAGGGCGAGTTCGTGGCGATCATGGGGCCGTCGGGCTCGGGGAAGTCGACGCTCATGCACATTCTGGGATTCCTGGACACTCACACGATTGGGGAATACCTGTTCCACGGAGAGCGGACGGAGGCGCTCGACGATGACGCGCTGGCGCTCATTCGGGCGACGCGCGTGAGCTTCGTGTTCCAGGCATTCAACCTGCTTCCGCGGACCACTGTCCTTCAGAATGTCATGCTGCCGCTCCTGTACCATCCCACGATCAGGACTCTGGAGAGGGAAGAGCGGGCGATGCGGGCCATCGAAACGGTGGGTCTGGGGGATCGCAAGGATTACCTCAGCAGCCAGCTCTCGGGCGGTCAGAAGCAGAGGGTCGCGATCGCGCGCGCGCTCGTGACCGAGCCTGAGATGATCTTCGCCGACGAGCCGACCGGGAACCTGGACTCTGCATCCGGTGTGGCGGTGATGGATGCGCTGCAGAAGCTCCACAAAGACGGGCACACGATCATCCTCGTCACCCACGAGCTTGCGACTGCGAAGCACGCCGATCGGATTATCCACATACAAGATGGGCGGATCGACGAGGACAGCCGGGATTTCGAAAAGGTACTTTCCATCTGAACAGTATGCTCCTCCGTGACACCTTCATCACCGCATTCAAGGGCGTGACGAAGAACCTCGGTCGCTCCCTCCTCACGATGCTCGGCATCATTATCGGGGTAGGGTCCGTGGTGCTCATGACGTCCATCGGAGGGAGTGTGCAGCACCTCATCCTCGGGCAAGTGAGCAGCCTGGGGGCCCGGAGCATGATCGTGGTTCCGGGCAACGATCAGAGCGGCGGCAACCCGGCCATCGGTCAGATTGACAGCCTGAAGTTCGGCGACATCGAGGCCCTGGAGCACCTGTCCACCATTCGGAGCGTCGCGCCCGTGATACTCGTGACGGGCAAGGTGATCTACGGCCGCGAGGAGGCGCAGCCGCAGGTGTTCGGCACCACGGGGAACTTCTTCCGGAACCAGAGTATCCCCCTCGATCGGGGCCGCCTCCTGGATCACGGCGACGAGCAGGGCGCCGCGAGCGTGGCGGTCATCGGACCGGACACCGCGGAGGATCTCTTCGGCGCGGCGGACCCGCTCGGCAAGCGCATGCAGATCGCCGACCACGCCTTCACCGTCGTCGGCGTCCTCCAGCCGCTCGGCACGCAGTTCTTCCAGAACGTGGACGAGCGCATCTACATCCCGTTCTCCCTTGCCCGTGTCCTGACGGGCCGCAAGTACGTGAACTCCGTCACGCTCCAAGCCGCGGAGTCCGTGGATCTTGCGGCCGCGGATATCACCTCCCTCCTCCGCGCGCGGCACCGCATCGACAATCCGACGGACGACAAGGCCAAGGATGATTTCCACGTGCACTCGGCGGAGCAGGCCACCTCCATCCTGGGCACCGTCTCGCTTGCTCTGACGCTCTTCATGACGACCATCGCCGCCATCTCGCTCGTCGTCGGCGG
>VMEW01000021.1 GCA_007375735.1 Candidatus Peregrinibacteria bacterium Greene0416_19
AGGAACTCTTCTCCGGCCACGGCTGGCGCGTGACGCTGGAGGAGGCCCCGCTCCCCGATGGCCGCGTGAAGACGTCGGCACATGTCCACCGTGCCGATACTGCTCACATCCTCGCGTTTCCGACCGAGGACACCATTCTCCTCCTGCGAGAGTTCCGGCCATTCTATGGTTGCTACATCTGGATGCTCCCGACCGGCCGCATCGATAAGGAAGCGGATATTGCCGCGGGAGCGCTCCGCGAGCTACAGGAGGAAACGGGATTCACCGCAGAGGAGTTCGCGCACTACTGTACTGCGTGCCATTCGGAGACGCTGCAGTCGGCGAATCATATTTTCATTGCCCGGCACCTCACCCCCAATCCCCTCCCCCAGGACGCCGATGAGCTGATCGAGGTGCACGAGTTACCGCTGCAGAAAGCTCTGGAGAATGTCCTCACGAGCGAGCATGTCCATCTGGCGAGCGCGTTCGCGCTGCTGCACTATTTGCATCATCAGAATGCGCAGGTTTGAAGGCTTGCAAGTTTTCCACATTTGATTCACAGCATACCCACAGCAACACAACCGAAATTCGGTGTCCAGGCGAGGGCAATTCGTTGCGACCGTGGCGTTCCATCGTAGAATGGAACAGGAAAGAGCAAGGTACGAAGGCCAAAATACGACATCGGTTCCACAGAATCATTTCATCCGCTTGCCTCCATGCCTTCAGCGTCTCCTCCCTCGGTCATCGGCGTCCAGCCGCACTCGGCCGAGGCGGAGCGGACGGTGTTGGGGGCGCTGCTGATGGATCCGGAGGCGATTGTGAAAGTTAGTGATCTGCTCGCGCCGGAGGATTTCTACGATCCCACCTATCGGCAGATTTTCTCTGCCATCTACGAGCTCTACCAGCAGCATGAGGCGATCGATTTCGTGACGGTGAGCAGCAAATTAGCCGATAACCGCAAGATCCAGGATGTCGGCGGCTCCGCCTTCCTGGCCGAGCTCGCCGCCTCCGTCCCCACCTCGTCCCACATCTACCAGTACGGACAGATCGTGAAGACGAAGGCGGTGCACCGCCGCATCATCGAGGCGGGGCAGAAGATCAGCGGACTCGGCTACGAGGAGAGCCGTCCCGTCGCCGAATTGCTCGACGAGGTGGAGAAGACGATTTTCCGTATCAGCAACACGTTCATGAAGGACAAGTTCGTCCACATCCGCGAGATCCTGGACGCGCGCTACGAGAAGTTCGCGGAGATGCATGCGTCCCCCGACGATAACCCGGTGAAAGGCGTCCCCACCGGCTTCCATGCGCTCGATCTCAAGCTCTCCGGCCTCCAGCCCAGCGACCTCATCATCATCGCCTCGCGGCCCTCCATAGGGAAGACGAGCCTTGCCCTCAATATCGCCCAGAACGCGGCCATCCGCTCGCACAAGACGGTCGGCATCTTCTCGCTCGAGATGAGCAAGGAGCAGCTGGTGGACCGGCTCTTCGCCAGCATGCTGGGGGTGGACTCCTGGAAGCTCCAGCGCGGGCAGCTGGATGACAGCGATTTCCAGAACATGGGGCCGATCATGGACGAGCTCAACAAGGCCAACATCTTCATCGACGACTCAGTGGCTTCCTCCTTGCCGGAGCTGCGCGCCAAGGCCCGTCGGTTGCAGATGGAGCACGGTCTCGACCTCATCATCATCGACTACATGCAGCTGATGACCACCGGCAACATGAGTTACGCGGGCAACCGCGTGCAGGAGATCTCGGAGATTTCCCGCTCGCTCAAGCAGATCGGCCGCGAGCTCCATTGCCCCGTCCTTGCGCTCTCGCAGCTCAGCCGCGCCGTGGAGAGCCGCCCCGGCAACATTCCCCAGCTTTCTGACCTCCGCGAATCCGGCAGTATCGAGCAGGATGCCGACGTGGTGCTGATGCTGTACCGCGAGGACTTCTACGAGGAGGACAGCGACCGGCCCGGTATGACCGACATCTACATCCGCAAGCACCGCAACGGTCCCACCGGGCGCGTGGAGCTGCTCTTCAAGAAGGAGCAGATGCGGTTCTACGACGTGGACAAGGCGCACAGCGCCCCCCCGCGGAACGTGGCGGGCGGCGCGTGATGCGGTCGTGCGGGTTCCGGTTGCTGGTTCGGGGTCAATGCTTGGAGGGTGCCGCCGCCATGGTGTAGGCTGCGTCGCATGATTCCCGATCTTCTTCCGCCACGCCCGGAGATGTCACTCGGGTGGATTCTGAGTTACGCGCTGTTCGCCTTCGCCATCGGCCTGCTCCTGACGCCGTGGTTCGTGCAATTCCTGCGCCGGAACAGGCTTGGGAAGCAGCTGCGGGTGACGGCCGTCGACGGGCGGGATGCGTCCATCTTCCTGAAGTACCACGAGAAGAAGTTCGGAACGCCGGCCATGGGCGGCATCCTCATCTGGGGGTCCATCCTGCTCACGGTTCTCCTCTCCCGGATACTCTCGTACTTCGGCATCGTGGAGCATTCGCTGCTGCAGCGCGGCCAGGTGTATCTCCCGCTCTTCATCATGGTCATGTTTGGCATACTGGGGGCCATCGATGACTACCTGAACATCCGGGGTCTGGGGAAGAACCGCGGGCTCGACGTGCTCCCGAAAGTGTTCACACTCCTCCTCGTCAGCGTGGCCGGCGCATTCTGGTTCTACTACAAACTTCGGTACGATTCGATCAGTGTCCCCTTCTACGGTCCGGTGCACGTGGGTCTGTGGTACATCCCCATTTTCATTTTCATCCTCTTCGGCACTGCAAATGCGGTCAATGTCACGGACGGCCTCGACGGGCTCGCAGGCGGGCTGCTCGTCATCGCGTTCGGCTCGTTCGGCGTCCTGGCGTACCTGCAGGGTCTCTTCGTGCTCGCCGCGCTCTGCGCGGCCGCGATGGGAGCCGTCGCGGCCTTCCTGTGGCACAACGTCCCTCCCGCGCTCTTCTACATGAGCGACACGGGATCCATGGCCCTGGGCGGCATGCTGGCCGTCATCGCCATGATGACCGACCAGGTTCTCATTCTGCCGCTCGTCGGCTTCATCTTCGTCGTCGAGATGCTGTCGGTCATCATCCAACTGGCCAGCAAGAAGCTGCGCGGCGGCAAAAAGGTCTTCCACTCCGCGCCCATTCACCATCACTTCGAGGCGCTCGAGTGGGGCGAGAGCAAGGTGACGATGCGGATGTGGATCGCGGGGGCCTTCGTGGCCTTCCTGGGAATCATCGTAGGGATCATCGGGAAATGAGAGGAGAGCGGAGTGTCATCCCTCACTCACTTGTCATGTCGTCATCGATCGGTATCATCTTCACATGTTGAGGGTCGCCATCAACGGCTACGGCCGTATCGGACGGAACGTCCACAGACAATTCGTCGAGCGGTACGCGGATACGGTGGAGGTCGTCGGGGTGAATGCATCCTCTTCCCCCGATGTGCGGGCGTACCTCCTCAAGTACGATTCCCTCCATGGCCGCATGAATGCTGCCATCAAGGCGGAGGACGATGGCTTTTCGGTGGACGGTACATCTGTGCGGGCCGTGAAGGAACGTGATCCATCCAGATGCCCGTGGAAGGAATTGGGCGTGGACGTCGTCGTGGAAGCCACCGGTCACTTTGAGACGCGGGAGGAAGTACAGGGACATCTGCAGGCCGGCGCCAAACGGGTGATCGTCACGGCGCCGATGAAAGATGAGACCCCCATGTTCGTCATGGGAGTGAATGATGACACCCTCTCGAGGGAAATGGACATTATCAGCAATGCCTCGTGCACCACCAACTGCATTGCGCCGGTCATGAAGGTGATGGATCAATCCTTCGGTATCGCTCACCTGCTGGTGGGGTCCGTGCACGCATTCACGGCATCCCAAAATCTGCTCGATAACAAGCCCCAGGAGGACGGCGAACTCCGCCGATCCCGCGCAGCCACCCTGTCGGTCATCCCGACCAAGACCGGAGCGGTACGGGCGTGCGCGAAGATTTTTCCGCATCTCAAAGGCAAAATAGACGGAATGGCATTCCGCGTGCCGGTCCCGACCGTCAGTTGCGCCTACATGGCATTCGACCTCTCGAACCCCGCGACCGTCGAGGACATCCATCACAAGCTCCGGCAGGCGGCGACGGCAGGGCCCATGAAAGACGTTCTAGCGATATCCGACGACCAGTGCGTCTCGATCGATTTTCAGACCGATCCCCACTCTTCCATCGTCGATGCGCCCAGCACGAAGGTCGTTGACGGCACGACGGTGCAAATTCTCAGCTGGTACGACAATGAATGGGGCTACGCGATGCGTGTCACCGAAATGACGCTCAAGCTGGGTGCGTTGCTGTCCTGACGGGTGTGGTTGCGTTGCAAAGGAGCGCAGAAGACATACACTGAAGATATGGACGCCCCCATGCCTCCGTCAGCATCGCGCATTTCCCTCAATAAGCACCTCTTCGAGCGGGCTCCCGACCGGCTCCGTCACCTCATTCTCGATATCGCGCGCGCCGCCAAGTACATTCACTACGCCATCCGCACCACCGAGGCGGGTCTGGCCGGTTCCCGCAATCAATTCGGCGAGGAACAGGTGAAGCTCGATGTCCTGAGCAACGCCATCATCGAACAACATCTCCGCGAGAGCAGGTTGGTTGCCCGGTACATTTCGGAAGAACAGAAGGACGTGGTGGAACTCTCCCCGGAGGCGCCGTACTCGGTCGTCTTCGATCCTCTCGACGGATCGTCGCTCGTTGATGTCAACTTCGCCATCGGTTCCATCTTCGGCGTCTACGAAGGCGAGGTCATCGGGAAGAAGCCGAGAGAGCAGGTTGCCGCTCTCTACGTCATCTACGGCCCGCGGACGGTTCTCGTCTGTTCGAGCGGGCATGGGACGCATGAATTCATTCTCAACGACGTGGGCGAGTTCATTCTGCTGCGCGAACACTTGGGCATCGGCGACGCCGCGAAGGTGTTCGCTCCGGGCAATCTTCATGCGATGGTGGAGGATGCGCCGTACCGATCGCTGCTCGAGGCGTGGCTGCAGGACAACATGTCGCTGAGGTACTCCGGTTGCATGGTGGCGGATGTGCACCACATCCTCAGTAAGGGCCAGGGCGTCTTCCTGTACCCGGGCGGTCCGACGTACCCCGAGGGCAAGTTACGTCACGTGTTTGAGTGCGGGCCGTTCGCCTACCTCGTCGATCAGGCCGGTGGCAGCTCTTCCGACGGTGCGCAGTCCATCCTGGAAAAAGAAATCACCGCCATCGACCAGCGGACGCCATTCATCATCGGATCGAAGAAGGAAGTGGAGCGGGTATGCTCGTTCCTGGGACGCGTGTAGGGCATCAGTCCCAGAATGCCTCCTGTAGCGCGCGGTCGATCACCTGGTCCAGCGTCTTCCCGGGTTCCGGCTTCTTCTGCTTGCCCTCCAGACGGTACACGTTCTTCATGGAACGGTAGGTTCCCCAGGGGTAGTGCTTCCGCCCGCTGCTGCCGCGACGTCGCTCGCCTTTGCCATCGTGCGCCTCCTTCTCAGGCATCGTCAGAGACCGGGGATTGCCGTTCCTACTCCACTCCACGATGCTGACGACCGCGCGTGCATCCGGATCGACGTAGACCAGGTCCGTGTCCCTGAACAGATGCGTTGCCTGTGCGGTTTGGTCGTCCATGCTGAGATTCTACTGGAGAAAGGAGTCCGAAGAAACCGAAGAATTCGAGATCGTCGGATTCCTCGGTTTCTTCAGGGGTACAGCGGATGTTCCTCCACCGCCGGAGGCGGCGGCGGGGGCGGCGGGGGCGGCGGTGACATCACCTCCCTCCGCTGCAGGGGAATAGGGTCGTCATCCGGGTGGTGGAACAGCTCCTGACCGAGTGACCGGCGGTACTCCTGCAGGCGCAGGAAGGAGTAGAGGCAAGTGACGGCGCAGCCGATGAGGGTGATGAAGATCCCAAAACGCACCTCCATGCGTGTGTACTGGAACGTGAAGCGCGTGAGAACGGACAAGACCGCGAATGTCAGAATCATCGCTTGCAGCGCGGCAAACAACCGCAGGTACTCGCGGAACCGTTTGGGGATGAGCACCGGCCCGCCAGCGAGCGGCACCAGCGTGAGGAGCAGGATGGAGAGCAGGAGAAGGAAGATGGAAAGTCCCAGGAAGGACGTGTAGAAGCCGAAGGCGGTATGCGTCCGGTCAAGCTCGCCAAACCACTCGCCGCTCACCCACGGCAGGAGTGTCCCGATGAGCGCGATGACCGCGCTGGCGTTCAGGATTTGCTCTTCCAGCTCCAGCCCCTTGAGCCCCCGGATGAATCGTGATTGCATGGTGCCGATTATAGGACGTTCCTCCCATTTCCTCCACTGAAGCCCGTGTCCCACACACTTGTCATCGACGTTCGCGAGGCCTGCAGGGAGCGCCGAACCGGCAAAGGACAGTGGACGTACGGCTTCGTGTCCGAGCTGATCCGGCGCGGGCAACCTCTCCACCTCCTTTCCAACTCCCCCCTTCCGTCGGAATGGGAGGAGCGCGCTCACGTCCGTCCGATGGTGACGCCTGTCCGGGGTTCGCGATGGCACCTGTCGATGGCACACAATCTCCGACGCATGAAGGATATCCTCTACGTGAGTCCCACAAGCTACATCGTGCCGTCCCTAGCCGGCAAGTCGATGAAGAGCGTCGTGATAGTCCATGACCTGATCGCGTTTCAGAACGAGCCCCACGACAGGAGGGCACGATGGATTGAACGACTGACCCTCGGGTGGTCACTCAGGAGCGCTACGCATATCTGCTCGATCAGTGAAGCGACGAAGAAGGATCTCCTCGATCGCTTTCCCTCGTTCCCACTGATCCTCGCATACCGGTCGCTCCCCTCCCCCCTTCGCGACCGGTTCCGGCTGCTCCTGGGCGGCGGTCGCGGCTGGAAGGACGAAACGATCATCCGTCTCGCTCGCGAGACGCCGGGAGTCGAATGGCGCGACTCCATTCCCGACGAGGAGTACGAGCGCCTGCTCTCCACCTGTACCGTCTTCGCACTGCCCTCCCTCTACGAAGGCTTCGGCATGCAGATCCTGGATGCGCTGCAGCGCGGAATCCCTGTGTTGACGTCTGATCGCGGCAGCCTGAAGGAAGTCGCGGGAGACGCAGCGATGTTCGTCGACCCCGAGAGCGTGCCGGCGATTGCGGAGGGGTTGCAGGTGCTGCTGACGAATGCGGATTTCCGGCGGAAGCTCACCCTGAACGGGCCATGCCAGGCTGGAAGATTTTCATGGGACAGGACTGTCGATCTTTTCCTTGATCAGGTGCTCGGCTCGCGAGGGAGGTCGGGATAGATCGTGCACTGGAATGCATATTCCTCGTTCGTCATCGTACCCGCCATGCGTGCCTGCAGGATCTTCGTCATATCGTTGGCGATCATTCCTTGTACACGGTTGTACGCATCAATCATGTCGTTGATCAGATTGGGGTAGCCAATCTTTGCTCCTTCATCAATGACTTCTCTTATATTGACGCCCTGAGCGGCGACTGTATCGAGGGTGAGATCCTTGCGCACGATTGGGAACCTGTCAGGAGATGGATCCATAGTGGCAGATTTTTGCATACTGGCTTGAAGAGTCAAGTGGTTCTATCATCTCTCCGACATGCCCTACCGCCGCATCGGCATCACGGTCAAATCCGACCTCGATCACCGGGACGAGGCGGTGCGCAAGGTGCTGTCCATTCTCGACAAGATGAAGGTCGAGGCCTGCCTGGATGCCAAGCGGTGCAGCGGACTCCCCAGCGCTACAGGTCTTCCTCTGTTCGAGAAAGAGAAGGATATCGATCTGCTGCTCGTCATCGGGGGGGACGGGACCATCCTGCGAGCCGTGCGAGAGCTGCGGGATTTTTCCATTCCTATCCTCAGCGTCAACCGCGGCAACATCGGATTCCTGGCTGAGACGAGCATCGATGAGGCGGAGCAGGTGCTCCCAAAGCTCCTGCGGGGCGAGGGCGTCATCGACGAGCGAAGCGTCCTTGCCGTGCGTGCCGAGCGCGGCAAGGAAATCCTCTTCGACGGTGCCGTGCTCAACGAAGCGGTCATCTCACAGGGGAGCATCGCACGGCTCGTCGATCTCCGGACGTGCATCAATGGGGAAGACCTGACCACGTACCGTGCCGACGGGCTCATCATCGCCACGCCCACCGGCTCCACCGCGTACTCGCTCGCCGCCGGCGGTCCCATCGTCCATCCGCGGCTGACCGCGATGATCCTGACGCCCATCAACTCCCACAGCTTCAGTCAGAAGCCCATCGTCATCCCCGGGGACGGGCAGGTGGATGTGGAGGTGCTTCCCAAGCAGAACAAATTCTCGGACGTGGAAGTGAGCCTCACACTCGACGGCCAGACGTACTTGTCCCTGCAGCGGCACGACCGCATCCACGTTCACCTCAATGAACGAACGGTCAAGTTCCTGCGTCGCAAGCAGGACACGTTCTATGCTACGCTCCGGACGAAACTGAAGTGGGGTGCGGGGGTGGAGTGAATCAGTTCCGCTGCTTATCGGCAAGAATTTGCTGCAGGAGCTGTGATATTTGCCTGGGACCAAACGCGCTGAGACTTTTGCAGAGCATGCGGCGCTCTGCATTCCGGACATCTCGCGGATCCGGGAGTACGTATTGCCCCTGAGTCGGCTTGTGCTGTTGAAACGGGACGGCCACATGCTGATGCCAATCCTCCTGGAGTGGAAGATCCATGTAGGAGAGCAACAGGAACGCGGCTAGACGGTTCGCGGTCAGGAGCTTCGGGATATCGATGCAATGCTTCGGTGTGAGGCGATACGCTGCATGCACAATCAGGTCAGCATTTGCCTGTCCTCCCTCGATGCTTTCCCTGCGGTACCACCGCGACCGACAGTGCACATTCAACTGCCCGCTCAGTTCGTGGAGCGTGTGAGTCCACCGGTCCATATCCAACCGAAGGAGCCGGTCAACCATGAGCTGCCCCGTCCGTGATTGGTGCTCCGGGGGATGCAGGCAGCCGATAACGTCGATGTGCGGCTTGGGGCGTTGCATGGGACGTCATTCTACAAAGGATGTCAGGCTGTTCAACTGTTTTGCCGGACGATCATTTCTTCGCGTCCCTGCCCCGTTCCGATCAGCCGCACGGGGATGCCGGTCTGCTCCTCGATGAAGCGGATGTATTTTTTTGCCTGCTCCGGAAGGTCTTCGAACGCCGTGAGAGCGGAGGTGGAAGATTCCCAGCCAGGGAGTTCCTCATAGATCACTTTTCCCTTCTCCATGCCGACCCCCACCGGGATAGCGCGCTCCTCATCAAGGACATCGAGCTTGGTGATGTTCCAACAGTCGAATCCGTTGATCGTCGCGGCGTGCTTCAGATCTGGAATGGAGAGCCAGCCGCAGCGGCGGGGGCGGCCGGTGGTGGCACCGTACTCCCCTCCCCGCTCGCGCAGCCGCTCGGCGGTTTTGCCGGAGGCTTCCGTCAGGAAATCCCCTTCTCCAACGCGCGTGCAGTACGCCTTCGCCACCCCGATGCAGGAGGTGAGGGTCTTCGGGGGGAGACCGAGTCCCTGCAGTGCGCCGGCGGCGGTCGTGGAGCTGCTCGTCACGTACGGGTATGTGCCGTGATCGATGTCGAGGAGCGTGGCCTGGGCACCCTCGATGAGGATCTTCTTCCTCTCATCCAGGAAGATACGGAGCATGTCCGGCGCGGAGACCATCAGGCAGCCCTTGAGCTTCGTCTGCGCGCGGCGAAGGTCTTCCACTTCGGCGTCCACATTCACTGTCACGTCGTAGGACTGTGCGACGTCCGCCATGTGCCCTTGGAGTCCGGCTCTCCAGTCGGCTTCCCGAAGGCGCAGCACCTCCATGCGCCACCCCCTCCGCGCGGCTTTGTCCATGTAGGCCGGTCCGATGCCGCGCTTGGTGGTGCCGATGCCCTTGCCCTGTTGCTTCGTAAGCCGGAGTTCCATCGCGGCGTCGATCTGTTTGTGAAATGCGAAGACGATGTGCGCAGCTGGCGAGATGAGCAGCCGATCGACGATAGCGATGCCGGCGTCCTCGAGCGTCTGGATTTCTTCGAGGAGAGTCGGCAGATGGATGACCATGCCGGATCCGAGCACCACGGATTTGCCCTCATGCAGGCTCCCGGCTGGGAGCAGGTGGAACACGTGCTTCTTTGCGTTGACGACGATCGTGTGCCCCGCATTCGCGCCGCCGCAGGCCCGGGCGATCACGTCGAAGTGTCCGGCCAGGATGTCGATCACTTTCCCCTTCCCCTCATCGCCCCATTGAGCGCCGATCACGGCACAGACGGGGCCGAGGTCGGTCAGGAGCTTCTCCATGCGGGAAGCATACCATATACTCACCGCATGCAGCCCGCGTCTCCGCCGGAGGACATCCTCATTCTCGGAGCCGGCCCTGCCGGCATGGCCTGTGCGATGGAGCTCTGCCGGGCCGGCCGCGGGATGACGATGGTGGAGAAAGCGCCGCAGGTGGGCGGGCTTGCCAAAACGCTGCAGTTCGAAGAGCCCGACGGAACGTACCGCACCGACATCGGCCCGCACCGCTTCTACAGCAAGAACCCCTACCTGTACCGGTTCATCGAGGACCTGCTGGGCGAGCAGTGGCGGAAGGTACCGCGGCATACGCGCTTCTACGTGCGCGGGAAGTTCTACGACTATCCTATCCGTCTGGCGAACGTGCTGCGTCAGATCGGGATCGTCTCCGCAGGGCGCATGGCGCGGGATTTCCTTTGGGAGCGGATGCGGTCACTCGTCCACCGCGACCCGCCCCGCACGTTCGAGGAGTATGCCGTGCGTGAGTTCGGCCGCAGTCTGGCGTCTTTCAACATGCTCCAGTACACCGAGAAGATCTGGGGCATCCCCTGCTCGCAGATTAGCGTCGATTGGGCGGTGCAGCGGATCGGCGGACTGAGCGTGTTCGCCACCATCCGCAAGGCGCTGTTCAGCCGGTCACAGGGGCCAAAGACGCTCGTGGATTCCTTCTATTATCCGAGCAGGGGCTCGGGGCTGATTTACGAGGCCATCCGCGACCGCATCCAGGCCGCGGGCAGCCGCCTGCTCCTCCGGACTGAACCCATCCGCATCCTGCGCGACGGGCTCCGGGTGACGGAGGTGACGGTGCGGACGGCCGAAGGAGAGCATGCGTTCCGTCCGTCGTCGGTCGCCTCTTCCATCCCCATCACGCGCGCTATCGAGCTCTTCGATCCGCCGCCGCCGTCTGCGGTGCGGGAAGCGGCGGCGGGGCTTCGATTCCGGGCGCAGGTATACCTCTTCCTGACCGTGAACAAACCCTCGGTCACCCGTGACAACTGGATCTACTTTCCGGACACGTCGATCCCCTTCGGCCGGGTCTCCGAGATGAAGAATTTCAGCGCCGAGATGTGCCCGGCGGGGAAGACATCCCTCTTCGTGGAGTTCTTCTGCTTCGAGGGTGATGAGGTGTGGCAGGCCTCGAAAGAGGATCTCTTCGACCGGACGATGACGGTGCTGGAGCGCATCGGGCTCCTCTTCAGGAGTGGCGTGACGAGCGTGCACCATATCCGTGCAGCCCACGTGTACCCGCTCTACGATCTGGACTATGACCGGCGGCTGACGGTGATCCTGGAGTGGCTCGACGGGCTCGAGAACTTCTACGCCATCGGCCGCCCGGGTCGGTTCCGCTATACCAACCAGGACCATTCATTGGAGATGGGGATCCTGGCGGCCCAGAGTATCCTGACCGGCACACGTCAGAACCTGGATGCTGGTGCCGAGAACGAGTACTTCGAAAAGGGCATGCTCCCCACGGCGGTTGCGCGACAGTGAGCGACTGCTGCACGGTCAGGGTCTCATCGTTCCCCCCCGCGGCACCGGATCCGGCAGTTTCGCCGCCACCTTCGCCGCGATCATCCGCCCTTCCTCGCCGTGGGCCGGGAGGATGTCGCGGATGAGGAAGCGCGTGTAGTGATTGCCACCCAAGGTGTCCAGGTGCGCGTCGATCAGCGGCGGACCGCCGAGCCGCAGGAGCGCTCCGAAGCACGCATGACTGACGTCCCCGTCGCGGTCATCCACGGCGGCCCTGACCAAAGCGGAAATGACTCTCGCGCTGTCGGATCCCATCTTCTTTCCGAGCGATGTCGCAGCCGCATAGCGGACCTTGCCATCCGGGTCCGATGCCAGTGCGATGATCAGGGCTGATTGCACGGCCGATGGCTTCTCTTCCGTCTGCGCCCACGGGCCGATGTTCCCCAGCGCGAACGCGCCGTGGTAGCGGGCCTGCGCGCGCAGTTGTTGGCGTGCAGGATCGTTGTCGAGATGAGTGGACTCCTGGCCCCGGAGAGTTCGCATGATTGCCTCCTCCGCGCCGATCGCATCTTTGCCGAGGAGCCGAAGCGCGCGGGCCGCCTCCGCCTTGCCGCGGAGCGTGGCGCCGATCTCTTCCCACTTGTCCCCGTACGCGGTCTCCGGCAGATCGAGTTCTTCCGCAAGCACGCCCACCCCGCGCGGGCCGAAGATATCACGGAAGCAGTGGACCGCATCGTTGCTGAGGCGGGGATGACGCAGGTGGAGGCGGGCGCATTCCAGAACGTCCGAATCATCGCATCCTAGTTGCAGAATGTTCGAAATCCATCGTTCTTTGTCTTCCGGCAAGGTCGCTTCTTGTTCGAGGAGACGCATCGACTCGAAGGCGGAACGCGAGGTCGGGAACTTCTCTCTCAGCACGGCAGCGAGTCCATAGGGTTTGGTTGATGCTCGATACATGCGTGAAAGATCAAGAGACCATGTTTTTCGCATGAGTGTCTTGTGATCGATGAATCGCAGCCCCTCGCTCGCGGCACTGCGTACGGGCTCGGGTGCAAGGGGGCTGCAACAGCGCAGCAGGAGAGAGAGTGTCTCATTTTTGCTGACACTGCTCCTTGAGAGTTGTCTGAGGCAGAATGCGACACCGTACTGTTCCCGATGATTGAATGTGTATGTGTTCACGAATGCCTTCATCACATCGTATTTCCTTCCACTCATCTCGGGCAGAAGTTTCTCGAGGATCTCCGTCGCTTTGGGGACCATTGACTGTTCATCCATCAGCCAGAGGAAGCTGAGGAGTGCAGGCTCTGCATCTTTCGCAGGCAAGGTGGCGATCACCTCGGCGGCTGGCAGGCTCCATTCTATCTGGAAACGTCTGTGCATCACGATGTACGAGAGGAGAGGCAGCGCTCGCACTGCGAGTGTCCTATCCTTCTTCAGCAGCATGATCGACTTGTCGAAGGCAGGCGCGTTCTCAGGGTTTGAGAGACCCAAATCAACCGCGCTATTCCCACTCGACGTGAAGAAGCGATGGGGCGCATTGTGTCCTGGGGGGAGGACTCTGAAACCCTGTGCAGGAGCCTGGTCGGTTGCCGCCAGAAGGTACACTGACGCGGCGATCCCTGCCCTGAAGAGAGCAGTCGGGCTCAGGAGTGATCTCTGCGTGTCGGGCGTTTGCCTCAGGAGTGCTCCCGGTGCATGAGCGAGATGCGAAACCTCGTTGGGGTCCATGGTGAAGGTATACGCGCTCGATTGTTGATATCAAGGAGCTTTGGCTCGTCCAGTTTTTTCGCTCTTCCGACTACTGAAAAGTCGTGCTGCCTGCTTTCGTAAGCATTCGAGCACTATCCCTGCGCAGAACGGATGGTCCCGTGCCTCCCGCACGAGCGTTTGCAGGACCGTCATCCCGTCCGATCCGCCGAAGAGGGCCTGGTGCGGCTCGAAGAGCGCGACATCCGGCATCAGCGGGGTGCCAGCCGGAATGTACGGAGGATTCGACACCAGAAGGAAAGGCTCTGAGAGCGAAGCGACCGGTTGCAGATTCATGCCGCCGAGAAAGCGAAGGCGGCCATCGACTGCATGCCGGCGGGCATTGCCGCGGGCAACATCGAGTGTGTCCTCACTCACGTCCGTTGCGATCACGGCCAGGTCCGGCCGCTCGAGTGCCAGGATGATGGCGACCGCTCCGCTCCCCGTTCCCACATCGACGATCGTTTTCAGTGCGCCCGCGTTCCGGAGCATTCTCGACACGATGACGACGCCCGCGTCGGCTGTCTTCATCCGTGGTTTCCCTCCATCGATCAATCGAAATGTTTCCTCGACGAGTACCTCGGTCGACGGCCGCGGAATGAGCACCCGGCGATCGACGGCGAACGTGCGGCCAAAAAAATCCTTTTCGCCGATGATGTACGCGACCGGCTCGTGCGTCTTCCGTCGCGCCACCCATTCGCCGAAGAGGTGTTCCTGCCCCGCTCTCATCTCATCGTGAGCGTGTGCGAGCAGCCAGGTTCGGTCTTTCTGAAGCAGAGTTGCCAGGAGGATCTCTGCCTCGGATGGGGGGAGGCCGGACGTGGCAAGTGCGACAGCGACTCTCATGAGTGCTAGGGCAAGGGCTAGGGCTAGGGTAGGCTGTTTTCGATGATGAAAACAGTCGGCATCGATTGCCGGTTTGCCTCCACCCGGAGTGGCCTCGGCCGCTTCACGCGCGAGCTGGTGACGCATCTCCTGCGTCGCGACGATCCGTGGCGCTACGTTCTGTTCGCCCGCAATCCACACGAAGAGTGGCTCCATGAGCTTCGTCCTGCACGCTGCCAGCTACAAGCTGCAAGCTTCCCGCACTATTCCCTCTCCGAGCAGCTGCGATTCCCGCGGATGATCTACAGCGCGCGGATCGATCTCCTGTTCTCGCCGCACTTCAATGTCCCACTCCTGAGCCCGGTGCCGACGGTGGTGACCATCCACGACCTGATTCTCCACCGGTATCCCAACGAAGCGCCGCTCCGCCGCCGGCTCGCCTACCGGTTCCTGTTCCGCTCAGCCGTACGGCGGGCGCGCAGAGTGCTCTGCGTGAGTCAATTCACCGCCGACGAGCTGTGCGCGATCGAAGGCGAGGAACTGCGACCGAAGATCACCGTCACGCTCGAGGGCGTGTCACCACGCTTCCATCCGCTGCGTCCGGATGACTGTCAGCCGGTGCTCCGGAGATACGGCATCCGGGAATCGTTCTTCCTGTACGTGGGCAATGCGAAGCAGCACAAGAACGTCCAGATGCTCATCGATGCGTATGCGTCACTGCGCGATCCGTCGACATCGCTCGTCCTCGTGACGGGCGGTAAGGAAACGTCGCGGCTCCGCCTGGTCGACGGCGTCCGCCTGGTCGATGCCGTGTCTGATGAAGACCTGCCCGCTCTCTACTCCGCTGCGCGTGTATTCGTGACCGCCTCGCTCTATGAGGGCTTCTGCCTGCCGCTCGCCGAGGCGGCCGCCTGCGGCTGCCCCATCATCGGCACGCGGCGCGGCGCCATCCCGGAGGTCGCCCCCCCGGGAGCGCTGCTCGTGGATCCTACGTTGGAAGCGATGTCCGCCGCCCTCGCCTCCCCTCCCCCGGCAGCACCCGCTCCGGAGAGGAAATGGACGTGGGAGGCGGTGGCGGAACACGCGGCACGCGTGCTTGGCCAGTGCTTGGCAGGAACTGACGCCATCGCATGAGTGACGGGAACGGATTCGCCATCGCCGGCAATTGCCTCTGCCGTCGCAAGGGTCTTTGATGTGCAGTATGGACTCCGTCCGTTCCGTTCTCCCTCGTGTCCTCCACAAGCGTGGCTGGATGCAGCATGCGGAGGCCTCCAGAGTCACCTACGTCGCACAGCAATGGCTGAGCGCCACGCTGCCGGCATTCCATGATACGGTGAAGGTTGAGAAGTTGGAACACGGTGTGCTCACCATCGGTTGCGCGCACAGTGTTGCCGCGCAGGAATGCCAGTTTCTCATGCCGGTTCTCCTTGCCCATTTGCAGCGGGAATGCGGGCCACAGGCGCTGACTGAGGCGAGAGTCGTCCGGCTGAGGGCGAACGGTGCATGAAAATCACCTTGCACACATTTTTTGCCATCCGTACACTCTTTCGGCAGCTTCGTATCATGCTCGTCATCCGTCTCCAGCGCACCGGCCGTGAAAATGACCCCACCTACCGGTTGGTGGTGGCGGAGAAGGCGCGTCCGGTGAAGGGAAAGCACCTGGAGGTGGTCGGTCATTATCTGCCCGCCCGAAAAGGCGAGGGATTCGTGCACAAAGACGAGCGGATTGCGTACTGGATCGGCCAGGGCGCCATCCCGAGCGACACTGTCGCCCGCCTGCTCAGGAAGGCCGGGCTTCAGAATATGGACAAGTTCATCCTGCGCTACACCAAGAGGAAATCGAAGAAAGAGCAACAGGCGGAGGCGGCGGCATCCGCTGCGCCTGCGCCATCGGCTCCGGCAGAAGCCCCTGCGGCTTGACCTCATTAAAAAGCGAGAATTGAAAATTGAACACGTTGGACTATCCTGTCCCATGATGATCCCTGATACGACAGCCGCGACACCCGGTCTGGATTTTCTCCGCTACGTGCTGGAGGCCCTGGTCGAGGATAAGGACCAACTCCATATCGACGGTACCGTCGATGAGCTTGGCGTGCTCCTGACCGTGCGCGTGAGCGAGCGGGACATGGGCAAGCTCATCGGCAAGGGGGGCCAGACCGTGAAGGCGCTCCGCACTCTCGTCCGGATCATCGGCGGCAATGCCAACCAGCGTGTGAATCTCAAGATCCTCGAGCCGAACGCGGCCTAGTGCCGGGAGCATGTGCTCCCTCTTTATTTCCCCCCCCACTCAGCCATGTTGCGCGATCTCCTGGAAAACGGCAGCCCCATCGACATCTTCGCCACGTTCATCGCGCTCTCGCTGATCGCGGCCTCGCTCCTGTGCCTCGTCTTCATCATCGTCGGGGGCATCACCTTCATCCTGTCGGCCGGCAATGAGGAGAAGATCAAGAAGGCCGTCCACACCATCCGCTTCGCCATCATCGGCCTCTTCGTCACCTTCATCGCCTTTTTCGCGGTATCATGGATCAGCAATCTCCTCGACATCCCGTTCGAGCTGAACTTCTCCACCATCATCAGCCTGATGCAGGAGCTCTTCGGGGCGCTGCGGCGATAGCTTTCAGGTTTTAACTTTCAGCTTTCAGGAGCCTCTCTTTCAATGTTCGGGAGAGTCTCTTGATCGTCGCCTCTCGCTTCCGGGCTTCGGAGAGGCTGGGGAATGTTTCGGTGTGGATGATCGTCACCGGCAAGCGGGAGCGGGTGTACTTGGCGCCTTTGCCTTCGTTGTGCAGTCGCTCGCGCGCCTGTGGGTCGATGCACGTGCCGGTGTAGAGCGAGCCGTCGGAGCAACGGGCGAGGTAGACAAAATGCTTCCGGTGCATAGGACGATAGTACGAGTCGTCGCGACCACGGTCATGTGAAAGCCGGGGAGAGACGTTGAAATCGTCTCCCCCCCGCTCCCGAGATCGTCAGGGGCTTGCGAACTCGAACACATCATGCGTGACCCGCGTGACCGTATACCCGAACTTCCCGATCCCGAACTCTTCCGCGAGACCGGCCGTCAATTCTTTCAGGTAGTTGAGAAAGTCAGTGTCGGTCATCTCGCGCAGCGACTGCGCGCACGTGATGACGAGCGACTCCACGAAATTGACGATCGGTTTTCCTCCGCGCTCACCGAGCATGAGAGCGTCCCCCTCCGTCACGGTGAGCGGAACGTAGTACTCGCCAGCCAGCAGGCGTTCACGGGCCGCTTCCTCGAGGTAATCCATTACATCTCCGACCCCGAAGTCTTGCCCTTGTTCGTTGCTGAGAGGGAGGCAGAACCTCCCGACCAGTATCGAACTCGACATCAACTGCTTCCGCTGCTTCATGGCCATTCCTCCTTTCCTGCAACGCAGTGTGTCCTCCCCATCGACGATCGTGGGGAGCACGGTACTCCTCCCAGAGAAGCACTGCGCTCGCCACGGGTGTGAAGGAGCGGAGAGTCATTATCACAGAGCAGATCAAAAGCGCAAATGTTCCCGCCGCAGGATTCCCCGGCGATCAGTGTGTATACTCAAAATGCGGGTGGTTAGCTCAGTTGGTCTAGAGCGACTGGTTTACACCCAGTAGGTCACAGGTTCGACTCCTGTACCACCCACCACGTAAAGGAGCGGAGCGAACTTTACGTGGGACGTGGCGACGTAGTCGCTTTACGTCCCTTCTTGGGCGCTCCCACGTGGCGCGGCCAACGTTATCATCGTAAAGGAGCGGAGCGAACTTTACGTGGGACGTGGCGACGTAGTCGCTTTACGTCCCTTCTTGGGCGCTCCCCGTAAAGGGGACGTGCCCCCCACGGGGCTTTACGGCCCACGTGGCACCGCCACCGGAACTGTTGATTCATAAGGCAATTGCTCTACAATCTCGTCAACGTTCCTCCCTCTATGACTCCCCTCCTCTGGATCCAGATTGTCATCGCCATCCTCCTCTCGCTGTGCATCCTGGTGCAGCACCGGGCGTCCGGCCTCACGTCCACGTTCGGCGGCAGCGGCGCGGTGGCGGTACAGCGGCGGGGCGCGGAGAAGGTCATCTACAAGCTGACGATTTGGTTGTCGGTGCTGTTCTTCGGGCTGACGATCGTGGAATGGTTCCTGGTGTGATGCATTGTCCAATTCCGATACAATGTCCCAGATGCTCCGTCGAGCTTTTCATCTGCTGAAGTCGATGTCGCGCCCGGAGCGGTGGGCGCTCGCCACCCTCTTGTCGCTGGCGCTGGTGAGCGGCACAGGGCTCGTGCACACCTTCTACATGGACAATACGGTGGTGGTGCCGACGACCGGTGGCACGTACATCGAGGGATCCGTGGGGCTGCTGCAGCCGCTGAATCCCTGGTTCACCGTGCAGAACGATGTCCACCGCGACATTGTGTCACTCGTGTTCGCGGGCCTGCTCCGGTACAACCCCCAATCGCGCAGAATCGAGGATGACCTGGCGACGATGAAGGTGTCGTCGGACGGCAAGACCTACACACTCACTCTCAAGGAACAGCTCTTCTGGCATGACTCCACCCCGGACAACCCTCACCCGGTGACGGTGGAGGACGTCCTCTTCACCTTCCGGACCATCCAGGAGCCGGGGTTCCCCAATCAGCTCCTGGCCCAGAACTTCCGCGGGGTCAACGTCACCAAAGTGGATGATCGTGCCGTCCGGTTTGCGCTCGCTCAGCCGTACGGCTTCTTCCCCAGCAACCTGACAATCGGGCTGCTGCCGAAGGATGCGTTTACGGGTATTCCGGTGGGCAAGCTGGATCAGGCGCTCGACTTCGGTTTCAAGCCGGTGGGCGCGGGCCCCTACCGCTTCAAGGGCGTGGTACAGACGGATGTATCCTCGGAGATCACACTGGAACGCTTCCCGCGCGCCCTCCCTCCCGAGTACCACCTGGACCGGATCGTGTTCCGCATCTTTCCGGATTACTCCACCCTGCTCGGCGACCTGCGGACGCTGCAAGGCGTGCGGCTGGTTCCGCGAAACAGGGACGGCGACCCGCTCATCCCCAAGCGCTTCCGGGCCAGGACCTACACGCTCCCGCAGTACGTCGCCCTCTTCTTCAACCTGGACCGCAGAGCGCTGCAGGACGAGAAGCTGCGGCTCGGCCTGCAGCTGGGCACCGATAAGCAGACCATCGCCGACAGCATTCACCAGCCGCTCATCGTGGACACTCCCCTGCTGGAGATCGACGTCTCGGACTGGCGGTATCAGTTCGATCTCACCGCAGCGCAGGGAGCGCTGTTCGCCTCGCGCTGGCACCTGCCGGAAAAGCTGCGGCTGCAGCGGCTCCTGGAACAGGATGAAGCGAACAAGGCCGGCGGTTTTCGCACGGAACCGGTCGTGTACCTGGAAACCGGCGCCGCTCTCAGCCTCAGCGGCTCCCTCGCTGCCATCGGGGCCGGGACGCGCATCAATGGCATCGCGCTCGTTCGCCACCGGACCGGCACCGGTACCTGGGCAGTCGCCATTCCCACGGCCGGGGGGACCGGCACGCTCAAGATCGGCGAGAACCTGCTCCGGATGACCGACGATCGTGGCAGGACGGTCGATTCGTTCTACCTGCAGCGCTTCGCCAGCCGTGACCAGTATCAGCGTGCCATGGAAGAACGGCGGCTGGTCATCGCGTTCCTCCAGGGCAGGGGAGGTACCGTGCCGGCTCAGGACCGCATCACGCCTGAGAGGCTCTTCCTCGATCGCGGTTTCCTGCGGTTGCGCCGGGGCGAGGACCCCGTCAGCGCGCGACGCAATGACCGGGACGAACCGCTGCAACTGACACTCCTCACGAGCGGCGCCCCTCCGGAGTATCGCCAGGTGGCCGAACAAATGCAGGAACAATGGGCCAGGTTGGGCGTGCAGGTGACGATCGAGATCCCCGCCTCCCGCGATGCGCTGCAGGAACGCTTGCTCCGGCGCGACTACGATCTGGTGCTCTTCGGCCAGTCGTTGCTCGATAATCTCGACAGCTACCCGTACTGGCACAGCAGCGGCATGCAGAAGCTGACGGGGAACGCGGGCGACCTCCGCAGAGATGCCTACAATTTGTCTCAGTATGTCTCGTTCAAGGCCGATTCGCTGCTCGACACCGTCCGGCGCACGGGGAACGAGAAGGAGCGGACCGATGCGCTCAAGCAGCTGCGCGATGTCCTCAAGCAGGACGTTCCGGCCATCTTCCTCTACTCCCCCGTCTACACGTTCGCACATCACCAGCGCATCCGCGGCATCGATCTGGGGAGCCTGTCCCTCCACAGCGACCGCTTCCTGACCCTGAGCCAGTGGTACGTGAAGGAACACCGGCAGTTCGTCGAGGGCAAGAACTGGTGGTCACTGTTCCCGTGGCTGCGTTCACTCATCGAAGGGTGACCAGCTCGCCGACGGACAAAACGCATTGACGATCTATAACAAATATTCTTCTTTCATGTTTGTCTCCGTTCGCTCATCCGCCATCACCCATGGTGCCGAAGTGAGCTCCATTGACGCGAAAAGCCCATATCAGTACACTCCCTTGGCTCTCGAAAGCGTCAGGATGACGGGCTTCGCGCGTCGTACGTACCGACACTATGGAAATCCTCCTCTTGGAAGATATCAACGGCATCGGCAAGAAGAACGACCTGCTCATCGTGGGGGACGGCTTTGCGCTCAATTTCCTCCTCCCGCAGCGGAAGGCCCTGGTGGCCACCCCCACCGTCCGCAAGCGCTACGCGGAGCAGATCCGACGGAGGGCCGAGGAGAAGGAGCGCGAGAAGCAGACCCAGCAGCAGGCTGCCCAGGCGCTCGCAGGCAAGTCGATCACCTTCATCCGCAAGGCCACCAAGGCCGGCAAGCTCTACGGGGCGATCTCAGAAGAGAACATCGCTGCGGCACTGGCGGAACAACTGCAAATCACCTTCCCGGCCGGCGACGTGCAGATCGCCGACCCCATCAAGGCCGTCGGCTCCTTCAAGGTCACCCTCGCAGTCGGCGCGCAGACCTACCCACTCACGGTGAACGTGAAGGCGGAGGGGAAGTGAGTGTCATGCTTCACCGGTCCAACAGGTGTTGCAGGGACCTGATCGCTTCGGCGATATCAGTTTCACGGGGAGTTGTCAGTACTAGGTCGGCAGACACCGGCTCGATGGCCAGGGATGCCGATTCAACGGGTTGGATGTCCTGTCCGAATATCATGGCGTAGTCGTACACCTGGTTCCTAACCGACCATACGACGTCAGTCACGATCTGTTTCTGCACATCTGGAGAAAATTTATTCGATGGGGTGCCGAAGTAGATGCTCTTCCCCCAGGCTTTCTCGAGGGAGAGGATCTGCCCCACGTCCGTGTACGCCTGACCGTTCAATTCGTGGTTGATGCGTGTGCGAGCATTCTGGACCTGCAGGAACCACTCGAGCCCGTTGCCGCACTCGATCGCGTAGGGATTCTGGACACCCTCCAGATCATCGAACAGGTAGTACCTGCCGTAGTACTGCGGATCGAACTCATGCAGAAAAGGGCCGTAGTACACCTTCGAGGGCGCTTCCTTGTCCGGCTTCGTGTGGAAGCGCGCACGGTACTCAGCTGGATTGGGGTGGCCTTCGCCCAAGATCTCGCGTAGCGTGTAGTCGGCGGTCCGCGAGTATCGGATAGGCTCCATGCGTGTCCGGTGAAAGGCGGCGAGAGGTGCGATCAGCGTAGGATCAAAAGTTCCCTCATGCACCTCCGGCAGCCGCGATAATGCTTCTGCGAGTAGGGGCGGTGGCGTTTCCCCGTCGGTGCCCAGCCCGAATACTCCGTACACGATCGGACAGACACTGCGTTCCTGCAGGGCCCGGAGAGCGACCAGCATGTAGCCGTCCATCATGGGCGACAGCACGTGATGGTTTTCCGGAACGGCGATGAAGTCGCCGCCGATGTCGCAAGCGAGCACCAGATCGTGCGAGCCTGCTGCCGTAAACTGCGCCAGTGCTTCGGCCATCCCCCTCGATCCGCTCTTCATGGAGATACCGAGCACGCGGTCGATACCAAAATCCTCCGCGAACTGCGCCAGCACACGTTCCGGGAACTGGGTCATCAGCTTTCCCTGCACGGATCGCTGCGTGTGCGGCGTGATTTCGTGGATGAGGGGGTGTGGTGTTGGTTCGGCATAGTGGTAGTCGAGGCAGTCGGGAAGGACCGCCATCACCGACACGCGCTCCGGATGAAAATCAAAATCCCGTTGCAGTTGTTTCTGCAGCAAGAGAGTCGAGACTGCATCATTCCCGCCGCCGACGCCCAGAACGAGCGGGTGTTTGGATCGGCTGAGCTTTTCACGCAGCCGTTCCTGCAATGCATAGTTCTGTTCAATGGAACGCACGAAAGCATATTCGTTCATAATTTATGTTTGTCAACGTTTGTCAAATCCAGTCTTCATGCTTCAAATAATCACAGCGGACGGCTAGGATAGATGGGTCCGGACATATGGTCGAGTGGCTCCCACCTTCGCCCTTCGGGGATTCCCACTTCGCTCTGCGGAGCTTCGAGGGACAAGACGGTGGACAGGCAGCTGCCTAGGTATGCGGCACATGCCGTGATAGACAAGTGCATGCGATGCAATTGAGGATTATTGTCACTCGTCGGGCGAGTAGCTCAGTTGGTTAGAGCACAGGACTTATAAACCTGTGGTCGGTGGTTCAAATCCACCCTCGCCCACCATTCGACTCGGCCCTTCGGTGCCTCGCTCATGGTCCTCGCGCTCTGGCGCTCGGGCCACGACTTCGCCGATGTCGAATGACCCTGAGCGGAGCCGCAGCGGAGTCGAAGGGCCCTCTTCCTTTCCACGGCGAAGCTCGCAAGCGAAGCCGGGCAAATCCACCCTCGCCCACCGCAATTTGAAGGAGCTTGCTTACCCGGCTTTGAACTTGCCTATCGTGCCCTTCAGAACTTCGATGGTCACCGTTTCCACGGCGTCGAGATCGCAGGGGAATGAGTGGGCAATACTCTTTTTCTTCGCATTACCAACCGCCACGCGCACGCTGGGAGGGAGCTGAACCGATCGGGATAGGAGGATCTCGCGGAGATCCCCCTCTATGCCGCGCAAGATTGTCGTCAGGCGATCGGCGCAAATGGCGTTCCTGTCTGGCGCACGGAGCATGAGTGACACGCGCACGTCTTTCGCTACGGGGTTCTCCTTCCTCTTCGGCATCTTCGCGAGGTCTTGCAGCTGCTCGCGAGTAAGAGGCTCCGGAGCGAAGGTGACGCCCAGTTGGCGGATCGATGTGAGGGGGATCGGGAGACTGCCTCCGCCGGCATCGTTGCTCGTCGTCAGGAAGAGCCGGAAGAGCGGCATTCTCGTCTTCGGGTCAGCGGTCATGATGATCTTGCTCAATTCCGCCCGGTACTTATTCCCGAGCAGAGATACGTCCATAGTGCCGCGTGTCGACGGGCGAATGCCCTCCACGGTGATTATTGCGTCCCCCATGCAGTGATCCCGCTCAGGTTTGATCCACTCGATCTTCATGGCTCCTTGCGGGGATGTCGGCGTTCCCACCTTCTTTTCCTGCCCGTGCTCGATGCCCGCGATTGTGAGGCCGCAGGATGCCGCCAGTGCGAGGAGGGGGGAAGTGCGCATCGGCTACATATCGTAGCGCATGCGTTATGGGTGCGACAGACTTTCGATCCTTCGACTGAGGCGGCCTCTTGTCACGAGGCATTGGACTAGAAGGTGATCTTCTCTTCATCGTCACCGCGACTGCTTGATCACGGCCAGGAGTTCTTCCGTGTACTTGGCCTCCACCGTCACCTTTCCCCTGCCGTTGAGTTGCAGGTAGATGACGTAGCCGGTTCCGTTCTGATCCGCGGGGGCCAGCGGGTCGACGGGGATCTTTTCCATGTAGGGATCGAATGCCGAGGTCAGGTCGACGCAGCTCGTTTTGCTCACCGCGTCCGGCCGGCAGATTTCGCGCGGGTCATCGTGGTCCGGGATGCCCGGCGGCAGATCGTAATTGTTGTCCAACCGGTAGGAGAAGATGGCGTTCACCAGGGAACGGACCTCGTTCCTGCGCCGATCGTTCCGCATGGAGTACTCGTCTCTCAACTTGAGGTAGCTGCTGCGGTCCTTGCGGCTCTGGTAGCGCTTGGCTTGCCCGGGCGCCAGGCGCCGGCTCGACACCTGCACCGGAAGCGGCGCGCGCTCGCGGGCGAGAGCAGCAACGGGAGCGAACAGAGCGAGGAGGGAGAGAGATACGACGAGGGCGCGCAAACGGGAGATGATCATGGTGGGATTATAGCAAGAGCCACCAGAGGAGCGCGATGCAGATTCGATAGATGCCGAATGGTGCGAACGTGTGCGTGCGGATGAACCGGACCAGCCAGCGGATGCTCAGGAGGGCGACGACGAAGGACGCGATGAAACCAACTGCGAGCGCCGCCGCATCCGCCTGCGAGAACGTCTGGCTTGCCTGCAGCAGATCGTACCCTGTCGCAGCGCCCATAGTCGGAATCGCGAGCAGAAAGGAGAAATCCACGATCGTTCGGCGCCGGATGCCGAGGAACATCCCGCCGAGCACCGTTGCCGCGCTACGCGATACCCCGGGGACGATCGCGATCGCCTGGCAGCAACCGATGAGGAAGGCCTGCGGGTACGTCATGCGACCGAGATCATCGATTGCCGTCTCCCGATCACGGTGCCACCATTCGCAGAGGATGAGGATGATACCGCCGAGGAAGAGCGACCAGAGCACGACTGTTGTGCTGCCGATCAGGTACTGCTTGAACGCTCTGTAAACGAGAAATCCGATCACTCCGGTCGGGATGAACGCCGTCGCCACCCTGGCAAGTATGCTAGGGTTCAGGACGAGTGCTCGGCCGTAGAGCACGACGACCGCGAGGATGGCGCCCAGCTGGATGGCGATCTCGAAGCTCTTGAGGAACTCAGTCTGCTGAACTTGCAGGAGCTGCGACGCGAGTACGAGGTGACCGGTCGAGGAGATCGGCAGGAATTCGGTCACTCCCTCGACGGCGCCGAGTATCAGCGATTGTAGAAGGGACATCCTGAGCATTGAATCATACCCTCGTTCCGTAATGAAGACGTTCGCAACGCGTCAATCTCAAGCACCCGCACGGCGTGGTTCGACCGGCTCACCACAGTGAGTTGTGCTGCTGTGGGTGCCACATCATATGTATTGCCATCCACAGCAGCACTCCTCCGGGGTGCGGGTGTGGTGTCACCTCATCTTTTCATTCTCTTCAAGAACGTGCGCGCTTCCTGCTTGCCTGTCACCTTGCCCTTTCCCTGCGCCTCATGCAGCTTCTGGAGCGCCTCTCCCACCTCCGCCCCCGGCTGAATGCCGAGGATCGCCATCACTTCCTCTCCGGTGAGGAGCGGCTTCGCCGGCTTCGGGTGGGCGTCGAGGAACTTCTCTACATCGTGCGCGATGCGGTCGTACAGGCTGAAATCGGCGGGCGTCGTCCCGGCAACATCCAGCCAGAAGAGGCGAAGGAGATCCCCGAACCACGGGTGGAAGTACCAGTGGGCTTTGCGTTCCTCTGGCATGCCGAAGAACGTCCCCATCATCATGTGGTGCTTCACGATCCACACGATCTTCTCCATGCGCTTCCCTGGACACTGGAGCCGCCCAAGAGCGGTTTCCACGATCCCGGCCGATACCGTCGCGTGGCGATCGAAGCGGATGCGTCCCTTCAGGCTGAACGTCTCCGCTTTGCCGCTGTCGTGGAAGAGCGCGGCCAGCCGGACGTCGAGAGGATCATCGTCACGGAAGCTCCGCAGGCACTGCATCGTGTGCTCCCACACGTCGCCCTCACGGTGGTAGTCCTTCGGCTGCGGGATGCCCTTGCACTTGCGCAACTCCGGGAGGATGTAGTCGAGAAGGCGCAGCTCCCACAGGTCTTCGAACGCGCGGTCGGGGTTCGGCCTCATCAGTATTTTCTCCAATTCCCCGAGCATGCGGGAACCCGAGAGGATCTCGATCGTGGGAGCCAGTTCCTGGAGGGCGCGATAGGTTTCGGGATGATACTGGCCATTGAGGGTGGCACGCACGCGCACCGCCCGGAGCATCCGGAGCGTGTCGTGTTTGATCCGGACGGCCGGATCACCGACGAACCGCACGAGCTTCTCATGCAGGTCGGCTTCCCCACCGGAGGGATCGAACAACTCGCGGGAAATCGGATGCCAGTAGAGCGCGTTCACGGTGAAGTCGCGTCGCAGAGCGTCTTTGCTCCGGTCGGGCGTGAAGGCGACCGATTCCGGGTGCCGCCCGTCGGAGGCCTCGTCATCCTCCCGGAACGTTGTCAGCTCAAAGGTGTCGTGCCCGAGTGACACGCGGATGCTCCCGAGTGCGGCCGCGGCACCATTGGCCCTTGGGAAGAGGACCAGCATCTGCTCTGGCAGAGCGCTCGTGGCGATGTCGATGTCCGTCGGCACCCGCTCCTGTAGCATGTCCCGCACGGCGCCGCCCACCCACCATGCCTCATGGCCGGCGTCGGTGAGCCGTTCCACGACCTTGTATCCCCGCTCCCCCTTCGCGGTTTCGAGTGTGGTGCCGATGATCTCTTTCGAGAGAGGCATGGAGGAGCGAGTCGTCGGACGGTAGAATACACTACGTGCTCCATTTTGCCGTTGCAGGCTGTCCGCTCTCCACTCCTTCGCCGGGCGGTACGGTGGAGGGACTCAGGCGGGCGCATGCGCTCGGCATCACCGCCATGGAGATCGAGTGGGTGCAGAACGTACCGGGCGATCCCCAGCGGATGAAGGAAATCCGGAAGGTCGCCGGGGAGCTCACGATGCACCTGACGGTCCACGCGCCGTACTACGTGAATCTGAATTCTCCGGAGAGGGCGAAGCTCGCCGCGAGCAAGCAGCGCGTCCTCAAGGCGCTCGCAATGGGCCAGCTCGCAGGCGTGACATCCGTTTGCGTGCACGCGGCGTTCTACTTGAAAGACGATGCAGAGACGGCTTTCAGCAATGTCCGCCGCGCAGTCGAGGATATACTGGAGAAGCGCAGGAAGCTCTTTCCCGACGTCAACCTGGCGCTGGAGACGATGGGGAAGACTGCGCAATTTGGGACGATGGAGGAGGTTCTCAGGATCAGCAGAGAGTTCGATCTCTACCCCTGCGTCGATCCTGCACATCTGCACGCACGCACAAACGGCGCCATGAATTCCCATGCCGAATGGAATGCGATGTTCGATCAGTACGCCGCGGCACTCGGGGAGAAGGCGCTCACGCGGATGCACCTGCACTTTTCCGGCATCGCGTACGGACCCAAGGGCGAGAAGAAGCATCTGCCGCTCCGTGAGAGTGATGCGCAGTGGAAGGATTTTCTGCGGGTGCTGAAAGACCGGAAGATCGGAGGCGTGTGCGTGTGCGAGTCGCCGCTGCTAGAGAAGGACACGCTGCTGATGCAGAATGCGTTTGCATCTTTCTAAAAATATTTTCAATCAGCTGCAAGCGACAGGCGACAGGATCGTCAGGTTTGCTACAGTGGACGCATCGCTCCCCTCCCCCGTTCGTATGAACATCGCCATCAACGGTTTCGGCCGCATCGGACGTCAGGTGTACCGCATCGTCGCTGAGAAGCACCCGGGCGTGAAGATCGTGCTCATCAATGACCTCACCGACGTCGCCTCGCTCGCGCATCTGCTCGAATGGGATTCCACGTACGGGCACTTCGATTGCGGGGCGAGTGCCGATGGTGACACGCTCAACACCAGATTCGGTTCGACGAGGGTGACGGCCATCAAGGAGCCGGACAAGCTCCCGCACAAGGATCTGAAGGTCGATGTGGTCTTGGAGTGCACAGGCCGCTTCACTAAGCGGGAGGAGGCGGCGCTGCACCTGAAGGCCGGCGCCAAGAAGGTCATCATTTCGGCTCCGGGAAAAGATAAAGTGGATGGCACATTCTGCATCGGGGTCAATCATGAGACGTATGACTCGAAGACGATGCATGTGATCTCCAATGCCTCCTGCACCACCAACTGTCTCGCGCCGATGGCGAAGGTGCTCCATGATTCCTTCGGCATCGAGTACGGATTGATGACGACGATTCACAGCTACACGAACGATCAAAACCTTCTCGATCTCCCGCACAAGGATCTGCGCCGCGCCCGGGCCGCGGCCGTGAATATGGTCCCCACGAGCACCGGAGCGGCCAAGGCGATCGGGCTCGTGATTCCAGAATTGGAAGGAAAATTGAATGGCGTCGCGATCCGGGTTCCGACCCCCACCGGTTCGATCACGGACCTCACCGTCGTCACGAAGAAGCCGACGACGAAGGAGGAGGTGAATACCGCATTCGAGAAGGCGGCGAAGGGCGCCATGAAAGGCATCCTCGGCTTCGAGAAGCGCCCGCTGGTTCTTCAGGATTACGTAGGCGATCCGCGGAGCTCGATTGTCGACGCGGAACTTACGGAGGTCATCGGCAGTTCGACGGGACTCACTGCACGCGGCACGCTCGTCAAAACATTCTCCTGGTACGACAATGAGTGGGGGTACGCGAACAGGCTCGCGGAGCTGGCGAAGTACATCGGCGACCAAATCTGACGCGATGAATGGCCAGTCGTGCCGGGATTGCGAATCCCGGCTGCGGACATTCATGGCGGTCGTTCATGATCGAACGGACGTCGTTCATTCCTTCTTCACGTTCTCGTCCACCACCTCCGCGTCTACCGCGCCGTCCTTGCCCTTGCCCTCTTTGCCTTCACTGCCCTCCTTGCCCTTCCTGGCCGCTTCCTCGTAGATGATCTTGCCGATCTCCTGCGCGGCGAGGCTCAGTTCCTCCACGGATTTCTTCAACTCTTCGGCCGCTGCGTTCTCGTTCCTGAGCAATTCCTTCGTGGCGTTGATCTTCTCGTTCACGGTTTTCTTGGTCGCGTCCGGGATCTTCGCGTCATGCTCGCGCATTTGCTTTTCGACCGTGAAGACGAGTGAGTCCGCCTGGTTTCTGGCATCGACCGCCTCGCGCTTCTTCTTGTCCGCTTCGGCATTCAGTTCGGCGTCCTTCTGCATCCGGGCGACTTCGTCTTTGCTGAGGCCCGTCGAGCCCTGGATCGTGATGTGCTGCTCCTTGCCCGTGCCGTTGTCCTTCGCCTTCACGCTGAGGATGCCGTTGGTGTCCAGGTCGAACGTGACTTCGATCTGCGGGAGGCCGCGCGGGGCCGGCGGAATGCCGTCGAGGATGAAACGCCCGAGCGACTTGTTGTCGCGGGCGAACTCGCGCTCGCCCTGCACGACGTGGATTTCGACCGAGGTCTGGCTGTCTGCGGCGGTCGAAAAGACCTGGCTCTTGCTGGTCGGGATTTTGGAGTTGCGCTCGATCAACTTCGTCGCCACTCCCCCGAGTGTCTCGATGCCGAGCGAGAGCGGCGTCACGTCCACGAGCACGATGTCCTTGTGAATGTCGCCGCCGATCACGCCGGCCTGGATCGCGGCGCCGATCGCGACGACTTCGTCCGGGTTCACGCCCTGGTGCGGGTCCTTGCCGAACAGTTCCTTCGCTTTCGCGACGACCGCGGGCATGCGCGTCATGCCGCCGACGAGCACCACTTCGCCGATGTCGCTCTTCTTCAGCTTGGCGTCCTTCAGAGCCGCCTCGCACGGCCCGACGGTTTTCTCGATCAAATCGGCCACCAGCGCCTCGAGCATCGCCCGCGTCATCGGGATATTGAGGTGCTTGGGCCCGCTCGCGTCCGCGCTGATGAACGGCAGGTTGATATCTGTTTGCGTGGTGGAACTCAACTCGATCTTCGCCTTCTCCGCCGCTTCTTTCAGGCGCTGCATCGCGATCTTGTCCTTTGAGAGATCGATCCCCTGTTCCTTCTGGAACTGCGCGACGATCCAGTTGATGATGACCTGGTCGAAATCGTCGCCGCCGAGATGGGTGTCGCCGTTCGTCGCGACCACTTCGAAGACTCCGTCGCCGAGTTCAAGCACCGACACGTCGAACGTTCCTCCGCCGAGATCGTAGACGATGATCTTCTCCGCCTTGGTCTTGTCGAGGCCGTACGCGAGCGCGGCCGCGGTGGGCTCGTTGATGATGCGCATGACTTCGAGCCCCGCGATCTGCCCCGCTTCCTTCGTCGCCTGGCGCTGCGAATCGTCGAAGTACGCCGGCACCGTGATGACGGCCTTCGTGACCGGCTGGCCTAAGAAAGCCTCGGAATCTTTCTTCAATTTTTGCAACACCTTCGCGGACACTTCCTGCGGGAGCATTTCCTGCCCGTCGACGACGATCACCGCTCTTCCCTCTTTCCCCTCCTTGACCTCGAACGGCATCTGCGACGCTTCCTTCTTCACCTCGTTGTAACGATGGCCGATGAACCGCTTGGCCGAGAAGATCGTCTTCTTGGGATTGGTCACCCCCTGACGTTTGGCCGCGACGCCGACCAGGACTTCCCTGTTCGTGTAGGCGACGACCGACGGGGTCGTGCGATTCCCCTCCGCATTCGGGATCACCACCGGCTCGCCGCCTTCGATGACGGCGACGCAGGAGTTGGTGGTGCCGAGGTCGATGCCGATAATTTTGGACATAGAGAAGAGGGAAGATCGATTATCACTCGGTATTTTAGAGTGCTAATTCCCCGCAGTCAAGGCTCTGCATGCGCTCCGCTGTCTCGTTCCCGGCAATCATCGGCGGTCACAGCGTCGATGGTCGTCTGGAGCAATTGGTGAGCGTATTGGAACACTTCACGGAGGCTCGTGACGTACTGCGCCCGGTACTGCCTGACGGTGTTGTGCCATATTTTCTCAGCCTCATCGAATGCTTCGGGTGATCGCAGGAATGCCGCCGTCCGCTCTCGCAGGTCGTGCACGTCCTTCGGCTCGCCGTGCAGGACGATGTGGATGGCATAGCGCAGGAGAGCGGTCGCGACGTGGTACCCGAACGCCTCCCGGAGGTTTTCAATCTTCAGCCCCAGCGGCATGTTCCTCGGGAGGGCGCGATTCACGGCCCCGGGACCGCTCTGCCGGCCCGGTACGACGAACGGGATATCCTGTTCCAGGAACGCGCGTGGATCCTTCAGAAAATTCTCATGGTCGGCAGCCTCCTGGCACAGCCGGTCGTTCACAGCGCGCACAGTGTCGCGGAGGGGCATGCGTCGATCGTACGGCGGATGGGACAGGACCGCAAATCCGTCGTATACTGCAGCCATGTTTTTGGATGAAGCCATCATCGACGTGGCCGGCGGTCAGGGCGGACGTGGGTGCGTCAGCTGGCGCCGGGAGAAGTACGTGCCCAAGGGCGGTCCCAACGGCGGCGACGGCGGCAGGGGCGGGGACGTCATCATCACGGCCGATGAAAACACCGATACACTCAGTGCCTTCGCCTCCACCAAGAAATTCGAGGCCGAACGGGGTCAACATGGGATGGGACAGGAGTGCGCCGGGAAGAATGGCCGCGATACCATCCTGGCAGTGGCGCCCGGAACGCTCGTCTACGATCTGTCGGCCGGCAATCCGCGGCTGGTCGCGGATTTGAAGGACCATGGCAGTCGGATGGTCGTCGTGCGGGGAGGGCGGGGCGGCTATGGCAACGCCCATTTCAAGAGCTCCACCCGGCAGCGGCCGGACTTTGCGGAGCTGGGCGAGCCCGGTGAGAAGCGGACGCTCAAGATGGAGCTGAAGCTCGTGGCCGACGTGGGGATCATCGGGTACCCGAACGTGGGCAAGTCCACGCTCATTTCCGTGATCAGCGCCGCACGGCCGAAGATCGGCGACTATCCTTTCACGACGCTCGTGCCGAATCTGGGGGTGGTGCATGTGGGGAACCGTCGCCGCGCCGCTCACGGTCCGCGGGGCAGGTCCTACATCGTCTGCGACGTCCCGGGTCTCATCGAGGGCGCAAGCGAGGGCAGGGGGCTCGGCGACCGGTTCCTGCGGCACATCGAGCGGTGCGGCATCCTGCTTCACCTGCTCGATCTCTCCCGCGGATTCCCTTCGGGCACATTTGATCGCGACGCGTTCGACGTCGGTCTGCTCGTGACGGATTACAAGATGATCCGGAAGGAACTGAAAGCCTACTCCCCTGCCCTGGCGACTAAGCGCGAGATGGTCATCCTGAACAAGATCGATCTGCTGGGCAGCAACGTTGACGAAATCGTGAAGGCATTGAAGAAAAAAAAGATCCCGGTGTTCTTGAGCATCTCCGGCGTCACCCGGCAGGACACAGAGAAGCTCAAGAAGAAGCTGCTGCCCATCGTCCTGAAGGAGCGCGACGAGCGCCGCGCACTCGATCGGAAAGAAGCGAACAAGGCCGCGGAAGAACTCCCGGTTTTGCGTCCACACGTGGATGACACGCGCATGAATGCCTACCAAGTGAAGACGCTCAGGGACGGCACGGTTCGTGTCACCGGCAAACGTCTGGAGCAGATGACGGTGATGACGAACTTCGGGAGCGCCGGGGCGGTGCGGCGGTTCCGGGATGTGCTGAAAAAAATCGGTCTCCTGCAACCCCTGCTGAAGGCCAGAGAACGGGGCTCGGCGCTCTACATCGGTCGGGTCAGGATTGATACACATCTTTGATTCCGGGGGCTCTACCGCCCTTGCGGCTTCATGGCACTGCATTGGCCGTTGATGAGCAGACAGACAGATAAGTTTCTCTTTACTATATTTTTAAAATTTGTAAAATGCTGGCACCATGCCCGAGATGACGAAGATGGATGGGCCGGACGGATTAGGAAACTGCGCCCTTTTGGATAGGCTTTTTCCTTCCTCCGATCAACAGCGTCGTGCCCTGCATTTCCTGGGTTTTCCTCAAGAGGAAGCTCTGCATGCTGCTCATGTGGTTCATTTGTCAGGCATCATCGATGCTGCACAGCAACGACAGGTTCCACTTGGGGTGGTTGGCACGTTCATTCTCCACTTCACCTCTCTTGCGACGGTTGTTGGTGCAGAACAAGTGTGCAATCGGATTAAAGATTTGCTGAGTAATTGCCATCCTTCTATCAGTCCTGTCCGCGTGATAGATGTCATCACGCGGCGCTGCTCCATCGGAAAGATAGAGCAATTGGATGCGGCGATTCTTCTTGTCACTCATGGCATATATCCCGTTCCATCCGTCATGGAGCATGTGTCGACCCTTACCGATACAGACCGCCGCAGCGCATGCATCGAAGGCATCTCAGGCACCATGCAGCGCATTCGGGAGAAGGAGGATTTCGATGATGAGGAACCGTTTGGGCTGGAGCTCTACTACACGTATCTGAACGTCAGCATTCCCTTCGATGAATTTGAGGAAATTATGAAGGGATTGCCCCGCAACCGGCTCGGGAGAGTCCCCCCGCACTTCAGGCCATTCCGTATTTCCGCCCGCGGCGTCGAGGCAAAGACAGATGCTACCGACCCCGCAGTCATCGCGCGGCCGTCTTCGGAGCGCAGTAGTTCCCAAGCGAATCCTGAAGCGGCGAGGAACTTCCTTCATGGCGTACCGGGGCTGGCTGCCGGGACTCTGACCCCCGCTCACAAAACAGACTATCTCCAGGGCGCGACGCTCGATCTTGCCGATGCGCTTGGGAAAGAAGGTCATATCCGCGCGCCGTTTGCAGATGTGTTCAATACAACCAATGTGCTTGGCGGGATCGAGGCAATCGTTGGGCAGGAAAACCCGCTTACCTTTGAAACATTTTGTCTGCTGTCACAGGGTTCGCGCGTGTTACAGAATTTCATGAATGAGACCAGTGAGCACCTAAAAGAGGAAAAACTGAAAAAAGATGAGCGGGCTCTCATGGAACGCCACGTACAGCGGGCGAAAGAACTGCGACAGCGCAGCGCAGTTCTCATGGCGCGCGATGCCGCCCATGTGATTGATGGAATGAGCGAGGAGGAATTTCAGCGAGTGGACGAAGTGCTGGAAGTCATGATGGAGGTTGGTCTCATCAAAGACAAAAGTCCTCAAGAAGCCGCACTCCAATCTTCCGTGGCTCAGGCAGCCTACATGGCCTGCCTGAAGCGCCTTCCTCTTCTGCGCCCGCAAGTCATTCAAAAACTTCTCGAAACTCTGGCGGCCACCCTGCAGCGCGCCTGCGTCGGTGGCAGCAAGAAAGCTGCTGAAACTTTGTGGCAGAGCATGGAAATGCGCTGTCTGCTTGCCTCTGCCGCAGATGCGGACGACATACAGAGAGAGCGTCCTGAGGTGCTGCTGGAGCGCGCGCGGCAGCTCTATCAGGAGCAGATTCCTTTGCAGATCGATCATCTACTCAAAAATGAAGACGTAGCGCGTGAGCTTCAGCAGGAAATCCGGGATCGGCTCAGGCAGTGCTCCATTGATGAAGCCAGACAGACCATCCGCACTATTCGTAATGCAGTCACAGGAGGACGCACATTCCTTCAAAAACAAGGGAAGTCACCGGAGTTACAAGAACGCTTTGCAGCTTTTGCGGGTTCCATCCAAAAGAAGCTCGATGAAGTTGAAAAGTTCTATCAGCATCCTCCGGCGTACGTCGGGCACTACTATGCGCCGGACAATACGAATCATGCAGTCGCTTCGTGCAACTATCATGCGGGGACCGGCCGCACACTCGCAAAGATGGCCGAGATTCCGAATCTCGGCGAGAAAGAAATCGCCTACCTCGCATCACTTCGAGAGCGTCTTTCGCAGTATGCTGACATGCTGGAATCCGCCAGCGCGATCATGTCTCTGAGTGAGACGGCGTGGCAATCCAAGATCGATGGACAGCAAGGGAGGCAAGGCTTTGAGCAACGGATGAGCCGATTGTCTATGCTCCTCACAAGCCAACTCGAAGAGCGATACCCGGCATTTGCCGACTACAGGACTCAGCGCGCAGCGATGGATCAAGCATACGGAACTGCCCGCAATCAGAAGAAAGATGAAATTCATCGGGCGTACACTCAGGAATTGCAGCGTTCTCATGGAACGTTTGAGGGACAGGTATTCTTCGGCAGAGTGAATGCTGCCGTGAGAGAGCTGGATCAGGAATACTCTGGAACATTCAAAGAGTTGCGGCGCCAGTTCGAGCAAGCTCATCCTGAAATTGTGAAGGGAATACAGCCCTACGAGAGATTTATTGCCGCTGTTGAGGGTGTAGGCGAAGCGCTCAGGGCACCAGAGAAGTACGGTGCAAAGCAGACGAATGAAGCCCTCACCCAGCTTTCGCACATCACGTACCGCGATTTGGAAGAAGGTGAATTTGATCTTGTTCCCTCGAAGACACGTGGTGACGCCGTCAAGGGGTGGATCTCCTGCGACTGTTCAGCCTCCGCCGAGTATGCGGAGCAGATTCTGAACATGAACTTCGTCAATTATCGTGTCTATCAGGGGAGCAACGGGCATCGCCAGTGGGTGGGCAACATCTACGTGCTTGATGCCCGCTACGGGGCCGAGCCGGAGATCATTTTCGATGCCATTCAGGTCTCCCGAAGCACAACGGTGCAGCCCCGCATGTTTATGCAGCAGGTTGTAGAAGGCTTTGCGAAGATGGGCCTTGCTGCGGACTACACGCACATCGTCAGCAATGTCATTACCTCCACGCGGGAAGGATGGCTCGTCTCGAACCGGCCTCAGCTTCGCGAGGCGTACATCGCGCTCTTCGGGGGTCAGCCGGTGCTTCCCCATGGTGAGGAAATGAAAATATCCGACGATACGGCAATTGATACATTCCAATCTTTGGAAATGGGTGGCGGGAAATTCCGTGTCTTATGGCAGCATCCCGATACGGAAGCAACGGTTTCACTCGATGACGTTCAGGCACTCATTGCAGACCATGTGAATATGGAGATTGCCACCTCGTTATTGGAGAAAGCAAAAACAGATGAGCTTACATTCACGCGCCTCTTCCGCTCGCGCCGCGGCTTCGGCGCACTTCAAGAGATGAAGGCACAGCCTGATCGTCTTCGATTATTCCTCACACTTATCAATCGTTTCTTCGGTCAGCGCTCTTCACTTCTGGTCATCCGGAATCCTGAGGCTTTGGATATTCTCGGCGAATTTGAAGCTGTCTATCCCGCTGTAGTTCCTTCCGCCCTGTCCATTCTGGGGTATGCGACAGACTCAAGGCGTGCAGAGCTGCGGGCATTGATTAGTCCGTTGCGCGAAAAGCCGGACCTCCAGCCATTTATCATGGAATTGCTCCAACGCCATATCGTTCTGCCCGCTCCATCGGTTGAGCGCGCTTCTGCCATACATCAGCAATTCAAACGTATCGGCCTTGGAGAGGAAGTCTTCCGTCGCCTCGGAACACAGACCCTCGCAGACCTGGAACCTCTGACGCAGCTTCTCGAAAGCGGGCAGGTACAGCCTGCTCAAAGCAGAGCTGTTGGAGACATTCTGCACGTTCTTCCCCAATTGAGAGCTATTGATCTAACTGTCCTATGGCCAACGATTGCGCAGCTTGAGAATGCCCGCGCCATTGGAGGTGTTTCTGATGGCTTACGTACAAGCGATATTCTGAATGCACTTATCACAAACGTGCTCAGTAGCCCCGAAGAAGCTGCTGTTCTTGTGCGGTCTGCTCAGGCAGATGATAAAGAGCGTGTTGCCGCTCATTTGCGTTGGCTTGCACGTGCACTGCAACACAAACTCGTCCCCGCCCTGCCTGCGACAGAACTTCTTGCAGTCTTATGGGATGCTCACAATCTGCAAAGTCGTGGAGCAAAAGAAAGCATGCTTTCAAACACACTCACGACGGAAGATGTTTTCAGTGCTCTTTGCCGTGCACCAACTATTTTGCCTCTTTATAGAGAGCTTTTGCAGAATATTCAGCAAGGAGCGCGCTGGCAAGACCGAGCGGTCTATTGCACATCCATTTTGCGCGAAAAATCCTCTCTACGAGCTGCCGTTGCTTGTAGTCGTGCCTCGGATGAAAAATTAGATGATTCATATTTCTATATCTTCCAGCTAGGCGAAGCTCTACCAGCTGACATAGCAGATGATCAGTCAGCTTTGCCAGCCGCCTTCCAAGAAGTGGCGTTCAATCAGAAAGGACTGCAGAGCATTGGAGACATGCAGCAACTCGTCCGTTGCGGGGTTGACTATCTCTTCACCAATGAAGCCCACGCCGCATCTCTTCGTGGGTACTTTTCCGTCAGCAATCTCCAGAAGATGCCACGTTCCCAGCAGGGAGAAACGGAGCGAATCCGTGAGAAAAAACTGTATGAGGATATTCCCGAAGGATACGGTGGCATTGTGGAATTATTGAAAGATCAGAAGAGCATCTATACGCATCCTTTCCACCAGTAGCCATGCCGGAAATGGGAATGTCCATGTCCATGGGCGCGTACCAGACACAGCGCATGGAGCAGCGTATGCAACTCGCTCAGCGCATGGACATGCGCCTGGAGCTACGTTTGGAACTGTCCCTCCGGCAAATCCTTGCAGAACACATGCTCCTGGACCTCGAGGGAGTCGTTGATCCGGGGCGCGTCCGCATCTTTGATTTGCCGACTGGAGAAGGAGCGATCCCCATTGCTGCCAAGCTCATCAGCTCGCCAGCCGATCCCTACCGCGAGGCGATCAATATGCGCGCTTGCGCCGAGCGCGGCATTGCGACGCCCGAACTGATGGGTGTCGGAGAAAGCAACGGTATGTTCTTCATGCTGACGCGCTTCGATCCGGATGTCCTGAACTGCGCCACCGCTCTCAGCGCTGGGGCAGAGACCGCTCAAGCGTACTGCAAATATGCACAGGGAGCGACGCTCGGTGATCTACCGCTGGAAAATTTCACGCAGAACTCTCTGCCGGATTTGCACGAGCGAGTGGCGATTGTGCTCGGCCGAGAAGTTGCACGGCTTCATCGGGCCGGCATCGATAAGTTGGACGTCACCCCCCGCAATCTTCTCCTGCGTCTCAGTCCCGAAGGCCAGGTTTCCTTCACCCACACAGGGTTCCGCGAGGTGGCTTTCGCGGATCGCTCCTTGCCGAAGAGAAGGCGCCGCGAGCAGCTCGAGGCTCTGCAGCGCGCATTTTCAGCGATCAATTCCGATGTGACTGCGCAGTATTCCTGCAGCATGATACGGGGATACTTCGCTGAGTACTACGGCAGGACGCTTGCAGGGGGAGAAGACCCCTCTGCCATCCAGCGGGAAGTCCGGACTGCGACAGACGAGACGTTGCAGCAGGATGATGCTGACATGGAATCGCCCCCCTCGCTCACGCCAATGGTGGTCGAGTGCCGACAGATCATTCTCGATCTTCCGCTGGATCAGCTCACCACGCGAAAAGTGGGGGAAGCGATGTGCGCCATTGTCGAACGGTCTGTGGCAGTGGAGAACATCGGCTACGATGAGCAGCGGCCGCGGAAGCAGCTGCGCTGGCTCTATGAGCGGTGGAAGGAAAAGGGAAGCGCCAGGCTGGAAGACCTTGAATGTGCGCCCAGTGACATCGCCACTGATGGGACGACTGCCGGCCGGCTGCTGAAGCCGATCATCGAAAGCCTTGGCGTGCCGTTGCCATCGGATTTGCTGCGGTCGTTGCGCGAGGCTCTTGTACTGCGTTTCGCCCATGAACATCCCGAATGTTCCGGCCATGAACTCTTCCATCGCATGCGATCAGCCGCTCCGGCACTGATGGAAACACTGGAGATCGGCTCTGCACGCACGCTGCGAAAGTACCTGAAGCCATTGCGCGATGGCGGCCTTGTTCACGATGTGAGTAAGAGGGATGCGGAACGGGTCATTGGCCTCATCGCTGACTGGTTCAACGGCGGCAGGATGCTCGACCCTCGGGATTGTGCCGCGGCATTGGGTATGGATGAGGCTGCAGTTCGTCCATTGGTCCTCTGCCTCAAACAACGGCATCTGAAACGCAGTCTGGCTGCCGCACACCAGTCGCACGCAACCATTGATATTGCGGCTCTTGCATGCGTCCTCGATCTGCCGCTTGCCGAAGTGGAAGAGGCTGCCATCAAGACGCGTATCAGTCCTGCACCCGGCAATGCAGAGCGATCTGTCGCATCACTGCCGGAAACATCCAGAGTTGAGCATGCGGTCACAGCACCGGTCGAGGAGGAGCATCGTGAGGCGGAAGTCACACCTGCGGAACAAGAACACACTGCAGCGCCTCCTGTCCCTCCCATACAACCTGTCATGCAGGTACAGGAAACCACGGAAGAAAACCTTGATGAAAAACTGCTTCGGGCGATTGAAGAAGATGGCACCCGTTCTGATGGAACACTTGCGCAGATGTGCGGCTGTTCTGTCACCGACGTGCAATCACGGATTCGAGGCATTGTCGCATCACGTCATCTTGATGGCCGGAGATCCGAGGTCGAGCGTCTCATTCAAACGCAGCCAGGCATTGAGGACGATGGCATTCAGGAACGCACAGGATTGCCCGTCGTGGATATTCACCTGATCCTGCGGCCCCTCCTGCAGAATGGAAACCTGCGGACAGGGAGGCCGCTTGAAACCGAACTATGAAAACCTTCATTCGACTCGCCCAATACAAGGGTTGGCCCGAGGCCGCAGCCGAGGACCACCCTTCGACCGCTGTTCGACAACCATGAGATCACAGTCGAATGGTGAGCTCAGGGTCGAACGGTGAGCAAGCTCCTCGCGTAGCGAGTGCGCGTCGAATGGTGGGCTGTATTGCAGAAAGCTAGAACTGCGGTTAGGACCATGGCCGCGCCACGTGATCGCGCCCAAGAAGCCACGTAAAGCCGCTGCGCGGCCACGTGGCACGTAAAATCTCGCTGCGCGATTTTACGTGGTGGGCCGTGCTGCAGGATGCTAGAACTGCGGTTAGGACTTTGGCCGCGCCACGTGGGAGCGCCCATGCAGCCAGGTAAAACGGCTGCGCCGTCACGTGGCACGTACAGTTTCGCTCCGCTCCTTTACGTGGTGGCCCAGGGCAGAATCGAACTGCCGACGCCAGGCTCTTCAGGCCTGCGCTCTACCACTGAGCTACCGGGCCATGCTCAAAGCATGTGGAGATAACGATAGCCAACCGAGCGCTGCTTGTCTATCACGCCTCGCTCCGCTCGGCACTGCCTGCCCACCGTAGCCCAGCCTGCCCCTCGAAGCCAAGAGGCGAAGTGGGGAGGCGAAGGTGGGAGCTACCGGGCCATGTGGTACAAGGAAGAATATAGCAAGCAATGTTCTGTCTTGCTACAATGAGATTGTGGGGCTGTAGCTCAGCTGATAGAGCGCTACATTCGCATTGTAGAGGTCAGGGGTTTGAGTCCCCTCAGCTCCACCATTCGTGCTTGTAAAACTGAAAGTGACATTTAATACAGAATTCTACCCACAGAGGAAGTTTTGGAAGAGTTTGAAAATGGATTTTCAGATTTTCTCGAAAATTGAAGTGACCAAGATGAGTTTGGCTAGTCATTGCGGTTTCTATGGAGTTTGAACATTCATTTCGTATAATGGCCAAACACCATGGATACCAAAGACCTCCAAAACTTCCTCGATGATGAGGGACGGCTCACGTCATGGCCAGCAAAGCCTACGAAGCAGATGTTGGCGTTGCAATTCCTCGCTGGGAAGCTGGAATGGGATTGCTTGTATACCGAACAGGAAATCAACGAATTGCTGACAAAATTCCATTTGTTTGAGGATGCGGCGCTCTTGCGACGTGAGTTGTATATGAAGCATTTTCTGGATCGTAAGGCTGACGGTTCTGCGTACTGGAAGACAGAACGGCAATTGCCCATGCTATGGAAAACGGAGCGTCTCACGGTTCGTAATGCAACAGAAGAAGACCTACCTGAATTGCGAAAGGTGTATGACGAATGTGCCTACATTGGGGAACTTACTGGGTACCATGACGATGCAAAGGATCCGATGCTTGCGGAGTTTCGCCGCGAATTGCTTCCGCCGAATGGCAAAAAAGAACTGCATCGGCTGCAAACGATTTTTGCATCTGGGACACAAGATGTTGTCGCCTATCTGATTTCCTATCACGGTTTCCCAGATCACGAGATATTCTGGATCGCAGCATTTGCTGTTCGTCCTGCTTTCCAGCGCCAGAAGTTTGGGCGAGAAGTTATCGGTTCACTCACAAAGCAGGTTGAGGAACTCGGTGGCTATTCAAGGATGGGCATCGCTGTTGGAGTGGGCAATGATCCAGCGATGAAATTCTGGTCGACGTGTGGATTCACGGATGTCATCAAAACTGAAGATCATGGCACTCATGCGGATCAGTGGATCGTGAAACAGTTGTAGCTTCGTTAGCGGAATCGCATGATATTTGAGACATCATCAATGAAGTACATCCAGGGACTTCTCAACCTGGGTGCCACCGATTGCATCACGCATCACTGCGGGTAAAGATATTCAGGTATTTGGTATACATATACGATTGACCGTATTTTTTATCCTTATGTTTTTGCTCGAGAATACCGATGCCTATGAAACGATCAATGACGGTTTGCGCGCCTGCGCGCGTGAACCCCGTCCACTTCTGAATCAGCGCAGTATTGACAATCGGTTGGCCATAGAGTCTGGGGAGCACCTTCATGGCACTTTCGGATGCACGCTTGCCGAGACGCTGCACCTTGGCCATGTCCTTTTCGCGCAGGCTGGTAATATCTGCGACGATCTCGATGGCCTCCTTTGCGATGTCGATCACGCCATCCAAAAAGAAATCTACCCATGGTGTAACAAAGCCATTGTGATAATCGGAAAGCTTCTCGTAGTAAAGCTTCTGATGCTTCTTGAAAAAGGATGAAATAAACAGAACAGGCTTTTCCAAATACCCCTCCTTCCACAGATAGAATGTGATGAGCATGCGTCCTGTTCTTCCGTTGCCGTCCAAAAACGGATGGACGGTTTCAAATTGTGAGTGAAGAATCCCAGCTTTAATAACCGTAGGCATTGAATCATCTGCATGCATGAATTTCTCCAGATCATTCAGTGCTGCTTGCATTTCAGGAACCGGAGGCGGTACGAAAAATGCACTTTCCGGTCGTACGCCACCGATCCAGTTTTGGCTTTTGCGAAACTCTCCGGGGTCTGCGAAGTGTGTTGCTCGCGCGCTATCCATCAGCTTTTTGTGCAATTCACGCACAAAGCGAAGCGACATTGGAAAATTTTCTTCCTGTACGCGCTTCATTCCGTAATTCAACGCTCGAATGTAGTGCAAGATATCATCGACATCGGCGGGGATATCGCCGCTTGTTCGCACCTCCGCTTCTATGGCATCGATCATCGTTGCCATTGTTCCTTCGATCTGGCTCGATGCCGCAGCGTCTTTGCGCAAGTACATAAGCAGGAAAAAATCCTGATCAGGCAATAGCTTTGTGATACCGTCTAACTTGCCAAGCAATCGCGTTGCTTCATCGTTCTTCTTCAACAGTTTCGCGTCGAATGCAAACCCATCCTTTGGAGGAAACTGGCTGGGAATAAAGGCCTGAAAGCCTCCGGGTTGAGTCTGCAATGTGCCGAGTTTGATAGGTTTCATTGGCTTTGTTGGCATCTTTTAATGAATGTATACAAAGTATAGTAGTTTGTATACAATGAGTCAAGCGACGCAAACAAACATTTCTACAAATTCCAAAGGAGCTAGTCTAGATCCGGTTGTTCTCGTTTGAGGATTTTCTCCATCAGGATGCTCAAATTCTCGTGTCGGTGATTGAAGCGAAATTCCATCTCCTTCA
>VMEW01000022.1 GCA_007375735.1 Candidatus Peregrinibacteria bacterium Greene0416_19
TGAAGGAGATGGAATTTCGCTTCAATCACCGACACGAGAATTTGAGCATCCTGATGGAGAAAATCCTCAAACGAGAACAACCGGATCTAGACTAGCTCCAAAAAAATTGGTCGATATAGCCAGAGAATCGGATCCTGTGAAGAAGGTTCTGGGTGTGATAGGCATGCTCCACAGTTCGCAAGATTATGAGCGCGTTCTCGACTACGCTGGGCTCATAGAAGGACAGATGTCGGAAGAGGCATGTCAACGCATTAGAATCATTGTGGAGGATGCGAATGCCGCGAAGGATGCTGCGCAAAAAGGAAAGGATCATGCGGTACTTCCAAGTCCGCCGCACGGTTCAATTCCACGGGAAAGAGTTGAGCAAATGGAAGCTCTTGGTCTCGATGCTGGTTCGGTGTACAGGGATATCTTTCTCGTCATGAGAATGAATTCTGCCGCTCGCGATGTGCAGGGGCCAAAGGCCGGCATTTTCCCCCATCATCTTTTTCCTCGTGAAATGCTCGAGGATGCCTTAAGGGCTAGGGAGAAGGCAGGTATTAACGACGGCATCGCGCGGCGATTGAGAACATTAGTTCCAGAGCTGCGAAAAATCGAAGAAGAGGCTGAGGCAGGGGATACGCAAGGATCTCCTGCCGGTCCGTAGCCCGCAAGCGAAGGCGGGTGGAGCGTGGGGGAATGTTCTTCCGTATCTTGCGTGCTCTTCAGCAAGAGGTGTAAAATGTCAAACAGCCGATATGTCTCACCGCAAATGCGACACTTGGCTGGCGAATTGGCTCGGTGACATCATAGAGAGGGATAAATGCGGTTGCACGTCATTGTAGAGATGAAGGAAATCCCGAATCTGCCCCTCAAGCGTTGCCCGGTCTTCTTTCCGGTACTTGTGATGCCCCACACATTGCTTTCGCAGGGTCCGGTTGAAGCTCTCGATGTGCGCCTGCTCGTTCTTCTTGTAGGCACGAGCGGTGCGGTGTCGTTTGGAATGCAGCAGAAGTTCATCGTGACACTCCGCTTTGAATTCCGGTCCTCCGTCGCTCTGCCAGATGACGAAGCCGCCCATGCGTTCAGCGGTTTTTGCGATGCATTTCTTTCCCTCACTCGCTTCGAGCGATTCTCCGACCTGTACGTCCGCTTCCCGCGTAAACGTGTCGATGGTGGTGAAGGCAAACAGTTCTCCGAGGTCCACGGTGTCGCTTTCTCCCACATCCCTTCGTTTCTGGGCCTTCGGAACCTTTCCTCTCGTGTAGTCATTCTTCTTCCATTGCTTTCGAAGAACCATGTGTTTGCCGAGCGTCCGGTAGACGCTCGCAAGACCCACATTCCTGCCGTACTCCTTCCGCAGCCAGAACCGGATCTTCTGCCCGCACCATCCGTACTCTCTGCGGATCTTCAGAATGAGCTTCGTGGTGATGGCATCGAGATTTCTCCTCTTCCGTCTGCGTTTGCATTCCTTCTTCCTCCGCTCGAACTCCCGCAATCCTTGATACCGAACGCCGCGGAGCCACCGGTAAATCGTCGCACGATCCTTTCCGAGGAGCGCTGCAATCGCCGGCACGCGCATCCCTGACCCTCGCAGGGCAAGGGCGTGTTTGTAGATGGTTACGTTTTCCATGTGACTGGCTGGAAAGTGGCTAGCGGTAGCCAACTATCCTACCAAGTGTCGCATCTTAAGTGAGAATTTTGCGACAGCTGATCGCTTATGACCTTTGACCTGACGCCATCGCAACGGAAAGCCCTCCATGCCCATCCCAATGAGCCGATACGGGTCGTTGATCCGCAGACGAAAGTGCAATACCTCTTGGTGCGCGCGGAGATCCATGATCAGCCTGCTGCACCGGATACACGAGATGCTTACGCGCTCATCGATGAGTCCTTTGCCGAAGGATGGAACAATCCGACGATGGCGGAATACGACCAGTACGAATCTCACAAGCAGTCATGAAGCGGGGTGACGTCGTTCTTGCCTTCTATCCGTTCTCGTCAGGAATCGGAGGTTCGCGCCGTCCGGCTCTCGTCGTTCAGAGCGACTTTTATAACGACAAGCTTGCGAACGTCGTGATCGCTCAAATCACAACCACCGCAAAAAACGCTCACGATCGTGCCAATATTCCGATCAGCATCGGCACGCCACTCGGCCGACAGTCCGGACTTCTCCACGACTCCGTCGTATCCTGCATCAACCTCGCAACGATTCATGGAGGCCGCATTGATCGGATAATCGGCTGTCTTTCGCCCGATCTGATGAAATCCGTCGACGCAGGCCTGCGCATTGCATTAAGCCTGTAGTGAAATCTCCCGTTGCGCTCCGGTCCGGTCGGTACTAGCATCGGCTCACACCACCGCCTATCCAGAGCAGCGACAAGGGATCTGGCCCGCTTGAGTCGCTCCCCAACCTTCCCCGCGCGGAAACGGTGGGAACCCCAGCCCCACCCCCACGTAAAATCCGCTCCTGCGGCTCACGTGGCGCCGGGGGAACGATAGCTCATACGCTCATCCTTCCTCTGCCGGGAAGGAATTTTTTTGCCGCTCCTTGCATCCGACTTGTCGTCGACCGCGGGTACCTGCCTGCCGGCAGGCAGGGATAACCCGACCGCGGCCAGGCCTGCCTGCCGGTAGGCAAGGTATGGCCGCTCTCATTGTTCCAATTTTTCTTCCGTCTCACCTATGTCCCACTTCTTCACATCCGAATCCGTCACCGAAGGCCATCCCGATAAAATTTGCGACCAGATCAGCGATGCCATCCTCGACGACGCGCTGCGGCAGGATCCACAGTCACATGTGGCGTGCGAATGCCTCGCGACGACAGGGCTCGTGTTCGTCGCCGGCGAGATGCGGACGAAGGGCTACGTCGACATCGCCGGGCTCGCGCGGAAGACCATCCAGTCGATCGGCTACAACGACGCGACGTACGGATTCGATCACAAAGCGTGTGCCGTCATTGTTTCCGTGGGGGCACAATCGGCTGACATTGCGATGGGAGTCGACGAGGATTCAAACAAGGAGCAGGGCGCTGGCGATCAGGGATTGATGTTCGGCTTCGCGTGCGACGAGACGCCGGAGCTGATGCCGCTGCCCATCTCGCTCGCGCACGGGCTCACGAAGAAGCTCGCGGATGTGCGGAAGCAAAATGGCCTCAAGTACCTGCGGCCGGATGGCAAAAGCCAGGTCACGGTCCAGTACTCCGATGACGGCAAACCCGAGCGCATCGAGTGCGTCGTCCTCTCCACGCAGCACCGCGATGATATTTCCCATGAGCAGATCTGCACCGATATAAAAGAACATGTGATCATGCCGGTCTGCGGGCAATACATCGATGACAGGACCAAGTTCCACATCAATCCCACCGGCCGCTTCGTCATCGGCGGGCCACCGGGGGACTGCGGACTCACCGGGCGCAAGATCATCGTCGACACCTACGGCGGCTACAGCCGGCACGGTGGCGGGGCGTTCTCCGGAAAAGATCCGTCGAAGGTCGATCGTTCAGCCGCCTATGCGGCGCGTTGGGTCGCGAAGCATGTGGTGAAGTCGGGGCTTGCGAAGAAGTGCGAGGTGCAGATCGCCTATGCGATCGGCGTCGCGCAGCCAGTGTCGATTCACTGCGAAACATTTGGTTCCGGAAAAGTCAGTGACCGTTCGCTCGAGAAGGCCATTGCGAAGGTTTTCGATCTGCGTCCGGCGGCGATCATCCGTGACTTGGACCTGCTCAAGCCCCAGTATCAGCAGCTGGCCGCGTACGGACACATGGGACGCGAGGACCTGGGCGTGAAGTGGGAACAGTGTCATCGCATCGATGCCGTCTTGAAGGCTTTGTGAAGCCATCCCTGTACATCACATGCCCTGAAAGTTGCGCCCGACAACCATCTCCTCCAGCATCATAGATATGAACGCCCCCCATCCCGCTCTCGAGCAGTTTGTGTCCGCTGGCATTTCGCCCGTTGTTCAGGTTGCAGACCGCCGCACGCAAGTTGCCGATATCAGTCGTCGGACTGCCGCTCTGTGGGAACAGTACCCCACGCCTGATGCCAAACTCGGCGGCGCTCGCGCTCAATTTTTCAGTGTGTTGGACGGGCTATACCGCTCCAATGATCAGGAAGAGATTGATCGGCATGACCGCACGCTTCGCGGACTGTTGTATGAGACTATCGTTCTGGATGACAGCCTTCCCGTCCAAGAGCGCTTGGCACATCTGAGCATCGTTTGCAGCATGCCTGGAATGGAGGGGCTGGCTGATATTTTTGAGCGCATTGCAAGTGAGCGGGCTGACTTGAGAGGTGCAGCTATCAGTACTCTCAGTGGTATCGATGGTCAGGTTGCCCTTGCCTTGGAACGGAAGTATCAGCAGAAGGATCCGGAACCAAAGGCATTCATAGAGTTTGACAAACCTTACCGGACATTCAGCAACGGAGGCGACCGGACTTTTGGCGTTGGTCCATAATGACCGTCGTCGTGGATGGTTCGCAAACATCATGAAGTAGCGGAAGGTCGCGATCTTGCGCTACGGTGTGGCTGAGCATGCATTTTCCCATTGAACTCCCGCCGGATATCCTCAGCAAAGCCGCCGAGCTCGGCGTGCGCCCGGAGGACATCGAGGAACATTTCACCCACAGCCGCGGGCCGGGCGGGCAGAACGTCAACAAGCGATCCACCGCTGTTCAGCTGCATCACATGCCAACGGGCACACTCGTGCGCAGCGAAGAACATCGCGATCAACACCAGAACCGCATCGCGGCGTACGCTCATTTGATTTTGAAGCTCGAGGAGCAGGCCAAGGGCAGGGAATCCGAACGCGCAAGGGAGACATATCGTGTTCGTAAACAGAAGGAGCGACGGTCAAGGCGGGCGAAGCAGAAGATGCTGGATGAGAAGAAACAACGTGGTGACATTAAAGAGATGAGAAAAGGCATCAATAATAAAGAACCCTGAGAGCGGGCTGGCTGTTTATCTTCTCTCAATCACCGCCCCCGGATAATAATAATCCAAAATTTCCTCCGCCTTCCTCCCTTCATTTGCCTGCCCCTCCGCGCCGCAGCCGGACATCCCCACGCCGTGACCGCGCAATTGCTGCCCCTGGCACCAGGGGTCGGGCTTGCTCCTGAGTATCTGGGCGTACGGGTACTTCTGCGCCCACGTCCAACCTGCGTCGCCCGGGTCGCGCGTCCGCCCGTCGTTCGAGGTGAAGTACGGAGTCTTCAATACCTCGCCGTTTGCCGTCAGTACCAGGTTCGCGGTCGCCCGCACCGCGCGGACCCACGCCTCGTTTCGCTCCTCGAAGGCCACGCCGCCGTAGAGCTGGAATCGGGCGGCATCGTCGGTGCCGTCGTACGGCATGCCGGGGTACTTGCGATTGCGCGGGTCGGTGTAGTGCAGGGCATAACTCCGTGCGGCGACGGCGAACGCCCGCTGCTTCTCGAAGGGCTCCGTATCCGGTTCCTCCGCGAGGCCCGCCATATACTCCTCGAGGGGCAGTGCGTTGATGAGGACCAGTTGCCCGTCGATCACGCGGCATTCCAGAATCCCGCGGAAGCGGTTGCGAGGCGTGTTCCAGGTGGCGATGGTCGTGATGCCTGTTCCGGGATCGATGCGCACGATGCCCTCCGCGACCACTCTTCCGTCCACGCTCGCCGCGCAGCCGGCGGATCCCCTGGTCAGAAGAACGGTGCGCGATGCATCCGCCGATCCGTTGATTGAGGCCGCTGCAGACGTGTCGATCGTCATGCGTTCCGCCACCGGCACGCTCAGACGGATGCGGATAGCCCCCACCCTCTGTACCCCCTCCCCCGTCGGGGGAGGGGGTTGGGGGGTGGGGGTTGTGCTACGAGCAGACGAAGACGCCTGTCCCACCGGGCGGGTTTCGGTGATCACTTTCGGTGCCAGCGGCGGGATGACGGTTCGGCGCATGGCCGGCTGCTGACCCGGTTCTTTCGATTGCGTGCGCCTGCTCATGTCTCCGGTCGTCCGCACGCGGCGGCCTTCGATCCGGAGAACGTAGGCCACATCGCCGATCTGCACCGTCTCCGTTCCCGCCGCGCGCGGGAACTGGAGCTTGAGACGCAACGTCGCCTCCTCCCCCGCACTGACGAATTGCGGAATGAACAGGTTGCCGCGCAGCCGTTCGTAGCTGTCGCCCCGATCGAGCCACAGTCCGATCGTCTCCGCAGACCGCCGGATGCGCCCGATATCGCTACGTCGCTGCCGCGCCTTCGGCCCGGCTTGGTACCGGATGCTGAGCGTCGTTTCCTCGCCCGGCCTCCCGACGAGTTCGGTCGCTCCCACTGCAAAGAGCCCCTCGCGCCGCTGGATGACCGTCACGGCGTTCTGCTGCCGGCGCGTGCGGCGCTCTTCCGTCCGGTTCACGTACTTCGATCTGTCGTTCGTCGGCATGACGGGGAAGCGGATGGATGCGGTCAAGTTTCCCGCGATGACGTTCGTGCGAATCTGATCGAGCACACCGTATGCGTAGAACCCGGGACAGTCGGTCGACAGAAGATCGCGGTGCCCCACGACCGGCGGCAGTGATGTGCCGTGGAAGGTCACATTTCTCCGTACCTCAATATCGTACTTTTCAGCAAGCAGATGGATCAACCATTGCAGCGCCCGCATCTGCGTCTGGCTCGGCTGTTCGGCATCGAAGTTGCCCATCAGCGCGATGCCGAGGGTGGCGACGTTGTTGCAGTAGGCGTGCCCGCCGACCACGGAGTCGCCACCCGCACGCCCCTCGTACACTTCGCCATTCTCATCAATGACGTAATGATAGCCGATGTCCCCCCAGCCGCGGTTCTTCGAGTGGTACTGGTACAGCGCACGCATCCGTTCGGCCCCGGGCCTGCTATCCGTGCTCACGACGATCGCGGTGTGATGCACGACGAGCAGTTTCACCGAAGGCGAATATTCCTGCGGCCAGCGAAGCGGCTTTCCATCCGGGTTCTCCTTTACCGTTTTACTGCGACGGAATTCGTCTGGATGCTTGGCATACATCTCCTCGCAATCGCGGACGCGGGCGGAGGAAGACCCCACTTCGCCCTCCGGGCTACGAGGGGCAAGCGAAACATTTCCGGCTCCTTCCTCCCCGTTGTCACCCATCGTGTCGGAGCGGGTGGTGGCATTGCCATTGATGAGGAGCGATTCGTCAGCGCCCCAGTCGCTGCGACGCAGAATCTGGAAGCCGCCACTGTCGTTCCGCGCAGCGGTCATGATGCCGGCCGGCCCGTGGGCGACACGGATAGGATGCACTGCGATCGATTCATCCCTGCTGGAGCGGAGACGGATCTGCGCGACGGGAGAAGGAAAAATCACCAGATTGGACTCACGGTTCATCGGCTCCTGCTCATTCTCCACTGCGAGTGGAAGCCACGGGCTCCACCGGCCATCGAGCAGGTAGCTCAGTTCGCCCGCCGCATCTTCACGGGCAAATCCCACGCTCAGAGCGTCGATGGGTTCCGGAAAGCTATGCGTGTCCGTCCGTCCGTCCGTCGCCAGGGCGAATGATGGCGCGATCAGGAGCGCTGCCGCAAACCATCGGAGCATAGGTCAGCAGGATAGAGTCTGCCCGGCGGGATGGGAATGGTGTTGGCGGGAAAACCGGCTCTCAACCGCCATGGCCCGGGTGCGCGGTCCTCTCGGGCTCCCTACTGACCGTATCGAGCGGTCCGAGGGTGGCAGCGGCGTTTGGATCAACGGTCCGCACCGTCCGTTGTTGCGTGGCGTCCGGAACCATAAGATCGAAATCATTGACGGTCTCGGCGGCGAGCGGACCGGCATCCCTCAATCCGGCCGCATTCCCGCGCGCATCGGGCGAACCGCTCATCGCTCCGGCCGGGAGCACCTTCCCCTCCCGCACGAGCGTGGCCGCCAATGTCCTTACCCTCCGACGTTGCCTGTCTGCCATTTCGGTTCGTTCCGCTTCAGGCAGCATATCCATCAAATCGCCGACCTGCTCCCTCAGCAGCGCTACTTCACGCGCCAAGCGCTGGAACTCTTCCGCCGCTTCGCGGAGCCAGTCCTCACTGTAGGTATGCTGCCAGGTGTCTTCTGCCAATCGCATCATGAGTATCAATTGTCTCACGCCCAATACCGCCGTATTGCGCGACCGGCCGTCGGGCGTCACCACGCCTTCCAGCGCAATCGTGAGATCGATTGCCTGTTTCTCGTCATTGACCAATGGATTGGGCAGATCCCACTGTCCCAACGCCTCGTCATTTTCGAGGGCTGTTTTATTCAGTCCGATCTCCGCGCGGATCGCGTCCAATTCGATAATAGCATCCTCCAATGTCTCCACTGCCTGATGGTTGGCACCCGCGTTTTTCTTCATGCCAACTTTGAATTCGAGTTGTTTGATGCATTTGGCCAGCACGTCCATGACGGGGCACCCGACTTCGATGAGCGGAATGCTGGGGATGTCGTCAATATCCACATCTCCAACCTGTTGCACGTCGTCGGCCTTTCTGAGCCGGAGTATTTGCGGCTTGGTCGTTTCGCCGTTCATCAGATGCAGCGCAGACCAGACGAAGCGCCGCAACACAGACACGATGCCCGCTCCCGCACCCTGAGGCGGAGTTTGTTCATGCGCCGTTTCGGGCGATGCGTTGCCGGCGACGTTGGTCCGGTCCATCGGAGAACAGGAGGCTAGATTCGATGCTACCCCCCTCTGCCCGCCAGTCAATCAGTCATGACATCAGGAGCCGCTCGTACCGGTCAACCATCGCGCCTGCCTCGAAGAGCCGCTGCGCCGTCCGTAGTCCTTCGGCGGCGATGCGTTCACGTACTTCCTCATTCTTCATACGTTCGATCGCTTGGCGCAACTCCTCCGCCGATCCTGCCTTCACGATCACCGCATCGACGCCATCGGTCAGGTACCCTGCGATCCCGCAGGCATCCGTCACGATCACGGCCGTCCCGCACGCCATCGCTTCCGCTGCCACCAGGCCGAAGGGGTCATGCTCCCTCGATGGCAGAACCAGCACATCGACGGATCGATAGAAGTCGGCGAGATCGTCGATCTGTTCAACGAACGTAATGCAGGGAATGCCGGCAGCCCGCCGCTTCAACGCCGACTCCTCGCGCCCCGTGCCGACGATCGTGAGCGAGGTGTTTGGAAGATCTTTCATCGCTTCGATGAGAATGTCGATGCCTTTGTCGTGGGTCATGCGGGCGAGGCAACCGAGACGGAGCGTTCCATCTCCTTTTTCCCCACCCAGCCCCCACCCCCGCTCCCCCCTCCCCCCGCGGGGGGGGGGGGTAGGGGGGGGGGGCTGGAATTTTTCCAGATCAATGCCGTTCGGGATCACCACCGTCCGCTCCTCAGGCCATCCAAGATCCAGATACATTTGCTTGCTCAGCTCCGACACACAGACCGTCGTTGCATGGCGAGCGGCGCCGCGGAGGTTGCTGAGCCAGGGGTTCGCGGTCAGCCACCGCCCGACCCGGTCGTGCTCGATCCACAGGACGCGCTTGCCTTCCTTCGCGAGCGGTTCGGTCGCCAGAATTTTTTCCGAGAGACTCAGCATCACCACGGCACCGAGATCACGGAAGCTCCCGATCGCCCCAAGTAGCCGCTGCCGCATGCCCCTGGCGCGCCACGAAAAACTGAGTGCGTTCCACTTGGTCACCGGCGGAGGACCGATGTCGAATTCCACGCAAGGGATGTTCTCCTCGCGGCACTTCCCCAGCAGTACCGGGCAGCTTCCCAGGAACGCGACGGCATGGCTCTTTGCCAGCAAGCCCCTCATGAGCGACATCGTCTGTACTTCCGCGCCGCCCCAGGCGCTCTCGAGAGGGAATCGGGTGAAGAGAATCTTCATGATCAAGCGGATTGTAGCGTTTGACACGTTTCCTTTCCTCATCGATCATTGTCCACCGATGGGTACGGACACCATCCACGACGGCGGCCAGGGCGAAACGCTCAGCGAGATAGACATCATCCCCTATCTGGATGGCATGCCGCCGGCGGTACGGACGCTCATCGCGGAGGGCAAGGCGCAAGTGCGGAAACTCACCATGAGCCCCGGGAATAAGACGTTGGTCGAGCAAAGCCTCGAGGTATGGGACCAGCAAGGATATCCGTATTTTACTATTTTCCGGACCCAATATGGGTACGATGCCGTGATCGTCGTCCCGAAGGCGGAGCCAGCGGAAACGAAGCAATCGGTGTGGTTATCGCTCGCCCGTCTGGTGAGCACACGCTGAAGGCGGAACCGGTTCATTCCTGTGGATCAGCGCGAACGTGGTCGTCAAGAAGTTAACGGACGCTCTTGCATTGTTTTGCCTCCATTCGTGATTCTCCGCCCATGTACGGCCGCAGCACCTCCGGGATCGTGACAGATCCGTCTCTATTCTGATACATCTCCAGAATCGGGATCAGGATCCGCGGCGACGCAATGCAGGTGTTATTGAGCGTGTGGACGAACTTCTTCTCGCCGTTCCTGTCCATGTACTTGATGTTGAGCCGCCTCGCTTGGAAGTCGTGGAAGCTGGAACAGCTATGGGTCTCCCCGTAGTTTTTTCGAGACGGCATCCAGGTTTCGATGTCGTTCTTGTACACCTGCCCCCGTCCGATGTCGCCCGTGCACACGTCGACGACTCTGTAGGGAAGTTCCAGCGCCTGCAGTACTTCCTCCGCGTTCTGGAGGATTTCCCGGTGCATGGCCGCGCTCACCTCCGGATCGTTCTCGCACAGGATCACCTGCTCCACTTTCTGGAACTGGTGGATGCGGTAGAGACCGTGCGTGTCCTTGCCGTACGTGCCGGCCTCGCGGCGGAAGCAGTTGCTCAGCCCGCAGTAGCGTTTCGGGAGCTCATCGATGTTCAGCACCTCATCCCGGTGGTAACTCGCGACGGACACTTCCGACGTGCCGATCAAATACGCATCATCCGACTCGATCTGCTCGCCGCGCGCGTGCTGCACGCCCACCGCGTACGCCTGCTCCTCGCCGCCGGGGAAGTAGCTCGTGCCCATCATCGCCTCGTAGTTGGCCAGCAGCGGCGGCAGGAACGGCGTGAATCCCTTTTTGATCAGGCGATCGAGCGTGAAGAGGAGCACCGCCATCTCCAGGCGCACGCCGTCGTTTTTGAGGAAGTAACTCCGCGATCCCGCGACCTTCACACCGCGCGGGATATCGATGATATCGAGCTCTTGGCCGAGCGTGACGTGGTCCTTGGGCTGGAAGTCGAAGGCCGGCACCGTTCCCCATTTCCGGATCTCCACGTTCTCCGCCTCATCCTTCCCCACCGGGACGTTCGGTAATGGGATCGAGGGGATGACGAGCTGCATGCGGGTCCACTCATCCTCGAGCGGCGCCAGCTCCCCCTCTTTCTTCTTGAGGAGTTCCCCGAGCGACTTCATCTCCTTCACTGCGATCTCCCGCGCACCCTTGTCCATCTCCGCGATGTCCCTGCTCGCTTTGTTCTTCTCCGCCCGCATCTTCTCCACGCCCGCGAGCAGTTCCCGCCGCCTCTCGTCGAGCTTCAGGAACCCCTGCACGTCGAACGTGATCCGCTTTTTCTTCGCGGCGTCCTGATAGGCGTCGGGCCGGGCGCGGAGGTCGTTGAGGTCGATCATGGAGCAATCTTCTCACTCTTCCGTCACTCCATCAATGTCCTTCAGCCCTCCCTGCACCATCCGGACGTTCTCGAGGATCAAGCGGATGTTCTCCTTGTCGCGCGGGCGCGTGACATCCAGCAGCTCCAACGCCTTCTGCCAGGCCTGGAGCGCATCCATGATTTCCTGATTGCTCGCGTGGGCGGAACCCAGGTCCATCCAGGTCTCGGCCTCGGTGGGCACGACCTCAAGCACTTTCTTGTAGTACTTGATCGCATCCACAAAATTCTCAAAGACGCAGTGGTGGTTGTGAGCGACTTCGATGCAGAAGTTCACGTAATTGCGAATGATGTCCTCGTTGTCCGGAAGCAGCACCAGAGCTTTGCGGAGGAGAGCCTCGGCGGCATCGTAGTGACCTTCGTCGCTCAATGCGATCGCCTGCTGTGTCAGCTCCATGACGCGGTCGGGGTCCTTGTTCATGTCAGAACGGCGGGGCATGGTTCGGAGTGGGTATCATGGTATTGTAGCAGGATTTGTGTAATATCACAAGTTCCGCTCCCGCTGGCGGAGTTTCTTATGTGTCACGAGCCACAGGCAGACTATCCGCAATCGCTTGCCATCCTTTTCGTAGACCAGAAGCCAGTCGTGCTCGACGTAGAGCTCTCGACAGTGGCGGAATTTTCCCTGCAATTGGTGATCGGAGAGTCCGGGAGGCGTGGTATCCGTTTTGTTGTAGCCAGTGGAGAAAAACATATACTGCCCCTTCCATGGAACCCACGGAACTCTCCGGCACTTCGCCAGCGCTGGCGGCCGCGGCGGATGGCCTCTTTGCCGAGGATCTTCTGCCGATGCAGGAGCTGGCGAGAGCGGAGACCGCAGCATTATTCCGGCTGCTCGAAAGCCAGATAGGTCAGATTGAGTCGCTGTTCCGGTACGTCTGTACCGGTGATCTCGAGAGTGCTGCCGCCGATCATGAGCGGCAGGATGTGTTCGCACAGACGGCGAGAGTACACCAGGTTTTGCGCGAGCGTCTTCCGCGCGTCGAGCAGTTCCTCCGTGAGTCGGATCTCCCTTCCGCATCCCCCCTCGACGACATCGGCAGGCGCCTCCAGCAGTGCGCGTACTTGCACACGCGCCTCGACCGGTTGTGTGCGGATACGTCGACGGTGCGTGGCGCCTTGCAGAGGACGCTCCAGATGATCCGGACCGTGCAGGAACAGGAGCGAAGCCTGATCATCGCCAGAGATAAAATCGTCGCCGCCGATCCTGACCAGCACGTCAGGGTCAATGCGAGTGGTGCGCAGCGCGATGCGCCCAAGCTCTCCGCCGCGCGCCGCAGGGCGGCAGAGGACCGGGAAGCGCAGTGGAAGGCACAGCTGCAGCAGCTCCATGAACGGCTCGTCGATGCAGGGAGGAAGAACGATGCAGTCGATCGGCTGCGGCGGGAGGGAAGGAGTGAGCTCCTCCAGGGCTCAGACGCATCTTCCCTGCTGCAAGCGCTCCGCCGCATCGGAGAGGCGACCGACGCGCTCGATCCCGCCGGCGTTCCCATCGATGACGTGCGCGAGACGATGCGGCAGGAGTACGCAGAGTGCCTGCGACTCGCATTCCATGAAGTGGCGCGGGTGCGCCTTGCTGCCGTGCGGAGGACCGCTGATCAGGAGCATCTCCCGTACCGGGAATTCTCTTCAGCTATGGGCCAGTGGTTTACCCTCCGCAAAGCGGCGAAAGTGCACTACCGAGTGCATCAGGAGGAGATAGACCGGGACTATGAGGATCTTTCGCACGAAGAGTTTCATCGCAAGTGGCTTCCGCTCAAAAAAGAGCTCGACCAATTTCTGACGCACTTGGACGGTACATTTCAGTACCTTGGCGAGCGACACCTGCGGCGTACCCTGCAGTACTTCTTCGTTGAACTGGGCCGGGAGCTGTGGCGGAAGTGCGTGAGCGGCATCCGCATCATCCTCACTTCTCCAAGAGGGAGCAGTACCACCGACGCAGTTCCTCGATGACCGTGGGAGGAGGCGTTGGACCATCGATCGCCATGCGCTACAATCCCTCGTCATGCTCCAGCAGAAACCCTTTAAGCTTGTCGCGCCCTTCCAGCCGACCGGCGACCCCACACCAGTCGCTTCGCTCCGGTGCGGGGCAAGTCAGCCTCCCCCCCTCCATGAAAACGAAACTCTTTAAGTTAGTGTCTCCGTTCAATCCAACCGGCGACCAGCCGAAGGCGATAGAAAAACTTGTGGCCGGTCTTCGGTCGGGGGAAAAACATCAAACCCTCCTCGGCGCCACCGGTACGGGGAAAACGTTCACTATGGCGAACATCGTGCAGCAGGTGCAGCGCCCCACGCTCGTGCTCGCGCACAATAAGACGCTCGCGGCGCAACTCTGCAGCGAGTTCCAGGGCTTCTTCCCGGAGAACGCTATCAGCTACTTCGTGTCCTACTACGATTACTACCAGCCGGAGGCGTACCTGCCCACCACCGACACGTACATCGAGAAAGACGCGTCGATCAACGAGGAGATCGAGAAGTACCGGCACGCGGCCACGTTCAACCTGCTCACGCGGCGGGACGTGCTCATCGTCGCCTCGGTCAGCTGCATCTACGGACTCGGCGACGTGGAGGATTACGAGGCGCTCGCGATCACGCTCGCGCGCGGCCAGATGATAAAGCGCGATCAGCTGCTGCGGCGGCTCACGGATATCCAGTACCGCCGCTCCGGCATGGACTTCAAGCAGGGGATGTTCCACGCGCTGGGGGACACGGTCGAGATCTTCCCGCCCAGCGGCGATACCGTCATCCGCATCGAGGTGCCGTTCGATGAGATCGAGACCATCCAAGAGGTGGACTGCTTCACCGGCGAGCTCATCCAGGATCTGCAGGAGGCGATGATCTTCCCCGCCGCGCACAACGTGACGACCAAGGAGAAGATCGACGCGGCCATCGAGGGGATCAAGGCCGAGCTGATCGCGACGGAGAAGGAATTTTTGCAGAAGAACGAGCTCGTCAAAGCGGAACGCATCCGCAGCCGCACCGAATACGACATCGAGATGCTCAAGGAGACCGGCTACTGCACCGGCATCGAGAACTACGTGCGGTACTTCAACAACGACGGCGTCCCCGGACAGCCACCCTCCACTCTTTTGGATTACTTCCCCGAAGACTTCCTCCTCATCGTCGACGAGTCGCACATTTCCGTGCCGCAAGTGGGCGGCATGTACGAGGGGAACCGCAGTCGCAAGCAGACCCTCATCGATTACGGTTTCCGGCTGCCTTCCGCGCACGACAACCGGCCGCTGAAGTTCGAGGAATTTGAAGAGCGTACCAAGCAGCGGATCTACGTGTCCGCCACTCCCGCCAAGTACGAGTACGCACACACGCCCAAGGAAAATTTAGTCGAGCAGATCATCCGCCCGACGGGGCTCCTCGATCCGCCCGTCACGGTCAAGCCGTCCAAGCACCAGATCGACGACATCGCGGAGGAGGTGCGCCGGACGATCAAGCGCGGCGAGCGGGTGCTCATCACCACGCTCACGAAGAAAATGGCGGAGGACCTGACGACTTTTTTGAAGGATGCCGGCCACAAGGTCCGCTACCTCCACAGCGACGTGGAGACGCTGGAACGCATCGAGATCCTGCGTCAGCTGCGCACGGGAGAGATCGACATCATCGTGGGCATCAACCTGCTGCGCGAGGGGCTCGATCTGCCGGAAGTGAGCTTCATCGCCATCCTCGACGCCGACAAGCAGGGCTTCCTCCGCTCGCGCGATGCCCTCATCCAGACGATCGGGCGCTGCGCGCGGAACGTCCACGGCCACGTGACGCTCTATGCCGACAAAATGACCGACGCCATGACACAGGCGATCGCGGAAACCGATCGCCGCCGCACCATCCAGGACGCCCACAACAAGAAGCACGGCATCACTCCTCAGACGATCGTGAAGGCCGTGCACGACATCGCGGAGGAGGGTCGCAAGCTCGAATTGCGCCGGCCGAAGTACGATCACACGAAGATCCCGAAGGACGAGAAGAAGCGATTGATGGATGAGCTGGAACGGCAGATGGAGCTGGCCGCCGAAAATCTGGAGTTCGAGAAGGCGGCGGATTTGCGCGATGAGGTGGAGCTGTTGCGGAGGGAGCTATGACAGAACGGTTGTCCCGCACAGTTCATTCTGATAGGATGAGCCCCATTTTCGTATGACTCCTCCCGAAAAGCTCACCGGCGATGCACGTTCCTTTTCCGATGGATGTTCGATGGATGCGATGGAGGGGCAGAGCTCGATGGAGTGGAAGAAGCTGGCCGTTTTCCGCTCCATGCGGAAGGAGCGCCGTCTCACCCAGACACAAGTGGCAGCGGAGCTCTCGAAGCTGGTTGGAGTGGACGTGACACAGGGTTACATCTCGAGATTCGAGAGTGGGAACTCTGGTGCGTCCGTCAAGCGCTGGGAATATCTGTGCGCCGCGATTGGGATCTCGGAGGAATCCCTTTGCTTTGAGGCAATGTTCTATGGAGTTCGGCTCTCTCCCCGGCAGCAACAGCTGGTGAACCAAATGCGCAATCTCGTTCGGGAATGCTTTGCGGCTCCTCCGGCATTGTCGGAGAATCGCAGCGGTCGGATCCAGGAACTCACGACAAGCATGCGGAACGCAGTCAAGAGACTTGCTTTTGAAGAAGCGGCCCGCCTGCGGGATGAGATTGAGCTGATCAGGAGGGAGTTGGCGTGAGGTGGCGCAGGTAGCATTACCAAGCTACTTTGGTTCCATGCGGTTCAAAACTTTGAACATGACTCTCACGATTGCCATTCTCTTGGCAGCAGTCGTTCTCATCATCGCGAGCGTTTTGGGGTGGAAGTTCTTCAAGCAGCGTCGCTTGGATATTGTGCAGCATCCCCATCCGCTCCTCCACACGGCGAGCGAGCCGGCAGATCCCCGTAGCGAGGAGACGCGGCATATTGCCGGGCAGCTTGCGCAGAAAGCACACCGGCTGGACCACCGCTTCAACGTGTTCAGCTTAGGCCTCGCGGCACCGCAAATCGGTTACGGCAAGCGAGTGATCGTCCTGAAGAGGTCGTACGGTGATTATCAGGTCATGATCAATCCGGAGATTAGGGACCGGAAGTGGATACTGCCTTCCATCTCCACCTGCTTCAGTCTGAAGGGCCTCCACATTCTTCCGCGTGCGATGTGGGTGAAGGTTCGCTACCAGGATCTGGACGGCAACGAACACGAGGAAGTTCGCCGCGGTGGCAGGGCGACCATTCTTCAGCAGGAGATTGATCATCTCAATGGGATTCTAGTGAGTGATTATTGGTTATGATTCTGCATTTCAGTGCCGCACGGCGGAGCCGTGCTGCTGAAGTCAATAGAAGAATTATTTCCACTACAGCAGCACCCTTCCAGGGTGCGGCACCTAGGGAAATGGTCACAGAGATCCAAATTTTTTCAGCAGCTTCCTCCACAACCCCTCCTCCCCCAGCAGCCTCCGCGCCAGCGCCGCCTGTTTCGCTTGTCTCAGGGGATACCGGAGCTTCCATGCTCCATCCGTCGCCGCCTGCCAGATCACTGCCGCCACGCTCTCCGGCGTGTCGTACCGGTTCACCCCGCGGTCGTGGTCGTTCCTCTTCGTTTCGTACCGCGCACGGTAGTCCTGGGTGATGGGGAATTTCTCCGTGTCGTACGCGATGTGATGGAAGCCCGTCTGCGTCCCGCTCGGCTCCACGATCTTCACGTGGACGCCGAATGGCCGCAGTTCGTGCGAGAGGGATTCGCTGAACCCTTCGACGGCGAACTTCGAGGCGCAGTAGACGCTGTACCAAGGCGCGCCGATGCGACCGAGTACCGAGGAAATGTTGATGATCGTCCCCGCGCGCTTTTCTCGAAATAATTTTGCAGCGCGTCTGCTCACCTCCATCAGGCCGAACACGTTCGTCCGGAACATACGTTCGATCTCCTCTGGCGGCGTGTCTTCAAAGGGGAGCAACAGGCCGTAGCCGGCGTTGTTCACCAGGCAATCGATCTTCTTCACCCGCTCATCCGCGAAGCATCGGTCGACTGATTCGATGCTGTTCACGTCGATCCCAATGGGCGTGATCCGCTCCTGAATGAAGTGCAGTTTTTCGGGATGGCGGCTGCCCGCCAGAACATTCCATCCCCGCTCCGCGAAGTGTATGGCCGCGGCATGGCCGATGCCGGTGGACGTGCCGGTCACGAGGATCGTCTTCTGTTCTGGCATACCCGCGCACCATCCTACCATGCGTGTCATGCGTGCCGATCTCATGACGATGTTTGCCTATCCCAGGATCTTCACCGCCTCTTTGTAGCCCTCCGGCGTGCCGGTATCCAGCCGCTTGCCCTCAACCTCATAACCGTAGATCGGGGTGTGCGGAAGTTGCGCGATGAGAGCGTCGATCAGGCGGATTTCCCCGCCATGGCCGCCTTTCACTTCCGGCAACACGTGGAAGGTTCCCCGCGGGATCAAATACTTTCCCACGATGCCGAGCGTCGAGGGCGCTTCGTCCGGGCTCGGCTTCTCCACCAGTCCTTTCACCTTCTTCAGCCGGCCCTTCGATTCTTTCTCGTCTACGTCGACGATACCGTACTTCGAGACGTGTTCGCGCGGAATATTCTCCAGGCAGAGCATCGCCGAATGAGGAGTCGCGACGTGCCCGTACGCTCGTATGAGCTGCAAGAGGCCTGCGTCGCTCCCCACTATCAAGTCATCGCCGAAGAGCACCGCGACGAGCTCGTCCTTCACCCAGTCCTTGGCCTGCAGAATCGCGTGGCCGTCGCCGCGTTGCTCCTCCTGGTACACCACGTGAAAGTTCACGTCGTCGTAGCGCTTGAGTTGCTCCAGAGGATGGTGCTTCCCGCGGCGGCGGAGCTCCGCCTCCAGCGCGGGGTCGGCGTAGAAGTACTGCGGGATCAGCTCCTTCCCGCGGTTGATGACGAAGCAGATGTCATTGACGCCGGCGGCCAGGCACTCGTCCACCAAATGTGCGATGATGGGCTGGCTCCCGAGCGGTAGCAGTTCCTTGGGTACCACCTTCGTCCATGGAAGGAACCGCGTGCCGAGGCCCGCAACGGGGAGGATGGCTTGGGTGACTTTCACGATCTCAGTCTGCCACAGTTTGACCGGAATCGCCAAAACCGCTACAATGTTCAGACATCTTCCACACCCACACCCATGTCGAAGTCCGATAGTGCTCTGGAGACGGTGCACACCCTCTATGTCATGCAGACCGAGCTCATCGACCTGCTGGAACGTTCCGATCTGCAGGATCCGGATGCTCGCAGGCAGGCGCGGAAGCAGATGAAGGAGTTCCAGGAATTGCTCGACCGCGCCGATCGCCGGTACATGGGGGGAGAGGATGTGTGGGATTCCCTGGTGAGGCTGCCGCAGGAGATTGCCAAAAAGATCAGAGTCTCTTCGGCGGCGACGCTTCGGTTGAGGAAGAAAACTCGATAACTCGAAACCCGAGAACCATTGTTTTCAATTGGAGAGCGCTCTTCCACGGGCGCGGTTGTCGATCATGGCCCGGGTCCGCGCCCGTGGAAGGGCGCTCTCATCGTGAATGAAAACGGGTTGCCGTTCGAGGTCCAAATTATCACGCTCCCCACATCATCCTTCCGTAATTTTCACGATCTTCACCCGCTCCTCCTTCGGGATGAGGATTTTCAGGACGCATTCTTTGTTGAATGTCGCACGCACCTTCCGCGGGTCGATCTCGGTGGGGAGCGTGACGGAGCGGCTGAAGGGTCCCCAGAAACATTCCTGAAGGTAGTACTGGTCATCGGGGATCTGGTCCGGCTGGCGGCGGTTGCCCCGGATGGTGATCGTCCGTTCATTCACCTCGATGTCCAGATCCGCCAGTCGTACGCCAGCGATGGGCGCGCGGATGATGTAGTAATCGTCCTGTTCGTAGATATCTACGGCGACACGGCCAAGACCGGCCTGCTGGCCGGCGGATGCGGGGTCCGAGGCTCCCAAGCCGAACGCGCTGTGCCCGGCATCATCCCCGGTGGACCCTCCAGTGGATGAGGAAGGCAGGGAGCTGAAGATGCCGTGGAACGGGGACACAGACATGACACTGTATCATACCAATGGCGGCTGAGAGCCTGCAAAATCTCGCTCTGGAAAAGCGTGCTCATTGTGTCGTGCTCGGCGGAGTAAACGACGCGCCATTTTTCCGTGTCAGTCCATTCCTTTCCACGTCTCTCCGCGGACGCACTCATCGCCGAGAGCAGTCCGCAGCGCTGTGTATCGAATCTCGGCATCGGCGCATCACCCTTGCTTGTCCGTCATCGATGGGTACAATGCGCCCCTGTCTGCCGCTTCTCTGGAGAGCCGTCGGGTGTCCAAGGGCGCGGGGAATCATCATCTCCTTCATCACTCTCCACCATGCCGACCGTCCAGCTCAAGAATGCCATCCGCCGCCTCCGCTTCGAGCGCAATATGACCCAGGAGGAACTCGCGCTGCGCACCGGCGTCAGCCGCCAGACGATCATGAGCATCGAACGCGGTCGGACGAATCCCTCGGTTCTCCTTGCGTACAAAATAGCCGCAGCGCTCGGGACGGATGTGACAGAGGTATTCCAGATGGAGGGGAAGCTGGCGCCAGTCTGACGTTGTACCGTTATTTCGCTTTACTCTATTTCGAAATAACGAGCTTACGAAGTAACCTTACCTACGAAGAGGCAAATCGCAGATCATCGATGGACAGTTGCGGCATCTTTCGTCCGTTCCATTCATCGATGCCCAATCGGCATACAAGGTCGAGCGGTTCCCGTGCTTGTTCCGCAAGCGAACCCAATCCAAACCCGACGAGCTTGATGCCGGGAAGGCGCGCTTGCAGATGATTCGACTGTTTCCCCATCGCGCGCATGTCCTGCAGCGTGACGCGTTCGATGAGGAAGCGCGGTTCGGGGTTCCCCTGGCCGAAGGGCTCGAGCCCGTCGATGCTCCGGCACACCGGTAGCGTGATGTGTGCGACGGAGAGAGGGGTGTCCACCGACAGGCTCGGCAGCAGATCGTGGGGAGTGAGCGATTGGGCGAGGTCGGCTGACAGCCGCTCCCGGAGCTCCCCGAGCGCGGAAAGTGGAAACGTGCAGCCGGCGGCTTGCGCGTGCCCGCCGAAACTCTGGAGCATCTCCTGCATGCGCGTGAGCGCGTGCGTGACGTGGTAGCCGGGAATGCTGCGCAGCGATGCCGTGCACCGGTCTCCCTGGATACTCGCGACGAGCGACGGGCGGCCGTACTTTTCGGTGATCTTTCCCGCGATCAGGCCGGCGATGCCGGGGGTGATCAACACGCTCGCGATGCAGGGGAAGATGGGCGAGGTGCGTTCCACCTCCCCGATCGCATCTCTCATCAATGCCTCGACGGAACTCCGACGTTCCTGATTGAGCTGCTCCAGCAGCAGGAGCGACTGCATGTCTCCGAGGAGTGCTTGCAGCCCGATCATCGGATCCGCCATCCGGCCTGCCGCGTTGATGCGCGGCGCGATGCGGAAGGCGATGTCACGGCTGGTGCATGCCCCGGTAACGCCCGCGTGCAGGCAGAGTGTGCGGAGCGGGCAGTTGGGCAGAGCGCGGATGGCGGCGATCCCGCGTTCCACCAATCCGCGGTTGGCTCCGCGCAGCTCCACCAGGTCCGCCACCGTGCCGATGGCGGCCAGCGACAGATCGATGTCCATCCCGTCCCAGCCGGCATGCCCGTCCGCTTCCTCCAGCGCCTGCACGACGCTGAACGCCAGGCCGGCGGCCGCGGGGTGCGGCTCCGGCGCACCGGCGACGCCCGGGTGCAGGATGGCGGTGGCAGGGGGGAGCAGGAGGGGGGTGTGATGGTGGTCGATGATGATGACATCCATCCCGCCATCCCTGGCGAGCGCTACTTCCCGCTGCGCCGCGATGCCCGTATCGATCGTGATGAGAAGACCGATGCCGGCGTCCATGAATTCCCGCACGGTCGCTTCTCTCAGCCCGTACCCCTCATGTTGTCGGTGCGGCAGCCGGACGACGGGTTCCATGCGCCGTCGCCGGAAGAATCGCAACAACTGGGCCGTGCCCGTGATGCCGTCGCAGTCGTAGTCGCCAAAGATGGCCACAAGTTCCCCGTCCCTGATGGCACGGAAGATGCGTTCCGCCGCCACGGGAAAATCGCGGATGGTGGTGGCATCGAACATCGCTCCCTCTTGCCGGCCGATCGGGAGCCCGCGGTTTCCGGCTATCAGGCTCGCCAGGAGCAGGGGGGATCCCTTCTGCAGGGCCGGGCGCAGATCGCTGCCGATGATCCACCGTCGTCCGGTCAATGAGAGGGATTGAGTGAGCGTCACGGTGTCAGTCTTTCGCCTTTCGTGGTCGGCTGCAACAGCAGGAAGCTCTGTCAAAAGATCGGTAGCCGTGACGGGCGCTTGCTCTTGCGACGCAAGCCGTTCCACACGGTGGCGGAACTCCCTTACCACATCCGCATCCTCCCCATCCTCCTCGCCCGCAGGAGCGTCCATGCCACCGCGCAGCCGATGACCAGGAGAGTCAGGGCCGAAGCAGGGCCCGTGGGTGCGAGCGGCGCTCCCGAGTGCAGTGTGGAATCCCCGGCTCCGGCAGTCTGCCCAAGCGCCCGGTTCCGCTCGATGCGTTCGAGCGTGCGGAGCGACCGCGCGTCGAGAACGGGCAGCGTGTCGGCGTCGTCGCCGGATGCGGCATCCTCCAGTGCCGGTGCGTCCGCGGTGGGCTCCTCCGTCACCGGATCGCGCTTTTCCCGCGGCAATTGGCGCGTCACCGCCGGCGAATCCGACGGCCCGGCTCCGGCCTTGATGGCATCAACCTGCGCCTGTCGTTCACGCTCCCGCTCTTCCACGATCTTTTCGGCCAGGCGGGAGTTGATGTGGACGTATCCCTGCTTCGCGTCCTCGATATGCATCAGCACGTCTTCCGGTTCGGGGAAGTACTCATCCTCGTCCTGCGCAACCGCCACCGGCACGCTGAGTGTGCCGAGCAATCCCAGGATGGCCATCATGCCGGAGAGCAGGAGACGGCGGAGGCGGAGCATCATGCTATTATACATGTATTATGCATCAACTGCAATCTCCCTTTCCCTGCAGCAGGCAATCGTAGTACTCCTGCATATCGAAGATGCCGTCCCCGTCGGAGTCCCGTTTGGTGGGGTCCGTCTCACCAGCATCCACCTGCCCGTTGAGGTTTTTGTCCTCGCCCACCCACTGGGATTTGGGGGCCTTGCAGTCGTCAGTGGGGTCCGTGGGGTTATCGGGGTGCGGGAAGTCCGCGCAGGAGCGCTTGAAATTTGCCTCATCGCACAGGCCGTCGCATTTCCCGTCGCCGTCCGAATCCTTCTTGTTGGGGTCCGTATCTCCCGGCCCGATGTGATTGTGCCCGTGCACCTCGATGCTGTCGATCAGGCCGTCCCTGTCCGTATCGCGCATCGTGGGATTCGTCTTGAGATCGAAGACTTCGGCGCCGTCCATAATGCCATCATCGTCCGTGTCGGGATTCTGAGGATCGGTGCCTTCCTTCTGCTCGAGCGTACTGTTCAGCCGGTCGCCGTCGCGGTCAGAACCGATGAGCAGCTCCCTGTTCGCGATGACGAAAATCTCGGTTGCGCCGCGGAACACCTCCACCTGATGCCGGATGCGACCCAGCGCCCGGCCTTCATTCTCCAGCTGGAACTGTGTGGGAGGGTCATCGGGGGTGTAGGGAGAGCGGCTTTCCTGCTGTTTTTTCCTGCGGTACGAACGCTCGGCTTCCGACAGGAACATTTTCCCCGGCAGCCCCGCTTCCGTCGATTTCTCGATGGAGCCGTCCTCCCGGCGCTGCGGGAAGACATATCCCCAGTACCGGACGTTGTAGCCCTGTCTCCCGAACAGGACTTCGCGCACGATCTCCGGATCGCGCGGGGGAGGAACGGGCAGGGGGTTGCCATCCGGCGTCAGCTGGCCTGGCGTGCCGGTTTCCACGCCTTCCATGTTCGTTTCCAACGATGCGATTGCATCCGATGAAGACGATGCCCCTCCAAGCCCCTGCTCCGGTACCGGACCGATGTCGTAGGGAAGGCGGATGATGACGTAGGTACGAGCCGGCAGAGTGACGCCCTCGTGGAGGGCATCCGCATCGATGATCAGCCACTCGATCTGCTTGGGCTTGGAGAGCAGCATGCGGCCGTTCAGTGCCTCCCCCCTCAGGTCATACCCCCACACGCCGATGCCGAGGGCACCGGCGAGGACGAGGAGGAGGAGGGGCAGATGCCGGATTCTGAGGTTGATATCCATTTTTCATCTTATTATAGCAGATTTCCCGGGATCACGGGAGTGGTATCATAGCCGCCCATGCTCCGATTTCCCTCAGCGTAATGCCCCGTGATTTTTACGAGGTTCTCGGCCTGCAGCGCGGTGCCTCTCCGGAGGATATCAAGAAGGCGTACCGGCGTCTGAGCAAGGAGCTGCACCCCGACAAGCATCCTTCGACAGGCTCAGGACAGGCAAAGGCGGAGGCGGAGCAGCGATTCAAGGAAGTGAACGAAGCGTACGAAGTGCTGAGCAACCCCCAGAAGAAGCAGATGTACGATCAGTTCGGGCATGGTGCGGGTGCGGGTTCGGGTGCGGGAGGGGGTGGATTCGGCGGGTTTGATTTCAGTCACTTCAGCGGCGGCGATGCCGGCAGCTTCTCGGATTTGTTCGAGGGGTTCTTCGGGGGGGGCTCGCGCGCGCGTGCGCGGGAGGAGCGCGGACAGGATCTGGAGACCGAGATCGCGATCGATCTCGCCGAAGTCGTGACCGGGGGATCGCGGGCGCTCTCGCTCAAACGCCTGGTGGCGTGCGACCGGTGCAAGGGCAGCGGCGCGGAACCCGGTGCGAAGGTCATCACGTGTGCCACCTGTAGCGGCACCGGACAGGTGACGCGCACGGCCCAGTCGTTCTTCGGCGTCATCCAGCAACGCACCGTCTGTTCCGAGTGCCGCGGTTCCGGGAAAGTGCCTGAACGCAGGTGTTCCACCTGCGACGGTGAAGGCAGGGTGCAGAAGACATCATCAGTCACGGTCGCTGTCCCCGCCGGCATCCGCGACGGACAGACGCTGCGGCTCCGCGGCGAGGGCGAAGCCGGGCGCCAGGGCACCGTCGCCGGCGATCTGTACGTGCACATCCGCGTGCGCCCGGACCCGCGCTTCGCGCGGGACGAGGATGATATCCGCTCGTCAGCGACGATCCCGGTCCTCGATGCGATCCTCGGTTCCGAACTTGCCGTCGAGACGGTCCGCGGTCCGGTCACCCTGAAGATTCCGGAGGGCACGCAGCCCGGGCAGGTGTTCCGGTTGAAGGGGAAGGGCATGCCCGTGTTGAACACGAGTCGCGTTGGGGATCATTACGTGACCGTCAACGTGGAGATTCCCAAAAAATTATCGCGGGAGGAGCGGCGGATTTTTGAGGGATGGAGGAAGCTATCTCCATGAGCGGTTCCGCATGCTATATCCAACTCAAGATCGCGCAGTCCTTCTTCTTCCAGACGTGGCGCCACTGTCATCTCCTCGAACGGCTCGTCGGTAAAGAAGTCCAAGTCACGCGAGATCCGATGCCCGAGCTGCAGCGCGGCCGCCGTGCCTCCGGCGAGGTAGGCGCGGTCGAGGAGGCGCGTCGCCGCGATCTTCCTAAGGCCGGTTGCGGTTGCGCCAGGCAGAACGTTCGTATGCATCGGATCGGGGCAGATCGATGTGGAAGAAGACGGCCCAAAAATTCCTGGTTTTGGGCGAGATCGAGCGGACGCGCCGGAGCATGCCTGTGATCTCCTCGTCGCGGTAGGTGTGGAGCATCCAGCGGCACGCCTCGACGTCCCCGTGCTCCAGAAGCGTCTCGATGATCGACTCCTTGTGCCTCACCGGATCGAGTTCCGCAGGGTTACGGTTCCAGAAGTAGCGATGAAGGGAAGGAGGAAGAGACACCGTCCTATTATACCACCAGAATGATGCATGGTCACACATCCAAATTCTCCAACCCGTCCCCCTGGCTGATCACCGGCTGCAATTCCTCGCCGCCACGCGCTTCCTTCAGCCGCATCACCACCTGGCGGTACTCGCCCTCGCCCACGCTCTCGGTGGTCAGGTCGCCGAGCGCCGGCGTGTTCGCCACGTGCAGGTGCACGATGCGGCGGAAGTAGGGGCTCATGGGTGCGAGTGCGATGCGGTTGCCTGTGCGGCGGACGAAGTCGGCCTTCTGCTCCGCGATGCGGCGGACCTTGTCCTCCTGCATGCGTCGGTAGCCGTCCACGTCCAGCACGATGAAGGGGCTCCGCTCCAGATTCTCCTTCGACCGGATGATCGCCTTGAGCAGGCTCTGGAGAGCATTGAGCGTCTCGCCGTGCCACCCGATGATGCGGCTGGCGTGCACGCTCACCATCTCCACCCGCATCAGGTCGCCTTCGTCCGTGATGCGGATGTCGGTCACCTCGAACCCGAAGAAGGCGACGAGCGGCTGGAGGATGTCTTTGATCGCTTGATGATTCATCGCGGGGGAGGATAGCGTGATCTATGACCAACGAAAA
>VMEW01000034.1 GCA_007375735.1 Candidatus Peregrinibacteria bacterium Greene0416_19
GATGTCGGGGACGGATCTGATCGTCTCCAACAACATCGGAGTGGGGACGACAGCGCCATCGCAGGCGCTCCACGTGCAGGGCCACTGCGTGACGGGCGATACGCTGCTCCGCCGTCGGCGGAGGAAGCGGAAGAAGAACGGGGAGGAAGACGATGAGGCAAGCGACTTCGAGGACGTGCCCATCGAGGACATCGAGGCGGGCGACGAGATCCAGACGCTGGATCAGGAGACGGGGGAACTCGTGACGTCGCGCGTCAACGGACTCCTCGACATGGGAATCCAGCCGATCTTCAAGATCACGACCGCGGGTGGGAAGACGATCCGCACGACCGGTGAGCATCCTTATTTGGTGCACCCATCCGCCTCCGCTGCTCCTGCCGGTCGCAGCTACGGCCGGCAAGCGGGGGAGCATCCGTATCTGGTCCGCGTGTCACCGTTTGATCCGCATCATGACGATCGTGACAACGCTCGCCACGGCCACCAGGGCGAGGGCGATGTTCCGCTCGGTGAGGAGGTCGGCGAGAGAGGTCATACTCTAGCGGTTGCGCTTACGAATGGAGCGCTTGACGGAGATCAGCCACAACGAGGCCAGAATGGCGAAGATCGCCATTCCGATCATCAGCCGGGTGAGGAAAATGTCGAGAGTCATGGTCAGGAGAGTTCTTGGAGCGATCGTTCCGCATTCAATGCAACGATGGACAGCATCGTAGCAAGGAAGAGATATCCGATCAAGGAAAGAGGTGACGTAATGGAAGACATGGCCGCGACCAGCGCTGCAGAGACGAAGTTCGCACTCACCGCAGAGAGGAGCTTGAGCCGTGGAAGTGTGGGCTTCAGTACCATAGTGCCGGATGGTAAGCCCGATGTTGCACCAAGGTCAAGTTTCGCCTCCGCCCGCTGGACCCAAGTGAAGCGCCTGAAAGTAGGCGCGCGGATCGCAGTCGCCGGCGACGACGGAACAACCGCGACGTGGGACGAGATCGTCGCGATCGAACTGATGCCAGACGAGCAGGTGTGGGACATCGAAGTGGAAGGCACCCATAACTTCGTCGGCAACGGCATCGTCGCGCACAACACGTACATCACGGGAAACCTGGGCCTCGGGAAGGCGTCGCCGGTCGCGAAACTGGAGGTGGTGGGGACGGTGAGCGGCTCGGTGTTGAGTGCGGGGATCGGGAGTGCAGCGGCACCGGGCATCACCTTCAACAACGACAGCGACACGGGACTCTACTGGATATCCGCGAACACGCTCGGCTTCTCCACGGGAGGGGCGGAGCGGGTGCGCATCGACGGATCCGGGAATGTGGGGGTGGGCCTCGCCTCCCCCTCCGTCCGGCTGCACTCCTCCGGCTCAACGATCGTGCAAACGGACGGTACCCCGGGTGTGCCGGGTCTCGCAGCGGTGCACGGCCTGCATGTGTTCGCGTACAGGCCGCCGACGACGATGGGCACGGCCAGCCAGCTGCTCATCGGCAGCACCGGACAGGTCAATGATCTCGCGCAGATAGGATTCGGATGGACGAACGGCTCGACAACGTACGCGCCCGCAGCCCTCGGCTTCATCGCCACGAACGCGGGCGGGAGCGTGATGGGCGATTTGTTCTTCGCCACGCGCGGCGTGACAACCGACACGGCGCCGACGGAGCGCATGCGGATCCTGAGCAGCGGCAACGTGGGCATCGGCGTCACCGCGCCTTCCGCCCGGCTCCACAGCTCCGGCTCCGCACTCTTCGGGCGAGCCAGCGACATCAGTTTCTCGACATCGGGAGCGGTGGTTATCAATGAGAATTCCAACGCGGTCGACTTCCGCATCGAGAGCGACGGGGATGCAAATATGTTCGTGGTGGACGCGAGCGCGAATAACGTGGGCATTGGGACGGCGGCACCATCGAACCTCCTGGATGTCGTCACGTCGAACGCGGGAGCCACGAATGTGATTCGTATCAGGAACAGTGACAACTCCAACACGGCCTCCAATGCCAATATTCGCGTCCAAGTCGGAGGGAGTAGCGGAGGCGATCCTACATTGCTGTTTGACGCCGCGGGCGGCGAGTTCAACTGGATCATGGGGGTGGACAACAGCGACTCGGACAAATTCAAAATAGCCGAATCAACGGGACTGGGGACAAGTGATCGATTGACCATAGCGCTCGGCGGCAACGTAGGCATCGGCTCCACGGCTCCGGCCGCGAAGTTGGATGTGGTCGGGACGATCTCGGGGTCGACAATCGTCGCGGGGGTGGGAGCTGTAGGAACGCCGTCGCTCACGTTCAATGGGGATGCGAACACGGGCCTCTACTGGATCTCCGCGGATATTCTGGGTGTTGCAACGGGAGGGGTAGAGAGGGTGCGCATCGATGCTTCGGGGAACGTGGGGGTGGGGACGACAGTGACCGGGGCGGCGAAGCTGAACGTGGCGGGGAGGGTGTCGGGGTCGTCCCTCACGATCGGCGGCGTGAACGGGCAGATTCTCGGAGCGAACGGTTCTGCATCAGTGCCGACGTACTCGTTCGTCGCTTCACCGACTCGCGGCGGCATGTTCCAATATCAGACTGGCGCGTATCAGGGGGCGGCGATCACGGAAATATTGAGAATAGACAATAATGGCAGTGCCGCCAATCCGACCCTCATCGTGGACAAGGCGGGCCAGGCACAAGACACGACGGGATGGTTCGATCCCGGGGTCGACATGATCGGGTTCACGAATGCGGGGGTGGAGAGCATGCGGATCATCGCGAATGGATTCGTGGGCCTCGGGGCGGTCACGCCGGGAAGCAAGCTCTCCGTGTCCGGATCGGTGCTCATTACGACGAGCAAATCATCCACTCTGACCGCGAAGGCCGCATTGCATGTTGTCGGTTCGGGGGCGTTCACCGGCACGCTTTCGGGGAGCGCGCTCGCGATGCAAGGAGGGAACTCCTACATCCTCGGGAACACGAGCATCGGGAAGACGGGGGCGGGGTTGGCGAAGTTGGATGTGGTGGGGACGATCTCCGGCACCACGATGACGCTGAACGGCCTGATGAACGTCGGCATTTCCAGCGCCAGCAGGCAATCGCTCGCCATCGGTTCCGCCGGGGCCGGCGGCAGCATCACCACGGGCACGTACAACACCGTGTACGGATTCCGGGCGCTGCGAAGCCTCGTGGACAGCGGCAACGCCACAGCCATCGGCGCCGATGCGCTCATCGACACCACGGGCGGAGGCAACACCGCCGTAGGATCCCAAGCGGGCAGCGCCATCACCAGCGGAACGAACAACACGTTCCTGGGGTACTTGGCCGGCCAGGCGAGCACCGCGACCATCACCAACTCCACCGCCATCGGCTACAATGCGCAGGCAGCCGCCAGCAACGTGGTGATTCTGGGAAACGGCGCGAACGTGGGCGTCGGCACCACGGCGCCGAAGACGAAACTGGAAGTCGTGGGAACCATTTCAGGAACGACGCTGCAGATCAACGGAGCTGGGACGTTCCTGACCGATATCACGGTCACGGGAGGAGACATCACGGGGGCGGGGGGGGCGGCTCTGGATCTGGGGGAATCGACTGCCGGAGATGTCACGGTGACCGGTGATCTGATCGTTGCGGATGATTCGTTCCTCGGCATATCGAGCAGTGCGGGCCGGCTTGTGTTCGATGATCAGGGCACCGATGAGATCAATATTCTCTCTGCGAGGCTGGGGGTGGGGACGAGTGCACCGACGACGGCGTTGGATGTGGTGGGAACCATTTCAGGATCGGCGCTGACGCTGAGCGGGCCGGCGAATAACAGTTACATACTGGGGAATCTGTCGATTGGGAAAACGGGGGCGGGGCTGGCGAAACTGGACGTGGTGGGGACGATCTCGGGGTCGGCGCTGACGATCAACGGCGGCTCGACGGGGCTGAGCTACGTGCTGGGGAATCTGGCGATCGGGAGGAGCGCAAGTGCAAGGACGAAGCTGGAGGTGCAGGGGACGGTCTCGGGGAATTTGCTCACGATGAGCGCGACCTCGGGCAATAACTACTTCATGACGAACGTGGGGATCGGGACGACGGCGCCCAAC
>VMEW01000023.1 GCA_007375735.1 Candidatus Peregrinibacteria bacterium Greene0416_19
ATTCAGGACAGAGAAAGGCGGATTGACCGCAACAATCGCGCACGCAAATACCGAGAATCACCCTAAAAACGCTCAGATCGGGTGTTTTTCATCGGTTTCCATATTCTGTTTCCATATTCTTGGTTTCCATATTCTGGTCTCCATGCAGGAAACAGCGACCGCCACTCACGTTGAGGAACGGCGTCATTGTGACGAGATTGTTTTTGAACAGGAGATTCCAATGCCTCTCAGTACGATGGAGAAAAACCGCAGGGAAGCGAGCCGCGAGTTCGTCAAGGCAAGGATGGACGAGCTGCAAGTCAGTCCGAGGGACTTGTTCGAGAAGATGTACGATGAGTCGGAGCGAACGCAGTCCAAGCTCCAGACCATCTACAACATCAGATCGAATAACGAGCACGCCAATGTATCCACGGACATGGCGCAGCGAATGAGCGGCCCGCTGCAGACAACCGTCGGGGCCATCCTGACGGCGGGCGGCATCCATCCGTGGAGCATGAACGGCGACGAGTCCGTGGTCGGGGGAGAGCGATCCGATGCTCATCCGCTGACCGTCGGCCTCCTCAAGCAGCTCATGGCCGCCAGGGGGCTCATGACGCCTGAGGATTTCGTTGGTGCTCTGGAGGTGGGCGATGATGCGTTTGGCTTCCAGTCGGCACTGGCCCAGGCACTGACCGAGCCGGATGAGACGCCGATCAACCCCGACCAGGCGGGCCGTATCTGCGAGGTGTGCGCCGAGCAGCTGGAGCAGCTCGGGTTCAAGCCGGAGGCTCCCGCAGGCCGCCGCACCGCAGCGCCGATCGTGGAGGAAACGGTGGGGGACCCGCAGCCGCGCCGGCGCGGCCGGCAGAAAGGTACCGGTACCGGCCGCAGGCCCAGGCCGGCTCCCGAGCCGGAGGCGGCGCAGCCCAGGCGCAAGCCGAAGCGCACGTACCAGCGGCGCGCAGCCCGAGTCCAGGAGCCGGCGCGCACGCCGTCCGTCCGGACGGCAGAGGTGCGCGGCGAGACGATGCTGCGTGTCACGGTGCGCAACATGGATACGCTTGAGGAGAACGAACGCATCGTCTTGCAGTACAGAGGAAAAACCTACTGCGAGATGGTCCCGGAAGCTCTCGACGATCTCTTCCGCTTCGCAGACTGATTGCCCCCTTCCCCTTCCCCTGCCACCGCCCGAGAGCGAGGACCCCTGATCCCGGGGGTCCTTTCTTGATATCTCTGCGGCAAATTCCACGCTATCCTGTTGCATTGGAAGCGTATGGAAAAGACGTGTTGCGCGCGCTGATCCGAGGAATAGAATGCGGCCCCTTTTATTTCTCCATGAGTGCTGGACCCGATACCCCCACCGGCGCCGATGCCTTCCTGGGAAACGGCCGCAGGGATGTGACGACTCAGAGCAGCCGGGCAGCCGCTGGCGAGCGTGACTTCCTGGGGCTGTTGAGCTCTGTCCGCTGGGGCGAACAGGCGGAGCGCACGGCTCTGCAGCAAGCCCGCCCGGTCCTGGTTGCGAACGCCGACCACGCACTGGTCCGCGCGCATTTGGTGCATCTCGCCTCCCTCGCACATGGGAAAACGATGGCGGCAGTGGCGGAGGGAGCGGGCATCCCTCTGAGCATGGACGCGATGAACGGATGCGAGGACAGCGAGCGGACGCTGCACGCCGGCATCGACATGGCATTGGCACAGAGGAAGGTCCATGACCGGATCCGCGAGAGCGGCCAGGATGATGCGGATCTGTTCATTGCACGGAAGATCGTCTCCCAGATCCGCTCTACGGTGGCGGAGCTGACTGTTCTCGAACCCGGCATCCGGCACATCCTCGAAGCGCAGGAGCCGCTCATGCGGCTGGGGGAGGACGCCCGGCGCGATCTGGTTGCCAGTCTGCAGGAGCTCGTCTGGGCCGTGTCGAAGAACTACGAGAACCAGGGGATTCCCTGCCAGGACCTGGTGGCGGAGGGGCTGGCGGGGATCGAGCACGCCATCGCCGCATTCGACGGGAGAGGGAACTTCCCATGGTTCGTGCGCAGCTGCGTGGACGCCGCGATGAGGTTGGCCGTCGACTCCCAGAAGCGGCGGGCCTGGATTCCCGCCGACACGTTTCACAAAGTCACCGACTTCCTCCAGGAGAAGAGCGTCTTCGAGGCGCACGGAAGCAGGCTCACGCTGCAGGAGTCGTACCGGACGCTCATCGCCCCACAGCTACACGGCGACGTCATCCGTGCCGCCATCGGGGAGAGCGGCGACGGGCTGTTCGCAGACAGCGAGGGCTACGCGCAGAGAGCGAAGGAGTTGAAGGAGCCTTTCGGGGAGATCGCAACCCTGTACTTCGGACTGGACGGGCAGATGCCGCAGTCCATCACCGACATCGGCGCGCGCCTGGGCATCACGCCTGGCGACGTGGCTGCCAGACTGGTGGACGCCATGCGCCGGATCAATCCCGCTTCGCAGCGTCCGCGAGAGTCCCGGGTACAGGAGCGCCCGTGGTGGACGGTCCGCGCGGAGGATGTCGCCGGCACAGTGCACGTTGAGCATCCCCACACTCTCCCCCCGCGCACCTTCACGTACGACCTGGACCCGAGGGGGAACGATGCGACGGCACCCGAACCTGATACAGGACAAAGTTTCGATAGGGAGGCAGAGGAGAAGGCGGCCCGCGCGCTCACCCCCTCCAAGTCCTGCACGATGCACATGCCGGATGGCAGGGACGGGGACAAGATCCTGCTGAAGCACATGCCATTCTGGGCCCGGCTCTTCCAGACCGCGCTCGCCGCGTCGCAGACGATTTCCCTCCTGGAAGACCATCCCGACTTCCTCCGGTACGCGGACTTCCTCCGCATGCTGAAGACCGGGTGCCCGGCGCTCGCCGGGAATCCCGTCGTGCGCAAGGAGATGTTCCGGGACCTGACCGCGAACCCGCAGCGCATGCACCGCCTCATGCTGCTGCGCTACCACTCATTCGACCAGCCGGACAATGCCCCGTCCAGCCTGACCAATGAGGCGATCGCCGAACAGAACCTGATACTCCCGTATCTTCGGGATCTGATGAGAGCGCACTACGAGCGCTACCGGCGTCCGGTGCACGAACGGCATCTGATCCACGCTGGATCGGAGCACATCGCCAGGGGGCTGGAAAAGCAATGCGGCTCCATCACCGCCATTGCGCCGAATCATCACGGATTTCAGGACTTCAAGACCGGGCGGCAGCCCAGGAATCCGGCCATTTACGTTCCACGCGCCTCCCTGTCCGAGCAGCTCGGCTACGGCGCATATCCGACGAAAGCGGACATCGTGCTGCTGACGGAGCTGGCGGGCAAACGGTTTGAATTCGGATCGGAGGTGCTGCTGTGGGCCGGAGCGAGCCTGAGGCCCGGTGGCGCCATCATGGCAGTGGTGCCGGAGACGACCAGCCGGACGCCCGGTGCGCACGCACATCTGGAGCAAAGCCTCCATCATTCTTCCGCGGAGGAGGACGCCGTGCGGCCATCTCCGCTCCTGTACACCCGCTTCCTGAAGCACCACGGATTCTCCGTCGAGACCGGACTCATGCGCCTGTCCTTCCAGGCGCGCCAGCTGTCCTCCGTCGCAACCCTGCAGAGGGCGATCCTGGGCCGCTTCTCCGGTCGCGCGGGTTTGCCGGCGCTCCTGCAGCAGTACTGGCAGGAGTTCCTGACCGATCACCCGGAGAGAGCGTACACGGAGGAATGGCAGGTGTTGGTCGCCCGGCGGCAAGGTATCAAAACTTAAACACATCGCCGACCTTCTCCTCCACACGGTCCTTCATCAGCCAGAGCTGCTCGATCATGTTTTGCAGATGCGGACTCTCGTCGGGTGTTTTCTTGGAGAGGAAGAAATCCGTGATGTGCCGGAGGAGGTCGGCAAGGTTGACCATCGACAGGTCCACCTGCTCGCGCGCCTCCTGGCTCAGCGAGTCGTACACATCTTGATGTAGGAATGTTCGCGGTTGAAACGCATCGATCTCCTTCGCCTTGATGAGCGTCGTCACGGTCATGAGGAAGTTCTTATGTTCGTCGGGCATGGCACCGCCGATCGCCTGACCGGCTTGCTTCTGCGCGGCTTCGCTTAGATCTTTGTGCTCTTCGACCAATTGAGTGAGGTCAGCCATCTCCTTTCATTTTACCAGAACAATAATGATTATTCCATATCTTCCTGCTTCCTTCCCAGTACGATTTCATTCACCTCCTCACCGGTTGAGTCGCGGACGATTATCCGGGCGTGATGCTCTGCAATGTCCCGTCCGCATCGTCGCAGGTATTCAATACCTTCATGAATCATCTGCTCGGTCGTCTCATAGCCCAGGAGGTTCCGCAAGTTCACCATCGTCTCCTGCATGGTGGTATCTATTTTCAATTTCCAGATCCTTTCCGCAGTGATTGAATCACACGAATTGTCCGCTCCTCTATCTGCACCGGGGAACAAGAGTGACTCGCCAGGTTTCCATTCGACATGTGGTGGGAGCGTGTGCAAAACTTGGCCCTTGGCATCGACGCAGGCAATGCTCATACCGCTGGGCCTTCTTTCGGCAAACATGTTGAGCAAGGCAATGGATTTACGGATATAGCGCGTACATCGCTCATTGAATTCTCGCTCATCGATCTCACGAAGACTTTGTTCCGCTCTTGGCGGTACGTGCAGTTCAAATGGCTTCATTGCATTGAAGAAAGGAAGAAACTATCGGCACACCACCACAGGAAGTCAAGATGTTGTTGCAAAGCGTCAACGCCGTCACCAAGGTCTCAGCTATAGTCCCTCGCAATCCACCGCATACGCCGCTTCGAAGCCGCCACAGATCTCCCTCCTCCGTGCTGGATCCGCGATGGTATCCTCCAGCCGTCCGCGGAGGGCGGCGTAGCAGTCCGGCTTGCTCTCGGAGGGGACCGCGCTGCAGAGCCCCGTCGCCTGGTTCTGGAGACCGTCTCCCCAGAAATCCACGATCACGTGGAGAGCGCCAGCGATGCAGTCGTCGTAGTGGCCGTCCGGCACCTTGGAACAGTTCTCGAGAATCTTCGGAATTGAACGAAGCGAGTGGCCGGCGGCGTCGCGGCCGAGGCTGCGGTAACAGACGGCGGTCATATCGGTAGGAGCGTTGAGGCACTCCTCCGCCACTGCCCCGAAATCATACCCATTCTGCGTCAGCATCCAGCTGGTCTGCATCTGGTAGCACTGGTATTGCACGGCGAAGTCCTTGTCGATCCCGTTGCAGGGGAAATGCGGGTCCGTCTCATTCACCCACTGCGTGTCGTGGTCCCTCACCGCGGCATTGCCCTGTCCGGCGACGATGTTCTCCATGAAGACGCCGCCGTAGCACGAATCCTGATCGTACTCCGTCGGGAGCGACTTGCAGGAACGCAGCGCCTCGGGCAAGTCATACTGCGCGTATGCCAGCACCCCGTGGCCGATGCCATGCAGGCAGGAGAAGCGGCTGAAGCCCGTGGGGAACGCGTCGCACACCTTCTTGATCGTGTCTGCCAGATGGTCCGTGCCCTCCTGCTTGAGCAGGTCCTCCATCGCACCGTGATAGAAGCCGGAATGGCACGAGGCGTCGCCGTCGCGGAAGGCCTGCACACCTTGCACCTCGTAGGCCAATCGCCCGAGGATGTGGGCCTCCCGATGGCAATCTTCGATGGAACCTCCGCCCGACTGCACCAGCAGACGCCCCATCAGCTTCTTCCCTCCGAAGAGACGGATGTAGGTGCGGATGGCGGGAAGGTCCTCTCTCCGCGCCATCTCCCGCACGTCGAGGGACTCGAGCGCCGCCGCGACCTTGCCGGGGAGGAGAGCGTAGTACGTGCGATTGAAGAGAGAACTCATCCACCGGAACGGCGCGAGGAGGATGCTGCCGATGCGAGAGACAATGGATGGCCTCGCGGCATCGTCGACTTCCGGTGAGCCTGTCGCCTCCACGAAATCCGCGTCACGCGTAACCGTCACGACGCCCACGAACGCGGGATACAGGTGATCGTGCATCTTCCACGTGCCCGGCTTCGTGAAACGGAAGCTCCAGCTTTCGCCCGGCGTGATGCCCTGCTTGGGATCGAACGCCGGGTAGATGCCATGCGACGGATGGATATTCGACGCGGGCCAATGCGCGCTCTTCCCCGCATTGTCGAAACGGACCGTGTCTCCCTGGAGAATGTGCACACGCTGAGGGTTGAACCCCTCCTCCGTCACAGTGACAGCCACCGTCGCCACTGCGTGCGCAAGAGCAGCAGAGGCCGGAGTGAGGGCCAAGGCCAGGGCAAACGCCAGCTTGCTCGCATGCAGCATACGGAGAGAATGGTATCATCCAGACGTGCAACTCTCCACCCCGCTCGCACAGGTTCTGCGGACGACCAAGGAGCACATCGCCGCCCTGGAATCGCTTGGGGTCCGCACGGTGGAGGATCTGCTGCTCTACCTCCCGCGTTCGCACGAAGACCTGAGTCAGTTGCAGACCCTCGCCGATGCGCCGCTGGATGCAAAAGTGACCGTCCGTGGCACGGTCGATCAATTGAAGCTCGTGAGGACGCGCAGCGGCAAGCAGCTGGTGAAGGGGGTGTTCATCGATACCGAGGGGGACACAGCCGACGTGGTGTGGTTCAACCAGCCGCACATCAAGCGCATGCTCCCCGACGGGGCGGATGCGGTCCTGACGGGCAAGTTGACGGAGAACGGCTACCGGCTGCAATTCCAGAGCCCGCAATTCGAGCGGGTGGGGGAGCGGCCGCTCGTGCATGCCGGCCGGCTCGTCCCCGTCTATCCCCAGCACGACGTGATCACCACCAAGTGGCTGCGGGAGAAGATGGTGCTCATCGGGAACGCGATCGACGAACTCCCGGAGTCGCTGCCCGATGAAGTCCTCGCCGAGGAACATCTGCCGTCCCGGCGCACGATGATCCGTTCACTGCACTTTCCTTGCGCTCCGGAGGACGTGACCCGCGCACGCGGGCGTCTGGCATTCGAGCAGATGTACCGTCTGCAGGAGCAGGCAGTGCTGCGCAGGAGATTGTGGCAGCGGGAACACCAGCAGCGCCTTCGCACACCCATGCAGATTCCCCTCATCCGCGCGCTCTTCGCATCGCTCAAGTTCACGCCGACCAAGAGCCAGAAAATCGCCATTTACGAGATCCTCCTCGACATGGAGAAGGACGTGCCGATGTCACGGCTACTGGAAGGGGACGTGGGATCCGGCAAGACGCTTGTGGCCGTGGCGGTGATGAGCAACGCGATCGCGAGTCGCGGACAATCTGCGCTCATGGTCCCCACAGAAGTCTTGGCGCGGCAACATGCCGAAAATATCGGGAAACTGCTCATCAACTTCCACACCTGGCTTCAGACGCATGGCGAGGCGACGTTGCAAAGTTTTCCACTGCCGCGCATCGCCCTCCTCACCGGCTCGACGCCCAGGGGGGAAGCCGAGGACATCAAACGGCGTCTGGCGACGGGCGGCCTGGACATCATCATCGGCACGCACGCGCTCATCGAGGAGAGCGTGACATTCCGGGATCTGCGGCTGGTCATCGTCGATGAGCAGCACCGCTTCGGGGTCCTGCAGCGGGAGCGGCTGCTGGAGAAGGGGAGTCCGCATTTCCTCTCCATGACCGCCACCCCCATCCCGCGCACGCTCGCGCTCACCGCATACGGCGACCACGATCTGTCGGTGCTGATGGAGAAGCCGGGCCGCCGTGTCCCCATCCACACCAAGGCGGTGGCACCGCGCAACCGCAGGGTGGTGGAGCGGTTCATCGATCAGCAGATCGGGGAGGGGCGGCAAGCCTTCGTCATCTGTCCGCTCATCACGGAGAGCGAAGAACTGGATGACGTGAGGAATGTGGAACAGGAGGCGCAGCGCCTGCGAGAGGAATTTCCCCACCGGCGCATCGGGATGCTCCACGGACGACTGAAGCCGTGGGAAAAGGAATCCATCATGCGGGCATTCCGCGACCGCGAGACGGACATCCTGGTTTCGACGAGCGTGATCGAGGTGGGCATCGACGTGCCGAACGCGACCATCATCCTCATCGAGGGGGCGGAACGGTTTGGCCTCGCACAACTCCACCAGCTCCGCGGACGCGTCGGCCGCGCCGAGTGGAAGAGTCACTGCTTCCTCTTCACGACGAACGAAGCGCAGGCTTCGTCGCCGCGGCTGCGGGCGATGGAACGGCACGACTCGGGCTTCCTGCTCGCCGAGATGGATCTGAAGCTGCGCGGACCGGGCGAGATCTACGGACTGAGGCAGAGCGGACTGCCGGACATCACGGTAGCACACCTTCTTAATCCGGATCTCATAGCGCGGGCGCGGAGAGCGGCGGAAAAGGCGCTCGGCATCACAACGGGGGAAACGGCGAAGAGCTTCGATGTGCCTTGATTCCAGACCGCGGAAAGAAAACCCGTTCTGCAAAAGCATTTGTCAAAACCATCTGCGCTGCTAGACTGACGCAGATCCCCCTCTGCGTATGGCTGATCAAACGACCCCCGCCGCCGGATCTGCCGGCTCCCAACCGCCGCCTCCGCCCCGACCGGGCGACCCGATTCCGGATGACGGATTGGATCCTACACAAGTTTTCGCGTCCCCGCCCCCGCCGCCCCCGCAGCAGGGAACCGGTGATGATGGAGCCGTCCCTCAGGATTCCGGCCCCCCCCCGCCCCCCCCCGGCGTCACCGCCACGAAGGAGATGGGGTACGACGACGAGGATCTGCGGATCCTGGGTGAGGTGAAGGACTACCGCTTCGGTTCGATCACCGCAAAGCTCGCGAATGAGCACATCGCCATCCCGGTCCATCCGGAGACGACATTCGACGAGCAGATGTTTCTCACGCTCCTGCGCGGCAGCATCTCCCTCACGCGCGACGAGAAGTGGCGGATCATCCAGGCCATCCCCAAGCTCAGTCAGTTCCAGATCGACGAGCTGCAAAAAATCCTGGAGGACGAGCGGCGGAAATTTTCCGAACTCTCGCCCAAGCACCTGCTGCAACTCATGAAGCTGGAACAGAAGCACGGCGAAGACTGGCACGACCTCCAGTCCTTCATGGTACAGAAGTCCGCCAAGAAGGAGGAGCAGTCGCAGGTGGATGAAATCCGGAAACAGCTGGGTCTGTGATACGGCTTTGCGGCCGCGCTCACACATTCACCTGGAAGAGCACGAAGATCGCGCCGCCCGCGACGCCGAGCAGAAGGCCTCTCAGCGCCCCCCCGCCGCTCGCGCGGTGGAGTGACGTGCAGAGGAGGAAGAGAAACGCCGCGCAGGAGAAACTGAGGATGAGGGAGGAACGGTACAGGCTTTCCAGAAAAGGGACGGCGAACGGCAGCCTGCCGTCCGTCTGGTAGGAGCCGAGCGCGTAAATGATGAAGTACCACGCCAGCAGCCATCCCGCATACAGCCGGACCGTGTCGGTGAGCGGGAAGAACACGGCGGCGGCTGCGTCCTCTTCCACTACCGGCGAGGGCTGCACGTGCGGAGAATCCGCTTGTCCCCATTGCACAGCAGCGGTCCTGGAGGGGCGGCTCGATGCGGATGAAGCCGGCCGAACGGCGTCGACGGCGGAAGCGGGAGGACCGTCTGTCCTGTGCGGAATGACGTCGATCCGCTGCACTGTCAGTCCCATGCCCCTGAGCACGAGCGCTGCCGCCTCCTCATCCGTGGCCGTCACCGTTCCACGGACGGGCTTCCCTTCCTCGGAGAGAGAAATGTACGAGAAGACTGGCACCATCGGAGTGTATCACACACTCGCCATTTCTCTGCGCTCTGAGGGAAGGGAGAGCCCGCGAGAAGGACACCGTCGGTGGCTCTTTCGCGCTTCACTGCGCCGGGGGCTCATACGGGATGATGTGCGTCGTGATGTACTCGATGGCGCCTCGCAGGCCGGCGGGGCCGCTGATTTCAAAATGCCGGTTCTCGGTCCACGCGCGGTACCCGAAGACGAAGTCGCCGCTCTCGACGACCGACTGGTCGGCTATGGATGCATCCAGTCGCCCGGCGACGAGGTTGACCGCAATCGGCCCGTCCCCCAGATTCGTGATCTCCTCGGCCCCCACCTCCACATGCCAGAGGGTCGACGTCGTGGTGCCGAAGGAGTGGTACCAGTAGTCACTGCGCAGAGGGAAGCACACGCCGATGTGAGAGGTGCAGTACTGCTGCGTCCAGGCGCCCTCCGGCTTGGGCTTGCTCATCTTCTTGATCTTGGCCTCCATGTCCGGCGTCACCGTCGGAGCGGGAGGAGGAGGGGGTGGAGGGGGAGAGATTCTCTGCGCAGACGATGACGCAGCGGGCGGGGGAGGGGTGGGAGGGGGTGAGGATGACTCTGACGCTTCCGGAGAGGAGGGGGACGAGGAAGAAGGTGGGGACACCGACGCACCCGCATCCTCCACATCCACAGCGACATCAACATCGGGATCGGGATCGGCCATCACATAGACGTCGGTGACCGTCATGATCTCGCCCGCACCCTCCACCGTTTCGCGCACGATGCCGGCCACTTCCACCTGCTCCCCGATGTGCGCGTCCAGATTCTGGTCCGTGCTTTCGAGGAGGAGGAAACCACCGTCCGGAAGGATGAGACGATGCGTCCCTTCCATATAAATGGAAACCTCTGTTGCCTCCACCCGGCCCTGGTACGAACGCGTCTGTGGTGTGGGCTCCTCCGATGAGGAGGAACTCGAAGACGTCCACGAGAGAGCGGAAGATTCCTCATCAGCCACAGGAGGAACCGCGGAACGACCGCAGGCCGCGAGCGCAAGCACCACGACGAAGACGGTGGCCGGGATGAAGAGCTGGAAACGCTGTCTCATAAGCGACCGCATTATGGGTCACCGCCGCCGCCACACCAGCGATCCGTCGGAATTCTGATTTGACGGCTCCGATGTTTCAAGATGATCTGGCATTTTCTTCGGAGGGCCCGCGCACCTCTCTCATTGATACGCAACCGCCTTCCCCGTCAACAGCCGCTGGGGAAGTGATTTGTAGCGGGACAGGAACGTATCCATTGCCTCGCGGCCGTCAGCGAAGGTGATGGTGCGGATCCAGGCGATCTCGTTGCTGCGCACAGTGCGCATGGGGAAGGTGGGCGCAGACGAGTGGGGGAGAAACGGCCCCTGCAGGACCACGCGACGCCCGTCGGGCCTGCCGTAGATACGCACCCTCGCCTCAAAACCGTCATCGTACGCCTGGAGAAGGAGATAGTCGGCGGTATCGTTGCGGAACACCAGATCCTGATTGCCCGGCGGGAAGATGGCGGCATCAACGCCGAGACCGTACTTCTCGTAGTACGTCACGTAGAGACTGTGACTCGTCCGCTCGACGATGGGCAACCCCGCATTCAACGCCGCACGGTACACCGTCGTCGACACCTGGCAGAGGCCCCCGCCCGGCGCCGGCAGCAGGACGTCACCATTGAAAATTGTTAGCGCGTTCTGCCATCCGCGAGAAAGGGTCACCGGTCCCAGGGTGCTGTTGAAGGAGAATGTCCCGCCCGGCGGCACGAGCGCGTTGTTCACGTGCTCGCGGATGCCTTTGCGGACATTGGCGATGCGCCCGTTGCCGGACCCCTCGAAGTTCGAGAGTCCTTCGCCGAGGAATTCGAGTGACCCCAGCTCATAGCCGCTCGCATTGAAAATCCGCCCCGGATCCATCCGAATCGACATGCGCAGGACACGTTCTCCATCACGGACGGCTGACTGCACCGCCGCAGACAATGCGCCGTCATCCAGACGGAGACCGTCCTGCGCCACCCTATCGGATGAGGCGTACAGCACGCCGTTGCGCGCCTCCACGTGCACAATGGTGCTGTGAAGAGCGGCAGACGCGAATTCCTGCGCACGCGCGCGGATGAGAGCAGTCAGGCCGTCCTCGCTTATCGCGTACGTCAGATTCGTCAGGCTGTACGTCGGGCGCACGAGCCAGGAGAATTCACGAAGCTGAACGGACACAGGCTCCGTCTCCTTCCCATCGGGCAGCAGGAACGACAGGGTGATCGTGTCGCGGAGGAGCTCTGCCCGTTGCTTGTTCGCCTGCGCCAGTACCTCCGGGCGGTAGGTAAAGTGAATCCGCTTCCGCAGCCGCGCATCCAGGCGCGACGAAGGACTCCGAGGACGGGGCTGCGGCTGAGAGAGAACGGTCGCGCGGAGCGCCATGCCCTGCGGGGCGGCGGGGATCCGGCCATCGGACTCGCCGGCACTCACGACGATGACCGTGAGGAGTGTGAGACCTGCCGCCGTGACGATGCGCTTGCCGTGGATCATGTGTATTTTTGTATATTATACTATAATTTATTTACTTATGCAACTCCAGCGTCTAGGTGTGATTGCGGTGCGCGGAGCCCGCCGTAGAATAGGGGCTTCCCACGCCCCAGCATGACACCCGTTCCGTCCCCGGAAGAGAAGACATCCTCACCTTCTGTGGGCAAACGCATCCTTGTGTTGCTCATGGCTGGGGGGCTGCTCGTTGCCCTCGTCGTCGCCACCCTGGTCTTCCGTCAATCGACGCTGCTGCGACACCATGCGGTGCCGTTCACGCAGAGAGTGTCAGCGGCGTCCGATTTGCGGATGGAATTCCCGGAGACCATGGACAAGCCCAGTGTGGAAGAAAACGTCATAACGCCGGCGGACGTGCAGGGGTCGCTGCGCTGGGATGGAAACACCCTGGTCTTCAATCCCGATGCCACGCTGGAGGAGAACGCAACGTACACGTTCCAGGTGGGTCGCGCCGCCAAGCGGACGAACGGAACGCCGCTCGGCCGGGACCTGACGTTCCGGTTTCAGGTTTCGGGCGAGCCGACGGTGACCGCCCGGGTACCGAATGCCGATGCCGTCGATGTGCCGGATGACGCCAGGATCTCGGTCGTATTCGACCGGCCGGTGGTCCCCCTCACGCAGGTGCAGGGCAAACCGGCCGAGGATCTGCTGGCCGGGGTGCCGGTGCGGGTGGCGCCGGACGTGAAAGGAACATTCCGCTGGCTTTCCACCTACACCCTCCAATTCATTCCGGAGAAACTTCTGCCGCTCGCGACCCGATTCACCGTCTCCGTTCCCGCCGGGATCCGCACCGTGAGCGGGGACGTCACGGCCGCCGACCATTCCTGGCAGTTCGAAACCGAGCGGCCGCGCGCGGTGTCCTCGGTCCCCGCCGACGGCTTCCGGCTTGCCGGACCAACGACGGAGCTCTCGATCAGTTTCAATCAGGAGGTGGATGTGGGCAGCGTGCGCGAGCATCTGCGCCTTCAGTCACGCGACCGCGACGACATCCGCCTCCCGCCGGAGGCGGAGAATGCCATCAAGGCGCGACCTGAGTACGAACAGGACACCGAACGCTGGAACCAACTGCTGGCGCGGATGGGGTCGGGGTCAGAGGTCTCCGTCCGTGACGTCCGCTACGGCACGACCACGTCGGATGAAGGAAAGACCGTCACCGACCGCAAGACGGTGACAATCGTCCCCGCCTCTTCCCTGGAGTTCCACCACTTGTATGCGGTGCGCGTCCTCCCTGGTGTCCGCGGGCTGGAGGGGAACTTGGGGAGCAGCCAGGAATTCGCTTCGACGTTCGCAACAGTCGGCCCGCTCAGGGTGGATCAAGCGATGTACGAGCACGACACCATCCGCGTCCGGTTCTCGAATCCCGTCGCCAGCGGATCGCTCCAGCCGTCCATCGCGCTCGCACCGGTTCCCGCCGGATGGAAGGATGCCACGTTCGATCTTGATACGTGGAATGAGAGCCGCAATCTCTCGATCTATCCGACTCTCACCCCGAGCACGGAATATAAGGTGACAGTCGGAAAGACGGTGAAAGACGCATTCGGCCAGACCCTGGAGAAACCGCACACATTCTCCTTCACCACTCCGGAGTTGCCGCCGTCGGTGTCGATCACATCGAAGGGGGAATTCGGCATCTTCGAGCGTGGCAAGTCCCCGGTGTACTACGTGAAGGGCGTGAACATCACGTCCTTCGAGGCAGATTTCGCGCCGCTGACGCTGGCGGACTTCCTGCGGCTGCGGAAAAGCGCCCGGCATGGCACGGTCGCGCCTGATGCCATCGCGCCGCTCCCCGGGCACCAGCACTGGTCCATCCCTGTGAAAACGAAGCACAATGAATGGGTCACCCAGCCCCTCGACCCGGAGAAGCGCGCCGGTGGCACGCTCGCCCCCGGCATCTACGCCCTCATGGTGCAGGCGCCGGAGTACAAAGATACAAGTCGCAACCCGATGACGGAGTTGCAGTTCTTCGCGCTCACGAATATCGGCCTGACGCTGAAGTACTCCGGAAGCAGGGCGCTCGTGTGGGCGACGGACCTGCAGACCGGGAATCCGGTGGCCGGCGCGCACGTTGCGTTCCACTCGCTCACCGGGAGGACCCCGGTGGAAGGACGGACGGACGCGAACGGCTTCTTCGAGACGGCCATCAATCTGCCGGACTTCGCGACGGGGGAATCGTACGAGTGGATACCGGAGTTCTGGGTGACGGCGGAGAAGGACGGCGACTTCGCCTTCGTGGGCAGCGATTGGCAGGACGGTATCCGCCCTGACGAGTTTGGCTACTGGCAGGATTTCCAGGGGCTGCAGTCGGCACCGCTCCAGATGCAGTCGTTCCTCTACACCGAGCGCCCGCTCTACGCCGCCGGTGACACCGTCCACTTCAAGGGAGTGGTGCGGATGCGCGACCGTAACGGCGTGTTGCGCCTGCCGGATGCCGCGCGATCGGCGCAGGTGACCGTCCGCGACGAGAATGGGACCGAAGTCTACGGGAAAACCCTCCCACTGAATGCCTTCGGCTCCTTCACAGACAGCTTCCCTCTGTCCGACAAAGCCGCGCTGGGAACGTACTCGCTGAGCATGACTCTGGTCCCGGATGCCGACACCTCGAGGGGGTCCGGCGGTTGGGCATCCTTCGAAGTACTGGCCTACCGCAAGCCAGAGTACCGTGTGGAGGTGGACGTCGCGGCTCCCGACTATTTCGACCGCGAGACGGCGCAGGCGCAGGTGAAAGGGTCGTACTACTTCGGCGCGCCGATGGCGGGCGCCAAGGTGCAGTGGCGGGCGCAGACGACCGACTGGTTCTTCAACCGGTACACCGACGGCTGGTACTCCTTCTCCACCGAGGACGCGTGGTGCTGGCGGGACTGCGAACGGGAGATGGGCTTCCTGACGGAAGGCACCGGCACTCTCGACGCCGCGGGAACGATGACGGTTCGCGTGCCCATGAGCCTGAGCGACAAGGCGGTGAGCCAGATCCTGACGATCGAAGCCGATGTGACCGATGCGAACAACCAGGTGGTGAGCGCGCGGGAATCGGTGCCGGTGCACAAGTCAAAGGTCTACGTCGGCGTGCGGACGAGCGATTACGTGGTGGCCCCAGGGCAGAAAGCGCGCATAGACGTAGTGACGGTGGGCATCGACGGATCGGCGGCTCCCAACCGCCGGGTCGAGCTGGCCCTCTTCGACCGCAAGTGGATCACGACCCGCAAGAAGGGCGTGGACGGGGAGTACTACTACGACAACGAAGCGGAGGACACATTCCTGAGCAATACCAGCATCACCACCGGCGGCAACGGGAAGGGGATCGGCGAGTTCCTCATCGACCGGGGAGGGCAAATGGTGATGGTGGCGACGGTGAAGGACGAAGACGGCCGCGAGGCGAAGGCGAGCACCAGCGTCTACGCATGGTCCAGCACGTACGTCAACTGGCCGCACGCCAACAACGACCGCCTCGTGATGGAGGTCGACAAGCCGGAGTACAGGGTGGGTGACATCGCCAAACTGCTCGTGAAGTCGCCATTCCAGGGCAAAGGCGTCAAGGCGCTGGTCACGGTGGAGCGCGAGCACGTGATGACGCACCGCGTGCTGGATGTGACAAGCAACGCCCAGCCGATCGAGGTGCCGGTGACCGACGAAATGATCCCGAACGCCTTCGTATCGGTGGTCATCATCAAGCCACGGGAGGGGGAAACGTTCGACAAGGAAACCGGACTGGATACGGGGGCACCGGCCTTCCGCATCGGATACGTGAAGCTCAACGTGGAGCGGAAGTCGAAGGTCCTGTCCGTGAAGGTGCAGACGGACAAGGAAACGTACCTGCCCGGCGAGACGGTGCGCGTGAAGCTGCAGACGGCAGATGCAACCGGGAAGCCTGCCAAGGCCGAGCTCTCGCTCGGGGTCGTCGACATGAGCCTGCTGGCCCTGACCGGCTTCTCGATGCCCGATCCGGTGGAGCTCTTCTACAACGAGCGTGGGCTCGGCGTGCAGACGGCGGAAATGCTCATGTACCTGCTCGAGCGGTACAAGCCCGGTTCGAAGGGCGGCGGGGGCGGGGCGCTGGAGGAGCGCAAGCGCGGGGACTTCCGCGACACGGCCTACTGGAACCCGGTGATCCTGACCGACGAAAGCGGCGCTGCGTCCCTCACCTTCAAGCTTCCCGACAACCTGACCACCTGGAAACTGCTCGCCGTCGGGTCCACGCAGAAGAATCTCTTCGGCGCTGGCACGAGGGATGTCGTCGAAACCAAGCACGTCATCGTCCGTCCGGTGCGGCCGCGATTTGCCGTCCGCGGAGACGAGGTGCAGCTGGGCGCGATCATCCATAACTTCCTCCCGACCGCGCAGACATTCCGCGTCACACTGACAGGGAGCGGCTTCACCATGACCGGGAAAGCCGTGCAGAACGTGACGCTCAAGCCCGACGCGCAGCAGAAGCTCCTCTTCCCGGTCCGGATCACGGGGCCCGATGCCGCGGTCCTCAATTTCCGCGCAGAGAGTGACCGTGGCAGGGATGAAATCGAGGAGCGGATTCCGGTGTACATCTTCGCGACTCCCCAATCCGTCACGACGACGGGGGTGATCACCGAGGGGGGTGTGACGGAGAAGGTGCTGATTCCGTCCGCAACCGACGCATCGGAAGGCACGCTCACATTGAGCGTCGCTCCCACCATCGCCACCTACCTGCCAGGGGGCCTGGAGTACCTCCGCACATACCCCTACGGGTGCGCGGAGCAGGTGACGAGCAGCTTCTACGGCAACGTGGCGCTCCTGTCGCTCTCCTCCATCGGCGTTCCCCAATCTATCAACCGCCGGACACTGGAACATCAGGTGCGCACCGCGCTCCAGAAGCTCCATCGGTTCCAGCGGGGCGACGGCGGGTTCGGCTACTGGGAGGAGAGCGAACAGAGCAGTCCCAGCCTTACCGCGTACATCGTCGAAGCTCTCCAGGTGACGCGCCAGCAGGGCTTCAGGGTAGACGACACCGTGCTCTCTCGCGCACAGTCGTACCTGGACAACGCTTTGCGTCAGCTCAACGTCGCGACCTCCCTGGATCTCTCCACCCGCACGCACATCGCCTACGTTCTTGCCGAAGGCGGCAAGCTGGATGTGAACCTCCTCGCGCCGCTGGACGGCAAGCGCCAGGATCTGCCGCTCTTCGCGCGCGCGTGGTTGGCGATGGCCTACCAGAGGGCAGGCAACAAGCGTGCCGCCACGATGCTGAAAGAGATCGGCGACCGCGCGATAGTGGACCCGCGGGGCACGCACTTCGAGGAGAAGCATGAGAACCTGTACCGGCTGGTCATGAACACGAACGAGCGCACAACCGCGCTCGTCTTGAAGGCCTTCGCGCGCATCGATTCGGATCACCCGCTCGTCCCCACCACCCTGCGCTACCTGCTCGCCGTGCGCACCGATGGACATTGGGGGACCACGCAGTCGACCGTCGAATCGGTCCTGGCGATGATGGAGTTCCTGCGCGCGACGGCTGAGTTGGAGGCAGATGAGACCGCGCTGGCGCGCATGAACGGTACGGAGGTGCTGCGGCAGGACTTCTCGAAGAAGAACATTCTCGATCGTGCCGAGGTGGTGCGCGCGCTGAGCGAACTGCCGCGTGGCAAGGAGGTGCTGGTCGAGATCGGCAAGTCGGGCGAGGGGCGCCTGTACTACGATCTCCTGCTCTCGTACCTGTACACGTCGCCTGAGATCGCCCCGCTGGAGCAGGGGATCAGCATTCTCCGGGAGATGGAGCCGGTGGATACGGGGGTTACCGGCGTGGAGGTGGGACGCAACTATCGCATCCGGCTCACGATGACCGTGCCGGAAGATCGCCACTTCGTCGCCGCGGAGAGCCCGCTCCCAGCCGGGTTCGAGGCGATCGACACGCACCTGCAGACGTCGCAACAGCAGCTGCTCTCGGAGGCGGATGCGATGGCAGAGCAAGCCCGGAGTGACAAACCTGCGTCCACAGGGAATGCCTCCTGGTACTTTCATCACCGCGAATTCCGCGACGACCGGGTGTTCCTGTTCGCCGAGCACCTGCCCGCCGGGGTCTACGAGTACGAGTACCTGGTCCGCGCAACCACCCCCGGCCGCTTCCAGGAGCGGCCGGCGCGCATCTACGAGATGTACTACCCGGAGACGTTCGGGCAGACGTCGGGGCAATGGATAACTATTGAATGAAGAGTCCGAAGAAAACGAGGAATCCGACGAGTCCGAGGATGAATGTCTCTCCTCGGTATCATCGGCCTCCTCGGACTCGTCGGTATCCCGTTCGACAATCAAACTGCGGCGGCTCCATGATCAGAAAAAATCCGCACCTCCTCTGGCTTCCCCCAATCCTACTCCTCGTGAGCATTCTGCTCTGGCCGCTGCCTGGCCGTGTGCGATCGCCGCAGATACGCGAACCATTGCGGCTGCTCGACCGGAGAGGGCGGCTGCTCTACGAAGTACGCCACCGGGAGAACGGAGCGCAGTCGCACCTATCGCTCTCGCAGGTGCCGATGCACCTCCGGCAGGCGCTCATCGAGGTCGAGGACCGGACCTTTCGATCGCATCGCGGCGTGAGCATGCGCGGCACCACTCGGGCGATGTGGCAGAACCTCACCCAAGGCCGCGTGATTTCCGGCGGCTCCACCATCACCCAACAGCTGGTGCGCATCCGGCTGGGCACGGGCAGAAGGGGCTACATCCGGAAAGTCCGGGAGATGCTCCTGGCGCTCAAGCTCGAGGGCGTCCTTTCCAAGGATGAGATTCTGGAGGCGTACCTGAACGAGGCGTACTTCGGGCACCAGGCGTACGGCATCGCGGAAGCTGCCCGCATCTACCTGGGAAAGAATCCCGCGGAACTCTCTCTGGCCGAGAGCAGCTTCCTCATCGGGCTCCTCCAGTCGCCCTCCGCGTACGATCCGTTTCGCGATCCGACACGTGCCCGACGCCGCCACAAGACGGTGCTGCAGACGCTGGCGGACCGGGGCATCGTGACAGAGGAGGAGCGGGAGGAAATGGGACGCACACCCCTCCGCCTGGCCCCGGACCGGCTGCCCATTGCGGCGCCGCACTTCGTCTTCTGGCTGCTGCAGGAACGCGGCGATGATCTTCAGGCCGGCACGGACGTGACGACGACGCTGGACCTGGATCTGCAGCGGCAGGCAGAGCGGATCGTGAGCGGTCACCTGGAGACATTGCGGGAGCAGAGCGTCACCGCGGCCGCCGTCGTCGTCCTGGACGCACGGAGCGGCGACGTGCTGGCGATGGTGGGATCGGCGGATTACTTCGACGCCGCTCATGACGGGGCGGTGAACGTGGCAGTCGCGCCGCGCCAACCGGGATCCGCGATCAAACCCTTGACCTATGCGCTCGCACTGGCGAGGGGGGATACGGCGGCCACGACCGTGGCGGACGTCGAGACCCGGTTCTTCACGCAGGAGGGGAATCCCTACACCCCGCGGAATTACGACTACGGGTACCACGGTCTGGTCCGGTACCGGGAGGCGCTGGCCAATTCCTACAACGTGGCCGCGGTGCGCGTACTCGAGCGGGTCGGAGTGGGAAACCTGATCTCGTTCCTGCGCCAGACCGGTATCACGACGATCACGGAGACGCCCGAGCACTACGGGCTCGCGCTCACGCTCGGGGATGCCGAGGTGCCGCTCCTGGAACTCGCTGCCGCCTACGGCATCTTCGCGCGACAGGGACGGACGCTGCCGCTGCGGACGCTCGCGACCGATCCTGTGCGGCAGGGGTCCGCCATCCTCGATCCGCGTGTCGCATGGTTGATCGCGGATATTCTGAGTGATCCGAGCGCGCGGCTGGCCCAGTTCGGCGGGCAGAGCCCGCTCGCGTTCGATTTCCCGGTGGCCGCAAAAACAGGCACTACCCGCAACGCGCGCGATAACTGGACCGTGGGGTTCACGCCGGACGTGATCGTGGGCGTGTGGGTGGGGAATGCCGACAACACGCCGATGAAGAACACCTCCGGGGTCACCGGCGCGGGCCCCATTTTCCACGATGTCCTTCTGGCAGCGACGAGCGGGAAACGGACGCCGTTCTTCCGTCCGCACGGCATCATCGACGGGAGCGTCTGCCGGCTGTCCGGGAAGCTCCCGACCCCTCTCTGCCCGCACACCGTCAACGAGCACTTCATCGCGGGAACGGAGCCACGTGACACCGATGATATCTATCGGAGTATCCGGATCGACCGTCGAAACAATCTGCTGGCCGGCCCGGGGTGCGGGGATGATGTGACCGAGGAGCGCACATTCACAGTGTTCCCGCCGGACGTGCGGCGCTGGGCGCGCGAGAATGACTGGCCGGTGCCGCCGGAAACGCACTCACCTCTCTGCCGGACCGCCAGCTCCTCCGCTCCCGCGTGGAGCCTCATCATCACGAAACCGGCTGACGGCGACAGTTTCGAGATCGATCCGCTCATCCCCATCCAACTGCAAGCCATCACCCTGGAAGCCCGCGCCGATCAGCCGGTCGAGACGATCGAATGGTTCGTCGACAGTGAGCGCATCGGAGTCGGCCGCTCTCCGGATTTCCGCCTGCGCTGGCAGCCGCGCCCAGGGCGGTTTCTGATAGAGGCACGATCACCCTCTTCCTCGGCGACCGTCACCGTGGAGATCCGGCGGAGAGGACCGTAGCGAGGGACGTGTCCGTCATCATCCGCACCCGCGGGAGCGCGAACGGAGATCCACTGAAACTGGCGATGCCGTCGCGGGTGGTGACGGCGGTGTGGTACCCCAGGGTTGTCACCTCGTGGATCACCTGGGCGGTGTAGCGCCCGGCCGGATACGCCAGATGGACAACTGGGCGACCGGCGAGCGCCTCCAAGGTCTCCCGGCTGTCCTTGAGCTCCTTCCTCCGTCGTCCGCGCGTGAGCCGGCGGAGATCGGGATGCGTGACTGTGTGGCCGCCGATCTGCATGCCGGCAGCGGCCAGGCCCTGCACCTGGAATGCCGTCAAGTAACCCGGCTTGCCGAGGAAACCGGTCACCACGTAGAACACCCCCTTCATGTCGAGAGCCGTGAGACGCGGGAGGACCTGGGTAGAGGCATCCGCATAGCCGTCATCGAAGGTGAGTATCACCGGGCGCAGGGGCGGCAGCTGCTCTCCGCGACGGATCCGCTCGTAGTCATCGAAATCAATCGACGTGTAGCCGTTGTCACGCAGCCACGTGAGCTGTGCATCGAAGACATCAGGCGGAATGAAGAGCCGGTGCCAGCGGGGGGGATGCGCTGGATCGATGTGATCGATGTAGTGATACATCAGGATGGGTACCTGGAGTGATGTGCGTGGAAAGATGAGGGGTCCGGCCGCCGCCTGATGGAACGTCAACGAGAGCAAAACTGTAACACCGGCGGCAATACGGAGGCGCATGGTCCCATTCCAGTGAATGAAACGCGTAAAAGCAATCAGACGTCATTGCCCATCCCGGCGATTCTTCCGTGCATCACGCTGCCACTCCACCATCCGCCCCGCCTGGCGCTCGATGGGATCGGCCGGCCGGAGTCTGTTGATCTGCCAGGGCCGGAGCAGGGGAGTGTGAGGGACGGTGTACAGGTAGTCGGGAATGTAGGAGACGTCCTCCTCGTCAGTCATCCATCCGCGCGAATCGAAGCGCGCAAGGTTGATCGGGCGAGAGTAGGACCGGAGTGTCTTGCGACCGTTCCTGTTCAGGAAGTACTCGTGGAAGCAGCTGAGCGCGAGTTCGCGAATGGTCCGGTAGATCGGCTCCCGGTAGCGCAGGACCGCGTGATTCGTCTTGCTGATGGCCCCCCAGCAGCCGCGCTCCCGGACGAGCGCCAGCACGTGGTCGTCATCCCCATCCTCCGACGTCAGATCGAGCACGAGCGGCGGCCGACCCTGCAGGCGCAACGCCGCAGCCGCCAGCATCGCACCCTCCATGCACTGGCACCTCCGTTCCCTCAGCACCATCCGCGGCGAGAGGACGGGGGAATCGGCGAAGTTCATGGGGAGCCGGTTGAGGAAATCTTGGATTTTTGCGGGGGAATCGAGTCGGCGGAGAAGCCGGAGTTCTGCCGTTGAGAAGCCAAAGGAATCCATGGCAGCAGTGTAACAGCACCGGCGTGGGCGTGCTGTCTGTCGACGACTCTTGTCATCGGGCCGCTTTCTGATAGCCTCCGCCTCCATGGTACGCATTCGCGGCATCTTCATCGACGCAGGGCACGGTCTCGGTCCCACGGGGGCGATGGATAACGGAGCCATCGGCAGGGGCACCACCGAGCGACAGGAGGTGACGGAGATGGCGCGCGAGACGGTCGCACTGCTCAGGGCCGACCCGGACTTCGCAGTCGTGGAGATCATCCCGATCGGCGTCGACACCCGCTTGCGACTCATCGACAAGATTGTACAGGTGAACGCGATCTGTGCCGCCCGTGGCTGGATGGAAGGCGACGCCTTCCTCGTATCCATCCACATCAACGCCGCAAGCGATGCTGCGGCGCGCGGATTGGAGGCGTGGCACGCCACCCGTGGCGGCGCGGGCATCAATTTTTCCCGCGTGCTCATCGATGCAGTCGCGCAATCGACCGGTCTGCCCCTTCGCACCCGTCCTGTGCGCGTCAGCAGCGAGAACCGCCACGGGCGGCTCGGCATCCTCGACGACACGAAGATCACCGCCTCTCTGCTCGAAATGGGGTTCATCACCAACGAATTTGACGCGCGCACGTTCAAAGACATGCAGCTCGATGACCGGTTCGCGGAGGGCATCCGGCGCGGGATCCGGGTCTACCTTGGCCTGCCGGCATCGCCGGCCTCGGTTCCGACTGTCACGCCCCTTCCGTCCGCGCTCTTCCTCGATGTTCCGGCCAATGCCTGGTACGCCAAGGACGTGGAGTTCTGCACGGAGGAAGGCATCTTTGAGCGTCGCCCCGAACACCCCTCCTTCCATCCCGAGCGCCCCGTCACCCGCGCCGAGCTGGCTGCCGTCATCGCCCGTCACCTTCACAAACGTCACCCCTCCCTCTGAGCTCTCACCCCCTCCCCCATGTTCGACAGCGACATTTCCGGCACCGTGAAGCAGATCATCGGCGATGACATGGCGCTCATCGCGACCCTCACGTTCTTCGTCTGCGAGGCGGTCTTCTCCTTCCTCCCCATCGAGCGCGCCCGCATGAAGCAGTTCACCGCGCTCGTGGTGGGCGGCAGCCTCGGCGGCATGCTGCTGACCAATCTCCCGCTGCAGCAGGCCGTCATCCAGGGGATTCTTGCTGGCGGTGCCGCGACGATGGTCGTGGCTAAGTTCAAGAAACCATCGACGACCACCGTGGTCGAACACCCTGTGATGGTCGCTGCTCCGGTGGTGCCCATCGTCCCCGCAGCCCCGGCTCCCACCGCACCGACGACGGTGGTGGCGGAGGATCCGGGGGAGTTGTTCCACCTTTGAGAGACTCAGGAAGTCCTCAAGCCGTGAGCGCGCTGCGCAGGATCGCGAGGCCTCGATCCGCCGTTTCCTCATCGAGAATCAGCGGAGGGCTGATGAGGGTGTAGGGAGTCCCGTCCGGTTCCGCCCAGCCCTCCACGAAGAGCCCGAGGTCCAGGCAGCGCTGTTGCAGATCGTTGATGTGCGATGGAGGGGTCAGTCCCAGGAGGAGTCCCATTCCCCGCACGTCCCGCACGAGGCCTTCATCCCTCATTCCCTGCAGGGTTCTGAGCATGTGCGCGCCGATGGTCCGGGCGTTCCCGGTCAGCCTCCGCTCGAGCAGAAGGCGGAGGTTCGCCAGGGTCGCGGCCACGTTGATAGGCGTCCAGCCGAAGGTGACGTAATCGGGGATGCCGTCGCACCGGTCGAATACGTCCTGCGTGACCAGCGTGGCGCCCAGCGTGCCGTAGCCGCCGGTGAGCGCCTTGCCCAGGCAGAGGACGTCGGGTGAGAGCCCCCAGAGTTCGCTCGCGAAGAGCGTGCCGCACCTGCCGAAGCCGACCGCCACTTCATCCATCATGAAGAGCGCCCCATGCGCGCGGCAGAGTTCCTGAACGCGCGGGTAGAAATCCGGGGGCGGGATGCGGACGCCGGCATTGCTGAAGACCGGCTCGCTGATGAACCCTGCAACGTCGCCCTTCTTCACGAGCGCCGCGAGCTCTGACAGTGCGCGATCCGCGTCCATAATGGTGTGTGGGAAGGTGATCTTCTCGCAGTGCGGAAGGCCGGATCCCATGTGCCGCCCAATCGCATTCCCCACGGATGCCGCCCCGTAGGTGTGACCGTGGTACACACCGTCGACGGAGACGATGACGTCCCGGCCCGTCGCCGCGCGGGCGCACTTGATGGCGAACTCCACCGCCTCCGACCCGCTGCAGCAACGGTAGACTTTCGAGAGGCCCCCCGGCGCGATGCTGCAGAGGAGCGCCGCCAGTTCCTCCCAGCCCGCCCACTGGAACGTCGGCGGCACGTAGAGCCCGCGCCGCGCCTCCGCACACACGGCCTCCGCGATGCGCTGCTCGCCCCAGCCGTGGGTACCCACGCACCACCCGCCGGCAAAATCGATGATCTCGCGCCCCTCACGATCGATGAGGATGCACCCCTTCCCGGCGACGATCTCCGTGTCGAGTGCCCATGAACAGGCGACATGCGGCTGTGGCACACGGTGTGTGGTCATGCGGAGATACTACAGGAAAGATAAACCGCGCGTGATCCGCCTCCTCCACGCCGGTCAGGAAGTAGAAATCTTCAGGAGTCCCGCGAAAAAGAGCCCAGGAACGGCTGCGCTACATGAAAGACGCATCATGAGGATGCATGAATTCGTCATAGAGCATTTGGAATGGAGCTTGTATAGATCCTGAGCTTGTTTAGTGTGGGTTCGTGGCATCAACACTTCTGCCGAAGAGCCGTCTGTCTGACCGTCAGATCCGGTCCATC
>VMEW01000035.1 GCA_007375735.1 Candidatus Peregrinibacteria bacterium Greene0416_19
AACGCGGAGAGCCCCGCGCCGCCGACGATGACCGGAGCGGACGGATCGAAGGTGTCTGCTGTCACGGTGATCACATGCCTGGCGGTGAGCAAATGGGCGAAGTTGGTGACGGTGCGGTGGATGCGCTGCGTGCCCATCGGGAGCGGTCCGTAGATCGGGCCGTAGACGGGGTACGGCTGGAAGTCGTAGCCGCTCACCACGACGTGGCTCACGACCTTGCCGTCCACGGCGACGGCCACGGGGAACGGGGATGTGGTGGACCGGCCGATATTCAGCACGTCGAAGTCGATGGCGGCCACGCCGTTGCCGACGTCGTTGAATTTCAGGTTCCGGATGATCAGGTCCGGCAGCTTCCTCTCCGGCGGCAGGATGGTCATGTCCACTGTCTCCAGCACGCGATCATTGGCCTTGATGGTGAACTGCGCAGGACTCTTGTAGGTATTCTGTGCGTACGTGAAGAGGGTGAGCGTCACCGTCTTCCGGTCCCCCGGGGCGAAACTGACCGTCTTGCTGTCGGCCCATCCATTCCCGTCGCTTACGCTCACTTTCACATCGTCGATGGAATCCTGACCGGGAAAGTTCTCGAGCTCGATGTTGAATGCGATTGGATCTCCGGCCCGGACGGTGCTGGGGTACTTCGAGTATCGGGGGTAGTACAGCTTGTTCGCCGGATCGATCCTGCACGTCTCTCCGGGGCGACAGCGCACCTCGTACACGAGGTACACCCGATCCGACGCGTTCTCGTTGTATTTCCCGCACGCTCCGGACGGATACGAACAGTACAGTCCCAGATCCAGGTAGTAGAAGCCGGGATCGGTGAGCACGTTGTGCTCGGCCACCCACGCGCCGTCGACGAATGTGGTGTTGTCTGACAGATGTGTGACGGTCATGGGATTCAGCCGTTCACCGTCACCGGGCCGACCGAAGTAGGTGTGGTACTGCACGTGCCAGCCATCCTCTGCGCTCGCTGGTTTGCCGTCCGAGCGTGTTCCCTTCAGCGCGATCTTCAAGCGCTCGCCCGGATAGTAGATCTCCTGCGCGCCGTCGACCGAGGAGACAACGATGCCGCCCTCGCAGACCACGGTCAGCTTGTGCGTGTCAGTGTTGTTCGTGGTATTGGGATCCGTCTGTGCGGCCGACACGGCCGTGGTGATGACAATGTCCGTATTGCAGGGCGTGGCTGCCGTCGTCCGGCCCCAAGCCTGAATACTCTCAAATTTTCCCGATCCGATTGACGGGAATGTGCAGGCGAATTCATTCGCGTTCGCGCTGCGGGTGCAACGCTTGTCGTACAGGTACGCAAGCGTGAAGTTCGAGGCCGGCAGCGTGACCTTGACCGTGACCGGTCCGGCTGTCTGTGGTCCGATGTTCTGGATGGACGGCCAGATCCAGATGAGCCCGCCGCGTGCAATCTTGTACGGAACGGTCGGCTGGATGCGAAGATCAGCTGTGACGGTAACGGAAGATGAAGAAGACGAAGATGACGAAGAGGACGAGGAGCTCGAGGAAGACGAGGAAGACGAGGAGCTCGATGAAGTCGATGTACTGGAGGAACTGGAGCTCGCGGCGACGACGGTCGTCTGGTCGGATGCGCCGCTGCCGTTGGTGACCGTCGCGCTCGTATCGATGATCGAGTTGAGCGCAACGCCCTGATTCACGGCTGCAGTGACTTTGATCGTCCGCGACTCGCCCGCGGCGAGCGAGAGGTGCCATGTCATCGGCAGTCCTTGGTTGTTCGTTTGTCCGAAGAGCGGCGACAGCGAGGCCGACACGTACGTCAGCGTGTTCGGGAGCATGAGAGATGCGGACGCGCCTCCGTTGAATGACGAGGTGTTGCGCACGTCGAACGAGTACTCGATCGTGTTGCCCGCATTCACCGTTGTCCGACCGTCGCTGAGCGACACGGCGAACGTCGGGGTTCCCGATGGCGTCGTTGAACCTCCCCCCCCGCCTCCTCCGCTTCCGCCCCCTCCACGACGGCGAACGACGACCGGCGCATTGGGGACCACGCGGTGCGCGGGGTCCGTGATGCCGATCGCCACGACCTTGGATGTCGGAGTCGCTGCGATGTTCGATGGCTTCTTCTCCGGTTTCGACTTGGGGTTCTTCCGCACTTCCCGGTCGGCGATCCGCTGGTTCCGGGTCTTCGCGACCGTGGCTTTCGTCGTCGTCACCCGCTTGACAGGCTTGGGGACCAGACGCTCCGCGCGCCGGGTCGCAGCTAGGCTCTGGGAGCTTGCGGCGATGGCCGTGAGGGGTTCGCCCAGGAACAGGACAGCCACGACGAGCGTGGCAAGCGTGCGGGTATATGGACGGAGAGCCAAGCCAAAAATATGTTGTAGTGGGTGTTTTCATTCTGCTCTCTTGTGCGTCCTGCCTTCTTGTTAAACACATCAGCCCCTACCCCCTGACCCCCTCCCCCGCGGGGAGAGGGGGGACTCAAATCAAGAGAGCGCTTTGCTTTGCACATGCATCCACTCCCCCTCCCCCGGTGGGGGAGGGGGCTGGGGGGTTGGGGCTGGTGTGCAAGTGAGGATCCGGAATGGCACTCGGAAAGCTTTAGGGTGAGGTTACTTCGCCAGCTCCTCCACCCGTCGCTCCCGGATGACGTTCACCTTGATCACGCCTGGATATGTCAGCTCCTCCTCCACTTTCTTGGCGATGTCTTTTGCCAGTTTCGCCTGCTGCAGGTCGTCGATTTTCTGCGTGTCGACGAAGATGCGGATCTCGCGGCCGGCGCTGATGGCGTAGGCCTTCTGCACGCCGGCGAAGGTCTTCGCGACGTCCTCCAGCGCCCGCAGCCGCTTGAAGTATTCTTCGATCGATTCGCGCCGCGCCCCCGGCCGGGCGCCGGAAATGGCGTCGGCGGCGGCGACCACGAAGGCCTCGGGTGATGCGATGGGGATGTCCTCATGATGTGCGGCCACGCAGTGGATCACCTCCGGACGCACCTTGTAGCGCTTGCAAATTTCCACGCCGATCTCCACGTGCGTACCCGTCACCTCGTGGTCCAGGGCCTTGCCGATATCGTGGAGCAGGCAACCTTCGGTCACGATCATCGGATCAGCGCCGATCTCCTCGGCCAGCATCCGGCCGATCTGGGCCATTTCTACAGAGTGCTTCAGTACGTTCTGCCCGTAGCTCGTACGGAACCGCAGGCGCCCGATGATCTTGAGTAGGTCGGCGGGGTAGCCGGTGATGCCCAGTTCCTCCGTGGCCCGCTTGCCGAACTCGAGCATCATCTTGCCCACCTGTTCCTTCACTTTGATCACCACCTCCTCGATGCGCGCCGGCTGGATGCGCCCGTCCTGAATCAGCTTCTCCATCGCCAGCTTGGCCACGTAGCGCCGCACCAGATCGAACCCGGAGAGCACGATCGCGCCCGGGCTGTCGTCGATGATCACGTCCACGCCGGTCGCCTGTTCGAAGGCGATGATGTTCCGTCCCTCCTTGCCGATGATTTTCCCCTTCACGTCGTCGCTCGGCAGCTGCACGACGGTGGAGGTCGACTCACTCGCCACCTCCGACGCGTACCGCTGCATTGCCTCCGACATCAGATTTTTGGCCCGGTCCTCGTATTCCTGCTCCAGCCCCTCCTTGCGCAGCTTCAGCTGGCCGGCGTAGAAGTCCGCGAATTCCTTTTCCAGTTCTTCCTTCAACTGGTTCTTCGCCTCCTCCTGCGACAGCTTGGCCACCTTTTCCAATGCTTCGCGATGCTGGACGGAGGCGTCGCGCAGCTCCGCCTTCAGATGGTCCACTTCCTCCTGTTCGCTCGTCAGCCGGCTGCGCTGCCTTTCCACCTCCTTCACCTTCTCATCCAGGGTTTTTTCCTTCTCCTCCAAGCGGCCCTGTTCCTTTTCCAGTCTGGCCTCCGTCTCTCCGGCCTGGAGCCGGGCTTCGGTGAGGATCTCCTTGGCCTGGGCTTTCGCTTCCGCCTCAGCCGTTTTGATCTGACCGCGCGCTTCCGCCAGGTGCGTTTCCACTTTATCGAGCTGTCGCTCTTGCTCGTGTATCTGCGTCTGCAGGGCAAGCGAGATTTTCTTGCCCTTGGAGAACCAGAACCACCCGGTGATGAGTCCGAGGAACACCCCGAAGAGCATTCCGAGGAAAATGATGATGTATTCCATAGAGATGAGGGCAAAAGAAGCCCGCATCACACGTTCTGATTCCGGGTCCTTAGGAGCCCTGCAGCTGTCCTGGGATAATGGACTGAGTCATGGATTCAGAGTGGAATGCGAGGAGAAAAGTGAGTGATGAAAGGAGAATACACCCCGCCTGTTCCATTGGGAAGTGGAACGGGTTTTTTGTTTACCTGCAGCGAGAGATCGTATCATCCGGTGCGAATATGCGCAAAATCACCCTGTCACGTTCTCCCCACGCCTCCATGCTGTCCTCCTATGCGATTATTCTCCATTCGGTGTCTGCGTTTGTGGCTTCTGGCCGCAGCGGTTTTGTCTCTTTCCCTGCTCCTGTCGTTCCAGCATGCAGCGGCCCGTGCCGTCATCAGCGAAGTCATGTGGATGGGCAGCGATCTCAGTGCCTTTGACGAGTGGGTGGAGATTGCGGGGATAGGGAAAGGGCAAGGGCTAGGGCAAGGGTCAGGATCGGGCATGACGTCGCTTTCGGGATGGCGATTGACGGTGGTGAATTCGGCCGGCGTCGAAACCGAGATCATCCGCTTTGGAACGGGGACGGTCATCGGCTCGGGGGAAACGCTTCTCATCGGCCGGCTGAGTGGCACCGGAACGCGATTGCTTGATGTCCCTTTCGCCGTGACGCCCAAGGTGAGCTTGCCGAATTCCAAGCTCCTCCTCCGTCTCCGCGATGCACAGGGACAGGTGATGGATCAGGTCGATGATGGTGTGGGGGTCCCTTTTGCAGGCTCCAATACCGACATCAAGGCGAGCATGGAGCGCATCAACCTGTCCGGCAGCGGAGCGATGGCATCCCACTGGAGGACGGCGACCGGCTCGGTCGGCTTCGTCGTCGGCGCGCCCGTGCGTGGCACACCTGGATTCCTGTGGCGGAGCAATCTGGATGAGGAAGAGTACGAGGAGGCAGTGGCTTCTTCGACCTCAGGGGAGATCGCCACCGGGAGCGGATCCATGTTCTCCTCATCAGATATTGGCATACAGCCCTTCATGGAAACTAAAAGTGAAAGTTCAGAACAACAAAGTAGTTCGCTGAGTACGTCCCCGGTGACTGCGAGTGGCAGCTCGAGTTCGAACAAATATTGTGATCAGAATTTTCAAGTATCGGGGACAGGCGTCGTTGTGAGTTACTGTAGTACTACGCAGACACAGGTCACTGGCAGCGGCGCTTCGGGAAGCCAATCCGGGAGTGTGATCAATCTCTCCGGTGCGACCATCGGTGCATCATCGGCTTCCGCTGCCTCATTTTCCTCCATCAGCTCCGCATCGGGTGCCACCACCGCTTCATTTTCTTCCTCATCGTTCTCCAGTGCTGTCGCTGTGACGCAATCCTCTCCTGTGCCTCCGGCTGCGCCCACGACGTCGGTACCTTCCACGACCTCCTGCCTGGTCTCACCCTACCACCATCTCCAGATCTCCGAGTTCCTCCCCCGGCCGGGAGCGGATGATACCAGGGGCGAGTGGATCGAAATGCGCAATACCGGAGAGGCCACGATGGATCTGTGTGGCTGGTTCCTGGACGATAGCGCAGGCGGCAGCCGGCCGTTCAGCCTCAGCGGCTATCGCCTGGCTCGGGATGAGTACCTGGTCTTCTACAAGGTTGATTCCGGTCTTGCGCTCACGGACACCCGTGATGTGGTGCGACTGCTGGCACCGGATCCCACGCTTGCAGACATACCAGTCTCGATCGCTGCCGGCAGCACCATGAGAACAATTGTTGTGCAGGAAGTTTCTTATGTAGCAGCGCCACGCGGGCAATCGTACGCAATGGATGCGGCCGGATATTT
>VMEW01000024.1 GCA_007375735.1 Candidatus Peregrinibacteria bacterium Greene0416_19
CGCGGCTCCGCTCAGGGTCATTCGACTCTTCGAACTCCAAAGAATGGCCGGAGCGCACAGCGCGACGACCATGAGCAAGCGAAGCGAGTCGAATGGTGGGCAATACTGGATTCGAACCAGTGACCTTCACAATGTCAATGTGACGCTCTAACCAGCTGAGCTAATTGCCCGTGATCCGGTAAAGAATGAACGAACCAGCTGCCTGCCCGCCGTAGTCCCGTAGGGCGAAGGTGGGAGCTAATTGCCCCCGCAAGGCCCAAAGAGACTATCAATTCACAGGGGCTGTCACAAGCGTAGAATCGGTGATCCTGTGCTGGGAATGCTCCTCGATCTCCTCTTCCCCACCCGCTCCCTCACCGGCAGGGAAGGGGAGTGGGTGACCATGGAGGAACTCTCAGCACTGCATGTGGAACCCGTGATCCTCCGGACGCACCGGCTGCGCTCGATGGGGCTGCACGCGCTCGACCGTGTGGTCGCGGCGGGATCGTACGATGATCTGCCGCTGCTGCGGCCCGCCATCCACACCTTCAAGTACCGGCGCATAGGTCTGTTCGCTCAGCCGCTGGGGCTCCTGATGAGCGAGGCGTCGCACCGGGGGTGGACGGACATGCCACCGGTGCTCTGCCCGGTGCCGCTCCACTGGACCCGGCGGTTCCAGCGCGGTTTCAATCAAGCCGATCTCCTGGCGCGGGCCATTGCCGGTGACCGGCAGTGCTCAGTCGTGCCGCTGCTCCGGCGCACGCGATCGACCGGGCACCAGGCATGGCGTGCACGGGAGGAGAGATTCAGGGCGATCGAGGGATCATTCACCATTCGATCATCGGCGACTGTTCCATCCTCCGTCGTTCTCGTCGACGATCTCCTCACCACCGGCGCGACGATGGACGCGTGCGCGGCGGCGCTCAAGAAGGCCGGAGCCACGCGGGTGGAAGGACTGGTACTCGCGCTCGGCTGAGGGTCGGAAGTGAAGCTCCACCAGCTTACGCTGGTGGCATCGACGTGCAGAACGCCTGCGGCGTCGCTCGCGAAACCCCGCATAGCAACTAGGCAAGATCTCAGCGCATTCATCCCCGACCTCACGGTCAGGGCTTTCTGCGAAGCGGGGGAAAACAAAATACACATCCGCGTACTGCGAAATCATCGCTTGCCGCTGCAATACAAAAGGCATGTGGAAAACTTTTCTGATATCCACACCCCCGGTAGGCTCCGCACTCATCGCTCATCTTGAGCATTGCCTTCTCGCACGCGCATGTCGATCATCCTCTCCGCCCTCGCGTTCCTCATTCTCCTCACGCTGCTCGTCATGATCCACGAAGTGGGGCACTTCCTGGCGGCACGGAAGATGGGGGTGAAGGTGGAGGAGTTCGGCTTCGGGCTCCCGCCACGGGTGAAGACGCTCTTCTGGCAGGGCGGCACGCGGTTCAGTTTCAATTGGATCCCGTTCGGCGGTTTCGTGCGGTTGCAGGGAGAGGCGAGCACCACCGAAAAACAGCGTACCGCGAAGGGCAGCTTCGGCAGCGTTCCGGTGGGGGCGCGGATCCTCATCCTCATCGCCGGCGTTGTGATGAATTTCCTCTTCGCGTTGCTCATCTTTGCCATCGGCTTCTCCGTCGGACGCTGGATTCCCACCTATCTGTCGTACGAGGAAATGGAGGCGGCGCGGGCGCATGGCGACATCAGCTACGAACCCGCCGTCATCATCGACGCCGTCGTCCCGGACGGAGAGGCATCCAGAGCGGCGGTACCGGTGCCGAGCATTCTCCTGAGCGTCGACGGGACGACGGTGGCGGACCCCGCCAGCGTACCGGAACTCCAGAAGGGGAAGCAGGTGGTGCTCTACGCGCTCCTCACCGGCAAAAAATTTGCCGAACGCCGGACGATGGTGGTCCCGGTCCGTGAGGGAAAAACCGGCGTCAGCCTGGGGTTCTACCCCAAGGACCTCCAGGCACCGCGGCGCGGCCCTGTCGATGCCCTCCGGCTGTCGCTACGGGAGGCGGGTGTCCTGGTGGTGCAGAACGTGAAGGGCGTGGGGGTGCTCTTTCGCTCGTTGCTCGTGTCCCTCCGCGTTCCCGCCGGCATCACCGGTATCGTCGGCATCGCGCGCTACACGCATGCGTCCGTGCAGGAGGGTTGGATGGTCTACCTGCAGCTGATGGCGCAGCTCAGCCTGAGTCTTGCGATTCTGAATATCCTCCCCATCCCGGCGCTCGACGGCGGGCGGCTGCTCTTCGTTCTCATCGAGGCGGTCCAGCGGCGGCCGCTCAACCGCAAGTTCGAAGCGGTGACGAACACGGTCGGCTTTGCGCTTCTGCTGCTCCTGATACTCGTGATTACCTATCACGACGTGCTGCGCCTTTTCTAGCCGGGAGTCCGGACTCCCGGCTGCGGCTGCGAACCGCTCATCGTTTCTCATCACTCGGAATATGACCACAACTCTCGCCCCCCCATCGATCACGGATCTGAAGACCCAGTGGCTCGGCATGCTCAACCTGATCGAGCCGAAGCTGCAGCGCAGCCAGTTCATCACGTGGTTCAAGGACACGGCGCTCCTGGGGAACGAAGAGGGGACGCTCGTGGTGGGTCTCCCGCTTCCCATGTTCCTGAACTGGCACATGGAGCACTACCAGGCGATGCTCCTCCAGATCGCGCAGGAGATGGATCCGGGGATTCGTCAGGTGGTGTACAAGGTGGATGGCGGTCTGAAGGACAACCGCGAGCGCACGATGGATCTTCTCCAGCACTTCCCCGAACCCAAGCGTCGCAAGCTGCCCGGCAAGCAGGAGGTGAAGCTCGCGGAGGGCATTGTCAGCAAAATCCTCAACCCCCGCTACGCGCTGGACAACTTCGTCGTAGGGTCGGACAACCGGCTCGCCCATGCGGCCTGTCAGTCGGTTGCAACCAATCCGGGAGGGAAGTACAACCCGCTCTTCCTCTATGGGGGGGTGGGGCTGGGCAAGACCCACCTGTTGCAGGGGACGGGGAATGCCATTCTGAAGGGCATGCCGACATCGGCCGTCGTGTACACCACATCAGAGGATTTCACCAACCAGGTGATCGAGGCGATCCAGCACCAGAAGATGGATACGTTCCGCCGTCGCTACCGGCAGGTCGACGTGCTCATCATCGACGATGTCCAGTTCCTCGCCAACAAGGAGCGGACGCAGGAGGAGTTCTTTCACACCTTCAACGCCCTCTACGAAGATCGGAAGCAGGTCATCATCAGCGCTGACCGCCCCCCGCAGGAGTTGCAGCTGGAGGACCGCCTCATCTCCCGCTTCGAGAAGGGAATGATCGCCGACGTGGCGCCGCCGGATTACGAGACGCGCCTGGCGATTCTCGTGGAGAAGGCCGCCGAGTACCAGATGTTCCTGGATAGGACCGTGCTCCAGTTCATCGCCGAGCACGCCACCAAGAACGTGCGTGAGCTGGAGGGCATTCTGATGCAGGCGGTGGCCATGTACGAGTTGGAGCAGCGCATGCCGACCATCAAAACGATCGCGGAGATCATGCGGAAGCTGAGCAAGGATCCCCACGCCGCGGAGGAGGCGCCGGTGGGCTTCGAGATCCCCCAGAAGCGTCTCCCTACCTTTCAAGACATCATGGAGGCCGTCTCTCGCTACTATTCCGTGTCCGTGCAGGACATGATCAGCAGCTCCCGCGTCCGCGACATTCTCATCCCCCGTCAGATCGCCATGCACATCGGGCGCAAGTACCTCCGCATGAGCACCGTGCGGCTTGGCGAAGTGTTTGGCGATCGCGACCACACCACCGTCATGAATGCCTGCAATAAGATCGAGGAGCGGATGCAGGGGGATCCCCCATTACTGCGCGAGATCCGGGCGATTGAGCAGGAATTGGGATTGGTGTGATACCGACTGGATCCAGAGGGGCGCCCGAGGGGATGAATGTACATCTGATCGCAATCGTGTTACTTTACGATTATGCCCTCAAAGCACTCCATCGGCGGTCTGGACAAGGTGCGCGGGAGACACCGCACAGTGCTCGAAGAGGGCGTACAGATCTTCAAGGCACTCGACAGGTCGCCGGGCGTCGCGTCCATCCGGGCCGGATACATCCAGCCGGGCGGCAGGTACGGCCGGAAATCACTCGTCATTTGCCACACCGAGCGCCGGCGGCTGGATTTGGTGCTCCGCTGCGGCGGCACGACGCAGGAGCTGTTCGTGACGCTGATGCCGGAGGCGGATCCGACGGTCATCATCGAACGCATCCAACAGGTGGTGAGCCGAAAGCTGCGTGGCTTGGAGCTGCGCGTGAAGAATGGTGCAACCGTCGTGTGACGGGTCAGCGGGCCTCCGGCCCGCACCGGGATTACGACGTAAAGTCGCGTGGCGACCACGTCGCTTTACGCGAATCCCGGCTGCGGATCCGTTTGTGTTTTGTTCGGTTCTGTCTATAATTCCTGTCAATGCACCTCCGCGCCGCCACTACCACCACGCAGACGACCCTCTGAAGGGAAGGGCTGCCGAGCTGTAGCGTCACTCGCACTCTTCCCGGACCGAGGAGCAGTTTTTCTGTAGCATTTTCTTTCTCCCACCATGAACAAAGCCGCACCGCAGGTCGATGATCTCCACAAGCTGCGCCATTCGCTTGCCCACGCGCTTGCGCAGGCCGTCCTCAAGCTGTGGCCGGGGACGAAGATCACCATCGGTCCGCCGATCGACTACGGTTGCTACTACGATTTTCTGTTTGAGACGCCGATTTCCGACGCCGATTTCCCAGTGATCGAGAAGGAGATGCGCAAGATCATCCACCAGGGCCAGACCTTCCGGTCGGAAACGCTGAAGACGTCTGACGCTAAGAAATTCTGGAACCAACGGAAGCAGCCGTTCAAAGTCGAGCTGATCGAAGATCTGGTGAAGAACGAAGGGGTGAAGACCGTCACCCATTACGCGAACATAGGGCCGAAAGGGGAGGAGACCTTCGTCGATCTCTGCCGTGGCGGGCACATAGAGAATATGAAGGACATTCCGGCCGATGCCTTCAAGATCACGAGCTTGGCCGGCGCGTACTGGCGGGGTGATGAAAAGCGCGAGCAGCTCACACGCGTCTACGTCGCTGCGTTCGCTTCCAAGAAAGAGTTGGATGAATACTTGCAGATGATGGAGGAGGCCAAGCGGCGCGATCATCGGAAGCTGGGGCAAGAGCTCGACCTGTTCACCTTCAGCGAGCTCGTCGGCCCGGGGCTCCCGCTGTGGACGCCGCGGGGCACGCTGCTGCGCGATCTGCTCGACGGCTACGTGTGGGAGCTGCGGCAGGCCCGCGGGTACCAGCGTGTCACCATCCCTCACATCACGAAGAAGGAGCTCTACGAGACCAGCGGGCACTGGCAGAAGTTCTCGCAGGAGCTGTTCCGGATCACCACGCGGGAGGGGCATCAGTTCTGCATGAAGCCGATGAACTGCCCGCACCACACCCAGATCTACGTCTCGCAGCAGCGCAGTTACCGCGATCTTCCACAACGCTACGCAGAAACCACCACCTGCTACCGCGACGAGCAGACCGGTGAGTTGCACGGCCTGTCGCGCGTGCGATCCTTCACCCAGGATGATGCTCACGTGTTCTGCCGCCGTAGCCAGGCTGCCGAGGAGATTCTGAAGATCTGGGAAATCGTCGACACGTTCTACGCGACGGTCGGCTTCGGCAAGCTCCGTGTCCGTCTCTCCCTCCACGACCCCGACGCGATGGAGAAGTACCTGGGGACGCCGGAGATGTGGCAGTCCGCTGAGACCGAACTCCGGAAGATTGCAATCGACCGGCAGGCCGACTTCTCCGAGGCGCCCGGCGAAGCGGCCTTCTACGGACCCAAGGTCGACTTCATCGCGCGCGACAGTATCGGGCGGGAGTGGCAGGTGGCGACCATTCAGCTCGACATCAACATGCCTGAGCGCTTCAACCTGTTCTGCATCAACGAAGAGGGCGCGGAGGAACGGATCGTCATGATCCATGCGGCGATCATGGGCTCGCTCGAGCGGTTCCTCAGCATCTTCATCGAGCATCATGCGGGCCTCTTCCCGCTCTGGCTCGCTCCGGTGCAGGTGGCTCTCCTCCCGCTCGCGGATATTCATGAGCACTACGCGCATGAGGTGGAAACCATGCTGAAAAATGTCGGCCTCCGCATCCACTACATGGATCACACCGAGTCGCTTGGCAAGCGCATCCGGGAAGGGGAGAAGCTGCGCATCCCGTATCTCCTCGTCATGGGGGACAGGGAGGCGACCGACCGCAGCGTCGCCGTCCGGAATGTGCAGACGAAGAAGCAGGTGACGGTGCCGCTGGAGCAGTTTGTGGAACGGACGGTGAAGGATGTGCAGGAGCGGAAGCTGGTGGCATCGATTGGATGATGCGTGTTCATGCCCCCTCCCTGCGGCCCTCCCCCTCGACCTCGACCTCTGGGTCTCGGCCTTGGAGAGGGCGGGGGAATGACGAAGGTGTGGCTAGTAATCTCCCCTCTCCCAAGCCGCACACCCCGCAGGGTTGCGGCTGAGGGGGAGGGGTTGGGGGAGGGGGCATATTTTGGTATCCTGCCTTCCGATGTTCGAAGCCATCCAGATCGGGAATTTCTACGTGTGGACCCGGGTGGTGTTCCTGTTGATCGGGATCTGGCTCTTCGCCGAGTTCTTCCTGCGTCTGGCTCAGAGCGCCAACCTCAGCCTCCAGCACTTCCAGCAGAAGTGGTTCTGGTACCTGCTTGCGTTCGTCCTGGGGAGCAGGCTCTTCGCCATGCTGGCCGAGTATCGGGTGTACCTGCATGATCCCCTGCGGAGCGTGATCCTCTGGGACGGAGGATTCAGTTTCCTCGGCGGCGCGATCGGCATTGGGGTGGTTCTGTACTTCGCCACGCGCGGACACCGCGCCACCTTTCTCCACTGGTTGGATGCGCTCGTGCCGGCAGCGACACTCGGACTCGTGTTTGCATGGCTGGGTGCCTTCTTCTCCGGGGCTGCGTACGGCACCCCTACCGACCGTTTCTGGGGGGTCACCTACGACGCGTTCAACGTGCGCTACGCCGTGCCCATCCACCCGGTGCAGCTCTACTACGTGCTCTTCTACCTCTTCCTCACCTTCGTTCTGCTCGTCATCCGCAAGCGGGCCAAACGCGTGGGTGCCGAGACGCTCATCGGCATCGTCTGCGCCTCCGTCGGCACGTTCGTCTTCGAGTACTTCCGAGGCGATTTCGCCATTCCGGCTTTCGCCACCAAGGTCGATGTCCTCCTGCTCCTGGTCCTCTTCCTCAGCCTCGGTCTCTTCCTCATCGTCGAGCTGCGTCTGTCCGAGTGGCATTTCTTCCTCTACGAGACCGCACTCGCCATCCTGGCTGTCGGGTACCTGCTCGCGCGGCCGTGGCTGGATCTGGAGACCTACCAGCTGCGATTCAGTCAGCTCCTGGCGATGATGGCTCTGCTCGGCACGGTGGTCTATGTCGTGTGGCAGAGGAGGAAATACCCGCATCTCTGAAGAATCCGAGGAAAGGTGACGCAGCCTCGGACTCGCCGGCCGTCGCCGGCCGTAGTCACTCTGGGGAAATGACAGAGATGATCGTTCTTCCAAAGGAAGGCTATGGCCGACGGAGGTCGGACTCTTCGGCATCCCCGGATTCCTCTCAAGGGAAATGCCAGTTGGCAGCCAGACAGGACACGGTACACTGGACTCCTTGCGAGACGTCAACGCCATCCTCCGGTTCTTCTTCTACCCCAACCCGGGCAACGCCGGCTACGCCAAGCCGACGATGACGGCACTCCTCATCCTGTGCGGTTTGCTGGTGGCAGGGTCCTTCGCCATCCGTGCCTGGCGGGGCCGGCTGACCAATCCCGTCAGTAAGAAATTGAGCCGTTCCTGGTCCTCCGCCACATTCTGGTTCGGGGTCACCGGCATCGTGATGGTCGTGAGCCGCGTGGAAGGCATTCAGTTCCTCGCCATGCGCTTCCTCTGGGTGCTATGGTTCGCAGCGCTCCTCCTGTATGCCGTTCTGCAGATTCGACTCTTCCGAACGCGTTTCTACGAGGTGCTGCCGCAGGCGGAGGCGGTGGACCCGCGGGAGAAGTACCTGCCGAAAAGAAAGAAACATTGATTGTCTTTTCATTATAAAATAACAAAACAGCATTGCCGTCACGTGTACCCAAATTGACGCTCATGCATGGCTCGCCCACAATGGCGCGCTATGCCGCTGAAGCACCTGACGGAGACCGCTCTCATAGCGCTCCTGGCCGTTGCAACCATGATCACCGGTCTGCTCGTCGCAACCCTCCCGCTCCTGCCGCAGGGGCTCGTGCCAGGATTCCTTCTGCTCATCACCGTGCTGCTCTATCCGCTGATCCTGTATCCCACGCTCAAGCACAATCGGGCCGACTACGCATTCCGTCTCCTCCACTTCGCGCCCGCGACGTTGGTCCTGCTGTGGTTTCTCATTCAGTTTCTCGCGCTGGCGTTCCCCTGGCTCCTGTGGCTGCACCGGGTCTACACCTGGGGCTGGACGCTGCCTGCAGTCCTCGCCGCGTTTCTGCTGCTCGGATGGTTCGTGCTCTCCGTCATCCGCCGCCGTTTTCCGCGGCTCATCATTCTGGGTGCGCTGCTTCTTCTCTTTCTGGCAACGGGCTTGATTGGGGAGGTGCATGACCGCATGCGCGAGCAGTTGGCGGCAAGTCTGTGGCGGAACGCGTGGCGCCATGTGGCGTGGGGGGGGGCCGGGAATGAAGCGAGTCGTTCATCCGCAGCCTCGAGCGCGAGCAGCGCCTCCTCCGTCATGAGCGACCCCCGCAGGCGCCCACCCCGCCTGTCGCACTCCGGTCCGGCCTCGGAGCTGTTCGTGCCTCTGTTCCTCGCAGGGTACTGTGGCGTGCTGCATCGGAGGGCGAGGAGGAGGGTGTAGCGAGCGAGCGTCTGCGATTCATGCCCCCTCCCTGCGGCCCTCCCCCTCGGCCTCGACCTCTAGGTCTCGGCCTGGGAGAGGGCAATGGAATAATGACTGAGTCAGTATTGATCTCCCCTCTCCCAGGCCGGAAGCCCGCAGGGCTGAGGCCGAGGGGGACGTAAAGTCCCGTGGGGACCACGTCCCTTTACGGGAGGGGCTGGGGGAGGGGGCACAATTCTACGGCCGCAATCATCGGTGCTATCATCCCTTCATCCCGGATCCCCATTTTTTCGCAATGCCCTCCCTCCTCACTCTCCACGCCCGTCAGATCCTCGACTCCCGCGGCAACCCCACGGTCGAGGTCGACTGCATCCTCGATGACGGCAGCACCGGACGCGCGGCGGTTCCCTCGGGCGCATCGACAGGCACTCATGAAGCGCTGGAACTGCGGGACGGCGACCAGGCGCTGTACGGCGGGAAATCGGTTCTGCAGGCGGTGAAGAACGTGAATGACACCATCGCGCTGCATCTGGAAGGGAAGGATGTCGGCAGTCAGCGGGAGATCGACACGCTCCTCCTGGAGCTCGACGGCACGGACAACAAATCCAAGCTCGGGGCGAATGCCATTCTCGGCGTCTCGATGGCCGTGTGCCGGGCCCGGGCGACGGCGGAGAAACAGACCTTGTGGCATTCACTCGCAGCGCAGTGCAAGACGCGCTTCCACGACGGCATCCACCTGCCGGTCCCGCTCATGAACGTCCTCAACGGCGGTGCGCATGCGGATAACGGGCTCTCGTTTCAGGAGTGCATGATCGTGCCGGTCGGATTCGACCGCTTTGCAGAGGCGTTGCGGGCGGGAGTGGAAACATTTCACACCCTGAAATCCATTCTGCATGCGAAGGGGCTCACGACTGCAGTCGGGGATGAGGGCGGTTTCGCGCCAAAGGTCCAGAATGCGGATGAAGCCTTTTCGTTGCTGCTCGAGGCGATCAAGCAGGCGGGATACGAGGGGAAGGTGAAGCTCGCCATCGACGCGGCCGCCTCCGAGTTCTTCAAAGACGGCGTGTACACCATTGACGGTCACAAGCTCGATGCACAGGGGCTCGTCCATTTCTACAAAGATCTGTGCGCCCGGTATCCCATCGTGAGTATCGAGGACAGTCACAGCGAGGACGACTGGGACGGCTTCATCGCCATGCGGCAGGAGATGGGGCATCTGGTGCAACTCGTGGGTGACGATCTGTTCGTGACCAACCCCAAGCGGATTCACGACGGTTTCATCAAGAACGCGGCGAACGCGGTACTCATCAAGGTCAATCAGATCGGCACCGTCAGCGAGACCGTCGATGCCATCCGCATGGCCCAGGAGCAGCGCTGGCACGCAGTCGTGAGCCACCGCAGCGGCGAGACGGAGGACACGTTCATCGCGCACCTGGCGGTCGGCCTTAAGACCGGCCAGATCAAGACCGGCTCGCTCTCGCGCACGGATCGCGTATGCAAGTACAACGAGCTCCTGCGGATTGAGGAGGAGATCGGCGCCAGGGCGAAGTACGTGTCGCCGTTCTGAAATGGCCCCGCACCAGATGGTGCGGGACCTCGTTCTATCCAGCGACGAGTCGGCGTACTTTCTCCGAGATCGCCAAGGCCTTTGTATCTTCATCTTCTGTGATGGAGAACGTGAGAAACGACGACCGTTGTACTGCAGGATGGGGAAGCACTCCCCATGTATGCGGGCTGCCTTCCCTGAACGTGAGACTCACGCTTCGTGCGCGCGTATCGGCATGTGGCAACCGCTGTGATTCGGCGAAGTTGAAGTCGACCACTTCAATTTCCCCTCCTCAGCACTTGGTGTACACGACGACATAGCAGGCCGGAGACTTCAAGATGATCCTGCTGTCGATCACCTCTTTTGCAAATGAAGCCTGCAGGCTTGTTTCCAACGTGTGCCACCACGGGCAGCTTCTCCTCGGCGCATAGGCCCGAATCATAAGGACGAGGAGCACCAACACAACACAAGCGACTGCCGAGAATCCGATGATGTTTCCCATCTTGCCTTCCTTTCGGTTTGGAGAGAGCCGGTGAAGAGACAGAACGATGCTCCATCATTAATGTGCGACGGCCTGTTGTCAATTTTTCTTCTCATGCACATCTTTCTGCATCAGCCAGCATTTTTTCATCCAAGGCAGGGAGAGCGTCGACAGCAGGTATCCTCCCGTCGGAATGAACCCTTGCAGCAGCGGAATCGGCAGGCCGTTCAGCCAGAAGAAGATAGCTGCCGTCGCGTAGGTGATGACAGCGATCGTCAGTCGCCGGGTGAGGCTCGTCTCCCAGGCTTTGTCCTGTTCGACGCGGCGGTTACGCTGATTGAGGGTTTCCAACTGCGTTTCCAGATCCATACTCCTATTCTATACTCCCCGGGCTCGGGACGTAGTTCCCGCCTTCGCCGCTTGGCTACGGTGGGCGAGTAAGGATCGTTCGCGTCGTTCATTCAACACATCACCAAACCGTCGGGACGTAGTTCAGTTGGCCAGAACGCTTGCATGGGGTGCAAGAGGTCGCAGGTTCGAGTCCTGTCGTCCCGACCAGAGTCATTGCTTCCACAAACTATGAAAGAAGTGTCATCTGCGAGCGACCGTGGCGGAGCCCAGCCTGTCCCCCGAAGCCCAGAGGCGAAGGTGGAAGGCGAAGAGGGGTCGTCCCGACCATCCAACTATATGGCGCTGAGGTCGGTGTTTGCCATTATATTAAAATAGGTTTATAATATCATGATTGATCGACATCCACCTCACCCACTGGCCCTTCATTCGCTGGCGGCGCGAGCGGGCGCCTGCCCGGACGATCGGCTGGATGGGTCTCATCGGAACCATTGCCGCGGGCTCCACCTACAATTCCTTCGCCAAGCCGCTCACGGAGGCGCTGACTCCCTTCACCCTGCTCTTCATCAGCGAACTCCTGACGGCGCTGTTCGTGCTCCTGTCATTCGGGATCGTTCCCCTGATCAAGCAGGCATTGGGACTCTCCCGGCGCAGCGTGATCTTCATCCTGCTCGTCGGCGTCCTCAGCAGCATCGTCGCTCCCTGCCTGTGGTTCCGGGGACTGCAGACGACGAGCGCCGTGAACGCCTCCCTGTTCGGGAGCATCGATGCGTTGTTCCTGGTGATCCTCGCCATCATCCTCCTCCGCGAACGGTGGTCCCGCGCGCACATCTACGCGGCGCTGAGCATCACGGTCGGCATCGCCGTCATCACGCTTCGCGGTTTTGAAACGGGGGTCGAAGTCCGCAGCGGCGACGTCTTCATCCTCGCCGCCGCGTTCATCTACAGCGTCGGCGCCATCATCTTCCGGCGCTTCCTCCATCGCACCGAGCCGCAGATCGTCATTCTGATCCGGTCGTCCGTCGCGGTGTGCGCGTTCCTGGCCTTCGGCGCGTTCTTTCCTCAGCCGGTGGCCGCGGAAATCCTCGCGCTGCCGCGCAGCCTCATCGTGTCGCTCATCGGCTTCGCATTCATTGCGCGGTTTCTGAACCTCTTCAGCTACTACGTCGCCATCGACAGGATTCCCGTCAGCACCGTCTCGATCGTGTCGTCCCTCAGCATCGTCACCGGCCCGCTCTTCGCCCATGTCTATCTCGGCGAAGCCCTGCAATGGTACCACCTGTGGGGCGGGCTGTTCATCGTGCTCGGTACGCTGTTCCTGGAAGTCCTCGGCATGCATCCGACGGCCGAGCATCTCGAAAAGCACCTCGTTCAGCGATTTCATCATCGGCCATGACTGCCCGGCAAGCCGGAATGGTCCCATGATCAGCTGTCTCCGCGTTCCGATGACATCTTTCCGCACCGGACAGGCGTTTTAAGCACTCCATGCCGATCAGCCCCGGACCCTTGCAAATCAGCGGAGGCTCGGGTAGCGTATACAAGTTTACGTAATTATATTGTAATAGTACTTAGCAAATCCGAAAACACGAGCAACGAGCCCCAAGTTTTACCCCCCTGTATGGAGCCTCACATCAACGCAATTGCTCCAGGAGCATCGTCCCGAACCGGGGTCGTTGCACCGCTTCTCCCTCTCACGAGCAATCGTGTCTGTGCTGCGTCCACCCTTGCCCTTGCCCAAGAAATCGGCTCACAGACCGAGTCATTCCTTGCCAGGTTTGCGCGGTTGAAGTCGCGGGTTCTGGCGAAGCGGCCGATCCTTCGCGACATCCTACGGAAGCGGGGTGGAGAGACGTTGCTGGAATATGCCAGCAAGTACGTGGACGTCAACCTGAATCCGCCCATCCTGCAGCGGCAGAGCGAGTGTCTCTCTGTCATCCGCGAAGCGTCCAACGAACGGTACGGACACGATGTCGCCGAGAGCGTGGTGGCCCAACTGGAGAAGTACTATTTCGTCTCCACTGCCGATCATGTGGGGCCCATCACGCATCCCTTTTTCGTGAACGCAAATCTCCTCACGGCTCTCGGGATCCGCGAGCGGTGCAATCCCGCACTGCAGTCGATCATCGTCCTTGCGTGCGCGAACGTTTCGCTCAATAACTCCTCTTTCCCACGGGGGCTCCTCTTTCACACCTGCAAGGAGGGGACGCTCCGTCAGGAGCGGCTGTCCTTCCTCCCCAGCAACTGTCATTCCTGTTCTGTGTACAACTTCCGTCCCTATACATCTGCGGAGATCCGGAAAGTGGAAAAGCGATTGACGGGTCTGAAGAAAGAGGGAAGCGTGACGGTCCCGGTTGCCGATCGTCTTCAGAGCATCATTCACGAAATCTACGATCGCCCCGAGATCCTCGCTTGCCGCAGCTACCGTGATCAGGCTGCTCGCACAAACCGCGCTCTTTGGAAGCGCCTCTTCGAGGCCAGCAACGTGCAGATGCCACAGCTTCTCTATCTGGATCAGGAGGATATCGTTGTCCGATTACTCACCCGCTACCATCTCGATCAGGATACTGTCATCAACCACATCCTGTTTGACCCGGCGTACGAGCGCTACGTGAATGAGTACTTCGATGGAATCTTCGGATCATTCTCCCAAGAGGATGCCACCGGCACCTATCTCTTCTGGGCGCTTCCGAAGGGAGCCAAGATCAATCAGCAACTCTGGCGCAGGGGGGGTGAGCTTATCACCGCGGATGGATCGTTCCGCGTGACCCTCAACTCCGATGCTCTTCGCGCGGCGATGCTCAGCGGCGAACTCATCCCGAGCCTCCTCCTTACATTCATCACCATTTGCTTCTATTACGGCCTCAAATGCCTCGGCGGCTTCAACCAGGTGAATTACCTGACTCTCATGAAGAACGCGTACATCAAGATGAACGTTGACCTAGGCAACTACCGGAGCATTGAAGTGTGCGCGCGTGCCCAGACGAAGGAAATCTGCGACGGTCTCACGCTTGCTTTCCTCGGGTACGATGGGGGGAGGGTGGCCCTCGCAAGCGGACTCGATCTTATCCTGTACGGGAACAATGGCAGTTTCGACACGCTTCTCCGTCAGGGCAAAGAGATGACTCTGGAAGAGGCGCTCAATCCTCTCATGCCGGAGATCTATCGCATCTCGTACGACGAGAAGGAACGGGAGGCAGACCTGCTCAGCGTGACGGAGAAGGACATCAACCAGCTTACGAGCCTGGATCGCAAAGTGAAACCATGCATCACCCTTCCGGATACATGAAAAGGATTATCCTGTTCCGTTTCCACAGCAACGTGGCCGTCTGCAGGCAGCGTCTACAGCTGCTCGCTGCGCTCAACCCGGGTGTGCCCATCTACGGCATATACGGAGGCGATCGGCGTGAGTACCCCCGCATCCAGCGGGCACTGAGAAAACAGCTCACGCACTGTTTCTGCATTCCGGCGATTCCGCGTCCAGCGCTCATGCGCATGCCCCTCCGGGATATGCACTTGCACGCAGATGACCGGGATGGCTACTGGAAGTGGAGTCACGGGGATCTGACCATGCGTATGTGGTACCGGGCAGTGGGGAAGAACGTGCCGTTCGACGTTGCCTACCTGACGGAGTGGGATCTGCTCTTCTTCCAGCCCATCGAGCAGCTCTACCGGCATGTGCGGCGCGACTGCCTGGGTTTGACCGGCTTACAGCCGGTGAAGGTCGTGGGGATCCGTTGGGCCGTGACCACCTGTGAGCCCCTGAGGAGCGACTACGAGGCTCTCATGCGCTACGCGCGGGAACGGCATGGTTACCACCGCCAGGATCCGCTCTGTTGCTTCGGTCCAGGGTGCTGCTTCCCGAAAACATTTCTGGAAGCCTTCTCTCGCATCCACGTGCCGGATTCCAGCATCGACGAGGTTCGGATCCCGCTCTTCGCTCAGATCCTCGGATTTCGCATGCAAGGGACGCGTCTCTGTCCGACATGGTACGACATGGATGATTTCAAGCTATTCAATACCAATCAGGTGAACGTACCGCTTGACGCTCTCCGTCGAGAACTCGCCACGCCCGGGGGGAGGCGTGTCTTTCATCCGTTCACGCAGCGACTGCCCCAGGACATCCTGTCTCTTTACTGCTGACCGTTCATTCCGGAGCAGATACTTGGCAAACGCCTTTCGCTGTGCTTCCATATCCTCTTTTCCAGTCGGGGAGGGCTTGCGAACTAATTAAAAATATGTTATGATATCAAGTTAAGGTTTATGGCTCTGAATCCATCAGAACTGGCAGCCGCCACCCAGGCGATCAGGGGTCACCAGCGCATCCTGGTGGTTCCGCATGCCAACGTGGATCCCGACGGGCTGAGCAGTGCGCTCGCGTGCTTCGAGCTCTTCACGGGCCTGGGAAAGGAAGTGACGGTCATTTGCCCGGACACCCTGCCAGAGTCGCTCGCGTTCCTTCCGGGGTTCGACAAGCTGGAGCGGGAGATCGCCGAAGCGAATAATTTCATCATCACCGTGAATCTCCAGGAGGGCGTGGAGATCGACAAGCTGCGGTACACGGTGGAGGAGCAGAAGGTGAACATCATCGTCGTTCCCAAGCGGGGCAAGATCCGTCCCAGCCAGATCAGCTTCGGGGAAGGAGAGCGGAAGTATGACCTGGTCGTGGTCGTCGACAGCGCCGACCTGGCTCTCCTGGGGAGCCTGTACAGCGACCATGTGGATCTCTTCTCGGAGATCCCGGTCCTCAACGTCGATCATCACATTTCGAACACCCGCTTTGGGCAGCTGCAGCTCATAGACGCCACCGCCGCCTCCGCCACCGAGGTGCTCTACGGCTGGTTCACGCACGTGACCGAATGGAAGAGCCGGATCACGCCCGATATGGCGACACTCCTCCTCACGGGCCTCATCACCGACACGCGCAGCTTCCAGAACCCGAACACCACGCCCCGCTCGCTCGAAATCGCCGCGGAGCTGCTGGAGAAGGGTGCGCGCCAGCAGGAGATCATCCAGCACATTTACAAAACGAAGCCGCTCTCCACGCTCAAGATCTGGGGACGGGCTCTGAACCGCATCCAAGTCGACCGCAAGGCCGGCATCGTGTGGTCGTCGGTGAGCAAGGAGGATCTGCAGGAGATGGACGCGACGAGCAAGGAGACGCACGGCATCCTCGACGAGCTCATCTCCACCCTCCCGGAGGCCGACGTCCATGTCCTCTTCACGGAGGTGGAGGAGGGCGGGCTCAAGGCCAGCATGCGCAGCTCCGCTGCCATCGATGCCTCCCGGCTGGCCCAGGAGACGTACGGCGGCGGCGGGCACCCCCGGGCGGCCGGGTTCCGCGTACGCTCCTTCGACAATTTCCAATTGCAAGTGCTGGATTGCGTGCAGAAGCTGAAGACGGGGATGGAGCAGCAGAGGAAGGAGGTGGATCTCGTGACCACCGAAGGGACGCCACAGGCAGTGGTGCAGAAGCCTGAATCGCCGCCGCCGTCGGCCGCCGCGTCCGTCGATCGCCAGAAAGCAGAGGCGATGCAGGCCGTGCCGGTACAAGAGATCGATGTCGTTGAAACAATGAGATCAGGGGAACAGGCGAGCGGGCAGGTGGATGTAGTGAGGGGGTTGGCGAAGTAAAAAGTGCCCCCTCCCTGCGGCCCTCCCCCTCGCTTCGCTGGGAGAGGGCGATTGAACTATTTCATCGTGTGCATACTGAACTGCCCTCTCCCAAGCCGCACACCCCGCAGGGTTGCGGCTGAGGGGGAGGGCCGCAGGGAGGGGGCATGTTCCCCTCGGAACGGTGTATGTGTTCGTTGCCCTCCCTTCCACAGGCTGATCAATAGTGTTACAGTAGCGACGTTCACTATCCCGTCCTCCCAATTTCATGCGCCTCGTGCAGGTCGCAAAGATTCTCGGCATGACAGGACAGGAGCTCCGGCATGAGCTGGAGCAAGTGAATTTTGGCGTGAAGCCGACCGATCGTGAGATTCCCGACGGGCTCGCCAAGGGCATCATCCGATTCATTGCGAACAAGAAGGGGCTGTCGATCGATGTGGAGTCGCTGGGGATGGAGGATGATGACAAGGACGGCGAAGGGAAGGACGACGCCCGCCTGCCGCCCGCCTGCCGGACGGGCAGGGACGGGCAGGGACAGAGGACGACGGACGACGGGCAGGTGGGGCCTGAGGCTCAGGCGGAGACGCAGGAGGGTGCGGCGCCGCAGCGGGCGCCGGGAGAGATGCATGTGCTGCGGAAACTGACCCTGGAGGACGTGCCGACCGCTGCCATCCGCAAGCAGGAAGAGGCGCTGCGACAGCAGAAGGAGGGGGCGCCGCCGGTGACGAAGGAGGAGAAGGAGGAGCGGCTCCGCGAGCAGAAGATCTTCGCGGCCAGTCATCTGGCGAAGAGGCCCGATACGGCCGCGTCGCATCAGGTGCAGATCAAGGCGAAAGAGGGGACGGTCCTGCTGCCGGATGCCATCTCGGTGAAGGAGTTGGCCGAGAAGACCGGCATTCAGGTGCCACGGATCATCCAGACGCTCATGAAGAGCGGGATCATGGCGACCATCACCCAATCCATCGATTTCGACACGGCCGCCATCGTCGCCGCCGAACTGGGCGTGCAGGTGCAGCGCGAGCAGAGGGCCGCTAGTGCCGAGCAGCTCCTCAGTCGCAACCTCAAGGAGCTGATCAACGATGAGCCGGAGAGCCTCGGGCCCCGCCCGCCCGTGGTGGTGGTCATGGGTCACGTCGATCACGGCAAGACCGCCCTGCTCGACGCCATCCGTCAGACCAATGTGGTGGCCTCGGAGGCCGGCGGCATCACCCAGCACATCGGCGCCTATCAGGTGGAGCACCCCACGTCCGATGGACCCCGCAGGATCACGTTCCTGGATACGCCCGGTCATGAGGCGTTCACCGCCATGCGCGCCCGCGGCGCGCAGGTGACGGACATCGTCATCCTGGTGGTGTCGGCGGAAGAGGGGGTGAAGGCCACGACGGTGGAGGCCATCGATCACGCCAAGGAGGCCGGCGTGCCGATCATCGTGGCGCTCAGCAAAATCGACAAAGAGCGGTCCGATCCGGACCGCGTGAAGGGAGAGCTGGCTGCCCAGGGATTGCAGCCGGAGGAGTGGGGCGGCACCACCCCCGTCGTCCCGTGCTCGGCGGTGACCAAGCAGGGGATTCCGGAGCTCCTGGACCACATCCTGCTCATGACCGATCTGCAGGAACTGAAGGCAAATCCCAACCGATCGGCGGTGGCCACTGTCATCGAGAGCAACCTGGACTCTTCACTGGGGCCTGTGGCGACGGTCATCGTCAATACCGGCACCCTGCGCGTGGGCGATATCTGCGTCTGCGGCGGGAGCACCGGCCGCGTGAAGGCACTCATTGATTCCCACGGTCAGCGCATCACCAGCATGGGCCCCTCCGGCCCGGCCCGCATGGCCGGCCTCGATACCATGCCGACGGTGGGCGACATTCTGCAAGTGGTGTCATCGGAGCGGGAGGCGCGGGCCTTACTGGAACAGCTCCAGTCCGTGGCCCACCATAACCAGAAGCGGACGTTCGCGGATCTGGTGAGCCGATTGACGGAAGGCAAGGTGCAGCAGCTGAGAGTCGTGTTGAAAACGGACGCACAGGGGTCGCGCGAAGCTATCCAGCAAGCGCTGAGCAAGCTCGAGGGCGGCGGGGCCGGCGTGAGTGTCAAAGTCATCCACGGCGCCACCGGTGCGGTTACGGAGAGCGATGTGATGATGGCCTCCGCCAGCGACGGCATCATCCTGGCATTCCACGCGCCGGTGCCGCTGGAAGTGCAGCGGACGGCCGAACGCGAAGGCGTGCAGGTCCGCCAGTACGCAATCCTCTACGAGCTGCTCGACGAGGTGGACCGTCTGCTCAAGGGGCTCGTGGAACCCGAGGAGCAGGAGATGATCCTGGGACACCTGGAGGTGCGCGGTGTGTTCCTCACCAAGAGGAGCGAGCAGATCATCGGCGGCAAAGTGACCGACGGCACCATCAAACGCGTGTCATTCCGGTTACAGCGCGCAGGTGCCTCGGTGGGAACCGGTCGTATCACGTCGCTCAAGCACGTGGACAAGGACATCAAGGAGGCGAAAGAGGGGAGTGAATGCGGGATGCGAGTCGAAAGCAGTGTTCCGGTCGAGATGGCGGATGTGTTGGAAGCGTACGTGCGGGAGTTGAAGAGGAAGGAGAATGTGTAGAGGGTATGTAGGGTGGTGTGCCCCCTCCCTGCGGCCCTCCCCCTCGGCCTCGACCTCTTGGTCTCGGCCTGGGAGAGGGCAGGTTCACAGATACATGAGGCAGTATTGACTTGCCCTCTCCCAGCGAAGCGAGGGGGAGGGCCGCAGGGAGGGGGCATGGTTCAGCGGCATCCAACCCAATGCTCTCATTACGGGTTCGGCTGCGGAGGATTCGCAGGCGGTGGGTTCGCAGCCGGTGGGTTCGCGGGAGGCGGGTTGGCAGCCGGCGGGTTCATATTGTCTCTGATCTGCTGCTGTCGGCGGGTCGAGAGATTGCCGAGTCCTTGGATGATAGCCTCCACAATCTCATTTCGCGGCAACCGCGAGAGTGTTGGATTGAGCTGTGCGGCCTGGATGGCTCTATTGACATGCTGGTGGACCTGTGGAGCGGGCATGGCATCGGTGATATTGCGGATGTGAACGTCGATGTTGCCGCGCAGAGTGTTGTCATTATGGATTGCCTGTGTGCCGCGTTGGACGCTCGGCTGGTCGGGTGCGCCCGCCCGCTGCCTGTGCGGAACGTATACTCCGTTCGGAGCCATGTTGCGGGGATCGATGCTCTTGAGTCCCTGCGAAATAGACATGTTTCTGCCGTCTGCCCCCTTCCAAGGCAGGATGGGAAGCGCCGCCGGCAGTTTCATCGTCGCCATTCCTATGCCCTTCATCGACTCGGAGAACTTGCCGGTGATTTCGTCCTGTTTGAGGATCGAAAACACGCCCGTCCACATGATGAACAATGCAATGAGCATCCACAGGAGCTGCCACAGGTTCGTGACGCCGGCGATGAGAGGGACGGGAGTGGCGAACAGACCGCTGGGGGGTGCCATCTGCATGGCGGCGTTCAGCATGATGAAGCCCACCGCGAAGGGCACCGCCACGAAGGCGGGCAGGAATGCGGCCTTCACGTACCTCCACCCGATCTGCTGCGTCACATCGAAATTCCCGGGCAACTTTCCCTCGAGCATGATCCCGAGCGCGACGAACGGCATGAAGGCGATGGTGAACCACAGGACCGGAATCCGGATGAAGAACGCCACGATCATCGCCAAGAGCGGGAACACCAGTGCCACATGCAGCACCAGGATGATCGCCATCTTCACGATGAAGACGAGGAGCGTGCCGATGTCCGGCCCCTGGCCGTTATTGACGACCGCCGCCTGCTCCATGATGGTTCCCATGTTGCCCAGCCGCGCGTGATTGACCACAAGCCCGCTGATGACCACCGTCCGAGGCGTGGCGCCGCCGGCAACCGCAACGGCAACCGGCACCGATTGGTAGCACACGAGCCCCGGCAGCGGACACTGCCAGCCCGCGGCGCCGGCCGGTATGGTCTGTGTCGCTCCGAAGAACGCCAGATTGGTCACGATCCGGCAAGGCTCCAGTCGCCGGCCGTCCGCGGAGGGGGTGCTGCAGGCGGGGGCATTCAGCATGGAGGGGATCTGGAAGACCGTGTAGGCCGCTATCTGGGCGACGTCGAAGATCACTCGCGGGATGAACCAGGAGAAATTGACGACGACGACCAAAATGACGAATTTGGGAAGCATCGTCTTCACTTTTTCGGTATTCGCAGTGACCACGGTCCACACGGCGCCGACAATGAGCAGAATGGCAAACCCCACGTTCACCAGGTCCCGGCTGAATTGCCACACCTCCTGTAACATCCGGAGCAACCCCGCGCTGAAGATAAAGGAAGGATCCATCACCAGCTCGAGGAGCAGGAACAGCAGCCACATGAGTACGTCGAGGACCGTGATGATCAATCCGACTATCAAGGCAAGTCCGCTGATGGTGCTGCTCGTGAGGCCGCCCAGCTCCTGCGCGGCGGCGGCGGGAATAGCGAATATTTCTGCACCATGAGTCCAGAGAAGACCCAGGAACAAGAGACATATCCCACTGAGAATTGATTTGAGTTTCATGGAGGCCATTCAAGTAATAATACCAGAGAAATGGAATTCTATCAATCCCCGAGCGCAAGGGGACTACACCAGAACTGTGTTGATTTTTCGAGAGAGAAGGGCAGAAAGAACGGAGACTCTGGTCTGGTAGACGGGAAGATTGTAGCGGAACATGAC
>VMEW01000036.1 GCA_007375735.1 Candidatus Peregrinibacteria bacterium Greene0416_19
CGGCAGCAACATCGATCCCGAACGGAACCTCCGGAAAGCAGCTCACCTGCTGCGCGAACAGTGGCCGCGCATTCGTTTCTCCCGCGTCTACGAAACCGCGCCACGGGACAAGCAAGACCAACCTCCCTTCCTGAATGCGGTCGCCGTATTCGACTCCGATGAGCCGCCGGAAGACATCCACCGCATTCTCCAGGCGATCGAGCAAACGCTCGGCAAACACGTCACCGAACGCTTCGGCCCGCGGACGATCGATCTGGACCTGTTGCTCTACGGTGACGCAGTGATCGACACGCCGACCCTGCAAGTGCCGCACCCGCGGATGCACGAGCGACGTTTCGTGCTGGAACCGCTGCGGGAGCTCCTGTCTGCGGATCTGCCGCACCCCACCCTCCGCCAGAGCTGGCGGGAGCTGTCCACGGCTGTCGCTCAACAGCAATGCGCACGGATTGACGATTGTACGTTGTAAATCATCATTGACGACCATGCGCCACCCACCTACAGTGTCCCCCCTGCAGTGAGCCGATTGTGCTCCTAACGTTCTACTGTGTGCGAGGAGCGTAGCCGGTTCTCTGCTTGCGCTGGGAGGTCCTTCGGGACCTGGCAGAGGACTAGCCCGCTCTCCCTCGTGGGGAGCGGGCGACTTTTGTATACTCATGCTCCATGGATCATCTCTTCATGGACCTCCTCAAAGCCATCGGCGAAGATCCCTCGCGCGAAGGGCTCAAGGACACCCCGCGCCGGTCGGCTGAGTCATACAAATTCCTGACCCAGGGATACGCCCAGACACTGGAGGACGTGGTGGGCGACGCGACCTTCCCCGCCGACACAGACGGCATGGTCATCGTGAAAGACATCGAGATGTACTCCCTGTGCGAGCACCACCTGCTCCCCTTCTACGGCAAGGTCCACGTGGGCTACATCCCGGACCAGATCGTCATCGGCCTCAGCAAAATCCCCCGCATCATCGACATGTTCGCCCGCCGCCTGCAGGTGCAGGAGCGCATGGGTCAGCAGATCTGCGACGCGCTCGAGGAAGTGCTCGGCCCCAAGGGCGTCGGGGTGGTCATCGAGGCCAATCACCTCTGCATGATGATGCGCGGCGTGGAGAAGCAGCACAGCCTGGCCGTGACGAGTCACGTGAAAGGGATTTTCAAGACTGATCCCCGGACGCGGGAGGAATTCATGCAACTCATACAATCATGAGCCCGCCGCTTCCGTCCGCATTGCCTCCGCCGTTTCCCGCCGGACGTGCGCCCGGATGATCGCCTGGCGGACTTCCCGCATCTTTCCTTCTTCACTGGCGGCCTTCACCAGCGCATCGCCACGCTCGCCATTGCGATGGAGGAAGGCACGGACGCGTGCAACCGGTTCCTTGTAATCGGTTCTGTATCTTGGTGATGTGAAGCGGTCACCAGCTACATCCGTGGCATTATCCTCCCGGTATGCCGTGTGTGCGACCTTGAGCAATTGATCGACTTCCTGTGCACCGGTCTGGGGGACCGCTCCTGCATCATTGGATGTCTTCTGGAGCGTGTGCTGATGCTCGTGAATGTCAGCTTCCCTGGACTGCCCGGCGGCAGCCTGCACACTCACCACCCGCGGCGCGAAGCGGACGCTGCGGTCATTGTCCCGTTCCTCACCCACCTGGTTCCCCTCCATCTCGGAAACCTTGCCCCCGAAGCGAAAGCGGCTATCCCGCTCATCAGACTGCCTGTCCGCTTCCTGCTGCACCTGTGCAATCCGCTCCCCGGGCAGGTCGCCGGCAAGCGAAGCCCCGTCATCGCCTACCGCGCTCAGCGCGGCAACCGGCCCGCTGGGCGGGCCAACCTCTTTCTCCATCAATTCCTGCACCTTGTGCCGTTGGAAACCGCGCACATCGCCGATGTCCGCCTCGGCAGCCGCTGCTTCCTCCAGCGCCTGCTCTTCGGCATGGAGTGCAAGCTCATTGATTTCTTGAGCGGAAAGAGGGTCGATGAGAGCAGAGGTGTGTTCCATGAATGGAGACAGAACGAGCGTGCCGGGCCTCACGCGGCTCTGGCAGTCGGTGTGCGCTTGGGGGGTGCAGGAGTCCCATCGTCAGTCATTTTTCCTTCAGGCGGCTGTTCTTTCGTCAGATCTTCAATTCGTCCGGCCGTCCGGCGTCGTTCCTCCTCGACATCGGTCGTTGGCTGTGCCGGCTTTTCTGGCTGCTGCTTCGGACGATGCTCCTCCAGGCGATCAGCCATCTGATTGAACTGCGCAGCCTGTGCCAGCAGCGCCCGTATCTGGCCTTCGGGATCGGGGAGATCCCGGCGATCATCCTGCGCGCGGAGACCCAGCAGGAGCTGCTCGGTGCTGATGTCCGGCGACTCCTCCTTGTTCAGTTCCTCTGCACCCCGCATATCGGACAGGATGGTGGAGGCGCCCTGGCGGACGTCCGTCTGTCCCTCCTCGATATTCAACGTGAGCTGCAACTCGGCAGCCCGCTGCTCGAGCCCTTTCGCGAGCTCGCGGTACTCCAAGGGGGAGAGGGTTTCGCCGTTCCTGTGCCGTTCCAGGGCCGAGATGATGCGGGTGGTTTCCATATGCACGCAGTATCGGCGATAGGGGCCGGGGCAGCCATCACCGGACGACGCCAAAGGGATGCTGATCAAGAAAACAGCTTGTATAAGCCACTATGAGGGAACAACCGAACCTCATCTCTCAGCAGATCCTGTGGTAATCGATGAAGGTGAACGCATGCGCATGCCGGGCGTCGGCCAGGTGCTCCTCGCGGCGGATTTCTTTCCACTGCGCCGGATCGATGTCCGGAAACGTCGCGTCGCCGTCGAATGTCGCATGCACGCGCGTCAGATAGATGCGATCGGCCAGCGGCATCGCTTCCCGGTACACCTCGCCGCCGCCGAAGATGATGGATTCGTCCGCGCCGCCCTCCCGAGCGAGCGCGAGGGCCTGCTCAAGCGACGACGCGATCTCGCAGCCAGGAAAATCACGGTCCCGCTGCCGCGTGATCACGATGTTCTGCCTGCCGGGGAGCGGCCGCCCGATGGACTCATGGGTCTTGCGGCCCATGATGAGGGGCTTCCCCATCGTGAGCGCCTTCATCCGCTTCTGGTCATCCGGCAACCGCCACAGGAGCTTGTTCGAGCTCCCGATCACGTTGTCTTCGTCTGCGGCGACGATGAGGGAGAGGAGCATGCACTCACGATAAAGCCACAACCTACTGGCTACAAGCTGCTGTTCCTGATACAATACCTCGGTGACCTACCGATTCCCCGTCATCATCACACAGGGCAGGGACGGCAAGTACGTAGCCCACGTACCTGCACTGCGGGGCTGTCATACGCAGGCGAAGCCAAACACCAACCTATCCCGCAGGACAGGTTCATAGCAGTCCAGCACATGGAGGTAAGGTTGTAACGAACGTATGGGCAGCTTGCCCGTCCTCTCTGGCAAGAAACTACTGCGTATGTTGCTCAAGCACGGATATCGTGCTCTGCGGAAGAAAGGAAGCCATGTCTTCATCGAAAGTTTCGATGGGATACACGGGACTGCGATCCCCCTTCATGGAAACGAGGATCTAGGGAAAGGCTTACTCAAAAGCATTCTCAATGATCTTGAACTGAGTGCTCATGATCTGGAGCGCATACTTCGACAATGACTACACCGCAATCGGCGCCTTGATGGCCGGCCACGGGTCATACTCCTCAATGACAATATCCTCGTACTTGAACTCACAAATATCCTTCACATCCGGATTCAATGTCAGTGCCGGC
>VMEW01000025.1 GCA_007375735.1 Candidatus Peregrinibacteria bacterium Greene0416_19
GCCCCGCACGCGCATGCGCGTGCGGGGCTTCGGCAGGCTGCTACCAGCCGTAACTGTAGGGCGGCTCCTGCATCGAATCGAAGTCGATGCCGGCGCCCACCCCGGCCCAGCGCCCGTGCAGCTGCATCGCCTGCCACCACGGATGGAGGCGGTGGAGCTCGAACGCGTACCCCGCGTAGGAGTAGAGTTCGTTCTCCAGGCTCTCGTGGAAGCGATAGATGTAATCATCCGCTTCCGCCGAGAAGTCGCGCTTGCCGGCAAGCAGATTGGCGATCACCTCGTGGAGCACGCGCTCCTCGAGGGTCCCCGGCTGCTCGTCAGAGGCAAGCATGCAGTGCAACAGAAACTCGACCGTGACCGACGTGTTCGTTGTGTGCATAGGCACCTTGGGGTTGGATGAACCAGTGCAACGCGCACTTTTCATGACGATCTCCTGTTATCGATGCCCGCACGGAGAGACAAAGAACACAAAGTCATTTTAATAGTAATTTTCTTTTTGTCAAATATAGCAAACCCCGCACGCGCAAGCGCGTGCGGGGATGCTTCCTGGTTATGGGGCTTTCTCTCCTTTCGAATTACGACTGATAGGACGTCGACTTCACGACGCTGTCGGCGTACTCGATCCAGAACTGGTCCCGGCTCGTCGCCGGGCTGTTGTCCCGGTCCTTGAGCTTCACGTGGCTTCCCTGGGCGCCGAAGGCGCCGTAGGAAGAATCGTTGAAGTTCTGGAGCGAGACCTGGAGCGTGGACGCCTGGTTCGTCACCTTTGGGTTGAGAATGTTAGCCTCGACCACGAAGGTGGCATCCGTTCCCTGATCGATCACGGTGTTCACGCTGGAGTCGAGCAGGTGATCGAACAGAACCAGGAACGAGCCCGTGACGGTGAGCGTGGTGACCGGGGTGCCGTCGGTGTTGAGCACGGTTCCGTACGCCTTCACCGTGCTGTTCGCCTTGTTGTAGATGGCGAACGAATCCGTGGCGATCGACACGTTCGTGGCGTTGACGTTGTAGATGAACCCGTCGTAGGCCTGCTTGTTCAGGCCGTTCTTCGAATTCACATTCGCCGCCACGATGTGTTTCAACAGCCCGATCGCGCTGACACCGACCGGAACGGGTGTACCGTTCGGGTCCGGATTCGCGTTCACGATGCCCACGGTCTTCGAGAAGACGACCGTATGCCCGATGCCCACGATCCGGACATTCGCAGCGGGCGTCGAGGTGCCGATGAATACCTCGCCCTCGTCCATAGCGTCGCCGTCGTTACCGGCGTAGTTGTTGGACGAGGAGAGTCCGCGGGCATGCACCGCACCGCGGCCGGTCGCGGCATCGATGACCGGATCCTCGGAGAGGAACAGCTTGACCGCCTTGCCGATGACCGCCCCGTCAACGTCGCTCTTGAGCCGCGGCTTCACGAGGACCTTCACGTCCTGACCTTTGGGAATCAGGAGTTGCTGGCTCTGCATGTTCGCGGTGAACGTCCCGGGGGGGACGTCATCGCTGCCGGTACCGCCGACGGTTGCCGTCGCGAAGGGCGTCAGTGCCCCCTCGAGGTACAATTCGAAACGGTCGACGGACTGCGCGGATCCGCCCTCTGGGCTGAGGTGGATCTTGGTGACATCCGCCGCCTCGTACTCGGCGTGGAACGTGAGGCGGAGCACCTCGTCACCGGTGGCGCCGGCCAGCAGCTGGTGGCTGCGGACCGGGACCGTGTCCTTCTGCACGTACAGGCTGCCGTTGGACTTGAGCATGTACGTGATGCTGGGGGTGGTGACGACTGTGATGTCGCCGCTCCCCTGTCCGTCGGTCTTGATCCCGACGAGAGGGCCGCCGGTGTTGACGTCCTCGGCCTGGATGTAGTCACTTGCCTTCGTATCGAAGGCGAGCTGCAACATCTCCTGGCCCGGAACGAGGCTCGGCGCGATGTCGGTGTGGACCTCGAAGCGGACGGACTTGTCCACCGGAATCACGAACCCGCCACCGACCGGCTTGTCGAACCGGACGGTGCCATTCATGGCGGGGACGCCCTTCTCGATGATGGTATCGACTTTGTTGTCAAAGTCGGTATCCACCCACCAGTTGTAGTTCTGCGCGTTGTTCAGGTTGCCCTGGGACGCGACGAACTGGGTTCCGGTGAGCAGCGTGTCACGGCCGGAAGCGCGGACCTCGTAAGTAAAGAGGTTCACGTTCTTCTGGTTCTTGACCGCGACGTCGGCCGTCCCGATGGACTTCACCGCCACGTCGATCGTGCCCTTCTGTTGCTGAGCGACGACCGTCGTGAAGACGGTCGGGCTCTGGTTGTTGGCCGGGTTGGGATCGGTGGTTCCCGAAGAAACGGCCATGGAACCGGAAACCAGCTCCGGAGTCTTCGCAGTCGTCATGAACGAGATGGTGCCCGTGGATGCCTCGCCGGACTTCAGGCTCCCCGGCTTCCAGAGGACGATATCCCCCTGGAGCTGCACGGTGCGACTGGATCCGGCGGCGTCAAACTCCAGGCCCTTCGGAATCGCCATTTTTCCATAGATTCCAATGGCGGCGTCCGGACCGGCGTTCTTGGCCGTGACGGTGTAGACGATCTTGTCGCCCTGGTTGACCTTGGCGGGACCGGCGAGCCACACGCTGAGGTCTGCCATTTCCTTTGGCTGCGCGATCCGATGGACCACCGAGGTCCGTGGACCGAAGTACCACGCGAACTGCGGGAAGCGCGCGGACCCCCGGATGTCGAGACGGTTGTACGTGAGGCCGAGCTCCTTGCCGGCCGGCTTGGCAACCAGGTCGACCTCGACGCGCAGGGAACGCGCGCCGGGCCGGGTGAATCCGGGACGCATCCAGAGCGCCAGATCATCGCCGAATGGCCTCCCGGCCGCGACGGTCGTCTCGAACGTGCCGTTCCAGTCCCGGTCCTCCAGGACCTTCGCGAACGCGATGTCGTTCAGGCTGGACTTGGTCGCGCCGGAGAAATGGAACTCCATCGACCGGGCGAAACTCGTCTGGAGGAGATACCCCTCCCAGGCCGGAACGTTGCGGTCGCCGCCACGGAGCTCGAGCGACGGCAGCGTCTTGCCGATGACGTACGTCGAGAGCAACGAGCGGTCCTCCAGCTGCTCGACGAGCGGCTTCCAGCCGGACAGGCGGGAAGCGGGACGGGCGAACAGTCGACGGACGGAATTCAGAATACGCATGCTCATGTCTCCTTTCTGTGTGATTGAGAGAAAGCCTTTGATTCCAAGAAGCGATGCGCATGCACCGCCAAATTCCTTCTTGGATGGCGGCTTGCATGAGCCAAGGAATTATACTTATTTATCATATTTTGTCAATATGTCAAAAAAGCGCAAAACCGGTCTTTAAGCCGGAATTTCGTTATCCCTCACGCCCAGTGCTCCGGATCATCCACGAAGTTCCGGACCATCTCCGCCTCCTTCTCCGTGATCCGGTTCTGCCCCACCGCCACCTGCACGAGCGTGGTGATGGTCGTGAGCGGGTGGAGAGCCACTTTCTGCTCCATCGCGGCCTCCCGCGCCGACAGGAATTCGTAGGTGAAGATGGCAACGACGTCGGAGACAGTTGCCTTCCCCTCCTCCCTCAGGGCCAGTGCGGTGGAGATCGAGCTGCCGCCGGTAGAGATCAGATCTTCGATGACTGCCACGTGCTTCTCCGGTTTCAGATCGCCCTCGATCCGCTTTTTTGCCCCGTGTTCCTTCGCCTTCGCCCGCACGTACACGAAGGGCAGATGCATCCTGTCCGCGACGAGCGCCGCCCAGCCGATGGCGGCGGTGGCGGTGCCGGCGACGACATCGGGGGCGACGTGGAGCGACTTCACCTGCGAGACGAGCGCCTGAACGACCACCTCGCGCGCGTCCGGGTGGCTGTAGATCATCCGGTTGTCGCAGTAGATGGGAGAGCGGATGCCGCTGGTCCAGGTGAAAGGATTGGTTGGCGACAATTTCACAGCACCGATGTCGAGGAGAAATTCAGCAATGCGTTCACCGTGCATGCATCAAGTATAATGGAGAATTGAGAATTGAGAATTGAGAATTTCGATGCCATGATCGCAGCATGCAGGTGCCGACAGACGCAGAAAGGAGGCTGAGAGAGCTGGTGAGCGCTTTCCTCTCAGAGAATCAACACATCAATCTTTCGGCTCTCAGAACGGAAGATCAATGCTGGATCGGTAACGTCCTCGACTCCCTCGCCCTACTGGGGGTGCTCCCAAAATTCTCAATTCTCCCGACTTCGCCACCCGGGCTACGCCGGGCAAGCAATTCACAATTCACAATTCTTGATGTTGGCACCGGCGGCGGCTTCCCCCTCCTCCCGCTCGCGATCACTCTGCCGGATGCCAAACTGACCGGCCTCGATGCCACGCAGAAGAAGATCGATGCCGTGCGGCGCATTGCCGATGCTCTGGAACTGACGAACGTGGAATTGATCGCGGCGCGCGCGGAGATCCTCGGACACGATCCGCTGCACCGCGAAACGTACGATATCGTGACCGCCAGAGCGGTGGCGCCGATCAGTGTCCTGCTGGAATACGCTAGTCCCTTTGCGAAGGTGGGCGGGCGGGTGGTGCTATGGAAGAGCATGCATATAGAGGAGGAACTGAAGGATTCACTGCTCGCGCGGGCGGAAGTGAGCTGCCATCTGGTGGATCAGCATGAATACGTATTGCCGGGCGATTGGGGGAAGCGGCAGCTATTGGTGTTCGAAAAATCTGCAACGTTGTCGAAAAAGTATCCGCGGGCGGTGGGGGTACCGGGAAAGAAACCGATTGCATGAACAAAACAAAACATTCTCGCAGCCGGGATTCGTAATCCCGGCACGGGCCGGAGGCCCGCATTGTATTTCATTATTTCCCATGGTGCCGGGATTACGAATCCCGGCTGCGGTTTGTCTGTTGTTTGTGTATTGTGTCACGGATGCCCAAACCCTACACCCCCAACGACACCTGGAGCCGCAAAGCGGCGGCCGAGGGATACCGGGCGCGGTCGGTGTACAAGCTCAAGGAGCTCGATGAGCGTCTCCATCTGCTCAAACCCGGCATGAAGGTGCTGGACCTGGGTGCCGCCCCGGGGAGTTGGCTGCAGTACATCGCGGAGAAGATCGGACCGCGGGGCAGGGCTCTCGGCATCGACCTGACGCCGGTCGAGCCGGTGGGGACGAACGTAGGGACGCGGGAACTCGATATCACGGATACCAAGCAACTGGAGCAAGCTCTCACCGACGAAGACATGCAGACAGTCGATCTTGTTCTCTCCGACATCGCTCCGTCTACGAGCGGTATCAAGGATGTGGATCAGTGGCGATCGGTGGAGCTCGCGATGACGGTCGTCGCGATTGCCGACGGCCATCTCGTGCCCGGCGGAAAGTTTGTGGTAAAGGTGTTCCGCGGCAGCGATTTTGATACGTTCATGCACGACGTGCGCCACCGCTGGCACGACGTCCGTGTCATGACGGTGAAGGCGAGCCGGGACCGGAGCAGAGAGGTGTATGTGATCGCGAGGAAAGCGAGAGAGTGATGCAAGCTGAATCGCGCAACGGAAGAAGTGGCAACTGATACAATGAACCCCATGATCGTCCTGAAGAACGTGACGAAAGTGTTCGGGAGGGAGACCGCGCTGTCCGGCGTGTCCCTTCGGGTGGATCCGGGCGAGTTCGTCTGCATCAGCGGACCGAGCGGCGCCGGCAAGACGACCATTCTCTCCCTGATCATCGGCGCCGACGCGCCGACGAGCGGCGCGGTGGAGCTGGATGGCGTGGATCTGCGTCACGTGCCCAAGCCGGCCCTGCAGCTCTACCGGCGGCGGGTGGGCATGATATTCCAGGACCTGAAGCTGCTCCCCCACCGCACGGTGGCGGAGAATGTCGCCTTTCCGCTGGAGGTCTGCGGGGTGAGCGACGCCACCATCATCAAGAGGGTGGGCGAAGTGCTGCAGATCACGGGACTCAGCGGCCATGCGGGCGCGCTTCCGCACGAACTCTCCGCCGGCGATCGGGCCAGGGCCGCGCTCGCGCGGGCCATCATCCACAAGCCGCTCATCATTCTGGCGGATGAACCCTCGGGCAACATGGATCCCGGGCAGGCGGTCGTCATCCTCCAGATCCTCCGCCACCTGCAGTCGCAGGGCATGACCGTCATCGTGTGTACGCACGATCCGGCGCTCGTGGATACGCTCCAGACGCGCGTGATCCGGCTCCAGGCTGGCAAAGTGATCCGCGACGGCGTGGGCGGGTACGAGCGGGCGAAGAAGGCGCAGCCGAAAACTCCGGTTGCGCCCGGCGACCACCGGTTCTTCTCGGAAACCGATCAGGAGGTAGCCGCGAAGATCGATCGGGAGGAGTGGGGGGAGGGGGGGAAGAAGGTGAAAATCACGTCGATTGGATCCTGAACGGGGAATCCGATGATACCGAGGAGTCCGACGAGTCCGAGGATTGGTAACTTTTCCTCGGACTCGTCGGTATCGTCGAACTCCTCGGTATCCTCTATACTGTTGTCATGTCGTTCTCCTACAAAAAAGCTGGTGTGGACATCCAAGCCGCCGATGCGGCTAAGACAATGATGAAGAAAGATCTGGCGACGAACGACAAGCGCGTGCTCAACACGGTCGGTGCGTTCGCGTCGCTGTTCGACGCGCGGTTTCCGGACATGGAACATCCGGTGCTCGTCTTGAAGACGGAGGAACCGGGAACCAAGCAGAAGCTCGCCATCGAGCACGGACGCATCGAGTCTCTCTGTGAAGACATGATCCATCACCTGATCAACGATATTGTCGTGATGGGCGCCACTCCCCTTTCGGTGCAGGACGCGATCATCTGCGGGAAACTGGAGAGGGAAACGGTGAATCGGCTGGTCAAAGGCATCGCGGCGGCCTGCCGCGCGCAGGGCTGCGTGCTCACCGGGGGCGAGACATCGGAGCAGCCGGGGGTGCTGGAGCCCGGAACCTACGTCCTGACCGCGAGCATCGTCGGCGTCGTCGACAAGTCGGAGATCATCGACGGCAGAGCCATCAGGACGGGTGACACCGTGATCGCCGTGGCAAGCAACGGGCTCCACACGAACGGGTACTCGCTCGTGCGAGCGCTCCTACGGCAAGAGCCCGCTCTGGCCGGAGAGACGATAGGAGGGCGTACGTTCCTCGACGCGATTCTGGAACCGCACACCTGCTACTACCAAAGCCTGAAGGGGCTCTTCAGCCTGAGAGGACTCCACGGCATGGCGCACATCACCGGCGGAGGTATGGCCGGGAACCTCAACCGGATTCTCCCGAAAGGAACGGCCGCCGCGATCGACCTGGGCAAGATCCGCGCCCTGCCGGTCTTTCACTTCATCAGGGAGCACGCCCGCGTCTCCGATGCGGATATGCTGCAGACCTACAACCTGGGCGTGGGCCTGACCATCGTCGCTGATCCGCAGGAACAGACGAAGATCATCGCTCATCTGAAAAAGCATGGCCACGCCGCCTATCCGATCGGCACGATCGTGAGGGGGGGGCGGAAAGTTTCGTTTGCGGGTGCGCTGCGGTGGAAGGATTGACGCAAAACAGTTTCCCGGGCAGCGCGTGAGGTGTATACCACCTGCCGATGCTTCGACCTTCCGCAGCGCCACGGGAAGGAAGTACGCCGTACCTATCGACCCTCGGGGCCGTCGCGCTGGCCGCCGTGGTGGGTGGTCTCGTTGCAGATCGCATCTGGCATGTGCTTCATTCGACACCCGCCGTGCGCGCCGCTTCGCAGGTACCTCGGGAGCTTGGCGGGATCGACGCGTACACATCGATGATCAATCAGCCGTTCTTCTTCTACGAAAAGATGGAAGGGCGCGACGTGCGCGTCGACTGTCTGTTCTACCGCGGCAGCTATGGCATCATGCTGCGCCTGCAGGCCGAAGGGCGGCAACGGGAGTGCTGGCTGGACAGCGTGCAGTGGGGGGATGACTGCTCCCCGTGCGACAGCCGGAGCGTCTCTCACCTCTATACGACCGACCGGGGCCTCGCGCTCGAATCCCAGTCGCTGCCCATGGTCGGTTCCGCGTGCGCGGACATCCCGCGCGAAGCCGTGGTCGATTTCATCCTGCGTCTGTTGCGACAGAAGGAAACGATCGAAGCCCATCCCATGCCGTACACGGTGCGCGGGACCGGCGTACTGAAGATCATGAGCGACTGCTTCCGCGCCGACGCGCTCTGCGTGTGCGTCACGGACGTGCATCCTGAGGGAACCGGCACTTCGATAGTGGCTTCGGGAAAATAAAAGATCCTCCTCTGCAGGCGGATTGCTTGCTTTTTCGGCACGAGGGGAAAAGGATGGGTCCGCTCATGCAGAGGAACTTCATCCTGCGCCTCCTCCCGGTCCTCCTCCTTAGGGCGGAAGGGCGGTTGCGTGCGTGAGAAACGTCACTCTCTGAGATCACGAGCCCCCCTTCCGCGCCGGAGGTTTTTTTGCGGGCCATTATTCCTTTCCCCAACCACAACCATGCAACCGGATACAGCCATGAACGGCACACGCGAGATCTTCTTCAACGACGTCACTCTCCGCGACGGCGAGCAGGCGCCGGGAAATAAGATGAAGCCGGATGAGAAGATCCGCATCGCGAAGCAACTCGTGACACTTGGCATCAACGGGATTGAAGCCGGATTCCCCGCGGCAAGCCCGAATGAATTCCGCTCGGTCGCCGCCATTGCCGAGCAGGTAGGACCCATGCGACTGGACAGGGCCTTCGGATCTTCGCCGCATCCCCGCATCTCCGGTCTCGCTCACCTCAAGCGGGATGCCATCGCCGCAGTGTTGAAAGCCGTGCGACCGGCGCCGCACCGGGGAATTCATACGTTCATCTCCACTTCCAGCGCGCAGATGGTGAAATTCGAGCGGATGATCCGTCAGAGGGGCGGCGATCCTGACAGTCTGCATGACTTCATCGACCGGGTTGTTCTGCCGGACATCGAGGAGGAATTCGCGTACATCCGTTCAAAAGATCCGGATACGGTCATCCAATTCTCGCTGGAGGACTGGACCCGAACCGATGAGACGGCGTCCTACCATGTGATTCTCCATGCTGTAAGAAACGGCGCGTCGATCATCAATCTCCCCGATACGGTAGGCATCGGCATACCGCGTCTCATTCATGAGCAGGTCCGCAGGGTACGACGCTGGCTGGATGAAAACGGCTTCGGGCACGTGAGGATATCCTGGCACGGTCACAATGACACGGGACAGGGTGTCGCGAGTGCCATGGAAGCGCTCTACGCGGGAGCGGAGCAATTCGAAACCACGATTCTCGGCATCGGCGAACGGGCGGGCAACTACGCATTCGAAGGAATGCTTGCGGCCATCGACGCAAACATGGGCATCCACGAACGTTTCGTCGGACGGCCCATCAGGGACACGCTCGTGCGATCGGAAGTCATGCGTACCGCCAAGCTCGTGTCAGGAACGATCGGCGCTCCCATTCCGCGCGAGCACCCGATCGTGGGGGAGAACGCATTCGCGCACGAATCCGGCATCCATCAGGATGGAGTGGAGAAAGGGAGGAAGAAGGGCCGACGGGACGTGTACGAGATCCTCGACCCCACACGGTACGGTGCGGTGAGCAAACTCATCCTCGGAAAGCACTCCGGATGGTCAGGCATGAAAGCATTCCTGGAAGAACGGCAGCTCGTCTTCCGCCATTCTGACGGGAAGCGGTTCAGCGCGGCACTGTCCAGAGCAGCTGACAACCGGCGCAAGGGTTTGTCAGACGAGGAAGTGCTGCGGAACGCGTACTACCCGACCGTGGTCGATATCACCGGCGGCCCGCTGGTAACGGGCATCACCGTGAAACGATCTCCCGATCCTCTCAAAACGGTCATCATCACATGCAACGACGGTTCAACGATCGAGTCGACCGCGACGGATGTGCGTGAAGGAGCGGTGAATGCCCTGGTCGTGGGGCTGGAGCGTCTGATGCCGGGTGTGGATGTCCGTGATTTTGACGTCCACAACAAGCCCGGAGAAGAATCGTCCGCCGCGACGGCCGTTGGTACCGTCACCATCCGCAACGGACATGAGTTGACGATGCAGGCCGAGGCGCTGGATACGGAACAGGCGGGATTGCAGGCCGTGATCCGCGCATTCAACGCCTTGTGGGCCTATGAACGGTACGCGGCAATGTCGCATGATGAGGACGCATCGCAAGCCGCGGGTGCCTGACCTCCGACTATCGTCCAGAAAGGCTTTACTTCAGCCCCAATATGGCAATAATAGGTCACATTTTTTCATCCATGCAGTCCGTCCACGCGGTCACGCAAGTCAGCATCACCATGCCCAATGTCCCGAGCTCGCTTGCGAAGGTGGGTGACAGGCTGCGCGCGGCGAGCGTGAATATTTCCGCCATTTCCTGCACGGAAGGCCCGCAGCAGACGATCATCCACCTGATCGTGGACGACATGGAGACGGCGAAAATCGTGCTGAAGGAGCTGGGGGCGGTGACGATCACAGAGGTCCTGGCATTCAAAATGAAGAATTTTCCGGGAGCGATCGCGTCGATCGGCCGGGAGTTCGCGGCGGCCGATATCAATATCCGCAACATCTACGCCACCACCTGCGGCAAGGAGGCGATGGTGTACGTGGTGGTGGAGGACGTGCAGGCGGCTATGGAATTGTGGAAGAGATGGAAGGAGCGGAATGGAAATACTGCAGCCATGGCCCACTCGCACTGACTCGAAGCTGCAACCATGTGTGCGCGCTCCCGGTGAAGCACGCGGGGGCAAGCCCCCGCGCCTGCCTTGCCGGCAGGCAGGCTTCACCCTGAGCCCGCTCCTGAAGGAAATTGTTTTCGATGACGCGGCCGCGAGCAGCCGCGCTTTGTCGAAGGGTAACGTGTGGCGATTCCTTTTCATGCTGCCGCCGGGTCCGCCACCAGCCTGATCTTCGCCTTCGCGAAGGCACCCAGGATGCGCCCGCTCAGGCGAGAGATGACGAAGCGCCGCTCGCCGATGGGGACGGGGAAGCGGAGTGAGAAGCGGATGCCGCTCAGGTGGAGTTCCATGAAGACACGGGCGCCTTTGGCCTCGAGCGGCAGGTAGAAGTGCACGGTGCGGCTGGCGCTCTGACGTCGGGCTTTCTCGGCGTACTCCCGGGTTTCCTCCTCCAGGATGTCCTTGAGAATCTTTGCAGTTCTCTCCCAGTCCGCCGCGTGCGGGATCGTCACCTGGATCTCCGCCTCGTGGAAATCGGACGTGGCGGAGAAGTTGAGCACCTGCTTGCTCAGAACGTGGGAGTTGGGGATGTGGATGGGCTGACCGGACCGCGCGACATCATGGTCGGTCATCATGCGGACTTCCAGCAGCGTCGTCCTCAGCAAACTGACATCGAGCACGTCCCCCGTTACCTCCCCGATCGCGACGCGGTTTCCCAGGGTGAAGAGCCGCTTCTGCATGATCACCACCCAGCCGATGACATCCTTGATGATATCCTGGAGCGCGATCGCGATGCCGGCGCCCAGGATGGCGAAAGACGTGATGAACCTGGGATATTCGGAAAACAGGTGCGCCAGGATCCAGACGGTCATGATCGTGTACATCCCGCCGGTGAACATCTTCATCGCCCTGTAGCGTCGGTTGCGGTTCTGGATGCGCAGGAAGAGCGTCATCCGCAGGAAGCGCTCGATGAGGATCCACACGAGTACGAACGCCAGGTACTTGCCGATGGAGATGAAGAGCGAGAACTGCTGCAGCTGCTGCTCGATGCCCAGCTTCTTCAGACGGTCTTTCTGCAGACCGGTGAAAAAATGCAGCGCCTTCTGCCGCTCCTCCAGGATGACGCGCCGCGCGAGCAGCTCCGCCCGGCTCCCGGTTATGCGGTACGCATCCACCGCGCCGGTCTGCGTGACCGGCGACAGGTAATATTTCTTGTCTTCTTCCTCGAGCAATTCCACATCGATCTCCACCTCGTTGCGGCGCGTCTCGAGCGCGGTCACGAGCGACCGCTGCCGGTCGTAGGATCCGGCGAGGCTGAGGATCTCGCCGCTTCCTCCACTCATCACCGCGTTGATGAAATCGTTGAGTTCGTCATCGATGGCGGCACGGACGCGAACCTTCTCCGCTTCGATCTTGCGCTCCACGAAGGGATCCGGCTTCTCTCTGGCCAGCTCGATCGCATAGAGCTTGGCGAGCCTGTCCTCGTGCTCGAAGAGCCGTTGCTGCTCGGCGCGCGCGGCGAACGGCATCAGGTGCAGGAACAGCAACGCAAGAACGCCCGTGCGGATCCCGAATCGGATCATGTCCGCAGAATACCACGGAGGAGCGACCCGGGAACTGCAGACCGGAAACTGATCTTGACGGTGATCCCCGCTTCGGGAACACTGTGCGGCACATGTATCCGATCCGCGTCATCGCCGTCCGCAAGACCTTCCAGATCCTGGAAGGGCGGCTGGTGCGAATCTGATCGCGCGATTGATTCCCCGAAGCTTCCGCCCCTTCCAGCACAGGAAGGGCGTTTCGTTGTTGTTCTTTCACACTACGTTCCCGCAATGAGGGGGAATGCCGATGCCGGAACGTCGGTATCCCTCCCTGTTGGAGCAACCACACTAGAAAGGAATGATGCCATGACCACTGCAAGAACCGTGTACCTGCGACGCGATCGTCGCTCCCTCGTGCAGCAGAGCCGTTCGATGGCCTCCGCCGTGGAGCGATGGATCAACCGCCTCTACCGGCGCTACCGCCTGCGCGGCGATCCTTTCCCGAAGGAGCTCATGCTCCCCTCTCGCGTCTGCGAGTGGATCGGGGTGGAATGCCGCAGCATCGCCGTCCTTCGTCAGGACGGCTCGCTCGTCCACCAGAACGTCTGCATCGCCAAAGCCGCCGCCGAATCGCCTTCGTAGTAAAACAGGGACTATCCGTTGCTCCGATAGGGAACACAGAAGGGGTCATCACACTCGTGATGACCCCCTCCTTCCGGCCTTGCGGCCTCCGTCAGCATTCGGCGAATGGGAGGCGAAGTCAAGAAATCATGGCAGCGCAAAATGCGGCGGGAGCAGTCAATGTGACCGCTCCCGCCACCTACAGAATCCTCCTCCCTAGACAATGAGGTATCGGGTGGAGCACTGCCCAGCGCGGAAGAGACCGCGGTTGCCGGCCTCTTGGACGGCGCCGAGGGTCCAGAGCCACGGCCGCTCACGGACATCGAGCAAGAAAACGACGTTCACCTCGTCCGATCCCGGCTCGTACGACACCCTCCAATCGGGGGGATTGCGGCTGAGAACGAGGAACTTCTCCTCCGTCCTCCCGTAATTGCCGCTGTTCGCCCCGCGACTGTAGCCGACCACATGGAGCGGCTCGCCCGTCTCGAGAGTGAAATCAGTGACAGGAAGGACCCCCTCCCGCCGAACCTCCGGGCATTCCGCAGCGAGCGATTCCATCACCACACGCGATTCATCACGAGCCATGTCTCACTCCTTCTGTAGGACACTGCCGGTGGTATCCACATCCGCAACGCGCGGATGCATGGCCACCAGTCGGCAGTGTTCGAGTATTGTGAATGAGCGGATACAGAAAAACCCCTCGCGGGCTGCGAGGGGTTGGATTGCGTGGAGGGTCAATCAGCACTCACATCCGCCTCGCAGTGGTTCGACCCCGCTCACCATGAGAGGGGTCATCATAGCCATCGACACCTGTGCTGAGCAGTGTCGAAGTATGCCTGTGAGGAGCAGCCTGAATATCACGGTCGAATCATACGGGAGGAATATCATCTGTCAAGATCCTGGAGTTCCCCTCCGCTTCTTTGGTTCCTGCAACGCCCGCATGATGCCGCTCCTCTCCTTGCCAATCTCGGAACGTAATGCGCATATGTTGACGCACAAATCTCTCCTATCGGCCGACTGGTGGGATTCGATGATGATGGCGGTGGATAATTTGAGCAGCGCATCGGCGCGGTCGAGCATGTGCGCCGGCTTCATGTCGGACACGGCATCGGCTCTGGAACACTCAACGAAAACGCGCGCCGCTTCGTACAGCAAATCGATGTCCTTGGGAAAGGCATTGACGGACTGCTCGGCAATGGCAATGGCAGACTCAATACTCCCGCGTTCCAGCACGCTCTTCATCGAATCGATACACTCCTTCGGATCCATCATGAGACGCATGTACTCCTTGCTCGGGGTGAGAGGTGGTTCGTACCGTGCGAGGACGTGTTCGATGAGCGTGCGCACATCCTGTGACACGGACGGGAGAGTGCTCTCGATGGCGACTGCCACCTGGGGAGCGGTCTGTCGCAATGTAGGGTGTGCCTGCAAGTACGCAGTTGCCAACGCGAACACTTCCGACGGGGTCGTCTTCTTGGATTGGGAGCATTCGAGGAGCGCCTCCCACCCAATCGCAGCCCCATTCTCAGTGATGGGACCACCGGAACGTACCGTTTGCCGGGCCACATCGATCTTCCCCTGCAGTGCGGGATCGAGGCGTTCGGGGGAAGGATGTGCCATGAGGGATGCGCATCTTACGCTCCTCTGTTATCTGCGCAAGAATGGATGCGAGCGGGTCAATCAATCCTCTCCGCCCGTATCCACCGCACTCCTATCAGCCCGCAAATGGAAGTGCAGGTACCGGACATCCTGATAGCCCGGACCGTTCGTGTGGATGCGATAATTGATGAGTTGATCGTGCTCGATGAGCGACTGCATGACCGCGTACGCGTCTGCGAGATAGGGTTCGTCGCCGGCCGCAAGGTCGCCAACATCCTTGATGTCCTTCTTCGGGATGATGACGTAGTGGACCGGCGACTTGGGATAGTGATGACGGATGGCGACGGTCCTGTCGGTTTCCAGGAGCACCTCCGGCAGCAGACCGGGCGCCAGCCGCGTGATGACGGATCCGATGAGCCCGCGGAGTTCCTTCTCGTCGAGGCACGAGGTGCCGCACCGCTCCACCGTCAGGAAGGGCCGCGACCGCAGGCCGCCGAAGAGGAGGCCGCCCGCGACCGTGCCGGCCACGAAGACGCTCAGGAAGCGGACGATGCGGCGGAAGATCATGGGGCCCCGAGTGTACCATGCTACGATCCGCGCACATGCGCCTGCGAACGCTCGTCATCGTGCTCCTCATGCCAATCGTCGCGGTCGGCGTGCTGCAATCGCGCCTCGATCTCACGAATCTGGAATCCTGGCTCCATAGCCATCCTATGACCGGCGTCCTCCTTTATGTAGGGCTCGTCGCCACTTCTATCATCGCCCTCCCGCTCTCCTCGCTCCCCCTGCTCCCCATCGCCGCGGGCGTGTGGGGCGTGGTGCCGGCGGCGCTCCTGAGCGTTGCCGGCTGGTGGCTCGGTTCGCTCGCCGCATTCGGCATCGCGCGGCTGGGGAGACCGGCGCTGGAGAGAGTGACATCACTCGATGCCATCGATCGCCTGGAGAAGCGCATTCCGTCGGACATCGGCTTCGCGGGGATCGTGGTTCTACGGATGATCCTCCCCGTCGACATCACGAGCTTCGCGCTGGGGCTCCTGAAGCGATTGAGATTCTCGACGTACGCGAGCGCCACCCTCCTCGGCGTCATCCCCTTCGCGTTCGTGTGGAGCTACGCGGGGGGCGAGCTGCGGCGCGGGGCGTGGCTGTCGACGGTCATCATCCTCAGCCTACTCGCGGGAACGGTGCTCCTGATCAGGAGATGGTGGAAGAAGTGACCTCTCTGCTACCATCGAAACCGTGCGACGTCCCGCCAGTCTCATCATCGCGTGCACGCTCTGCGCGCCGAGCCTGCTTCCGGCAGCGCCATCGTTTGCCGCTGCTGCTCCGCCGAAGGGAACAACCAATTTGTTCGGCACCCCGTCGAAGAATCCGCTGCGCTTCCAGCGCAAGCGCCTCTCCCCGCAGCCGCCCAAGCCGGCGCCCGTCCTACCCGGACAATCCTCGATCGCCCCGCCTGCGCAGAAGCCTGCATTCGAGTACCACTGGCAAGCGAGCGAGCGACTGCAAGGGGAGGTCCGGCTCCCGACCCCCGTCGCGCCGCCGGTCATCGTGCTTGGGGGGAAACAGACGATCATCCCGCAGACGAGCGCCGCGGTGCGTCTCGCGACGCTCTACCGCATCGTCCTCGCCGATGAGGAAGAGAAGTGGGACGCCGCCACCGCGACACTCCTGCTGGAGCACATCCGCCGGCTGCCGGAGACCCCCTTCAAGAGGCAGGGGGCGCCGACGTGGAAGCTGACCCTCGCGGGCAAACCCATCACGAACGACGTCGAGATCATCCCAGGCGCCGATCCCGCCGTCCGCCACGCGCGCTTCAACAAGGATGCGTTCGCCCGCGCGAACCCCGCGCTCCAGCCGAAAGCGGAGGGAAATCCGGATCGCGTGTTCTACAGTAACCGGCTCTTCCGGGCCGTCCTGCGGACCTTCTACAACGAGGTGCCACTCATGGAACAGGTGATCCGTGAGCGGTACTCGTACTCGGTCAAACCAGGCGAACCGGTCGATGAATTCCAATCGTTCTCCCTCGATGAACTGCAGTTCCTGGCGAGCGTCCTCGAGGATCTGCCGGCCGGCTACCGCGGCATCCGCGGCCTCACGCACTTCACGCGACGCAAGTCCGGCATGACGAATCCGCAGAAGCCTCATGCTCCCGCCATCGCGTGGGTGACGCTCGGGAACGTGGAATTCATGGACAGTGCATTCACCTCCGGCTCCAGCGAGTACATCCAGCGACTGGCGGCTCACGAGATGTCGCACTTCTTCTGGGAGAAGATCCTGGTAAAGGATGTCCGCGCGCATTTCATGAGCTTCTCCGGGTGGAAAGAAACGGCTCCGGACCGGTGGACGCACGGCACCACGACGAACTTCGTCTCCGACTACGCCGCCACCGATCCGCTGGAGGACTTCGCCGAGACGATGGCATTCTACGTCTACCAGCCCGACAAGGTCCGCACCGTGGCGCCGGAGAAGTACCGGTGGGCGCAGAGCCTGGGAGGCGGTTACGAGTACGCGGTCCTGGTCGACAAGAAGTACACGTGGCAGGTCTTCAACCTGGAACCGAAGACGACCTTCCCGGGGAAAATTACGGGCATCGATGTCGAGACGTGGAAGACGGTGGCGGGCGACAACCGCGTGATCGCCACGCTCCACCTCTCCCCCGCCTTCGGTGGCGGTGCCGAGCGCGCGTACGCGCGGATCGCCTCCACCAAAAACACGTACACCGACCAGTACTTCTCCCCCGTCGACGGCAACAAATACCTGCTGCGTGCCGACTTCACGCTCTCGAAGTACGCTGCCTCGGGCTACTGGGTTCCCGAGTTGATCACCGTCTCCGACAAGGCCGATAATCGCCGCTACGAGGGGCAGAAGCAGTTCGGGTGGCTGCTGATGATCGATAACCCCGACGAGGACACCGAGGCGCCGGTGGCGGACACCGAGCGCATCGGCTTCACGACCGCCAAGTCCGGCAACGACACCGTCGTCCGCGTCACCGTGCCGGTGACGGACCGCACGACCGAAGGACTCACTGGATATGCAACGCTCGCGCAGGAGGCCTCGCGACAGTCGGAGACGGTCTACGCTACGTACGACGCAATCCAACGTGCTCTGGTCTATGCGTTCACCATCCGCGGCTACCGGGCAAGCGGTACCTGGGAGTTCCGGGAGTTCGTCACCCAGGACATCGCCGGCAATCGTCGTCGCTACGATCTGAAGGAGAAGACGCTCACGGTGCAACTGACGGGCGCGACTGCCGACACGACCAGGCCCGAGCTGGACCAGGGCTCCATCCGCATCGAGGCCGTGCCGACGAACCCGAAAGCTCCGAATGGCGAAACGAACGTCACGATCTGGTACAAGGCCAAAGATGACATCTCTGGCCTGGGCTTGGTGAGCTACAGCATTCTCAAGCCGACCGGCGACAGTCTCTTCGACTACCATTACCACGAGAATTTCCACACACCCGTCTTCGTGGGGGACCCGGCGGCCTGGAAGCTCTACGAGATCAAGCTGACGCTCCCGCCCGGCTCGCCGCCGGGCACCTGGGTGCTGCGCGAGATGACGCTGAAGGACAAGGCCGGGAACACGCTCTCCGCCAACTTCGTGGAGATCGGGATCTTGAAAGAGTTCACCGTGGAGGGGAGGAAATGAGGGACCACACCAGAAATGAGTTGATGAGAGAGTAGAAGATGGCTTGTACTTCTTCTCTTTCCATCATTTATGTCTGCAAGCATGATTTTCTGCCGCTT
>VMEW01000026.1 GCA_007375735.1 Candidatus Peregrinibacteria bacterium Greene0416_19
GGGCCCGATTTTGATGGTGTGCCCAATGATTTTCATATCCGCTGGAAGGATTTTCTTGGCAATTGTTCCGGCAATTACCCGCGCCACAGTCTCTCTTCCTGAAGACCTTCCTCCCCCGCGGTGGTCACGATGTCCGTATTTTGCCGCATAGGTTGCATCCGCATGACCGGGACGGAAGGCTTTCCGAAGCAAATCGTAATCTTGGGGACGCTGGTCTTTGTTTTCCACGATGACGGTAATCGGCATTCCCGTGGTCTTTCCTTCAAATACGCCACTCAGAATGCTCGGTTTGTCCTCCTCTTTCCGCGCGCTTGCCATGCCGCTCTGACCGGGACGGCGTCTGCGAAGATCCGGAAGCAAATCTTTTTCTGAGAGCGGGATGCCGCTGGGACAACCATCAACAACAACACCGAGCGCCGGTCCATGGGATTCGCCGAACGTCGTGATGCGAAAGAGATCCCCGAAACTATTGTTTTCCATAATGAGAAAAGGAAGTAGTCACAGAGTCTATTGATTGCTGAGAAGGCTGCTTGCCAGTGAAGAGTCGGAATTGTGCGATGGCTTGGTGAAGAAGCATGGGTAATCCATCATGTATTTCGTAACTTGCATCAAAAGCATCCTGTAGAAATTTCGTCCCAGCCCCGTACCGCAGATCGATGGCATGAGCTTTTGCCTTGGACATCGGGAGCGGTACTGATATGTCTTCGGATAAGGTTGAAATAAGAATAGCGGGCTGGAATGATCGAAGTTCGGAAAGATCTGACTGCCGCACTGCGAATTTTTCGGCAACAGTTGTCCTTGCTGCTGCGTTTCTGGCAAATATACGAATGTCTTTTATCCCGCTCATCTGGACGGCTTGGATGACGGAAGGGACGACCCCACCCGAGCCAAGAATGGCAACTGACGCGGCTCCCCTGAGAAATGGATAACCTTCCATCATGCCCTGCGCATCCCGCGCGTAGCCGACATAATGCCCGTCTTCGCAAACGATGGTGTTTACAGTCAACCTGTTCCAATTTTCGCAAGACTGATTGCTTGAATGGAGAAGTAACAGAGAATCCGGCAACCTCTCTCGCTACCAGCTCATCGAAAGCATCATCAAGGTCGTCTGTAAGAAACAAACTGTAGATGGCATCGATGCCATTCAAAGAGAACAGCGTATTCTGAATAAGCGGGCTTAGACTTTGGGCGGCCGCATTGCCACCCAGAAGACCGAATATCTTGGGAGTTCGACAATGAGAAGTGAGCTGATGCAACGAAAGTGGAACTTGCCCCGCAGCACTTTGTTCGCCCTCATTAAGATATGTATAGGTGAGGGTGTTCTTCAGAGGCGAGAGGAGACGGCTCAGATGCGCTTTTAGTCCCATGCCGAGGATGCAGCGTCCTTGTGATGTGGGAAGTCCATCCCTTAGAAGATCGAGCGTATGAAGGTCGGCGTAGGCATTGATCTTTGTAGCGATTTTGATGATGTCTGCCTTCGTAGCTCGCATTTTCTCCATGAGGGGAAGCAGATTCAGCAATTCTGGAGTCTTTTCGAAATCATGGAAGCTCCGGATGATTTTCATTCCGGGAGACACACTCATTTCCTCTCCCAATTGAAGATCCACATAGGCGGGCCGCAGTAACGTTACCAATCGTATGCCGGTTCCTCGCGGAGAAACGATCATCGGCAGGGGAGAAATGAAAGGCTGAATATCCGACGTGAGATCTGCACGTACCTCCACCAGATCGGCACCAGCCTCCTTCGCCTTTCTTGCGAAGGAGGCTGGGTCGGCGGTAGCCGTTTTTGGCAGCGTTACAACGAACATAGGTTGCGGAGAATACGGGCAATTTGTGGAATGCTGTCGGAATGCCGCACTCGAATACGAGCAACATCTCGGTACAAAGGTGTGCGCTTCTTCAATATTAATTGCACTTCTTGGGCGAGCGGAAGCGATGTGAGAGCTGGCCTCTTGCCCTTTCTGAGACGCTGAGCAATTAGGGAGGCAGGGGCCTCAAGATGGATCACGATGGCCTCTTTCTGGAGTAGCCCCCTTGTTTTTGCGGATTCAATCGCTCCTCCTCCAAGGGAGACGACACATCCTGGCTTTAGATTATCGCCGACGATTTGTTCTTCATATTTTCGGAATGCCCCCCATCCATGTCTTTTGATGAACGATCTGATTGATCCGTGATGTCGTTTGAATAGCCGATCGGTATCGAGATGCTTGAGGTGGAGTCTGGCAGCAAGCTTCTCTGCAAGCGTGCTCTTCCCGCAGCCACGCATGCCCACGATTGCAATGGAAAGTGGAGATCGATGAATGCGTTGAAGGTCTTCAAAGAATCGAGGATAACTCTTGCTCACGCATGCGGGATTCTTGATGCGGATCCCGGGATGAATGGATCCGAGAATGGCAAAAGAGAATGCCATGCGATGATCGTCGTGGGGATCGAGTGCTGCGTGTTTGAGATTCGACTCCCCATACATCACAACGCCGTCGTCTTGCGCATCAATACGAATGCCTGCCTTGCCGAACTCCTTGGTCAAAACTTCGATGCGGTCGCACTCTTTATGCCGTAGATTGCCCGCTCCGATAATCCTCGTTTTCCCATTTCTGAAACCAGCGAGTGCAGCAAGATTCATCACTTGATCCGGTATGTCTTTGCAATCGATTACGATTGATCCTTTCTGACGCATGCGCGCAATCATGTGCGAAAGTTTCGCGTCCGCTTGGACCGATGATGAGTCGAGATTCGAGAAAGAGACTCTGCTGGACGTGAGTTCGGCGAGCACCCAAAACGCTCCAGCGGCGCTCCAGTCTCCCTCGATTTCATAATGTTTCGGACTCTTGTATCGAGCTTTATTGCTTATAGAAGCTGTTCCGTCATGTACGCGAACGGTCACGCCGAAATCATGCAAAACCTGCCGCGTGAGGTCGATATATGGTTGTGATGTAGCCTTGCCAGTGAGTTCTACGCTCAATCCTTTCTGCAATGAGGGCCCAATGAGAAGAAGCGATGTGAGATATTGGCTGCTTTTGCTTCTATCCAAAGCTGTTCTGCCCCCCGCCATAGTTCTTCCGGAGACACGCACTGGAGGATATCCATTTGTATCGCTTATCTCTGCCCCAAGGCGTTGTAAGGCGAGTGTGAGATCATGGATCGGACGCTTCAGCATGGCTGCGTTGCCCGTGATTATGAATTCCCCCGGCACAAGACATGCAAGCGACGTCAAAAACCGCACCGTCGTGCCGGCGTTTCCGCAGTAAAGTCTCACGGGTTTTTTCAGATGCCGATTGTCTGGAATTCCTCCTCGAATCACCAGTGTTCCTTTTTCTTGATTCTTATAGCGGATGACGAACCCCATTTTTTTGAGATTCGTTACAAGCAATACAACGTCATCGCAGGGAGTCGCGTGATCAATGATTGTTTGTCCCTTGGAGAGACAAGCCGCGATTATCGCGCGATTTGCATGGGATTTCGATCCGGGCATAGCAAGTGTTGCATCGAAAGGAAGCCTGAGCGGAGCCATTGGAAGCAAAGTGGGGCTCATCGGTTGGCTTGCAGAAATCTTGGCTCCTGAAAGGGCAAAAGTACCGGCTCTCCGATGGCTGCTGGTACGGTGATCCTCACCACTCCACTCAAGACTTTTTTGTCATGTCGCATACATTTCAATACATCTTCCATTTGCAAATTCGTCGGCATTTCTGTAGGCATATCGATGGCCTGCAGGAGACTTCTCACTCGATCAATCGCAGCCGATTCCACAGACTGCATCTCGGCGATCATGCCGATACTGACCGCCTTCCCGTGAGAAATTCTGAAATCAGTGAGAATTTCTATTGCGTGTCCGACGGTGTGCCCGAAGTTGAGGAACATTCGCTTTCCGGCATCCCGTTCATCCTCCTCCGCAAGTCGCACTTTTAACCGTACTGCCTGTTCAATACAGGAGACCAATGCGGGTGTTTCTCTTCCAAGGATCTGCTTGATATTCTGTTCCAAGTACTCAAAGAGCCCGCGATCAGACATGGCTGCGATTTTGATGATTTCCACCAATCCTTCCCGCAATTGTTCTTGAGGTAATGAATCCAGGATGTTCACGTCGATCAATATTGCTTTGGGATGATGGAAGCTACCAACGGCATTTTTCCCCTGCGGCAGATCAATACCCGTCTTTCCCCCGATGGCAGCATCCACCATGCCAAGAAGTGTCGTCGGTACCTGCATATGGCCAATGCCCCTCATATACACGCTTGCAACAAACCCCCCGAGATCCGTAAGCATACCGCCCCCGACATTGATGATCAAGGATTGGCGGTTTGCCTGGAGCACCGAGAGTGTCTTCAGAATACGTTCAAGTTGGGAGAAGGACTTGGATTTCTCGCCGCTCGCAACATCGATCAGGTGCGCCGCAGGAATAATCGACTGAATCTCCTTTGCAACCCCCCCAACAGCAGCATCATGGAGGATAAAGACGGAATCCGATGTCTTGATTTCTGGGAAAAGATCTGCGATTTGGGACACCAGTTTATCTCCGATGAGAATTGGATACGATATCTCTTTTTCCGGCCGAAGATGGAAGGTGACCGTTATCATAACTAAGTGATCTGCTTACCCATTGCAGTGGCGATCGCTCGAACTCCATCCATGCATACTTTCATCTCTCGAGGGCTAAGGGATTGCTTCCCATCCGATAACGCCTCTTCTGGATGCGGATGCACTTCCATAATGAGACCATCACATCCCATGGCAACGGCGGACCGGGCATAATCGGGCACATATTCCGAAACACCGGCAGCATGGCTCGGGTCTACCATGATCGGAAGATGCGTCAGTTTCCGTAGAGGTGGGATGGAACCGAGACAAAGCGTGAACCGTACTTCTTCTTCAAAAGTACGGATGCCCCGTTCGCAGAGGATGACTTGCTCGTTACCGCCTGCAAGGATGTACTCTGCTGCAAGAAGCAATTCCTTGAGAGTTGCGGCAAGGCCGCGTTTTAGGAGAACCGGCTTCCTCGTTTTTCCAAGCGCACGCAGAAGATCGTAGTTCTGCATATTTCGCGCGCCGACTTGGATGATATCGCAGTACTCGTTGACCAAGGCGACCTGCTCGGGGCACATCGCCTCCGAGATCGTCGCAAGACCATGCTTCTCAGCTGCTTTCTTGAGCATTTTCAATCCTTGCTCACCTAAGCCTTGGAAATGATAAGGACCCGTGCGGGGTTTGAAAGCTCCTCCCCGCATGATGTGCAACCCATGTTCCTTTACCATGGCAGCCGCTTCTTCCACTTGCATCTCGGATTCCATGGAACACGGCCCAGCAATAATCACTGTTTGCTTTTTCGATCCGATCACGCAGCCGGGACGGATGACAATTTCCGTGTGCTCACGGGTCTCACGAGAGGCGAGAAGGGTGGATTTTCTCTCAGATTCCCTGCCGAGTACGATGGAATGCGTGTGAGATTTGGCTGAGCCTTCTATTGAGAGAAAATTCCTGAGGATGCGTTTGCCGGATGGAGTTCCAATGGATTCGGGATGGAACTGCACTCCAAACAGCATCTTTTTGGTGTCTTCCATTGCCATAATAAGCCCGTCCTCCGTACTCCGAGCCGTTACTTTCAGTGTCGTCGGCAGTGTCTTCTCCTCAACATGGAGCGAGTGATATCGCATGACATCGGAATCTTCCCCAACACCATCAAAGAGCGGACTCTTGCCTTCAATTTTTACATGCGATGCCTTTCCATGATACGGAGTAGGAGCCCTGGAAACCGTTGCTCCGAAGTGTTTCCCAAGAACTTGGTGTCCGAGGCAGACTCCGAGCAAGGGAATACCATGAGCTGCAGCATAGTCGATGAGTTCTTCTGCGATTCCAATATCCTTGGGCGTGTAGGGGTTACCGGCACCCGGACTGATGATGATATGCGTTATGGAGAGCTCACGTACGCCATCCAAATCGATTGTATCGTTGCGGTGAACTACGGGATTCCCACCCAGCTCACCGATGTACTGGTAGAGGTTGTAAGTGAAGGAGTCGTAGTTATCGAGAATGAGGGTCTTCATGGCAAAGAGAGGGATTGCCGGGCAAGTTGAACAGCGGCGATGCAGCTTCTGGCTTTGTGCAGGCATTCGTTATCTTCGTGTTCCGGCACGCTGTCTTTCACAATGCCCGCACCGACCCGCAGACTGATTTTGCCGTTTCGAAAGAGCATTGTTCTGATCATGATGGCGAAATCGACGTTGCCCGAAAGGTCGATGTAACCGAACGCCCCGCCATAGATGCCTCTTGGCGATTTTTCCGTGTCCCGTATGATTTCCATCGCTCTGACTTTAGGTGCTCCCGTGAGAGTTCCTGCCGGGAAGACGGATCGAACGACATCGAGTGCAATCAGATCGGGACGGATGCGCGCGACGATGTCGGACACGATGTGGTAGACGTGCGCGTAGGTTTCGACATGGAAGGGGTTTTGCACCTCCACCGAGCCGATCTCGGCCACCCTGCCTACGTCATTGCGGCCCAGATCGACCAGCATCTGGTGCTCACATCGTTCTTTTTCGTCATGCGCCAATTCATCACGCATTTTCCTATCTTCAGCCTCGTTCCCCGTACGTTTGCGAGTACCGGCAATGGGGCGGTACAGGATCTGACGGCCATCGACCCGAACCAGTGTTTCAGGCGAGGCGCCAACGAGCGTCATGCCGGGTGTCTGGTAATAGTACATATACGGCGATGGGTTCAGTGCTCTGAGCTGCTCATATACGTGATCGGGTGGGATACCGTTTTTTTGGAGTAGTTCCTGACTGAGGACGACCTGAAATGCTTCACCAGCGAGGATGCTTTCTTGAATACTTTTGATGGATGCGCAAAAATCTTCTCGCTTCGTTTGGCGCAATGCCTCCATGTCCTGCATCCTCGGAAGCGGGAGTGGCTCATCCGTTTCCTCTTCTTTCGGAGAATCATCGCGGAAAGGAGAGGCGTGGATCATTTTTTCGATATGCGATGTGTCTTCCTGTGAGTCCTTATGCATAATGATGGTTACTTCGTGTTGTGCATGATCGATCTTGAGCAGTATCTCGGGCAGAACGAACATGGCATCGGGAATCTCAGGATCGGGCGTGAGTTCGATGTCTTCGAAGTACCGTGCTGCTTCATAGCTCAGAAAACCGATGTATCCCATCCGTAGACGCTCACCCTGCTCTCCGAAATCGACTGTCTCACGGAAGACTGCAAGTGGATCCGGAACTTTCCCGTCGGGCACATATCGAGAACCACACACTTCGCCATTTTGGACGATCATCACGTCTCTCGCGCCAAGCGCAAGGAACGAGTAGTCGTTGCTTCCTTGCCTCCTTGCCGATTCTAACAGGGCACAGTAGTCGCGCTTGAGGCCAAGCTCGCGCAGAAGGAAGAGCGGATCGCAGTGCTCCGGTCGGACGATGGTGGAAGTGAGAGGAAAATGCATGGGAATGAAGACAGATAGTTATAAAAAACCCTTCCCGTTCGGGGAGGGCATGGATTCGAATTCAGTGCACCCTTACCGCCGAACGGATTGTTTTGAATCCTGCCACCAATCCAGCCGACGAATGGTGATGTACCTGTACAACGGTACAAAACTACATGACATCCGGAGCGGACGCAAGATCTTTTTTTAGAAGCCTATGGTTTGCCATCCGGCTTCGTGCTGGGCACTGCGCCGAGATAGCTGAAGATGTCGGCGTAGCCGAAGCCGAAGCGCATTCCCCGCGGGGCCGCTCATAGAAGCCTCACACGAAAACAATTACCGCGTCTGGATGGTATTGAAGAAGATATTGCGCGGGCCTTCCGCTGCAGGAAAAAATGCGATGCCGAGCGTGCCCGAGCCCATATCGACAACAGCCGATTCAAAATACGAAGGGGAGTAGATGATTGTTGAGCGGCTCCAGCGCGAGCCTCTTGGAAGGATCAGGTTCGCAGTCTTGTCATTTCCGTAGACCAATGCCGGTTTTGAAGAGAGAGTGGTAAGACGTAAACGAATCGGCGCTTCCATCCCAGTATGTGTCATACGTTTTGGTGTTGTCCATGTTTGCCCGTTCTTGGACGTGGACAACATCATTCCTTTCTCTGGGGAGGAGTGATAGGCGAGAGCAAAGGATCCATTCTTATTCTGGACCATAGAAGAACTGAATTCAGAGTAGCCGTTCTTGGAGATCTGCACGGGTTTGCTCCAACCCTTGAGATCGTGGGAACGACTGACGTATACATACATATGGATCGGCTGTGGTTCTTCGTAGGAAGAGTAGGTAAAGTAGTACGATCCGTCCTTAGCCTGCATGAGATCGCCGATGATGTAATTCGGCTGCAAAATAGAAATCATGCCGATCGACCGCCATGTTGTACCGTCATCAGAAATGGAAACGCTGTACCCACTGCCTTCGTTGGACACAAGCACGAGCTGCGTATCGTGATTTTCCAAGAGAGCAGCCCTGTCCCAACCAGAGTTGATATACGTTTGCGCAGACCATGTTTTGCCCTTATCTTTGGAGATCGACGCAAAGGTGCCGTTTGGCTCCGCGCCGGAATTGAAAATGACGACAAGATCTCCATTCTTGCGCAACACCATCGCGACGTTTCCGGCTGTCATACCATCATGAGTAATGGCCACGGGCGCGGTGATGGGCTTCGCGGCAGCGAATGCGGGTGCAAGGAGCAGGAATGATGCAATGGCGAAGCCGATGCGGAAGCGGAGGAAGCGCTGAGTCATAGGTAACGGAGTGTACAGGCAAGTGATTCTCAACCCAATTGCAATGAGCTTTTCCCTGCAGCCATTTCCATCTACTCTGTGACGCATGATCTCCACTCGCCGCACTCTTTCGTTCGTCGCGCTTGCGCTCTTGATTGGTTCAGCGACCGTCGCACAGGCCGGCCCGGCCGGGAACCGCATGATCCGGACCGCCCCCGCCACGGTCGTTCCCAGGAACACAGCGGGCTTCGCCCGTTCCGGCGCGGCATCGTCCGCCCGGAGGGTTCCTGCGGTCCCCACCACGTCTTCACTCCAGCCTGCGACCGGCCCGCTGCGCTGCCCGTCCGCCGTTGCGCAGACGTACACGCTGCCGACTCCGCCCTACAACGCGATGCGCGGGGACTGCGCGCTCAAGGGCGAGTCCACGAAGATCGAGCAGTACCTGGATGATCTCGAGAACGTCGCCCAAGGATGCCGCGGGAATGCCTCCCAGGTCCAGAACCGCTCGACGACTGCCGAAGCGCGTCTGGAAACAGACATCGATGCTCTGCCATCGCCGCATGGCGATGGTATGTCTCTGATGACCGTTTGCCCCGTTCCTGCCTCTTCAGAGAGCCTCGATCCCGTCGAATCCTCTTCGTCCAGAGACGGGTGGTACTACACCAAGTGGTTGCAGCTCATCACCGAGCGGGTCACAGAATACTGCGGCAAGATCTCGGGCATCATTGAGCCGCTCATTGATGCTTGCGAGTATGTCAACGAAGAGGCGCAGTGCATGATCGACGACCCCGCCCAGCAAGGTATCGGCGGATCCGACAAGACGCGCTTCAAGACCACGCTGCAATCCGGACTCTCCCGCACGTCGACCTCCATCGATGTCGCGGAGGCGTACTACCAATCCGCTTTGGTGACCTACGGCTGGGGGAACTTCCGGGAGTATTTTAACGAGGACTACATCGACTGCGGCGGAGGGACCTGGAAGAGCACGCCGGGCATGGCGGATATCAAGAACAATTTCCCGTCTTTCACCGGCACGAAAGTGAATACCTCCGCATCCTCCTCCTCCCAGGCCCGAACGCTTGCACCTGTGCGTACCATGATCCGGTCCTCCTCCTCCTCCTCCTCCTCCTCCTCCTCCTCCTCTTCCGGCAGAAAGCTCGTTCCGTCGCAAACAGGGATCACGGGGATCACGCGCTCGTCGTCTTCCATTTCCTCCGTCAATGCGACGCTGCGCAAGCCCGCCGTCAACATCCGGCGCAGTAACGCGATACGACGGTGAGCGGCCGCCAGATGGATGGCCGATGTGTGATGTAGACGTCTCGGGCTGCCTCGAAGCAGAGTTCGCAGCGGCGAACACGCTTCATGGCAGGCCACTTGATTCAGATGTTGGTCGCCGCCGTCCCCCGTTCCCGCGCCGTGAGCCCCAACTTGTGGATGTGCTCTTCGGCACTGCCGCCCCCCTCCCAGACCAGGAGCTTCCACTGGTCCAGCACTTCCTGAACCATCGTGGTGACGGCTCGAGCGTTGCGACGGCGGAGCGCCCCGGCGATCGCGTCCTTGTGGGGGAAGAGCAGTTCCATGAACACCCGCTGCGGGTCATCCATGGCCAGTCCGGCACCGTCCAGATAGCGGCTGACCGAGGGCCACGTGGTGTCGTACCCCGTTCCGCCGAGCTGATGCACGTTGCGTACCAGCATGGCCGGGTGCATGCCGCCCATCTGGTGCTCGCAGAACATCGTCAGTGACGGCGCCTGATGGAACACCACCATCCCCAGCGCGCGGGGGAGCGGGTGGCACCAGTTGGGCAGCTTCGCCAGGTACGCCGCCATGCGCAGGTACCAGTCGCGCTCCAGACTCTCTCCCGGCTGGAGCGATTCCATCTCCAGCATCCGCCGCAGGACCGGCCAGCAAGGAACCAGCGATCCATCCTCGATCGACCGCAGAGCCCGGAGACGGTACCGTGCGTTGCCGGTGTTCGGATGCCGCAGCAGGTCATCATCGCTCTGCCGCATCCGCTCCGTGACGGCGATGCCGCTCCCGAGCCTGCGACGGAGGGTGCTCACTACATTCGGGACGGCGTCGACGGGCGCGTGGAGCATCCGGACAGCCTCGCGTACGGCCTCGACGAGGGCGGCCGGGACGGAGCGAGCGAGCGAGATGAGTGCACGCTCCTTCGCAACGGTGACTTTTTTTCGCCCCTGTTCGATTGCAATAATCTCCTTGCGGTCTATCCCCGCTGCGTCCGCCAGGCGCCCGAGGCTGACGCCGCACAGCGTCCGCTCCGCCCGCAAGGGAGAATCTGCCACGCCGCTCCCGTGGAGTTGGTGCCGCGCGCCGCAGTGAAAGAGCCGGATGAGTTCCCTGCGCGCATCCTCATCCTGTTCGTCGATCGCGTGTGGGTTGCTCGTCACCAGGTCGATCGCGGCCAGCGCCGGTACCTTCTCCGAGGAGGCATGGTCGCGATACATCCGCCGGAGGTCGTTGGATGGCTTTGCATCACGAGCATGCCCGGAGCGTGCATCGTTCGTCCGGATAGCTGGCGTGCCCTTCATCGCAGCACGCGCGGAACGCAGGAGGGACGAAAGCTGGCGGTTGGTCCACCCCTGCCGATCACGAATGCACTCGAAGGCGGAGGCGAAGCTCTTCGCCTCCGCCTCTTCCCAGGCCTCCTTCCATCGCGTCCGGAACTCCGCTTGATCGGGGAGGGGAATGGTCCAGTCGATCAGATCCGACACGCTCTCCACCGGGGCGAGCCGTCCCTGCATCAGGAGCGCGGCGGCCTTGTCGGAGGCACCCAGGTCCTTCAGCCTGTCCGTCGTCATGGATGCCACCTCCCGCGCTTCCAGCCCTGTCAGCAGCCGCACGAGCAGGGGATGCACCCCCCCCTGTGCGCGGAGCTGCCGCTCCTTGTCCGCTGTCCACACGCTCGTGGCGTGATGCGTGTCCTCCCCCAGGAGCTCGCTCGTGGCATGCACCTCTGAAAAATCTGGCACCATGCCGGCGGCGTGCCGCTGCCACAGCGTGCCGTAGCTGAGCGGACGGCGGTGCATCGTCGCTTTCCTTGTCGCGCTCGCAAAGGCGCGCTCGCCCCGCCGGTAGTAGTAGGTCCAGTACAGACCGTTCACCGTGTCCCGGAGCGGCCGGCCTTCAGTGTCCGTTTCCGGTACCAGCAGACCGATCAACCGCTCGCGCGTCTCCTCCGGAACCCCGAGCTTGCGCCAGGCGGCATGGACGCGCGCGTAGGAGTTGTGTTCGGGCCGCGCGTCGGTCCGCTCGACGTTCTGCGCCGCGTTGGGATGGATGCGCGCGATGCGCGCGAAGGTCTTGATGCCGAGCCCCAGGGTCAGGATCCGCGTTTCCGCGATCAGCAGGGCGATCGATTCTTCCGGTTCCACATCCCTCGCCCTGAGTTCTTCGCGTATGGCCAGGAGCTTGCCGTTGCGGACGCGGGCCAGACGCAGATCGTGGCTTGCGAGCCCCCGGAGGGGGATCAGTCGGGCAGGCTCGCTCTGATCGTTGCGCTCTGACATAGGATTCCGGATGGTACTGCGATCGTGCGCGGGGTCAATGGGCCGTCGTTCATTATGATGGCTGCGGCCGCCGGTGCGTGGTAGCATCGGCGCCTTTCAGGCAGGTTCCCATGCCAGGTCACTCTCCTCCCGCTCCCGATGCACTTCCCGAGCTGATATCCTTCAGCCGGTCGTCGGATGCGTCCAAGCCGATGGATGCCTTCCGGACGCACTACCGCGAGCGGCTGCTGCGACTGCGGGAGATCTTCCCGCCGCAGGAGAACCCCCAAGCCGTCTACCCGCCGGATCGGGCCGATGTTTTCCTGCAGCAATACGTGGCAGCGCCGGCGCTGCACCAGAATCTCTCCCGGGAACTCTTGACCCTCCTGGATGAGATCGAAGAAAGGGGAGGGGTGGTGAACGGCAAGACCCTCTACGATCATCAGTGGGGGCACCTGCTCTGGGCCGCCCTCACGCTGCCGCGCGGCAGGGATGCGGCCCGCTCGGTGTCCATCGAGGGTGCGCCGGGCACCGGCAAGACGCTCACGCTGGGCGTACTGCTGCAGGCGTGTGTGCGGCTCCAGATGCGCGGGCTCCTGGGTGCCGTGGCCTACGCCACCGCCAAGCCGTACCAGCTCTCAAGCAAGGTGCGCGGGGACAGCGCCGGGCGGGCCCGCATCCTGCGCACCCCGCCGTACGAGTTCACGGAGCGCGACGTGCGGCGCACGTATGGAAGCTTCGTCCGTATCGACCGGTATTTTATGCGTGCATACTTCCCGCTGGCCGTGTGGCGGCAGATCTGCGCGCACAGGCCTGCTTCCATTGAGACGGCGCGCAGGGAACTCCTGGCGCACGCCCGGGATGGACTATCGCTCGCACATGCTGTCCATGACGATGCGCAGGCCGGAATGATGCTCACGAATCTGGCGCAGATCCTCTGCGGCTCCGCTACCACGGTCCGCGGCTCGGGCGGCAAGCCGGAGCTGCTGAGCATCCTGCCGCCGCCGAAAGATGCGGGAATGACACTCAATGCATTCACTGGCGATGCGGCGTACGCCATACCGCGGGATTACCCTGTCTACGCCCGCGAATCGGTGGGAATCCGGACCGTATCGCCGGAGGAAGCAAAAGTGGCCCTCGTACCGGCGAGTCTGTTCACGAGCAGTCTGCAGATCCAGACACTCGGGGCGGACCTCCATCGCCGGATTGAACTCGTGCTGTGTGACGAGAAACAGCGCCGGCACCACATGTCGTTCCAGGGTCCGGTCCTGAGTGCCGGAGCAAAGGAGCCGCCGCTCGTCATTGCGGCGGGTTCCCAGTGGTACGAAGGGCGCGGCTGGGAGCAGCGGTCGCCCCGGCATTCCTTCCCCGAATCCATCCGCCGGGGCGTGCTCCCGAGCATCGGCGTACGCGTGTTCCCCTCGGCCGAGATGCCGCACTACCCATCGGAGTCGCAGGAGGGGCTCGACCAGCTGACAGAGGAGTTCTTCCGCACACTTCAGTACTTCGAGCAGCTTCACCTGCCCCAACCTGCGCGCGGCAACACTCTGCTCGTGGTCCACACCCGTCTGGTTCCCATCATGATCAAGCGGCTTCGCGACGAGTTCCGCAAGCGGAGGAAGGAGGACGCCCAGGTGTACGGTTTCACAGGCGGTGACGAAGATCGGGAGGCGTTGCAGCTCTGGTTCGCGGAGCAGCGAGACGGCGCGAGCGTGCTGGTCAGCTCGCCTGCCATGGTGAAGGACACGCTCGATTTTCCTGCCATTCGCCAGCTCCTGATCGGCGCGAGGGTCACGCCGGATGTGCTGTACCACCTGATTGGCCGGCTGCTGCACGGGCGCGATCTGCGGGGTCCCCGGGACCGGCTGCTCGTGACCCAGCAGCAGTTCAGCAACAGTACCCTCAGCGCTACTCCCTTCGTGGTCCTCGACCACCGTCAATCGTTCCCGGACGACGGGTTCCGGTGGGTGCCCGGCCATGCGCTCCTGAGCGAACAGGCGTTCCGTGCTGATGCGCGCCGGACGGCCGGCAAGGAGCGACGTCTGGAGGCGGTGACGGTCCCGCCCTCGCGGCGTCTGCGGAAAGGGGAGGAGTCCCCCATCACGAGGGCGGACGGGGCAATCATGCTCGTGCGACCAAGAATGCAGGACAACGAGGAATACATCCCACGCCGTCCGGTCTATGACTCCACCAATGGTCCGCCCACTCCTCAGGTGATCGATCAGTGGGCAGAGCTCTACGGCGGCAAGGCATTCTCCCGCAATTTCAGCGGCGTCCTCACCGTCGTCGCCGGTGAGGCGTACGGGAGGAGAGAAGATCCGGAGGAAGCAGTGAAGAAAAAAGTAGCGAAACTTCGGGAGCGCTACGGTGGATGAGAGCGATAAGGCTCTCAAGCTCATGCCATAAATGCTAGCATGGGCACGCATGCCCCCGCGTGACCTCCGGCTCCCGCTCTCCCGTCGCCTACAGAAGGGGGGGCGGCTGCGGGTGGAGGAAGCGAGCCGCTTTGCTGCGATACACCTGTCGGACCTGCGGCGCCGCAGCGGGGAGAGTTACGCCGAACACGGCACCGAGGTGGCCGTGACGCTGCGGGAGCTGGCGGACGATCCGTCTCTGCTCGCCGTCGCGATCCTCCACGACCTTCTGGTGCATCCCGATGGGGACCGGCTGCTTGCCGGATCGCCGCTCACCGTCGAGGAGCGCAGGCTGGTGCAGCGGATGCACCCGCTCCGGCGGCTGCACATCGACGCGAATACCGAGGATCTGGACAAATTCATCGCCGCCCTGGCCGCCGATGACCGGCTGCTGCCGCTGCGCATGGCGCACCGGCTCAACGATGTCCGTCACCTTGGGCGCTTCGCCAAGCCGCTCCAACGGCGCATCGCCACCGAGACTCTGCACATGTACTCCTCCATCGCCGGACGCCTGGGGATGCACGCGTGGCGGCACGAGATGGAGGACGCCTGCTTCCGTTTGCTGCAGCCCCGCATCGTCCGAAACCTGGAAGGGCAGCTCCTGGCGCATGCCACGCTGGATGCGGCCTGCCTGAAGCATGCCCGACGGTTCCTCACCAGCCGGTTTGCGGAGGAGGGGATTCCCTGCCGGATCGAAAGCCGGATCAAGGGGCTATACGCCATGTACCGGAAGATGGTCCTCAAGAACCGCCTGTTCCAGGAGCTGACCGACCGCCTGGCGCTCAGGGTCATCGTGGACGGCGTGGGCAACTGCTACCGCGCGCTCGGCGTCATCCACGGGTCCTTCCATCCCATCCCGGGCAAGCTGAAGGACTACATCGGCGCGCCCAAGGAGAACGGCTACCGGTCCATTCACACGGTGGTCTACCCGCTGCCCGGCATCTCCGAGCAGCCGATCGAGATCCAGATCCGGACCGGGGAGATGCACCGCGAGTGCGAATTCGGAGTGGCGAAACACGGCGAGTACAAGAACTATCTGTACGCCCTGGACGCGCGCCCCAGCCGCGTCAACCTGTTTCGCAACCTCCAGAGCCTGCGCGAGGAGGTGCGGTCGCCCCGGCAGTTTGAGGAGGCCCTGCGCACGTACTTCCGGGAAGATCACATTGCGGTCTTCGACGACAGGAATGAGCTCTACCATCTCAAGCGGCCGGTCAGCGCCCTGGACTTCATCTGCCACGTCTACGGCCGGCGGAGCGGCCGGCTGCGGGGGCTCAGGATCAACGGGCGCCCGCAGCCGGCCGGCACGCTGCTGCGCGACGGCGACACGGTGGAGCCCCGGTTTGCCCGGGATGTCCTGGCCACGCGGGACTGGCTGGCGGTCTGCCACCATTCCCGTTCCAGGGCGATCCTACGGGGGCTTTTGAGTTGCATCACACCTCCACTCCCGTCCGCTCGATCTCGCGGGCGAGGGTGAAGTACTTGTTCTGAAAATCCGCGGGATGCAGACACACCGTTTCGATGCGCAGATTCACATGGTTGCCCATCAGGAGGAATTGCACGTTTTCATCATGCTTGGATGGCAGGAAGGGGTCGCAAATCACGGCGATATCGACGTCACTGTCCTCGCGTGCTGTGCCCTGCGCCACGGACCCGAACAGGTAGACCTGCCGGATGGGGTAGCCGCGTCTCAAGAGGCGTTCTTTCAGTGATCGCGCCAACAATACCCCGGCTGTTTTTTTCATGGTTGCAGCAACGTAAGTAATTGCTCGGTCCTGGCGAGCCATTGTTGCGTTGCCTCTTCCGTCGCTTGGCGTTCTGCCCAGTTGGGATCGTCATAGCGGGCCGCGACGGCGTAGTCCGTCAGCTCCGCGAGCGCTGTTCGATCGTCATCGGATATGCGGATAGAGGTGAGTTGTCCTGCAATCATGCCTAGGTTGTGTGTCGGCGGAGGCTCGCGGTCATGTTCTGCTATGAACGCCGCCTTCAGCGCCTTCTCAACAGCCAAGTGACAGTTGAACAGGGTCAGCGCGTACTTGCCGGCGCCATGAGCCAATCGGGCAACCTCAACTGCATCGGAAGATCCTTTCAGCCAGTGGGCAACGGTTTCTTCGCGCGTCATGGAGCGATGACGAGTGTAGCGCAGAATCGGGATACTGGCATGCGGTCTTGTCAGCTCAAAAAGCCCACACGTACCCGTGTGAGCTGGGTTCCCAACGGCAATGGGTCAACCGGCCGAACCCTTCCCTGCCTCGTCTGCACGGCACCTCCAATAGGTGCCGTGCTTTGCCTCCTTTCTATTGGAGAGTGAAAGTGAACTCTCCCCCGGATTCACCGATATCGGCCGTGAGGCCGGATGTCCGAGGAGAGAGGTACTTCTTCGGGACTTTGGATCCCTTGAAGTACACCGCATATTTTCCTCCCGTGAAGAAGTGCGGGATCTCGAACTCGCCAGATGGCTGGACAGAGCTTCCTATCTGCAAGTTCTCGATGGTCGTTGAGGCAAAGAAGATTTCCGTGCCGTTCGACGGTATTCCTTGCACTTTTCCTTTGACGGTGAAGTACTTGGGTGGCGGCACGCCCCCGCAACCGAGTGCGGTGACAATTGACATGAGAGTTGCAATCATAACGAACCGTTTCATCGTTTCCTCCGTACTGAGCCGGTGGGCACCAGTGCCCACCGGTTACTATGCTCCATCCTAGAAGTCAGACGGCGGGACCTCCCCACCATCCGGCGTGACGATCATGCGCATCACCTGCGGTGTGATGCTTGCCTGAATGAATCGCACGCTTCCATCACCGAACAGACCGAGCATGCCTCCCGGATGGAGGCTGAACGGCTCATCGTTCGGGCCGCAGTTGTTCACCTGCCAGCGACAGTCGCTAGGACCGCCAATCGGCTGTGCATTCTGATTGACCACGCCCTTGAGAGCCCCGACGACAGCGTTCGGTGGCCCGGAGACACCATTGGCAGTGTCCCCATCTGCCCAAGCACTCACACGCCTGGCGCCGGGGAAGGGGATGTTGGTGGGATCTGCACGATAGCCACTGGGCGTGAACGAACCGTAGTGGCTCCAAGTACCGATTCCCACGCGAGGATCGGTACGTCCGCTGTCCTCGCACAAAGCCAGTGTGTTGGACAAGCCGTCCGTGGCTGCCGCAAAGGTTGTCTTGTTGCATCGGAGCAACCCCAGTCCGATCGCGTTTCGATTACGGATCCCTGTCACAGGATGAATGTCGGTCTGGACAATCGGCATGTAATCCGTTTGCCCGTACCCATCCGGAGCAGGTGAATGGTATGCATTACTGGGGCAGCGATAGACTTTCAAGTCGGTCTTCGCCGCTCGCTGACCGTCGGGCCAGCGGTTGTCGTCGTAGCAATAGCCACGCGACTCGGGATGGACGGAAACGAGACCCGGTATATCCCGGTATCCCGTCTCCGTCAGTGTTGCCGTGGTATTGAACATCTTGAACAGGTTGTCCTGTTCCACGTACGGCAGGATCCAGACGAAGAAGCCGTGTGTCTGGAATTGGTTGCTGACCGAGCCGCCTGCCGATGCCTGGAACGAGTTGCACTGGCCGGTGCTTGGTACCCGCCCGTTGGCGTCGTGGAAGTTGTGGATGGCCAATCCCATCTGCTTCAGGTTGTTGGAACAGCTCATGCGGTTGGCCGATTCCCGCACCTTCTGCACGGCGGGAAGGAGCAGCCCGATCAGCACCGCGATGATGGCGATGACGACCAGGAGCTCGATAAGGGTAAATGCAGAACGATTCTTTGAACGCAACATGATTGATTCCTCACAGACGTGGTTCATGAAACACTGCGACACACGGAGACAATGGGGTGGCGTCAGGGACGCCGCGAAATTTTTTGCATGCATTCACTCGTGTCCGGTAAACACAAACATGTAAACGCACTGGCGGCTTGATGCAGCGGTAAAGTCATGGTTTTCCTTTTTGAGGACTTCAATCGGCTGCGG
>VMEW01000027.1 GCA_007375735.1 Candidatus Peregrinibacteria bacterium Greene0416_19
CAATGTCCACGTCCCCGCGCTCACGGTGATGGTGGCTGCATCATTCACCGTGATCGTCCCGGAAGCCGTCACATTGCTGTTCGTCGTGAGCGTCGCCTGCGCTGCATCCGCGAGCGTGATCCCCCGGTCCACCACCATCGTCTCCGTATTTGTCGTCAGATCCAGGTTCCCGAGAGTGATGGTGAGGGCTCCAGACAAGTTCAGCTGGCCGTCCGCAGCGATCACAATGTCGTCATTGGTGCCGCCACCGGTGTTGTTGATGGTGAGGCCGTACAGACTCTGTCCATCGAGGTCGACCGTCTGGTCGCTATCGTCATTCAATGTCCACGTCCCCGCGCTCACGGTGATGGTGGCTGCATCGTTCACGGTGATTGTCCCCGATGCCGTCACGTTACTATTGGTCGTCAGCGTCGCCTGCGCGGCATCGGCGAGGGTGATCCCCCGGTCCACGACCATCGGCTCGGTATTCGTGGTCAGATCGAGGTTGCCGAGTGTGATGGTGAGGGCACCGGAGAGCAGCAGCTGGCCGTCCGCAGCGATCACAATGTCGTCATTGGTGCCGCCACCGGTGTTGTTGATCGTGAGGCCATACAGGCTCTGACCATCGAGATCGACCGTCTGGTCGCTGTCGTCGTTGAGGGTCCACGTTCCCGCCGTGACCGTGATGGTCGCCGCGTTATTCACCGTAATGGTTCCCGATGCCGTCACATTCGAGTTCGTGGTCAGCGTGGCCTGCGCTGCATCCGCGAGCGTGATCCCCTTGTCCACGACCATCGGCTCGGTATTCGTGGTTAGGTCCAGATTCCCCAGTGTGATGGTGAGTGCACCGGAGAGCAGCAGCTGGCTGTTATTCGCGATGATGATGTCATCGCTCGTGCCGCCGCCGGTGTTATTGAGCGTCAGGTTGTTGAGTCGTTGATCATCCAAATCAATCGTCTGGTCGGCGGTGCCGTTGAAGGTCAGCGTTCCGCCGGAAACCGTGAGCGTCGCGGCATCATTCACCGTCAGGTTCCCGCCGATGGACATGTTGTCCCCCGTCGTGAGCGTCGCGTCCGCGTCATCTGCGAGGGTCACGTTGCCGGTGACCGAGAGTGCCTCGTTGTTCGTGTCCAGGTCCAGGTTGCCGTTCGTGATAACGAGGGCGCCGGAGAGCAGGAGCTGACCGTTATTGGCAACGATGATATTGTCATAGGATGCGCCGCCGCCGCTCAAGATGGTGAGGCTGAAGAGCGCCTGCCCATCGAAATCCACCGTCTGATCACTGTCGTCATTCAATGTCCACGTCCCCGCGCTCACGTGCTGCGTCAGCAAGCGTGATCCCCCGGTCCACCACCATCGTCTCCGTGTTCGTTGTGAGGTCGAGGTTCCCCAGCGTAATCGTTAATGCACCCGAAACATTCATCTGACCATCGGCCGCGATGATGATGTCGTCATTGGTGCCACCTCCGGTGTTGTTGATTGTCACGTTGTAGAGGCTCTGGCCGTCCAGATCCACGGTCTGATCGCTGTCATCGTTCAGCGTCCACGTGGCCGCGGAGACGGTCAGCGTCGAGGCATCGCCCACGGTGATGGTTCCCGATGCCGTCACGTTCGAGTTCGTCGTGAGCGTGGCTTGCGCAGCGTCCGCCAGGGTGATGCCTCTGTCGGTGATCATGGCGAGGCTGTTCGTCGTCAGGTCCAGGTTCCCCAGCGTGACAGTGAGCGCCCCCGAGAGCTGCAGAGAGCCGCCTGCCACTGTCACGTCGTCGTTGGTTCCTCCCCCGGTGTTGTTGAGGGTGAGGTTGTAGATGCTCTGCCCGTCGATGTCGAAGGCCTGGTCGCTGTCATCGTTCAGCGTCCATGTTCCCCCGGTCACCGTGATGACGGCATCGTCATTCACGAGGATGCTGCCGGATGCCGTGATGTTGCTATTGGTCGTCAGCGTCGCCTGTGCGGAGTTCGCTACAGTGATCCCCCTGTCCACGACCATCGACTCGGTATTCGTCGTGAGATCGAGGTTCCCGAGCGTGATGGTGAGAGCGCCCGAGAGGTTCAGCTGGCCGTCGGCGGCGATGATGATGTCGTCATTGGTACCACCGCCGGTGTTGTTGATGGTGAGGCCGTAGAGACTCTGGCCGTCGAGGTCCACCGTCTGGTCGCTGTCATCGTTGAGCGTCCACGTGCCGGCGGTGACGGTCAGCGTGGAAGCGTCGCCGACGGTGATGGTGCCGGAGGCCGTCACGTTACTGTTCGTTGTGAGGGTGGCCTGGGCCGCGTCCGCAAGCGTGATGTCTCTTTCGGTGATCATGGCGAGGCTGTTCGTCGTGAGGTCGAGGCCCCCGAGCGTGACCGTGAGCGCCCCCGAGAGTTGCAGGGATCCCCCCGCAACCGTTACATCATCGTTCGTTCCCCCTCCTGCATTGTTGATGGTGAGGTTGAAGATGCTCTGGCCGTCGATGTCGAAGGTCTGGTCGCTGTCATCGTTGAGCGTCCAGGTTCCCCCTGTCACCGTGATGACGGCATCGTCGTTCACGAGGATGGTGCCGGACGCGGTGACGTTGCTGTTCGTCGTGAGGGTCGCCTGTGCGGAGTTCGCCACAGTGATCCCCCGATCCACAACCATCGTCTCCGTGTTCGTGGTGAGATCAAGATTCCCGAGGGTGATGGTGAGGGCACCGGAGAGATTCAGCTGGCCGTCCGCAGCGATCACAATGTCGTCATTGGTGCCGCCACCGGTGTTGTTGATGGTGAGGCCGTAGAGGCTCTGCCCATCGAGATCGACCGTCTGGTCGCTGTCGTCGTTGAGGGTCCACGTTCCCGCCGTGACCGTGATGGTCGCAGCGTTATTCACCGTAATGGTTCCCGAGGCGGTCACATTCGAGTTCGTGGTCAATGTAGCTTCCGCCGCATCCGCGAGGGTGATGCCGCCATCGACGACAAGGGCATTTGAGTTGGTCGTCAGGTCCAGGTTTCCGAGCGTGATCACGAGCGCGCCGGAGAGGAAGAGGCCCCCGTTCACGTTCACGACGATATCGTCGCTCGTGCCGGCACCGGAGTTATCGAGTGTCAGGTTCTTGAACGTCTTCGAGACGGTGGCCCCAACCGTGAAGTTCTGGTCGGCGTTGCCATCGAGGATGATCGTGCCGGTGGAGGTGAAGGTGGAGTAGGCCGACGCAGCTCCTTTCGTAATCGAAACACTGCCGGAACTGACGAAGTTGTTCATAATGCCCGTCACGACCCCGCCGGTCTGCGTGTACGTCCCGGCATTCATGATCGCCGCGTTACCGCCGACGAACCGCCCGCTCCCCACCTTGAAGTTGCTGGAGCCGACGGTGATGGAGCCGGTTCCCTGGAGCAGGGATCCCGTCCAGGTGCTGTTGAGCTGCAGGCCCCCGACGGAGACGTTGCTGCGGATGTTCGCCTGCACGCCGCCGCCGCCCGCATCGAAGATGGCGACATCGCTTGTGCCAGGGATGCTCGCGCCGCCCGCGCCAGCGCGGGTTGTGGCCCAGTTTGCAGTGCTCTCCCACCGGTTCTTATCTGTTCCTTGCCCCACCCAGAAGCGGTCGGCCGCCTCCACGGGGAGCACCATGGTGAAGAAGAACAACGGAAGCAATGCGCTCGCGACGAGCCTCATCGGTCTGCGAGGTGTGTATCTGCGAGGCAGCGGAAGGACATCGCGAAGAGGTAATGCGTGAGCGTACAACATAAATGAGGAGGGGGAGGGCGAATTTCCTTACATTTAATCATTCAACATTGTCTCCTCCCAATATTTTCGCTTATCAATTCGTTCTATTTGTTTTGTATTTCAGTATCGGATCCGCGCAACATCGGATCCGCGCTACTCTAAGGAACGGGCATGAATGCATGCAGAAGCATTGTTTCTGTCTGAGTGCAATGGTAGGCTGCCATCGCTCTTTCGTAGTACGGGTGTTTGTTCCTAGGTTCGTTTCGATGTTCGTTTCGATCTTTCTTTCCATCACCGTGCGCTCGTAGTTCCCGCCTCCGCCTCTGGGCTACGGTGGGCAGGCAGCCCTCCGGGCTTCTTGTCTACAGAGGGTTCGCTCGATCTTTTTCTCATCACCGTGCGCTCGTAGTTCAGCCCGGCCCAGCCATGCGCCGTCAGGACATGGGTACATTCGCTCAGGAGCGTTGTTGTTAGATGAACGCGCATGGCGCGATAGATAAGATGCGTTCGTCCAGCAATTCGATCTTTATTTCCACCAACGTGCGCTCGTAGTTCAGCCCGGATAGAACGCCAGATTGCGGATCTGGAAGTCGCAGGTTCAAATCCTGCCGGGCGCACCATTCGACTCGCAGCCACTGCGTGGCATTGCTTGCTCATGGTCCTTCGGGCCATTACTTTTCCAGCGAGTCGAATGACCCTGAGTGAGGAGCGCCGCAGCGCGACGAATCGAAGGGCCAAAACTTCCACCAACTCCCGTGGGGATGTAGCTCAGCTGGCTAGAGCGTCTGCATGGCATGCAGAAGGTCAGGGGTTCAAGTCCCCTCATCTCCACCATTCGACTCGCTTCGCTCGCTCACGGTCCTCGGCTGCGGCCTCGGGCCATTATTTATTCTGGGCGAGTCGAATGACTCTGAGTGAGCGCCAGAGCGCGAATCGAAGGGCCCAACAGATCACAAACAAAACATGGTCGAACTGCCCTTCCTTGATCTTTTGCTTACGGTTTCCGTTCCTCGCACGTCTTGGCGACGACGGTTTCCCCGCACACTTTGAACTTGCAGTTGCCCTCGATCTTGTACACGCAATTGGCATCGGCGGCGGTGGGGCCTGCGGGGGCAGCGGACGGTCGGATGGATGCGTTCTTTCTCCGGCACTCCTCCAGCTTCTTCTGCGCATCCTTCAGTTTCCGTTCGAATTCATTCCCGGAACCGCCCTTGAGCGAGCCCTTGATATCCCACAGCGCCCGCTCGTGCTCGGCGCAGGGGCCGCTGAAGGATGGCGTCACCGGCTCCTTCTTCTTTTCATCGGGACACACGCGGGTCTTGAACCCATCGTCGCACCAGATGACGTGGCAGCCATCGATCTTCTGCTTCTTGCAACCGATGATCTCGCTGATGGTGGGACCGTCCAGTGTCCCGGTCTGCCCTCCGCCGGTGCACGTGACGGAGACGATGCAACTCTTGTTCTCGTTCGACATCGTCTCCGGCTTCCCGCCCCTCTCGGCGCAGGAGGCGACTTTCCTGCGCACATCCTCGTCCGTGAGCGGACAGCGGACGGACGGCGGCTCCGCGCACTTCACCTTCTTGCAGCCTTTCTCCTCCACTGTAATGAAGCTGCGTCCCCCGCAGTGCTTGATCTGCTCTTCCGCGCTCGGGCACACCACAGCCGTTGCCTTGCATTCACTCATCGTGCAGGCCGTGCCGGCGCTGAAGGAATTCACCCCGCACCTCCTGACCCCCGCTGTCTCCTTGCAATGGTCCTTGCAGAAATTGCGCGCCTCCAAGCTCCATTTCTCGGATGGCACACAGGCGCTGCCCGTATCCTTCTTCTCCGTTCCGTCGTGGCACTGCCACCATGCCCCCGAGAATCCGTTGCAGCTCACCGGAAGATTTGTCTGTGCGTGTGCCATAGAGTACATGAGGGCCCCGGACAGGAGGCTCACGGTCATGACCATCGCGCGTGTATGCCACACGTTCATAGGGGCGGGGGAAATTGAATACATAATGTAGTCAACTCATATGCCGGTCAATGAATCCCCGTTGACCGTCCTTGATCTTCTCGCAGGATCAGTTCTTCCACTTGCCGGTACGTTTGTGTCAGTTTGCCAGCGGGGTTGATCACGGTGTGATCGCAGAAGCGCGCGTAGCCCAGCTCCTTTTCCATGCTTGCCATCCGTCGCTCCAGCTCCTTCTCCGCGATGGGTGCGCGCCTGGTGATGCGCCCGATCAACTGTTCCTTGTTTTCCGGCAGGATGAAAATCGACTGCAGCCGGTACGGCGCTCCCGTCCCGGAGAAGAGGGGACTTCCACGGATGGAATCGAATCCCTGCACATCCACTTCGCGCACGACGACATGACCTTGCTGTATAGAAGGTATGATCTCGTCGACCAGCGTGCCGTAGCGGGCCTGGTCGTGGACGATGGCAGTCTCGATGAACTTCCCATTCGCGAGCAGCCGGTCGAACTCGGCATCGGTCACGAAATGGTAGAGCTCATCACCCTCGCCGGCCCGCCGCGCGCGGGTGGTGGCGGACCGGGGGAAGCGGAGTTCCGGGTGGTTCTTCCGGAGCATTGTGAGAATCACGCTCTTGCCGACGCCGCTGGGGCCGATGAGCAAGACGAGCTTGCCTCTTTGTTCAGCCGGGGACATGTGCGGAGTATAGCAAAGCCCCGCAGCGCTTGCGCGTGCGGGGCCGCTTGCGCACTCGTAAAGAGTGAGCAGTGTGCTGTGCGACTCTCACAGCATACTCCCTACCCTTCGCACAATGGGGAGTGTGCGGCTCGTGTGTGTTTGTGTGGGTAACCCGATGTCTCGGGTATCGGCCTCCGCGTAGCGACCCGTGGCCGTAGGCTTTACGGGTCCGTCCCTGGGAGCGGGATGTGTGTGTTTGTTGGTTGAGATCCCTCCGAGAATCCCGCGATGCGGGAGAGGGTGGAGGGAACCTCTGTTGCGCGGTAGTCAGCCGCGGCGGAGGCAGGGAGGGGTGAGGGGTGACCGATCACGGAGAACAGGCTCCAACGATGGAGGTTCCGCCGTCGCCCCTCGTCTCTCCCTGCCATGGGTAGGCGAGTCTGTAAAAGAGCAAATCCGATTATTGTAGCAAATTTTTGCCTTCTTTGCAATGGTCCGTGACCAGGGTCAGGGCAAGGGCAAGGGCAGGGAGAAAAACCTTGCCTTGACCCTTGCCCTAGCCCTAGCCCCAGGCGCTCCATATACTCTCGTCAACTTCCCCCCGCGACCCATGCCCCGCCCCAAAATCGCCATCCTCTACGTCGGCGGTTCCATTGGCATGGTCATGAACCAGAAGTCCGGCCGCATCGAAGCGATGGAGTCTATGAGCGTCATCTACAAGGCCATGCCGGAAATGCAGAAAGAGGTATCGATGGAATTCTTCTCCATCGCGAACGTCGGTTCCTCCGAGGTCACGGCCGGTCACTGGGTGGAGATCGCGGAGAAGATCGAGGATCTCTACGATCATTTCGAGGGATTTGTGGTCATCCACGGGACGAACACCATGACCTACACCGCGTGCGCGCTTAGCTTCGCGCTGCAGAACCTGCGCAAGCCGGTGATCCTCACCGGTGCCCTCCTCCCGATCAACGACATCGCCGGCGACGGGCGGATGAATCTCATATTCGCCATCCGCGCCGCCCAGCTCGACATCGCCGAAGTCTGCGTCGTTCTGGGACCGAAGGTGCTGCGCGGCACGCGCGCCAAGAAAGTGGACGAGTCGCTCCTGCAGACCTTCGACAGCCCTCGCTTTCCGCCGCTCGCCGACTTCTCGACCGAGGTGCGTCTGCACCCGTGGCGGATGGTCCGCCGCAAGCGCACGCTCGAGTGCCGGCCCACGTTTGACCCGAATGTGCTGGTCATCACACTGACACCGAGCATGCCGCAGGCGTACCTGGATGCGGTGCTCCAGAGCAAACCGCATGGCATCGTCATGCGAGCCTACGGGCCGGGCATGCTCAGCGAGCACCTGTTTCCCTGGTTGCGCGAGGTGAAGCGCGCGGGCATTCCGGTGGTCATCACCTCCCAGTCGCTCCGCGGCGCCATCGACCTGCACCGCTACCGAAAGCAGCTGACACTCGAGGAACTCGGGATCATCTCCGGCAAGAACATGAGTTTCGAATGCGCGTTCGTGAAGCTCATGTGGGCGCTGCCGCATGCGAAGACGCCGCTTCGACTTCGGGAGCTGATGGAGCGGAGCCTGGTGGGGGAGTTGGATGAATGATTGTCGGGGTGATCCATTATGATGCGGATGCTTATGTATCGGATTGCCCTTCGTCCCCTTCCTGCTCTTTGTCATGCTTGTCCATCATTTTCTTTCCGATGATGGAACCAATGGCGCCTCCGATGACCAGACCGAGGATCAGCTTCTCCGTGAGGGTGCGTTTGCGCTTGCGGAAGGGCCACATGCGGGGAGTGTACAGTGGACAGTGATCAGTGGACAGACGAATGCTTCAGAGCCGGATGTCCGTGTAGGTTTTCAAGTGGCTGAGCACGATCTGTTCGATCTCCTTCAGCTTCTCCGGGCTCCGTGCCTCCAGGCAGATAGAAAGGCACGGGCTCGTATTCGACTGCCGGACCCCCGCCCACGCTCCGTCCCCGAAGTCGATGCGGACGCCGTCGAGCGTGATGACGGGGTGAGTCTTCGAAAAATACTCGGTGATCTTGCGGATGACGTCCGTCTTCGCGTCGTCGCTGCAGTGCGGGCGGCGCTCGGGAGACTGATAGACGAGAGGAAAGTCGCTCATGACATCCGATGCATGCTTCCCGCCGAGAGCATTCAGGAAGCGCAGCGCAACCACGAGTGCGTCGTCGAAACCATAGTACCCTTCGCCGCAGAAGAAATGTCCAGATTGCTCACCGCCGAGCATAGCCCCGTGCTCCCGCATCGCGTGCTCCACGAAGGAGTGACCCACTTTGCACATCACCGGCCTTCCACCCCACATCTCAATTTCTGTCTGGAGAATGCCCGAGTTGCTCACCGTGAAGATCACAGGGGCGCCGGGGTGGCGTGACAGATGGTCCCTCGCGAGCAGGAGCAGGATCTCGTCGGCGGTCCGGATCTTCCCGTTCTCATCCACCACTCCTACACGGTCACCATCGCCGTCGAACCCAAAACCGATGTCAGCTTTCTTCTCGGTCACCATCGTCTGGAGTTCCTTGAGCGTCTCGTGCTTGCTCGGATCGGCCGGGTGGTTCGGAAAGTTTCCATCGGGTTCCGTGTAGAGTTCAATGACCTCGCACCCTGCACGGCGCAGTCCTTCGCAATAGACCGGCCCGGTGACGCCGTTGCCCCCGTCGACCATGACGGTTTTCCCGCGGCCTGCATCCGCGAAAGTCTTCCCGATGAATGCGAGGTATGGCTCGACTGCATCGATGGTTTCAGTCGTCCCCCCCGGTCGTGCCATCACCGATCCGCTCTCGATGCGCTTGCGCAGCGACTGCAGGTCATCGCCGCTGTAGGCGTGCGCATCCCGCAGTTGCAGCTTGAGCCCGTTGTCTTCCTTGGGGTTGTGGCTCGCCGTCACCTGCACGCCTCCGTCAAGCTTCTTTGCGCAGATGGTGAAGTAGTTGAGAGGGCTCGGCGTCCGGCCCATCAGGAGCACCCGGCAGCCGGCTGCGATCAGGCCGTCCGTCACCGCGGCCTCCAGCTCCGGACCGTGCGTGCGCGCGTCGCGGCCCACCACCACGCTCGGGTGCTCGATCCCGTACATCTCCGCGAGTGTGTTGCCGAACGCCTGTCCGATGAGGCGGCAGGCGTCGGGGGTGAGCTGCTCGTAGGCTTTGCCCCGGATGTCATAGGCGCGGAAGATAACAGGTGAGATCATTGTTCTTGTGAAGAATGAAGGAGGCGCGGCTTGCCGGCCGTAGCCCCGTAGCCACGGGGCGAAGGCCGGAAGATGTGGGGGTCGATTTTCATCAAGGAATGTGATATAATCATAAGAAATGCAAAAACCTCTGACCGTCGCCTACTTTACCATGGAAATCGCTCTCCGTGGCGATATGCCGACGTTCGCGGGGGGGCTGGGGGTGCTCGCGGCGGACATCGTGCGATCGATGGCGGATCTACAGGTGCCCGGGGTGGCCGTGACCTGTCTGTGGCAGCACGGGTACCTTCACCAGGAGATTCACGGAGACGGGACGCAAGCCTACAGCGATATTCCATGGGAGCCCGCGACGATCCTCCAGCGGCTCCTGCAAACCGTGACCGTCACCATCGAGGGACGAGAGGTGACGGTGGGGGTATGGCTCTACGAGCAAAAGAGCGGCGATCACATCATCCCTGTTTTCTTCCTCGATACAAATCTCCCGGAGAATCGTCCGGATGACCGCCTGATCACGAATCATCTCTACGGCGGCGGGCAGGCCACGCGCATCCGGCAGGAACTTGTGCTGGGCGTCGGCGGTGTCCGCATGCTCCGGGCTCTGGGATACGCTGATGTCGGAACGTATCACATGAATGAGGGTCACTGTGCTTTCCTCACGCTCGAGCTTCTGCGTGAGCGGGATTTCCGAGATGAGAACGTGCGACAGTCCTGTGCCTTCACCACGCACACGCCGGTCGCTGCCGGGCACGATGTGTTTCCCTACGATGCGGCATGGAAGATCGCCGGCGACAATCTGCCGTGGCACATCAAGAGTATCGCCGGGGAGGATGCTCTCTCCATGACGCGTCTGGCGATGGCGATGAGCCGGGGAACGTTCGCCGTGTCCCGCATCCACCGTCAGGTTTCGAGGAAGCTGCTGAGGAATGACAACGTCGATTACATCACCAATGGTGTGCATCATCTGGAGTGGCTCTGCCCGGAGATGGCTGCCCTGTTCGATGCCCATATCAAAGGATGGCGGGGCCGACCGCAATTGCTGATGGATCGGGCTCGCACGGTGCCGGATGCCGATCTCTGGCATGCGCATGAGTCGGCCAAGAAGCGTCTCCTGGATCACGTGCATGCCGCAACCGGCATTCCACTCGATCTAGACCGCCTCACGATCGTGTCGGCACGCCGTGTTGTGCCCTACAAGAGGCCGGAACTACTGTACACAAATATTGTTCGATTGCGGGAGGTTGCCTGCGGCAAACTGCAGATCATCCACGCCGGCAACGCCCACCCGCACGATCCCTTCTCTCAGGAAGTGATCCGCCACATGGTCGAGCGGTCGAAGGAACTTCGGGACTGCGTGAAGATCGTGTACCTTCCCAATTACAATCCCGAACTGGCCAAGCTGCTCGTCGCCGGCGCTGATGTGTGGCTGAATACGCCCATGCGCCTGCACGAGGCTTCGGGGACGTCCGGCATGAAGGCATGCCTCAATGGCGTCCTCAACCTCTCCACGCTCGACGGCTGGTGGATCGAGGGCTACGAGATGGACCCCCAGGCCGGCTGGCGCATCGGGCCCCTGGCACAGGCGTTGGATGCCGATGACACCCGGCAGATCGACGCCGAGGACCTCTACACGCAACTCCAGTACCAGGTGATCCCGGAGTTCCAGTACCCCAACCGCGAGCGGTGGATCCGCCGGATGAAGCGGGCCATTTCGCTCATGGGACACTTCAACGCGCAGCGGTGCGTGGAAGAGTATCTGGGGAAGGCGTGGGGGGAGCTGCCGCACCCCGGAGGGGTGCTGCTGGGATGGAAATAGTATGATGGCAATTATCGCACACCAGCAGCACGGCTCCGCCGTGCGGCTGAGAATGGAAGGTGGATGACGCCACGAGCGCCACGTAGACTATTGCCATGTCTCCGCCGATCCCGGTGCGCATCATCGGCGCCCTCAACATCACCCCCGATTCGTTCTATGACGGAGGTCGGTTCGAAGATCCACAAGCAGCAGTCGATCATGCCGGGCAGATGCTCGCGGACGGCGCCGACATCATCGACATCGGCGGGGAATCGACCGGACCGCATTCGCCGACAGTGCCGGAAGAGGAGGAACTCCGGCGTGTGCTCCCGGTTATCGATGCGATCCGCAGAAAGTTTCCGGATGCTCTGCTCTCGATCGACACGTACAAATCAGCGGTCGCGAAGGCTGCGATCGAGAGGGGAGTGCGGATGGTGAATGACGTGACGGCCGGCCGATCCGATCCGCGGATGTTTTCCACGGTTGCTTCCTCCGGCGCTTCGATGATTCTGATGTACGCGAAGGACCCGACGCCGCGCACGACGGTTGAGGAGCGACGGTACGACGACGTCATTGCGACGATCAGGGAGTTTCTCCGGGAGCGGAAACAATCTGCCATCGATGCCGGCATCCTTCCCGACCGCATCATCCTTGATCCCGGACTCGGGCATTTCGTTTCCAGCGACCCGCGCTGCTCACTCGAGATCCTCGCGCGACTGGCGGAACTCGCTGATCTCGGTTGCCCGTTCCTCGTGAGTCCCTCCCGCAAGTCCTTCCTTGCCGGTTCTGAGAATCTCACGACCGCCGATCGCCTGCCGGGGACCGTCGCCGCCTCCGCCATCGCCGTCCTCCATGGGGCATCGTACATCCGGACGCACGATGTGTTGGAGGTGAGGCGGGGGTGTGAGATCGCGATGTGGATACAAACATTTCTTCGGTAAGCATGTACTTTTCTTTATCCCAGCTCCCGCTCCCAGATTTTGGAAGTCCAGCCCCTACCCCCTGACCCCCTCCCCCGCGGGGAGAGGGGGGACCGAGATCAAGGGAGCACATTGTTTGCTACATGACTCCGCTCCCCGGTGCAATGAATGGCGAAATCGCTCACGCAAACGCCGCTCCAAAGACAAACTGCACCAGCGACAGACTCACCAGAATCACGATGAGGCCCACGACCGCCCGGATGATGAGGGATTTCGCTTTCGTGAACTCATCCTCCTTCCCGAAGCTCAGCACCATGCGGATGCCGGCGTAGATGACGACCGTGGCGGCCACCAGGGCCATGAAGCCGAGCACCACGCCCATGATCCCGACGACGATGCCGATGATCCAGTTCGGGTGCGGACGCAGCGTGCCGCCCACGGCGTACACGATGGCCATGCGGGCAGCCAGAATGATCATGCCGATGAGCACATTCACGATGGTCTTGCGCATCTCCGTCACGCCTTCATCGGATCCGGCTTTGAGGAACGCCTTCGCCGCGCTCACGATGATCATCGCTACCGCTATGGGGGCAATGATGACGAGCGCCCAGTTGATGAGGCCCACGATCTCATTCTCCACCACGACATTCCCGCCGCGCACGGCTTCCCCCCGGGCGCCATAAAATCCCACCACGAAGGGTTCGACGAGGTAGGAGAGGATCACCCCCGACACGCAGGCGCTGATGATGGCCTTTGCTTTGTCCACGGCATCATCCTCCTGCCCCACGATCATGCGGATGCCGGCGATGACGATCATGAGGAAGGCAATCCAGAGGATCAGTGTGCGGAAGCGGACGACGAAGAGCTGTGCCAACCCCACGAACGCAGCGGTTCCGCCGCTTCCCACGGGCAGTGACGGCAGGCCGCCTCCCACGACGTTCACGACCGTGTTGAACAATCTGTAGTCGGCGTGGGCGGTGAGAGGCGCCATCAGTCCCAGTACGGCCGCGGTGATGGTGGCGGAGCGTCTCACAGGAAGGTGGTGACGATGGCGAACGAGGCGATGACGACGATGAGCGCGACGATGCTCGTCTTGATGGCGCTCTTCGCCTTGTCTTTGAGCGACTCGTCCACGGAGACCACCAGCATGATGCCGGCGGCGACGATGGCAATGACGGAAAAGGCGCCGACGAGTGTGAGGAAGAACTGCGCGATTCCCACGATTTCCGGATTCAGAATTGGCGAGTTCGATCCCGGTACCAGCGCCGATACGATGACGTTCGCGAGCAAGATGACCGCGGTGCCGATGAAGCTCGCGAACAACCTTTTCCGGGCCTTCTCCACTTGCGCGTCCTCCCCCTGCGCCGTCACGAAGCGGATGCCCTGGATGACGACGTTCGCGAGCACCGCTACGGCGAGGAGCGCCTTCACGTAGTTGACGATGAGCGTGATGCCGGAGGCGAAAGGGGCGGGATTCACGAATGCGCCGCCATTGCCGACGGCGAAGGTCTGCACGATGAGGTGCGAGAGCGCCACGAGCGCCGCACCAATGATGTTGTAGTACAAGCCCGATCGGGACTCGCCCACCGTGCTCTCGTTGGTGCTGTAGAGGACCATGTTCGCCGCGTTCAGGAACACCATGACGAGCGCCACCGCAACGAAGAGGAGTTCCATGGCGGTCAGGATGCCGAACAGATACTGATTGAGTCCGGCCATTCCCCCGCCACTGCTGTAGCAGGGGATCAGCCTGCAGACCGGACCCAAGTGCAGGTCCAACTGGAACGCGGAGGCGGAGACTGGTTCCAGGAGGGCCAGGAGGCCAATAATTGGCAAAAGGAAGCGGCGCATGAAATCTGTTCATTATAGCACACAAACACTCTTCTTTGAAGGTGCCCGGACAGGTACAATGAGGCCATGCCTGCCTATCCCATCGTTTCCAGCGCTCCGCTGACGCTCAGCCCCTCGACCGAAGGCCGGGTGTACGGCCTCTTCGGACTGGCCATCGGCCTCACGCTCCTGGGCGTCTGGCTCGGGATCCAGTACATGGAGCTGCTCCTGGGGTCCGGCGTCCTCCTCATGCTGCTCCTGGTCGAACTCGGCATCGTGTTCACTTCCGGGCTCTGGTCACGCCGCTCACCGCTGAATTATCTCCTCTTCGGACTGTTCCCGGTCTTGTCCGGCCTGACGCTCACGCCCTATCTCCTCGCCGTCGTCGCAGGCTACGTCAACGGTTCCGCCATCCTGCTCAATGCGCTCGCTGCTACGGCCTTCATGGCGGGCGCCGCCGCGGTGGTCGCCCTCACGAGCGGCTGGAACCTCTCGGTGCTCGGCCGGTCGCTCTTCTTCGCTCTGCTGGGCTTGATCGGGCTCGGGATCCTACAGGTCTTCGTGCCGTCGTTCCGCACCGGTCAGTTCGAACTCCTCCTCTCCGGGGCCGGCGTGGCGCTCTTCGCCGTCTTCACCGCGTACGATATTCAACGCATTGCGGCGTTGAGCCGGACGGGAGCGAACCCGTTTCAGCTGGCACTCAGCCTGTACCTGGATATCTACAACCTGTTCCTCTACGTCGTGAGGTTCATGCTGGCTCTCTCCGGTCGTAGGGACTAAAACGGCTTTACTTCAACAAAATCAGCCAGTATCCTCGGCGTCCATGGGCAAGAGACCTACCCCTAAAAAACGCAAGGCCAAGTCCGCCGGCCGGCGGCAGCACTCTGTCTTCCTGCAGAAGGAAGTGCGGCGTTTGCGCAATCTCCAAAACTCGCCGTACGCTGCTCCCACCGAGCCGAAGGACAAAGCCGGGAAAGCGTTGAAGGGGATCACTCGTATCAAAGCGTAGCTTGTAGCCCCTCACTTTTGTTTTGCCATTTCCTGCAGGCTACCAGCTACAATCTACAAGCTTTTTGTCACAAGATTTTCTATGGCCCGACGCAGACATCTCTCTCGAATCGCAGTCATGCAGGTACTCTTCGAACGTGAGAAGCACACGTCCGTCGATCCGTCCAAGACGCTGATGACGAATGCCCGGGAGCTCGGCGACATCGATGAAACGTTCGCCAAGGCTCTGCTGGAGGGGGTGCTGCAGAAAGAGGCCGAGGTCTTCGATGCGGTCCAGGAACATGCGCCGCAGTGGCCGATTGAACGCATGGATCCCATCTCCCGTGCCGTCCTCCTCATCGGCGCCTATGAGCTCCTGTACGGGAACGATGCCCCCCAGGCGGTGGTGATGAACGAGGCGATCGAAATGGCGAAGGAGTATGGGACGGAGGAGTCCGGGAAGTTCGTGAACGGGGTGCTGAATGCGATTGCCCATCGGAAAGGCTAGGGCAGGGGTCAGGGCAAGGGCAAGGGCAAGGGTCAGGGCAAGGAAGCGTGCCTTGCCCTAGCCTTCGTCCTCGTCCTCGTCCTACAATGCATGCAATGCCCCAGCCTACTTCATTCGTCGGCCTCGAAAAGGCCACCGGCACCCACTTTCGTAACAAAGAGTTGCTCGTCCAGGCGCTCACGCACCGGTCTGCCGCGCGGGAAAGCGCGGCGCACGGCAACAATGAGCGGTTGGAATTCCTGGGTGATGCGGTGCTGGAAATGGCCGCGACCGAGTACCTGTTCCACATCTCCACCAAACCCGAGGGCGAGCTCACCAACTGGCGCTCCGCGCTCGTGCAGGGGGATCATCTCGCGGCAGTGGCCAAGGAGATCAAACTGGGCGCGTACCTTTTCATGAGTCGCGGGGAGGAGGCGGGGGACGGGCGAGAAAAGCCCTCCACTCTTGCCAATGCAATGGAGGCGCTCATCGGCGCCATCTACCTGGACCGCGGGTACGATGCGGCGCGGGAGTTCTGCGAGAAATTCATCCTGCGAAACCTCCAGGGCTTGCTTGCCGCCGGCAAGGACCGTGACGAGAAGAGCGTGTTCCAGGAGCGGACGCAGGAGAAACTCGGAGTCACGCCGCACTATGAGGTGATAGAGGAAGAGGGTCCGGATCACGACAAAAACTTCACCTGTGCGGTCTTCATCGGATCGGAGAAAGTGGCTTCCGGAAGCGGAAATAGCAAGCAGCGCGCGGAGCAGGCCGCGGCGAAGGCGGCGCTGAAGGTGAAGGGGTGGAAATAATGGGTAGCCCGGCGGCATGCCGCCGGGCTACCCATTTGATTATCCCATCTTAATTTCTATGTCGACACCCGAAGGGAGCGACAGACCCTGCAAACTCTCGACCGTCTTGAACGTTGTCTCGCTGAGGTCGATGAGCCGCCGGTGCACGCGCATCTCGAACTGGTCGCGCGCGTCCTTGTGGACGAAGGTCGAGCGGTTGACCGTGAATTTGCGTATGTGGGTGGGCAGCGGGATCGGGCCGTGGACGATGGCGCCGGTGCGCTCGGCGGTCTCGATGATCTTGCCGGCGGCTTCGTCGAGCACGGTGTGATCGAACGCCGACAGGCGGATGCGGATGACGGCGGCCTTCGCTGCCTCCTTTTTGGTCTGGGGAATCTCGGCAACCGCACTAGCCTGTCGCTTCTTGGTTTTGGGAGCCGCCGCCTTCGCGCGAGCCTTGACGGCCTGCTTGCCGACAGGCAGGGCTTTCTTCGCAGTGGTCTTCTTCGCGGCGGGACTCATGAGGGCTGAGAGGGGAAAGAGCGGACGGAAGGGCGACGCGGGGAGGGGGCGACGCCGCGTGGCCCTTCCCATGCGTATCATCATTGCAGAATCTTGGTCACCACCCCGGCGCCGACGGTGCGGCCTCCCTCACGAATGGCGAAGCGCGTGCCTTCTTCCAGCGCGACCTGCGCACCGAGCTCGACATTCAGCTTTACGTTGTCCCCCGGCATGACCATTTCGACGTTGGCCGGGAGCTCCACCGAGCCCGTCACGTCCGTGGTGCGGACGTAGAATTGCGGCTTGTAGCCTTTGAAAAATGGCGTGTGGCGGCCGCCTTCCTCCTTGCTCAGGACGTAGATCTCGCACTCAAACTTGGTGTGCGGCGTGATGGAGCCGGGCTTGGCCAGCACCTGGCCGCGCTCGATGTCCTCGCGCTCGATGCCGCGGAGGAGGAGCCCGACGTTGTCGCCCGCCATGCCCTCGTCCAGCAGCTTGTGGAACATCTCGACGCCGGTGACGACCACCTTGCGCGTCGGACGGAGACCGACGATCTCAACTTCATCGTTGACGTGCACCTTGCCGGTTTCTATGCGGCCCGTGGCGACGGTCCCGCGGCCCTTGATGGAGAACACGTCCTCGACCGACATGAGGAACGCTTTGTCCGTCTCGCGCTTGGGGTCGGGGATGTGCGTGTCCAGCGCCTCGAGCAGGTCCTTCAGATGCTGGATCTCCGTCGGGTCGCCTTCCACGGCCTTGAGGGCGGACCCCTTGATGACCGGCGTCTTGTCGCCCGGGAACCCGTACTTCGTGAGCAGCTCACGCACTTCCACCTCCACGAGCTCGAGCAGCTCGGGATCCTTCACCATGTCGACCTTGTTGAGGAAGACGACGATGTAGGGGACGTTCACCTGGCGGGCGAGCAGGATGTGCTCGCGGGTCTGTGGCATGGGGCCGTCGGCGGCGGACACGACCAGAATCGCCCCGTCCATTTGGGCGGCGCCGGTGATCATGTTCTTCACGTAGTCGGCGTGGCCTGGACAGTCGACGTGGGCGTAGTGACGCTTGGGGGACTCGTACTCCACATGCGCGGTGTTGATGGTGATGCCGCGCTCGCGCTCCTCGGGGGCGTTGTCGATGTCGGC
>VMEW01000001.1 GCA_007375735.1 Candidatus Peregrinibacteria bacterium Greene0416_19
GGTGTCGCTCCGTCAGGCTTTCGCCCATTGCGGAAGATTCCTCACTGCTGCCTCCCGTAGGAGTATGGACCGTGTCTCAGTTCCATTCTGGCTGGTCGTCCTCTCAGACCAGCTACCCGTCATAGACTTGGTGAGCCGTTACCTCACCAACTATCTGATAGGCCGCAGGCCCCTCCCGGACCGCAAAAGCTTTACTCTTACGAGGCCATCCGGTATTAGCCCTCCTTTCGGAAGGTTATCCCTGAGTCCGGGGAAGGTACCAACGTGTTACGCAGCCGTCTGCCACGGGTCTAAACCCGTTCGACTTGCATGTGTTAGGCGCACCGCCAGCGTTCACTCTGAGCTAGGATCAAACTCTTCAAATGAATGGTTCGAACGCCTTATGGGCGCCTCACCATAGAAGAATCGATTGCTCTCGTGATCAAAGATCACTGGTTGCTATCACATTATTTTTGATCGTGTGATAAACGATCGTCATTCCAAAGGAATTTGGGTCTCGTGCTCCGCAGCGCTTGCGCGCGCGGAGACGAGTTCACACTTCTCTACTACACGATGCTGTGAAAGAGCCGGGACTCTTTCACCCTGAGTGAGCTCCGAGTCTGTCGAGGAGCGAGTCGAAGGGTGAAGGAGCGACCTGTTGCGCTTCTCAGCGCCGCTAAACCTTGCGTCCGTTGCGAAAACGGATGCAAAGCTCAAGTATCCTACTATTCAGCGGAGCATGGTCAAGAAGGTTTTTGTAGATTTTTCTTCATGTCCCAGTGTCCTTGACCGACCCCTCGCTCTCGTTTACAGTTCGTCTCCGCGACTTCCCTCCACCCACCCGTGGTGCAGGGTACCCCCAGAACCACTTCGGATTCGGGGCAAGTACCCATAAGCCGCATATGCCCACGCTCACGCCATCGTCAGCCTTCGCCAAGGCTACGGCCGACAAGTCTGAAGACACGCGCACCTACGAGTGTTGCATCTTGTACCCCAATCCTCTGGGGCAGAAGGAGGAGGCCGAGTTGATCAAGGAGATCGAGGCGCTCTTCAGCGAAGCCAGCGCGAAGCTGATGATGAAGGACGTGTGGGGCCGACGCGGGCTTGCCTACTCCATCAAGGGCTTCACCGAAGGGAACTACGTGGTGTACTACTACGAGCTCGATCCTTCGAAGCTGAAAGAGATCGACCGGGCGCTTGGTATCATGAAGAACGTTCTACGTCATATGCTGGTGAAGCCGCCGAAGCATTATCACATGGTGAAGTACAGTGAGCTGTATGAGCAGTGGATGAAAGAGCGCGAGACGGTGGAGGAGAAGCGCAGCCGTGAGCAGGAGGAGAAGGTGAAGGAACGCGTGGCGGAGAAGGCGAAGCGCCAGGCCCGGCAGCAGCATGAGGAGAAGAAAAGAGATGAGGCGAAGCCTGCCATGCAGGGGGACGTGCTCACGGAAAAGATTGAGAAGCTCATTTCCGACGATTCCCTCGACCTCTAAATCATGGCGACTCAGAAGCAACAGCAGCGCCGGCCCGATCCCCGCAGCAAGAAGTGCCCCTTCTGCCAGCCCGGACCGAGCGGGTCCGGTCGGGCGGGCGGCAAGGGCGCACTCTCCATCGACTACAAGGACTATCCCGTCCTCAAGCCGTATACCGACTACTTCGGCAACATTCGCAACCGTTACTATACCGGTGTGTGCCTGCGTCACCAGAAGATGTTGCGCCTGGCGATCGAGCGCGCGCGGTTCATGGGGATGATTGCATACCGAAAATAGCTTTGAGCGATGAGCTGTGAGCTTTGAGATTCTGTTTTCAAACATATGCTGGGGATGTCATTCAAAAATCTGAAGGTATGGCAGAAAAGCATGGAATTGGTGAAGCTTGTTTATGAGCTAACCAAGTCTTTTCCAAAAGAAGAAGTGTATGGGTTAAATTCTCAAATGAGGCGAGCCGCAATCTCTGTTGCTTCAAATATCTCCGAGGGTAGTCAGAGAACTTCTGATAAAGAGTTTGAACACTTCATCCTGATGTCGCGAGGATCGCTTGCAGAGTTGGAGACGCAGCGACTAGCATCCGAAATGCTGGGGTATGGTCGGCAAGATTTGCAACAAAAGATCAGTCTCCTCATTGAGGAAGTAAGTCGAATGCTTCATAGTTTTCACAGAAAGCTCATCGCTCAAAGCTCATAGCTCACAGCTTTATGTCAGGACATTCCAAATGGGCCAACATTCGGGTGAAGAAGACTGCGCAAGACGCGAAGCGGGGGAAAATTTTTACGAGGCATGCGCGATTGATTGAAATCGCCGCCCGCTCCGGCGGGAGCGACCCTGGGACAAACTCCGCGCTCCGGGCGGCCATCGAGAACGCGAAGGAGGACAGCGTGCCTCACCTGAACATCGAGCGGGCAATCAGGAAAGGGACGGGTGCACTCAAGGGAGAGCAGATGAGCGAGGTGATCTATGCGGCATATGGTCCCGGTGGGGTTGCGTGTCTCATCGAGTGTTTGACGGACAATAAAAATCGCACGCTCGGAAACGCGAAGACGGCGATCGGAAAGCACGGCGGGAACTTTGCGGAGAGCGGGTCGGTTCTGTGGATGTTTGAGAGAAAGGGAGTCGTTACAGCGACGCTGAAAGTGGAAAGTGGAAAACTGAAAGCGAGAGTGGAAGAGTTGGAATTGGAACTGATCGACTTCGGCGCGGAAGACATCGATGTGTCGGATGGTGTCATGACCGTCACGACCGGACTCCCGGACTGGAATAAGGTTCGGGATTTTCTGAAGCAGAACGGATGCGAGATTGTGAGCGCGGGGCTGCAGTACGTACCCACACAGAAGACGGCGGTGGACGACGTGGAGACGGTGAAGAAGCTCCTGCAGTTCGTTGAAGCGATTGAAGAGGATGACGACGTGAACGAGGTGCATACGAATGCGGAGATTTCGGGGGTGTAGATCTTTGACGAGCGCTACGGCTCGACGACGATCTCAACGCTATCCTCCCCCGCCTGCCCCGCCAGATCCGTCGCCACGGCTCGGATGACGTGGGGTCCGGGGGTGATGGTCGTGAGCGGGAAGGTGATGGAGTAGGGTTCCTTGGGCGAGCGCGAGAGTAGGAGTGCATCCAGGTAGAATTCCACGTACCTGATCGCTCCCTCGGGATCGGTGGCCTCGGCGGCGATGACCAGATCGGTACCCGCCTGCACCGCTGTGCCGTCCGCCGGCTGACGCAGCCGGACTGACGGGGCGCTGCTGTCTTCGCCGAAGCGGAATGTCACGAAGTGGGTGGCGGTATTGAAGTACACGTCGGTGAGCTTGACCGAAAGCTCGTGCTCGCCGGTCTTCTCCACCGAGCGCGGGACGCGGATGACGATCTTGTTCACCCAGTCGGTGCGGAGGGGGCGGCGGGGGAGCACTGCGCCCGACGATCGGGCCAGCACAGGATCCACTTCACGAGCCACCACTTTTCCGTCGATCATGATCTCCACCTCCCGCACGCCCGATCCGACGGAGTAGACGAAGCGCGGCTGGAAGGACGGATACGGGACGGCGCCTCCATCCGCTGGGTTCTCGATGGCGATCGTGGGCTTCTGGAGACGGCCCGGGGTGAGGGCGGGATCGCACTTTTCAGCGGGCGGCGGCGAGAGAGTGAAGTGGGTGGCGAGTGCGCCCGTTCCACCCTTCAGACCCGCGGCCCAGGCCTGTACCGCCTGCTCCCAGTCGGGGAAGCGCGTGGGAATCTCGCTGCGCGACACGAAGAAACTGCGCAGCTCGCGCGCTTCTTCCGGACATGTCTCGGAAGCAAGCAGACCCGTCACGCGGTCAACCATCACCTTCATGCAGGCGGGGTCGGGTTTGTTCGGCGCATTCTCTCTCAGGAACACATCCGGTTTCCGGAATTCCACCGGCGTGCACTCCGTGGGAAGTTCGCCGGAAAGTTGTGAAATGATCGGCTGCACGATCCCCTCGGGCACCGGGAAGGGAGTGGCCGGCGCCTTGAGGATCTTGTGCGCCTCGATCATGAATTGCTTCCAGATGGGGGCCGCGACACTGAGGCCGTCCGCTCTCTCCGAGAGAGGCGTGCTGTTGGCGTTGCCTACCCACACGCCGGCAGAGACGACGGGGGTGTAGCCAATGGTCCACACATTGGCCGGCTTGATGCGGCATTTCCCCTTCTTCTCTTCCTCCTCCGGACACTCCTTGTTGCTCGTTCCGGTCTTCGCCGCCGCCGCAAAGCCGGGGACCGTGAGCGAGTTTTGCCAGAATTCGCCCGGACGCGCCGACACGTCGCTCAGGACCGACGTGATCTGGTATGCCACGCGCGGGTCCAGCACCTCCTCACCCGCGTCATCCAGATCGGTGTCGAATGGAGTGGGCAGGAGTACGCCGTTCCGGGTGATTTTCCGGATGCTCGCCACCTGTTTCACGCGTCCGCCATTGGCGAACGTGCTGTAGCCCCCGACCATTTCCAGAAGCGGCGTCTCCCCTGCGCCGAGCGCGAGCGGCCAGCCGTAGTCGTACTGGCCTCGCCGCTTGCGGAGCTCCTCCCGCTCCGTGAGTGGAGTGGGAGCCCCCATCTTCGCGGCCAGAGCCAGGATGGCATCCTCTTCCCCACCCAGGAAGTACGCTTTGATCGCCGGGATGTTCCGGGAGCCGCCGAGCGCCTTGCGGGCGTTGGTGAGACCCCAGAAGGTACCATCGTAATTATCCGGCTGGTCAGGACCGAACTTGGTGCGCACGTCGTAGAGGACCGTTGCCGGACTGAAGCCGCGGGTGAACGCGGAGGCGTACACGAATGGTTTGAAGCTGCTGCCGGGCTGGCGGGGAGCCAGCACCATATCCACCTTGCCGCCGTGTTCTGTGTCGGTGTAATCCACATTCCCCACGTACGCAAGAATCTCCCTCGTCTTCGGGTCCATCGCCACGAGTGCCATGTTGTGCGCGCCGTAGAGCTTCACCCACATCTCCTTCCGATCGCCCACTGCCTTCTCCGCCGCCTTCTGCAGTCTCCAGTCCAGCGTCGTTTCGATCGTGAGTCCGCCGCGCTCGAGTAGCCCCTTGTCGGCGGTCTGCTCGAACATCTGCTCCACCTGGTCCTTGATCCACAGCACGAAGTACGGAGCGCGGATGGATTCCCGTGCTTGTTTGAACGCCATGGTGGTGATCTCCTTCAATGCCTGATCGCGGTTCTCTGCGGTGATGTATCCCTGGTCCAGCATGTTCTGCAGCACCTGGTCGGTCCGCCCGCCAACGTAGATGCTCGTGCTGCCGCTCCCGATCATCGTCCCCAGGAGGCCGATGCGGACTTCCCGGTCCGGCAGGTCGGCGGCAGATGTGATCGTGCCGTCGCGGATCGCATCAAGCACTTTCTCCGATACCGCCGTCCGCACGTGTCTGCCATAGGGGCTGTAGTAGCTTGGCAGCTGCGGCAGGCTCGCCAGCACGGCCGACTGCGCCAGTGTCAGGTCCTTCGCCGACTCGCCGAAGAAGCGCTTGCTGGCCTGCTCCACCCCGTACGCGTTCTGACCGAACGGGATCCAGTTGAGGTAGAGCGTCAGGAGTTCCTCTTTGCTGTACTGCCACTCGAGCTGGCAGCCCAGGATCAACTCCTTCAGTTTCCGGCTGACGATGTTCTCCTGCTGCAGGTTCAGCGCGTTCCTCGCCAGTTGCCTGGTCAGGGTGGAGGCGCCGCCCCTCCGCCCAAGCAGGAGCACCACGCGGGCGAGTGCCCGCATGTCGATGCAGCCGCGATCGTAGAAGCGCGCGTCTTCAATCGCCACGACGGCGTTGCGGACGTGGGTGGAGATCTGCTCGCCCGTCACCACTGTACGGTCCTGTTCCGAAAAGAGCCGGTAGAGCTCCACGCCGTTGCGGTCGCTGATCACTGTGCTCTGCGCGGCGAAGAGGCTCACCGGATCTTGGAGGTTGGGGAGTGTGAGCCAGAGGAACCCCATGTACAGGAGGACGAGCGAGCCGAGGATGCCCGCCACCCGCACCCCAAATCTGCGCCAGCCCAGGATGCGCTGCTGTCCCACGATCCACTGCCAGCCCCTGCGCGCCGCCGTCACCCCCTGAACAGCCACCCGGCTCGCCCTCTGTGCATGGGAGGGGTGTTGCATGGGTCGGGACTCAAAATCACTCATGAGAGTGGAAGTCTATGGGGACTTCCCGTTCGTCACAACCGTCTCCCGCAGGCTCCCGCAATCTGCTATAATAGAAGGAATGCGCCGCGTCTGTTTCCGCACCCTCCCGGCTGTTCTCCTGCTCCTGTATCCTGCACAGGCACTGGCCCTGCAGCAACGGGGACTCGTGCTCCTCACCGGCGTCCGCGCCACACTGCCGCGGATAATCGAGCGGATCACGGTGCTTGCGGTGGCCAGCGCCACGTTCGTGTGCACGGCGATTTTCCTGTACGGCGCCTTCCATTACGTGGCTTATGCCAATAAGGAGGATCAAGTAAAGACGGGCAAGGACATCATGATCGGGTCGCTCGTCGGGCTCGCCGTCATCTATGGCGCATACGGGATCCTGCGGACGGTCTGGGAATTGGTTAACTTGTGAGAGATCTCAAAGGACCCAAAAGACCCAAAGGACCCAGAGGATTTTGAATCGCGAAGCGTTCTTTTGAGTCTTCTGCATCCTTTGGGTCTTTTGGGTCCTTCAAACGACGAGAGCAGCGACTGTTTGGAATGCCCCGAGCACTGCATTCATCATCCCCCCGATCCAGTCCGCGAGCAGGGTCATGCCCAGCAGTCGTTCACCGAGCAGGAGGAAGAGGAGGATCCACGGTCCCCACTGCAGAAACTGCTCGTAGGGGTCATCGTACCTGGCAGGAATGACGGCACCGAGGATCTTCGATCCGTCCAGCGGCGCGACGGGGAGCAGGTTGAACGCCATCAACCCCAGGTTGAGGAACAGGGAACTACTCAGGAGCTGCCAGGTGAATGCGCGCAGGAGGGGACCCTGGAGGGAGAAGTCCAGGAGCCCCCACACGCTGGCGGCAACACCGCGTGGCGCCATGACGACGAGGACGGTGAAGCAGAGAGCGGCGAGGAAGAAGTTGCTCAGGGGGCCGGCCAGCGCGACGATGGCCGCGTCGCGTCTGGGACGGCGGAAGTATCGCGGGTCGATCGGTACCGGTTTCCCCCAGCCGAATCCGATCAACAGGAAGAGCAGTGTCCCCAGCGGATCGAGGTGGGCGATGGGGTTCAGCGTCAGTCGCCCCTGTTGCTCGGCCGTCGGATCGCCCAGCCGGTTGGCCGCGAACGCATGCGCCCATTCGTGAACGCTCAGGGCGATCAGAATGGCGATGATGAAGATGGGGTGGAGGAAAGGCATGCGGAAGCCGTTGACGCTCTATTCTAACCCCGGTAGGCTCTCGGTCCAATGGCAAGGCGCTGCGTCAAGACCGGCAAGGGCACCGCGTTCGGGAATACCCGGAGCCACTCGATGCGGCATACCCGTCGCACCTTCAAGGCGAACATCCAGAAGAAGCGCGTCTTCGATCCCCGGACCGGGGAGTACCGGACGATGAAAGTCTCGACAGCGTACCTGCGGACGCTGGCGAAGCGGTTACAAGAGGGGAAAACGGTGTGGTAATGCATCTTCCCCTCTGGTTTCCCCTTGGCGAAAAAGCGGACCCGCAGGGTCCGCTCTTCCGGAGATGCGAGGCTCATCAGGCCTGCGTCGGCTTGTTCATGAACGCGGCTGCGAGCGCCCAGACACCGACTGCGAGGTGCACGAAGTTGTCGAGCGGATTTTCCAAATTGGTGATGCCGTACCAGTTCGGAGACTCATTGCCCGCGACCATGAAGCCGACGATGCCGAAGTAGAGTGCGACGAGGCCCACCAGGACCACGACCCATTTCTTCAGGTCTCCCAGCGGCAGCGGAGCCAGGACGAGCGCGACTACGCCGAGCACGCCGTGTGCCAGGTTTTCGGCATTGTCGAACCAGAGGTAATCACCGCCGATGCGCGGTGCAAGGAAGCCGATGACTGCGAGCAGGAGGAGGATGACGCCTCCGATCTGCAGAAACTGCTTGGGGTTCACAGAAAGAGGGGAAAGGGTAAAGCTTTCTCGGAAGTGTACCGCCTGTGATATGTGCGTGGGGCGGATTGAATTGACGCTGAGGCTATTTATTAATGATGTAGCGAATGAATTATTCTTTTTTGGCAGCGCCACGTGACCCGTAAAGGTCGCGTGGCGACCCACGTGTCGCTTTACGCGATTGCGTGCAGCCACGTAAAGCGACTACGTCGTCACGTGGACGTACAATATGCTGCTCGCTTCGCTGCGCGCAATTTTACGTGGCGGAGAGGGAGGGATTCGAACCCTCGGTCCCCTTTCGGGGACACCTGCTCTCCAAGCAGGCGCACTAGGCCACTATGCGACCTCTCCTTGACGGGAACAGTAAACATCACTCTCTTCCTTCAGACAAGCGCGATCATTCTCTTCATTTGCATATCTCGCACTTCATCATGCAATTCTTCATTTGATGCAGCCACAACGTGAGACACACGGCGAGAGCGATGAGGGAGAGCGAGCCGGACATGCTGCCAAAGGTCAGTTCGTCATCCTGCACGTGAGCCACATACACGCCGATGAGCGCGGCGAGGGACGTGAGGAAGAGGAGAGTGGCGGCCACCAGATTGACGGCCATGCAACCCGGGGTGTGGGGGGATTTCTTGGAGAAGAACATGGGAGAGCGGGGGAACATCTTCCGGACGCTATCCCGATCTCCGCACTGTTGCAATAAAAGAAGCTGGCGCTCTGAATTGGGAATTGCGAATTGAGAATTGCACATTCCCCCTTCATACTCTGTCTGTATGAAGATTTCTCTCGATTGGCTGCAGGATTTCATCACTCTCATCGAGGCTGATCCGCAGTGTCTGGCTGATCGTCTGACCGAAGGCATTGCCGAGGTGGAGGAGGTGGAGACGCAGGGGGCCATGCTCGACAAGTGCGTGGTGGGCAACGTGATCGCCGTCAGCAAGCACCCGAATGCGGACGCGCTCTCGCTCTGTCAGGTGCAGACCGAAGCGGGAATCAAGCGCGTGGTGTGCGGCGGTACCAATCTACGCGAAGGGATGCGGGTGGCCTTCGCGCACGCGGGGGCCACGGTGCGGTGGCACGGGACGGAAATGCAGACGCTGCAGAAGGTGAAAATCCGCGGCGAAGAGAGCGAGGGGATGATCTGTGCAGCGGAAGAACTCGATCTGAAGTCGCGTTTTCCGGAATCCACTGAACGGTCTATCATCGATCTGGGAGATGGCGACGAAGGAGTAGGGACGCCGCTGCGCAGCTACCTGGGCCTCACGGACACGGTCTTCCACATCGACAATCATGCGATCACGCACCGTGCCGACCTGTTCTCGCATATCGGCATCGCGCGGGAACTGGTCGCGCTCGGGCTCGCCGCGTGGAAGGAGGAGCGACGCATCCAGAAGATGCCGCTCTTCGGCAAGGCGGCGATTTCCTTCAAGGCCATTAACGAGGTACCAGAGCTGATTCCCCGCTACTGCTCCTGCATCCTGTCGGTTGAGGGACTCGGGGAGACGCCGGCGTTCATGCGGCGGCGATTGGAGGCGACCGGATGGCGCAGCGTGAACCTGCCGGTCGACATCACCAATTACGTCGCCATGGAGACCGGCATGCCGCTGCACTCCTTCGATGCCGGCGACCTGAAAGGGGATGTGCACATGCGCTTGTCAAAAAGGGGGGAGAGCATCATGACGCTTGACGGCGTCGAGCGCGTCCTGCCCGACAGCGCAGTGGTGCTGAGCGACAAGGCCGGCATCTTCGACCTGCTTGGGATCATGGGCGGCATGCGGAGCTCTACGAAGGATACGACGCGTCAGATCTACCTGCACGCCGCGAGCGTGGATCCGGTGAGCATCCGCCGCGCGATCATCGCGACGGGACACCGGACGGACGCGGCCACCGTCTACGAAAAAGGCATTCCCCGTATCTCGGTGGAGCGCGGCTTCTTCCGCGCGGCCGAGCTCTTCCTTGCCCACGTGCCCGGTGCCCGCATCGAATCCCGCATGGAGTCCTGGGGAGACGATGGAGAGCCCCAGTCGATCACACTCTCCCTTCCCCGCGTCCGCAGTGTGCTCGGAACAGAGGTAACGAAGGATGATGCCCATCGCATTCTCCGCGCGTTGGAATTCCACACGGAGTCGGCCCGCGGCCGCAGAGCCGACGAAGCGATCGTCGTCACCCCCCCACTCCATCGTCTCGGCGACATCCGCGGTCCGCACGATGTGACCGAAGAAATCGGCCGCATCATCGGGTATAACGCCATCCCGGCTTCCATGCCCGCCGCCGCCGTCACGCCGCCGCCGCGGGACCCGCGCATGCATCAGATACGCGATGCCCTGCGGGAGGAGAAGTTCGTCGAGATCGTCCCGCTCGCCTTCACCAACCCCGCAGCGCTTGCGCGTGCGGGGCTGGATCCGGAGCGGGCAGTGCGCGTGCGGAACGCGCTCGGCGAGGAACTGAGTCTGCTCCAGACGAGCACGGTGCCCGCCCTGCTTGAGCACGCGCAGCGGAACATCCTGGAGGCGGGGGATGATCTCCGTACATTCCACTGGGCTCACGTCTTCACAAGAGAAGGGGGTAGGATCCAAGAACACGCCGAACTCGGTCTGCTGTTTGCGAATATCCGGGGTGAGGATGCCGACCTGCTCCCGCGCGATCCGTTCCTGCAGCTCAAGCGCAGCCTGACGGAGGCACTGCGCCTGACGGGCTACGCTCTCTTGATCTCTGCGTGCGATCAGGTGCCGTCCTCTGCTCATCCGGGACGCGCCGCTCAGCTCGTTGTTGAGAGTGTGAACATCGGCACCATCTCTGAACTGCACCCGGATCTGCGCGCGGCCTACGATCTTCCGCACCGCGCGGCGGTCGCATCCATCGATCTGGTGAAGCTGCTCGGCATTCCGCCTGCCGAGACGATCTTCACGCCGCTCCCCCAGTTTCCCGCTGTCGCATATGACGTCACGGTGCCGCTCGATCCGACAACAGTCGCAGCCGACCTCTTAAAAAAGATTCGCAGTACATCTCCATTGCTCGAGGAGGTGTACATCGCCGATCTGTATACCGGCACGGGAGACCGAGGAACTATGACACTCCACTTCACCTACCGCGCGGCGGATCGGACCCTGACGGAGGAGGAGGCGAAGAAGGAGCATGAGAAGGCGGTGGAGGTTTTGACCATCGGCCGCGGGTAGATAACCCGGACCGCGGGCAAGTATGCCCGCCCTTATAAAAAAATGTTTGTAAGGGCGGCCATACCTGGCCGCGGGGGGATTTTTCCACGCGCGGTGAGAATCCCTAAGCGGTACAATTCATTGTATGTCTATTGTCACCAAGACAGGGGACGGAGGAACGACCGGCCTCTTCGGTGGCGAGCGTCTCCCCAAAGATCATCCCCGCATCCACGCGTACGGCACGGTCGATGAACTGAACGCCGCAATCGGCGTCGCGCGCGCGACGAGCGGGATGCCGGCGGGGATAAACGTCCAGCTGCTCGAAATCCAGCACATGCTCTTCCGCGTCGGCGGTGATCTGGCGACTCCTCTCACGAAGCGGGCCAAGGAAGATCGTGTGTCTCCTGATCACACGAAGAAGATCGAAGGGTGGCTCTCCGCGCTCGAAGAATTATTGCCTCCGCAGACGGCCTTCATCCTCCCCGGCGGCTCACCCGCGAGCGCCTCACTCCACCTTGCCCGGACCATTTGCCGGCGGGCGGAGCGGTGGGTGGTGGCGCTGAGCGCGACGGAAGAAATAAATGCGGAGGTGCGTGTGTTTCTCAACCGGCTAGGCGATTACCTGTTCCTGGCGGCGAGGATGACAAATGTCGGAGCGGGAATCCCAGAGCAAGAAGTGGAATACTGACCATTGCATCCACTTATCACTGAAAATTCACCACGATTAAAAACAACAGGAACACCACCAGCGGTGCGGCGATCATAGTTGCCAGGAACCGCGAATGCGACCGCCCTGCGGCCAGACTCAGGTACACGCTGAACCCGCCGAACATCATCGCCACGAGCATGAAGGGGAGGCGGGCGGCCTGCAGCCACCAGGCGCTCCACGGGAGGAGGATGTCGTTGCGCATCAGCACGTACGACAGGAAGAACGTCGCGCCGATGACGTAGAAGAGGATCCCGGAGAGCTGGTGGAGGAACCGCGGCACCGCCGTATGGTATCACCAGCCTTCGCCGCGTGGCTACGGCCGGCAAGAACAGATAGTACTCATTTTTCCAGATTGTATTGCTGCCAATGCCAGTGAGATCTACAGGTTCTTCTTTTTCTTCCGGTGCTGCACGGTCAGGATCTTGCGTCCTGTGCGGCGCCTGCGGGCCAGCACCTTGCGGCCATCCGATGTCTTGCTGCGCTTGAGGAAGCCGTGCTTGCGGAGCCGCCGGCGCCATTTCAACTTGTTCAACATCCGGCATAGAGTACATCCAAATTCTCAATTTTCAATTCTCAATTTTCAATTACACTCTGTCCCATGTTCACCGTGCAGAAGCTCAAAAGCGGCCTCCGCGTCCTCACCGCCCCCATCGACGGCACCGAATCCGTCACCGTCCTCATCTTTGCAGGGGCAGGTTCACGCTATGAGGAGCGGAAGGAGCGGGGGATCAGCCACTTCCTGGAACACATGTTCTTCAAGGGCGGCAAGAAGTACCGCAATACCAAGGAGGTGAGCGCGGCGATCGACGGGGTGGGCGGCGAGTTCAACGCGTTCACCGGCAAGGAGTACGCGGGTTACTACGTGAAGATCGCCGCAACGGAGACGGAGCTCGCGTGCGACGTGCTCTCCGACATGCTCCTCCACGCATCGTTCCCGCCGCAGGAGATCGAGAAGGAGCGCGGCGTCATCATGGAGGAGGAGCGCATGTACCAGGACACGCCCATGTACCGGGCCGGGTGGGACTTCGAAGAGCTCATCTTCGGCGATCACCCGCTGGGGTGGGACACCATCGGCACCGAGGAACTCATCCGCGGCGTCACGCAGGCGGACTTCCAGAAACACAAGGACGAGTTCTACACGCCGGATAACCTGGTCGTCACGTTCGCCGGCCGGATCGACGAGACCCGGGCACTCGCGCTCTCAGAGCAGTACTTCTCTGTCATAAAGGGGAAGAACACACGCCGGTTCCCCCCATTCGAAGGCTTCGCGAAGGAGAAAGTGTTCCTGCGGACGAAGAGCACCGAACAGGCGCACCTGGTGCTCGGTGTCCCAGGCGTCCACTCGCTCCATGCGGACCACTTCGTCCAGAAAGTCCTCTCCGTCATCCTCGGCGGCAACATGAGTTCGCGGATGTTCCTGAACATCCGCGAGGCGCAGGGGCTCTGCTACTACATCGCGACCGACGTCGACAATTACCTGGATGCCGGCGCCCTCTCCACGCGCGCGGGGGTCGACCAGTCCCGCCTCCACGAGGCAGTGCGCCGCATCCGGGAGGAGTACCTCCTCTGCGCCCGGGACAGCGTCACCGATGAGGAGGTCGACCGTGCGAAGGCCTTCTTGAAGGGGAAGATCACGCTTTCGCTCGAGGACAGCGAGGAGCGGGCGCACTTCTACGGCAAGCAGGAGCTGCTCTACCCCAAGACGCGGGACACCGACGAGTACTTCATGGAGATCGACAAGGTGTCGGTCGAGCAGGTGCATGCGCTCGCGAAGCGTCTGCTCCTTCCGGAGGAGATGCGGCTCGTCGTGATCGGGAAGGAAGAGAGGAAAGACGCTCTCGAGCAGCTGATGACGTGATGCCGTCCGCAGGTAAACCTATGACCATGCTCCACAGACTCAGACCGTGGCTCCCCACACTGTTCGGGCTGCTGCTGTTCTGTGTTGCGCTCTGGGTGCTTGGCCGTGAGCTTCGACACCACCCGCCAGAGGCGATCGTCGCCACCATGCAATCCATCCCGCGCCTGCGATTGCTCCTGTCGCTCATGTTCGGCATTCTCTGCTACCTCCTCCTGACCGCGTACGATGAGATTGCGCTTCGGATGCTCGGCCGGAAGGTGCGGTACCGGAGCATCGCGTTCGCGTCGTTCGTGAGCTACGCGTTCGGCAATAATCTCGGGATGTCCGCCGTCACCGCAGGATCAGTACGGTTCCGCTTCTACAGCCATACAGGGCTCTCCATGAAGGACGTTGTTGCAGTGACCGCCTGCTGCAGCCTCACCTTCTGGCTCGGTTTCCTGGCGCTGACCGGCCTCGTGTTCCTCGTCATGCCACCATCGATGTCTCCGTTCATCGCGGCACTGCCGTTCCATGCTGCGCAGGCGCTTGGCGCCGTGTTCCTGGGTGTCCTCCTGCTCTATTTCCTCTGGAACGGATTCTCGCGGACCCCGGTCAAAGTCGGACGCTTCCGCATACCGTCGCCGCCGCTCCGGCTCTCCCTCGCCCAGACGATCGTGGCCGCGCTGGAGATGATGCTCGTGGCTGGCATGATCTACGTGCTCCTGCCCCCGGGCACCGGACTCGGGTATCTCCAGTTCCTCGGCCTGTTCCTCCTGGCGCACCTGCTCGGGCTCGCGAGCCAGGTGCCGGGCGGCATCGGCGTCTTCGAAACGGCGCTCATCGAGCTCCTTCCAGTGTCCGTTCCGGTCCCAGCGAGCATCGGCGCTCTCCTCGTCTACCGCATCATGTACAATCTCATCCCCCTCGCCCTTGCGGCGACGCTGGTGGCGCTGCGGGAAGTGCATGACCATCGAGCAGCACGGAGACACGCTCGGGACTGTGGCATGCGTAATATTGAATAGCTAGCGTGAGCCCAAATCGTTGCTCTATACTGCTGCCGTGCAACAGACTCTCATCCTCCTCAAGCCCGACGCCCTCACGAAGCGTTTCTGCGGCAAAGTCATCACGCGGTTCGAAGATGCCGGTTTCAGTATTCGCGGTTGCAAGATGATCCGGCTGACGCCGCCGATTCTGCGCGAGCACTACGCGCACATCGCCGACAAGCCCTTCTACCCCGAAGTAGAGAAGTTCATGGGCTCGGCCCCGGTCATCGCGCTCGTGCTCGAAGGCGACGATGTGGTGGCGAAGGTGCGCGACATGCTCGGCGTCACCGACAGCCGCAGAGCCGCCCCCGGCACCCTCCGCGCGGAGCTTGGCGTGGACCAGATGGTGAACGTGGCGCATGCGTCGGATTCCCCGGAAACCGCCGGAAAAGAACTAGCGAGGTTCTTCCGACCTGAGGAACTGTGTATCTACTGAGGATGCCGAGGATACCGAAGAGTCCGAAGAATCCGACGATGGCAACCTGTCCTCGAACTCGTCGGTATCGTCGGATTCTTCGGAATCCTCAATTTGACGAAGCCGACGATGACGCCTTCTGCGTCACATCCTCATGATCCAGCAGCCACTCTAGCGCAGCATCCAGCTGCGGATCGCGCTTGGCCTTCGCGTCCTCCACCGTCCGGTCCATCTTGATATCCGGCTGCACCTTCTCCTTCCCTAAATTCTTTCCTTTGGGGGTCAGCCAGTGGGCGATGGTGACGCGCAGACTGCTGCCGCCGGGCAAATCGATGATTTCCTGCACCGTCCCCTTGCCGAAGGTTGGCATGCCGACCAACATTGCTCTCTTGTGGTCCTGCAGGGCACCGGCGGTGATCTCCGACGCCGACGCCGATCCTTCGTTGATAAGGACGACCAGAGGCAGCGTCGGCTCGATGACCCGCCCGTTCACGTCGTGATGTATCGAATCGGCGTCACGGCGTTCCACGGATACCACCCGTCCCTCCTTCAGGAACATCGACACGAGCTGGGTCGCACCCTCCAGGTAGCCCCCTCCGTTGAAGCGCAGGTCGAGGATGAGAGCTTTGATGGGCGGCTTTTCCTTCTTGAAAGTCTGCAGAGCCTCCCGCACTTCGTTGATGCTGTTCTCGCCGAACTGATTCAGGATGATCACGCCCACGGCCCCGCTCTGGGTTTGCTTGACCGATGATTCCACGCTCGGGATGCGGATTTCGTCGCGGACGATCACGAGCGTACGTTCTCTTCCTTCGTTCTTGCGGAAGACGTTGAGCACCACCTTCGTTCCCTTGGGACCGCGGATCAGGTCCACGACCTGCGTGAGCGTGAGCCCCTGCACCGTGGTGCCGTCCACTTCCAGAATGATATCATCGGGGGCCAGGCCCGCCTTCTCGGCCGGCGATCCCTTGAGCGGCGATACCACGATGATCAGGCCGTCGCGTTCCACCAGCTCCGCGCCGATGCCTTGGAGTTTGCCGTTCAATGACTGGCGGAAATTCGTGTTTTCCTTGGGTGTCATGAACACGGTGTACGGATCGCCAATCGAGCGCACCAGCCCCTCCACCGCGCCGTACACCATCTTGCCGGTCTGCAGCTTGTCCGGCTCGATGTGGAAGCGCAGGAGCAGCCGCCACACGCTCCAGAGGAGCGCGAGGTCCACCTCCCGTTCCGGATCGGACATCACCTGTCCGCTCCCGGTCGCCGGGGAGAAGATCCGGTCGATCGCCCCCATCTTGTCTTCCAGCACTTTCACCTGGTACCGCATGCCCAAATGCCAGCCGAGCAGCAGCGCGAGCAGAATCAGCAGCCAGTAGCGATAATCTCTATACATACCCGCATGGAGCATGACGAATGGCGAACGAAAGAAACTCTCCATTCCCATTCTCCATTCGCAATTCACCGATTAGGATAGGCCTATGGTAAAGGCCAGATCGAGAATGCACAAACAGGCTTCAAAGCACTCGATCCGCATCACGAGCGCCATGCCGGTCGGTGACATCGTCGCGCTGCTGCCGGACGCACAGGGGTTGCTTGCGGAGTACGGCCTGCACTGCGCCGGTTGCTCGGTGGGCATGGTGGAGTCGCTCGAGGATGGCTGTTCCATGCATGGGATCGACGACGCGGAGATCACGGAGCTGGTCGATGACCTGAACACGCTGCTGGACCGCATGCCGCAGCGGCCGCAGTCTCTGACGCTCACGTCCGCCGCCGCCCGCGCCATCCGCAAGGTGGCTGAGAAGGAGGGCAGAACAGGACAAGGCCTCGTCGTCGTGGTGGACAGTCATGGGGGCTTCTGCATGGAATTCCGCCAGGATGGCGATGGAAATGAGCGGACATTCACGAACGAGGAAGAGCCGGATGTTCACATCTTCGCATCAACGCTGACCCTGCAGCGGATCGGCGGATCGACCATCGATTTCCGCGAGGGGAGGTTTAAGCTGGATTTGGCGGAGGATGCGGGCTCTGGATGCGCATGTGGAGGTAGTTGCAATTGTAAGTAATAAAGAAGCAGGAGAGCGCCCTTCCATGGGCGCGGTCATCGATCAATGTTTCGTGGGGCCTTGTTTAACTTGCCACCCGCGCCCATGGAGGGCGCTCTCGTTGATGATGGTTTTCGTTTTCAGTTCTTCTATACTGATTTTCATGATCCGCCTCCCCGCCGCCCTGGAGCGTCTGCTCGCCGAACTCTTCCCGCGGATGCGCGAGCGCGATGAGTTTGTGATTCGGGCGATCGAGGAGGCGCTGGGGGAAGACGCACCGGAAGAAACCGAGCCGAAGGCGGTCGGCGGTACTCTGCACCTCTTCACCGACGGCGGGTCGCGGGGGAACCCCGGGCAGGCGGCGATTGCTGCCATTCTGGAGGATCCGACACGCGGTGAGACGCTGAAACAATATGCCGGACGCATCGGCATCGAGACCAATAACATCGCAGAGTACAGGGCGCTGATCGAAGGGTTGAAGATGGCCCGGCAGTTTCACCCGAACCGGCTCATCTGTCACCTGGATGCGGAACTGGTGGTGAAGCAGCTCAACGGCGAGTACCGCGTGAAGATGCTCACGTTCGAGCCGCTGGTGCAGGAGATCCGCGACCTCTCCATGGACTTTCCCGACATCGTCTTCAAGCACATCCCGCGGGGCGACAACTACCGAGCCGACGCGTTGGTGAACAAGGTCTTGGACGAGCACCCGTCGCCGAGCTACAAACCGCCGCGCCATTGATCGCCGATTGATCGACAAACGAAGACCGGGCTCCGTACAATGGCGCCCGCATGCGCTGCCTCATCGGACTCCTCGGCGTACTCGGCATCCTCGGTTTCGTCGGGCCGGCGCAGGCCGCACCGGATATCCTCACCTACCGCTACCAGCACCATCTCTTCGCCCTGCGGCCCTCTGCTCTCCCGGGTTGGCGGTCTCTTAGGGAGGTATGGATGGCGGACGGCCGGGAGATTGTGCCGCCGCCGGCATTTCGGGTGGATGGTGATGCACCGCCGCCGCTCCCGACTGGCGTCAGTGTCATCCGGAAAAACGGCTGGAACACAGCCGCAATCCGGGAGACGCTGCGGCAGCGTATCGGCGCATTCCTGCACCGCGATGCGGGACGGGTGACGGTCCATCGCACCGGCTCCGGTGACATCACCTTCGACGGCGTCGGCCTCACGGGACGCGAGGTCAATCTGGAGCTCCTGGCCGGGCTGACTGTGTCTGCCTTGGAACAGAACGTTTCGGAAGTCCTTGTTCCAGTGATCGAGACGCAGCCGGAGATCACGGTGACGGATCCGTCCCTCGCCGAGCTGGGGATCAAGGAAGTCATCACGATCGGCGAATCCGACTACAGCAACTCGCCGCGCAACCGCCTTCACAACATCGCAGTAGGATTGAACAAGTTCAACGGGCATCTGATCCAGCCCGACGAAGTCTTTTCTTTCGTCAAAGTACTTGGGCCGGTGGACGGATCGACGGGATACCTGAAAGAACTTGTGATCAAGGGCGACAGGACGGTCCCCGATTATGGTGGCGGTCTCTGCCAGGTGGGCACTACCGCCTATCGCGGCGTGTGGGAGTACGGTTTCCCCATCGTCCAGCGCCAGAACCACAGCTACACGGTGAGTCACTACTTCCCCTACGGAACGGACGCGACGGTGTATCCGCCCTTCATCGACATGAAGTTCAGGAACGATCTGAAAAGCGGGCTCCTCATCCAGACGTACCAGCAGGGCGATTTCGCGTACTTCATCTACTACGGCACCCGGGACGGACGTTCAACCGAGCTCTACGGCCCCTACACCTGGGACAAGACCGAGCCCCCGCCGGATCGTACCGAGGAGACGACCGACCTGCCGCCGGGCGAGCGCAAGAAGCTCAACGAACGCATCCCGGGCCTGAAGGCGATATGGCACCGCATCGTCCGCACGTCGACCGGCGCGGAGATCGGGGAGCCGGTCTTCAGCAGCTACGAGGCACGGCCGCTCTTCTATCAGCTGGGGGTGGAGAGGTTACCGGAGAGTGAGCCGACGGTGGAGGAGGTGAATCAGGCGGAACCGCCGAGGGCGTTCTGAGAGTTGTGAGCGTCGCGGCTGTTATACATGCCCCCTCCCCCGGCCCCTCCCCCTCGGCCTCGACCCTCTGGGGTCTCGGCCTGGGAGAGGGGAAGGTTAATCTTTCAATGCCGCACGGCGGAGCCGTGCTGCTGATTGCAATAATGAACAATTGATCGTAGCAGCACGGCTCCGCCGTGCGGCATTCACCTACGCCTTGCCCTCTCCCAGGCCGTAGGCCCGCAGGCTGAGGCCGAGGGGGAGGGGTCGGGGGAGGGGGCATGGAACAAGGCGGGCAAAAACTCGCTACAATCCTCAGGTGGACTTCCTCGTCTTCCGTCGCGCGTGGAGCCTGTCGCCGGTAACTCAGGTCGTGGCAATCGTCATTCTTTATCTGCTCTCCATCGTCGTTGGATATGTCGAGTTGCACACAAAGGGCACGTTTTTCGGATATCCGCTCTCCATCTCCATCCTCTTCGTGCCCATCTACGAAGAAATCATTTTCCGCGGTTTCATACTCGAAGCGCTGGCGAAGCGGTACTCGCCGGTGGCATCGGTGCTCCTGTCGTCGTTGCTTTTCGCCCTGTGGCATGCAAAGAATATTTTTTTCGTGCCGGTGAATGACGTGATTATGCAAATGATCTACACCGGCTGCGTCATCGGACCGATCTTCGGATTCATGGCTATGAAGAAGCGGACCGTCTGGCCAAGTGTGATTCTACATTATCTCAATAACATCGTGAGTCGGGTTCCGGCGATATTCTTGGTTTGATTCCTCTTCACATCCTCCCCACCACCCCCGCCCCGCAGATGAGGGGAGAAGGACAGGAATGGTATACACCCCTGCATAGGTGTCCATCAATCCTTTCGCGACCGCGCCCGTGGAAGGGCGCTCTCACGGTGAAAGAATTTGCGTTGTAGCCGAGATTTTGATTATTGAAAAAAATGTGTTTTACATGTATTATATACATATGAAACTGCACACACCTTCTTCTTTGACAGGTCCCTCCGCCCCGTTGGAGCCCGAAGGTGCACTGCCTGTTTCCGATACGATAGAGCGAGACCGGGCTCAGAGCGGAAATATCGCACGTAGGATGGCTGATCTTCCGACTGCGCCGGAGTACCGCAATGGTCTGCCCGTGCTCACCCCGGAGGAATTCCGCACCAATTACAACACGGATCAGGGTATCAACGGCATCGGGTCCATGACCACGTTCGATTTCCAAGGTTACGTTCGGACGAAAGACGGTGTCCATTTCAAGGATGTTCTGGCGACTAACGGTCTCCTGAAGACGGAAACGTGTAAGGGCATACATGTGGGCACGGATGGAATCGTGGATTACAGTGCGATGACAGAAAATCGTCAGATGAAAGGTCCTCAGGATGTCGGAGAGTACGATATGTACATCCTCGTTCCCGGTGAGATTCAGCGGCAAACCGGCTGCGTGTGTGAATGCGATTCGTGTCGACGTCTTGATGATTTCAACGGTACAAAGGAAGAACTTGAAAAAATCTACAGTGGAGAAGGCTACATCGTCATCCGCATGATGCTGGATCCCAAAGAAGACCCCCATGCGAGGGACAAAGCTGCCATCATCCATGATCTCATTGTGCATCACATCCGCGCAGGGAAGCCCCTCTATGAGATCGAATCGCTCCAGCGCGAGTGGGAGGGCAGATTGATGGGCATCTCGGAAAACGATCTGCATCGCGAGATGCGCACTCGGCATTTACTGGCATGAGAACGAACCTTCGATGGAAGTATGTATTGGCACCCGGGTAGCGTCACATCCTCCCCACCACCCCCGCCGCCCTTAGCGGCGACGACAACTGCTCGCGGAGAATGTGATTGGTCAGCGCTTTCAGCTGCTCCGGAGAGGAGGGCACCGGAAGGTTCCTGAAATCCCCTTGCAACGCCACGTGCACGAACAGGTGATCGGCCACTTCCACATTTGCCATCTCCTCGATCTCCTCCGTCCCAGGCAAAAAGCCCAGATGATGGAGGAGGTGCAGCGTGTAGGCGAGGACGAGGTGCGGGACATCCTTTCCGCAGAGCATGAGGAAGAGGCAGGTGGCGTCGAAGATTTTCGGGAGCGGCTCTTCTGCCTGCGTGAGTATAAGGAGAAGTTCGATTCCCTGTTGCGCTTCCGTGAAAAAGGACAGAGTGGCCACAGGTCTCTCACCTTTGGACTGCACGCCCGCGATGATCGACCCGGCTCGACTCTCTTTTAATTGCACAAGTGCTCGTTGAAATGGCAGGAGCGTGCCGCCCATCCGGCTCTTCAACTTCCGGACTCCTGAAGCCCTGGCCGATACTCTGCCGAGCTCCCGCGTCAGGAGCACGCAGTAGCGGTCCGCCTCGCCGACATCGTAGGTGCGGAGAATGAGAGCGTCGACGGTTCTCGCGTGCGGCATCACTGCGCATCATACCTTCCTCACCCCCCACCAGGCTCCAACAACACTGATAAAGGGAACGCACAAAATCTGAAGAGCCAGGATCCAGAACCAGGAGCGCCGCAGCAGGTGGACCACTTCCCGGGTGAGGCCGCCGAAGGCGCCGTCAGCCGCCAGCGCCGGCACGGCGAGCGGCAGCAGATTGACGATGACGGCCGTGAGCAGCGTGGCGAGCAGGAGCGAGAGGAGGAGGAGGATTCCCGCCTCCATCGCGAAAGGCAGGAGGACCGACACCTCGTCCGCGCCCACCAGGCGCTCCACCGTCACTTCCTCTTCCCGGGCCGCCGACCGGCTGCGGATGAGGGACACGGTCACGGCCAGCACCACGACAGACAGAAGCACGATGAGGAGCGAAACCAGAGCGCGGATAGCCAGGGTTACGTGCAGAAGTTCCCGCGCCTCCCGTTCCTGGTCCGTGGCTTTGGTCAGGTACGAGGGATCGATCACGCTCTTCCACTGCGGTTGCCTCGTGAACGTGATGAAGGAGTCCACGTCTTCGAGCGACCGCAACGTCACCCCGATCGTATCCGGGAACGGATTGCGGAGACCGTACTTTTCCAGGAATTGGACAAGGTTGGGGTCGCGCCTCCGTTCCTCTTCGTACGCTTTCTCCTTGGTGATGTAGACGGCACGTTCGACCGCAGGGAGGGCCCGCGCCGCCGCGAAGAATAGCTGCGCGTCCTGGTCGGTGGCGCTCGTGAGCAGCTCTAGGCGCAGATCGGTCCGCGCGCGTAGCAGGTGCTGCAGCCCCTGCACGCCGATCATCAGGAACAGGAACAGCTGTCCGAGCAAGACGATGCCGAGCAGGGTGGTGAAGGCGCCGGCCCAGGTGCGCTCACGCAACAGGGAGACATACCCGCGCCGGAGACCCCGCTTGACGGTGAGAAGAGTCAGTCCATGAAGCACGGTGGTCAGTATAGACGCTCGCCCGCCGGCATTGAGAATTGAGAATTGAAAATTGAGCATTACATTCTCCATTCTCAATTCAGCATTCCCCACATCATGAGACGGCTTGCTTCGCTTTCTCGCGCCTTCTCGGCTCCGCGAGCGACATCAAGTGCTCGGTCGTCTGCAGACACTCCTTCGCGCGGCGGTTCTCCGGTTCCAGATCCAGCGCGCGGCGGAAGAGCATGATCGCTTTGGAAAAGTGGCGTACTTGCAGGTACGCCACCCCCAGGTCGCAGAGAGTGAGGACGCTGTCCTTGTCAATATTGAGCGACCGCTCGAGCGTGACGACGCCCTGCGCGCGCTTACCGGCATTGAAGAGAGACCACCCCAGACATCGCAGGATCTCGCTGTTATTCGGCTTCAATGCGTTAGCGGTCTTGAGTTGCCGAGTGGACTCGCGCCAGTGTTCCTCACGTGAGCGCAGGAAACCCAGAATGTAGTAGCCGGTGTAGCTCTCCCGATCGAGGCGCACCGCTTCCGCCGCCGCCGCCTCCGCCCGAGCATGGCGGCCCAGGCTCAGTTCGTTGTCAGCGATTTCCTCCAGTGCGGATACGTTGCTGGGATCTTCCAGCAGAAGTTCCTCCAGGATCATGAGTGCGGCTACATGATCTCCCTGGAGCTTGAGCTGTTCCGCATGCTCGAGGCGATCCAACGTGTCATCGGACCCGTCGTCGTGAGGCATCATGATGCCCCATTGTAGGGAAGACCAGTGTGGTTGCCAGTATTTTTCTGGCCATTCTTCCCTTGCATGCCTTCCGTGAGTCCATCAGTCACGATCGGCACCACCAATGAACATCTTGTGGCTTCCGCAAGAGCTCTTGTAAACTTCATCCGTTCATTTTCTGCCGCCCTAGCTCAGAGCCCAGCTCCGCCGAGCGGAGCGTCAGAAAACAAGAACCGCTCGGTCGTCGATCATTTCTTCCTCCATCACCATTCATACGCCGCCCTAGCTCAGAGGTAGAGCACCTCCATGGTAAGGAGGGGGTCACGGGTTCAATTCCCGTGGGCGGCTCCACGTACCAGAACGCCGCAGGCCCTTCGGGCAAGCGCTGCGCTTTCGCTTGCGTGCGTCGTTCGGTACGTGGCACCGCCGAGGCTGTTCTGGGACGTGCCCTGTACCGATGCGTTGTTCTCGTGCTACTGGCACCCGGAAAGCATCTGGTACAGGGCAGAAGTATGAGCACCCTCAAACCGAGCGCACAATCATCTCCCTCTTTACCTGGGTAGAGTAGAATTGCCATGTTCTCATGACGAAGCCTCTTCCCTCTGCCGGCGTTCTCCTTCTTTCCATTTTCCTCTTGTCCTGCGGCGCCCAACCGATCTCGGAGAATACATCCAGCGCTCCTGGCTTCGACTTCAGCCGCGAGCCAGTCTCCTTCACCTACGAACCATCCGATCGCAACTACGGAAGCACTCTTTCGAAGAGGGTGGAATTGATGCCGTTCACCGGCAAAGATCTGGCGGCGATGTGGGGGTGCGGCGATGCCGTCGCGGGACAGTATGATGGCCTGACCGCGATGTTCGCTGGCGCGCAGAAGACCATCTATTCGGTGGCGTACGTGACTGGCAATGTTGCGCGACAAACGGATGCTGCTCTGCAACCGAAGAAAGTAGGCACATACGAGCTGGCGCTCTATCCGAACATGGCGGGATACCAGGATGTCGCCGCGTTTCAGAATCAGTTTCCTCCCTGCGGCGCCGGCGGCCCGCATCCCGTTCTCGTGAGCAGGCAGTGGCTCGTGTTTGAACATCGCTGCTACGACATCCCGATGGACGGCATGGAGCTGTGTGACGAGCTGACTGCGCCCGCCGCTGGGAGCGTCCGGTTACGCTGAGACCAGCCCCCGTGCGAGACGTCTCCAGGCGTTGGCACGCTTGGTGACACGGACTCGTCGACGAACTTCACGGACCGGGGCTACACCTGTTCGTTCTCTGTCTGCCTCACCGATGTGGTTGCTCCATTGTCGACATCACCGATTTGCTCCAGAACAAGGCGAACGCTGTAGCCCAGCGCCCCGGCCAAGTTCGTAATGGTCTCCATCGACGGAGAATTCTTCCCAAGCTCAATCTGACTAATGTACTCCAGTGACACACGCGTCCGACGAGAGAGTTGCTGCAGCGTCAGTCCACGGGCCTTACGGAGTTGATGAATTGTACTGCCGAATTGGTCGAAGCTCGTGGTCACTCCCGCTTTCAATGCGCTTTTCGCCATCTGGTTGAGGAGGGCAGAGTCTTCCCGCCGTCTCCATCCAACTCTGCGGCGGCAAGCTCTGGAACTTCCTGATGGCATTCTTCAGCGTGTGCAGGCACAGCAGCGCGCACTTGGAGCGTCGCTGCCCGATGGAGACACCGAGCATGGTGCGGATGTTCTGCTCGCCCAGGGTGTTCACTTCATCGATGGTTTTGCCGGTCAGTTCCTCGCACAGCATCGACATGCCGGCCTGACTGATGGCGCAGCCGGTGCCATCCCAACCCACCACCTCAATCGCTCTCTCTTGTATGAGGAGGTCGACGGTCAGTGCGTCCCCGCAGGAGTGATTCACTTCCTCGTGGGAGATAGACGGCTGCGCGAGCCGCGATTTTCCGCGAGGATGCCGGTAATGGTCGAGGATCTGCTCGGCGTAGACGTCCATTTATAATTATAGTATAATGATTCTATGGTGAACTTCACACTCATCGATAAATTTTCCTCTCCGGACACCACCCTCCCTCCGCCCGCCATCGCCACGGAGCTTTTCAACAGTATTCGACAGTTCACGGAGGAAACGTTGCCAGTGTACAGTAAGACGCCGGATAGGGTGCGGACGGCTGAGGGTGTGCAGCGTATCACGTCGTGCCTGGGCGCGCTCGAGAGTGTGTGCGTCGTGCTCGGCGCCGGTGACGATGAATACCTCTCGCGAGAGATGACGCGCATTCGCAGCGGACTGACCGCCATGCTGACCGGTGATTAGTGCGAGAGGAGCACGGCGAGAACCTGCTCGATCGCTCCAGCTGCCGCATCGATTTCCTCGGTCATGTTGTAGATCCCGATCGACAGCCGCGTGGTGGCGGTCAGGCCCAAGCGACGATGGAGTGGTTGGGTGCAGTGGTGCCCGGCGCGCAGGCAGATGCCCCGCTTTCCGAGAATGTCCGTCAGGTCGTGCGGGTGCACACCGTCGATGGTGAAGCTCAGGCAGCCGTGGATATCCGACGGATCATCGGAGCCGATGATGCGCAGCCCGTCGATGCTGGTGAGCGTTCGGTACGTATGATCGATGAGCGACCGCTCGTGCGCGATGATCTCATCCCACGGGTATTGCGAGAGCCAGTCGATCGCCGACCGGAGGCCGACTGCCTCAGCCACGGGCATCGTCCCGGCCTCAAATTTGTGCGGGATGTCTGCAGACGAGAATCCATCGGTCGTCACTTCATGGATCATCTGGCCCCCGCCGAGGAAGGGTGGCATCCTCTCCAGGAGCGCGCGTTTGCCGTAGAGGACGCCGATTCCGGTTGGTCCGTAGAGCTTGTGCCCGGAGAAAGCGAGGAAATCAATATCCAGTGCCCGCACATCGGTGGGCATGTGCGCTATTGATTGCGCGGCGTCGACCAGGACGAGCGCGCCGGCAGCGCGCGCAAGGTGGATCATCTCCGCGAGGGGCGGCCGCACGCCGAGGACGTTACTTTGCCCCGTAACGCCCACAAGCTTCACGCGCCCGCCCCTCAGATACTCCCGCAACTGATCGAGCCGCAGATGCCCCCGGTCGTCGATGTCGATCCAGCGGATGACGATGCCGCGCTCCGCTGCGAGTGCCTGCCACGCTACGATATTACTGTGATGTTCGAGTAGCGTGAGGAGCACCTCATCGCCGGTTTTCAACGTCGATCCTAAGGAGCGTGCGACCAGATTGATCGCCTCGGTGCAGTTTTTGGTGAAGATGATTTCCTCCGGCGCGGCCGCGCCGATGAAGCGCTGGACGGTCCGGCGCGCTTCCTCGTAGGCGATCGTAGCTTCCTCCGCGAGCACGTGCATGCTGCGGTGCGGATTTCCGTTACTCTCCCGGTAGAAACGATCCATCGATTGCACCACCGCTTCCGGCTTCAGCGCGGTCGCCGCGTTGTCCAGGCAGATGAGAGGATGTCCGTTGATGGTTCTGCGGAGAATGGGGAATTCCCGGCGGATGGCGGCGACGTTCAAGGCCATAGATGATCAGTATACGGCCGTCAAGCACGCGGGGGCAGAGCCCCCGCGCTTGACCCTGAGCCAGCCGGACGTGGAACGCCATTCTCCGACGCGGCCGCAAGCGGCCGCGCTTCGTCGAAGGGTGACTCGTTTCGCAGAAGACGCTAGACTGCCCACGTGCAACAGCGAACCGTCCAGATCCTCACCTACGCCCTGCTGGCTGCTTTGCTGACGTGGGGGGTGTATGCGGTGATTGCCTACATCGGCGCGCCACTCCACTCCGCGGTGCTGGCACCGGATGACGCGCTTGCAGCCGTTGATGCCGCCTGCGGGGACAAGAATCTCTTCTGCCGCGGCCTGCAGACGCTCCTGCCGTTCCTCGTCTTCACCGTCACCCGCGCGGCTCCTTTTCTGTGGTACGCGGTGTTGAGCCTGGTTGCGTACGGTGTCTTTGTTGGTTGGAAAGCCGCGCAGTCGGGGAGCGGGAGGTTTTCGCTGCGCATCCGACCTTGGCATGTCTTCGTGTGGTTCCTGATCTCGCTCTGGGCGGTCTTCCTGGCTCTCAGCCACCTCAGTACCGCCGAACTACCGGTGCGGAAGATGGTGGAACCGCGGCCGGAAGTGTACGCCTCGGTGAGCGCAGAAACCCTGAAAGTGCTCAAAGAAAACTTCGATGAATTGAAGAACAGCGATTGCCTCTCCTCCGAGGTGGAGATGTTGGGGAATGTTCCCGTCTACACCATGAAGGGAACGTGCGTGCAGACCGCGTTCGTGACTCGTGTGCTCAGTCAGGTCCTCATTGCCATCATCTTCTTATTCGAGCTGCTGCTTGCGGGGCACACCGTTCTGATGCTCCTGCGTCTGCGGCCACGCAGTCTGCTGCTCGAAGGCATGCTGAGTGTCGGGATCGGCGTATACGTGTGGATCTTCGCCCTATGGCTTCTCGCTATCTCGTCGCTCTTCACCGCCAATGCCGGCTGGCTGTTGGTCATCGCTGTTCCCATCACATGCTTCCGGAGCGTCCTCTACTGGGCTGAGCGATTTTGGCGGCACGAATGGGAAGTACATCTCCGCTGGAGCAGCCCGCTCATTCTGCTGGCATGGTTGCTCATCAGTTACCTGGCATTCAATTTCCTGACCGTCGTCCGCCCGTTCCCGATCGGATGGGATGATCTGGGCAGCTACCTGAACCGGCCGCGACTGCTCGTGAGCTACGGGACATTCATCCACAGCATGGCCACGTTCCAGTGGGAGTACCTGACCGCGCTCGGTTTCCTGCTGTTCGGCTTCGCCAATCCCTTCGCCGCCACGGCCTCCATGATCATCAACTGGACGGAGGGTCTGCTGGCCGTGCTGACGGTGTACCTGTTCACGAACCAGTTCCTGGGCCGCGGCCGGGGGATACTCGCGGCGCTGCTCTACTACTCGCTTCCACTTGTCGGTCACTTCTCGTTCGCGGACATGAAGATCGACAATGCCGTCTTCACCATGGCGGCGCTCGGGCTCCTGGCACTCTTTCTCTTCCTTTTTCCCACTGCCGAGGAGGCGGATCAGGAAGGAACCGATCCTCCCTGCCCGGATCTGCGGCTCCTGCTGCTCAGCGGACTCTTCATCTCCGTCGCGTTCGCCATGAAGTCAACGGCCATTATGACTCTCATGGCGCTTGCTGCGATTCTGGTGGCGGCGCGGTTGCATTGGACGGCATTCATCAGCATGTCCGTTCTGATCTTCGTCCTCTTTGCGCTGCAGGGGGTGCTGGGTGTGGGTGACGTTGCCCGGCGGCTCTTTGGAGCGGAGGCCGATCTGTCCCGGACCACGTTCGTCGTGACCGCCGTTATCATCGCCCTGATTCCGGCGATGTATGCGGCATTCCGCGGCCGCGAGCGGCTGCTCTCCACCTTCCTGTACGGCGGCATCATCGGCGCCTGTTTCCTCGCATTCAACTTCCCGTGGATCCTCTACAATAACATCCAGAATGGCACCGGTACGCTGCGGCTGGAGATGGGCGCGCCCAATCGTTTCACGCCGGCCATTTCCCTCCGCGGAAAGGCAGACGTGAATGACAAGGGACAGGACATCCGCGTCCTGCCGCCCGAGCTGGCCGTTAACCCCGATCACCCGCTGTGCAAGGCATCGGGGGCGAAGGAGGAACTGGACCGCTACTGGGGCTTCCGCGTGGGATGGACACACTACCTAACGCTCCCGTGGCGGACGGTGATGAACCTGGATTCCGGCGGGTACTACGTGACGACCGCCGCCGCGCTGCTGCTCTTCCCGCTGCTCCTGCTCCTGCCCTACTTCTGGACCCGCAAGGGACGCTGGATGCGTTCCCTGTTTGGGGCGACGATCCTCATTCTCCTGGAGTGGATGTTCCTCGCCAACGGCATCCCGTGGTACGGGGTGGGTGTCTTCCTTGGCCTCGCGATCGGTCTTGAGGTCCTCGTCGCCCGCGCGCCCGATATCCTGAGCAAAATCACGGTTTCCATCCTCATCACGCTCTCACTGATGGCGTCCTTCGCCATGCGGTTCTGGCAGTTCGACCAACAGCAGAACCTGATCGAGTATCCGATGGGCAAGATCTCCGCCCGTGCGCTCTCCCAGCGTACCATTCCCTGGTACGAACCCATCCAGCAGATCGTAGTCGAACGGCATGAGAAGATCCCCAATCGTCCCTACCTGTACCGCATCGGGACGTTCATCCCGTACTTCATTCCCAAGAATCTGGAGACGATCGGCGTCACCGATCACCAACTCGATTTCTTCAACTGCCTGTACCAGGATCGCAATCCTGAACTCATGCTCAAGCGGCTGAAGACGCTCGGCTTCAACAGCATCATCTTCGACACGAACACGGCGACGATCGAGCGCGACGAACAGGGATCGCTCCATAAAAAAGTGCAGACATTTCTGGACTTCGTGAACACCCCGTCACTGGGCTTGCAGGTGCTGGTGAATGATCCTGGGAGCGGGGTGGCGTTTCTCCTTATTCCCTAAGGATCCCGACGATATCGAGGAGAAAACGCCGTTCCTCGGACTCTTCGGTTTCCTCGGACTCTTCGGCCTTCGCCGGCCGTAGTCACTGAGGCATTCCAGGGGATGTGCTGCAATTTCCAAAGTGGCTCCGGCCGACGGAGGTCGGTATCCTTACAGAGATGATTATCGCAGTCATACCGGCCTACAACGAAGAGTCCCGCCTGGCTCAGGTGGTGCGTGATGCGCGGAAGTTCGCCCAGAAGGTCATTGTTGTGGATGATGGATCGACCGACGGCACAGCTGAGGTTGCGAGGCATGAGGAGGCGACCGTCGTGCGCCATGTGCAGAATTGCGGCGCGGGAGCCGCGACCATGACCGGCATCGAGGCGGCGCGGACGGCAGGGGCCACGGTGATCGTCACGCTCGACGCCGACGGGCAGCATGATCCACACGACATCCCCGCCCTGCTGAGACCGGCGGAGGAGGACAAGGCCGACATCGTCTTCTCGAACCGGTTCGGCCAGCGCAATCGCATCCCGTTCACGCGCCGTCTGTTCAACGCAATCGGGAACGTCGTGACGTTCGTCGCGACGGGCAAATGGGTGAGTGACAGCCAGAGCGGCTTCAAGGTGTTCGGCCCTCGGGCGCTCAGGGAAATCCAGCTCCGCATGAGCGGCTTCGAGTTCTGCACCGAGATCGTCCGCGAGGCGGCCAAGCATAAATGGCGTGTCGCGCAAATTCCGACGAAGGTCGTCTACTCCGAGTACACCATGGCGAAGGGGCAATCGTTCGCCTCGGGGGTGAAGACGGCTCTCAAGATTCTGCTGCGGTCGTTCCTCCGGTAACATATCCCCTATGAAGCTCACCCCCTACCAAATCGTCGCCCCCCTCATCGCCCTCCTAGCGGTCGTGTACGCGTGGAACCTGGTGTTCCGGGGCAAGAAGACGGTGTGGGAAGCGAGTTTCTGGACCCTCTTCTGGGGGGCCATCGCGTTCGTAGCGCTCTTCCCCAACACGCTGGGATACCTGTCCACCGTTACGGGGATCGAGAACCAGGAGAACGCCGTCATCGTCACCTTCCTCGGCATCCTCTTCTTCATTGTGTTCTACCTGGTCATTCGTCTGGAGGAACTGGAGCAGCGCCAGACGAGGATGGTGCGGGCGATGGCACTGCGCGAAGCTGAAATGAGTGGAAAATTGAAAACAGAAAAATGAAAGACGCTCGCATGGGTGACCTTTTTGCTGTTTTGAATTACTCTGTGTCCTCATGCAGGCCATCCTCCTCATCAGCCCTTACTTCCGCGAGGAACACCGCTGGATGGTGAGCACGGTCAAGCTCGCGGAGCTGTGGCAGCGGCTGGGGTACCGGGTCATCGTCGCGTGCATGGGGGCGAAGACGGGGAGAGAGGCGGTGTCCGACACGCTCACGATCTACCGCAAGAAAGATTTCTTCATTCCGGATCCATGGAACACGGGCATCGCATTCGGCTTCACCGGTATGGCCCGCCGGATCATCCGGGAGGAGCGGCCGGATATCATCATCGTCAACAAAGTCCTGTTCTGGACATCGCTCACGCTCATTGCGCTCCGCGCGCGCGGGATACATGCGCTGTTATTGACCGATGCGCTCGTTGGGATCACGTGGATGCCCCGCGGAAGGCTGCCGCGGATCGTTGCGCGGATCGCCGCGTGGACGGTGGGATGGATCATCCTGCGCTGTGCCGCTCGGATCGTGACGTTCCATCCGCAGCCGGGAAAGGTTCTCAAGCGGCTCGGAGTGGCGGGGAAGACGCAGGTCGTTCCGACGGGGATAGATCTTGGACCATTCAGGGACTCGGAACGTGAGACTCGGGACTCTGGTTCGAGAGTGACAGTAACGTATCTGGGGAGATTGGAGTCCGTGAAAGGGGTGGACGACTACCTGGCGGCGGCGGTAGAGCTGAAGAAGGAGCATCCGGGGGCGAAGTTCCAGGTCGTCGGCTGGTATAAGGAGGGACATCCCCTTGTGGCACAGTACGAACGCGAGGTCCTGTTCACCGGACTGAGACACGACATCGCGGCGATTCTTGCAAGCACCGACATCTTCGTTCTCCCGAGCTACAGCGAGGGCCTCAGCAATTCCCTGATGGAAGCGATGGCGAGCGGCTGCGCATGCGTGGCGTCGGATGTCGGCGGCAACGCGTACCTCATCCAGAACGGCGTATCGGGATTTTTGTTCCCGGCCGGAGACCGGCAGTCGCTTGCGGCCCACATCCGGCGGCTGATCGAAGATCCTCACAAGCGCAAAGCGATGGGGGAGGCGGCACAGCGGAGGATCGCGCAGTCGTTCGCTTGGGAGATCGTGGGATCTCTGTACGATCGCCTGTTCGCTGAGATGACGCCTAGCAGCCCTGCGGCTCCAGACCGATATTGTTGAAGATTTCCAATCTGGCACGTACCTCCTCCGACGTACGCACTATCCGAGGATACTTTTGATCATAGGAACTATTGAGTTGCCATTCTTCTCCTCTCCATCTCACCAAACATATCCAATCATGACGACCAATGAGCGCATATGCACCAGCACGAGCATCGGATTCCAAATGCCGGATCTTCTCTCGGAGGTTTCGGCATCGGGGATTTCCGAGCAATTCCGCCGAAAATGCCGTTGCCAGGTCTTCGTCATGGCCGGGGGGTGCGTTGCCGATGGTGCGTTTCTTACCGGGCATGAGGGTGGAGCAGGATATAGGACTCCCCGGCATGACGCCGGGTTCGCCATTGTGCCCTACCAGGCCGTCATGGGCAATGAGAATGAATCCTGAAGGAATCCCCTGAAGGAAACTTGAGTTCCCAGGGTGCTATGCGATCATAAGCCCCTATGCGAGCGCGGATCGTCATCCTGTCGGCATTCGCCACCCCCTACCGCAGCGGCGCGGAGGCGTGCGCGGAAGAGATCGCGAAGCGACTCCTGCCGCGCTACGACGTCACGATCGTGACGGCGCGAATGCGGAGGGATCTGCCGCGCTCCACGAAGATCGCCGGCGGCGTGCCGCTCCTGCGCGTCGGTATCGGGAGCGAGCGACTCGATCCGTGGCTCTTCCCGCTCCTCGCGCCGTTCCATGTCCGCCGGCTGCGGCCGGTCCTGATCCACGCGATCCTGGAGACGTTCGCGGGGTTGGCACTGCACTGGTGCGGATTCTTTTCGAAAAAATCCAAGCGGCTCCTCACGCTGCAGACGACCAACCGCAGCTTTCTCAAGTCGACCATCCTGCGTTCGCCTGATGCCGTCACCGCCATCAGCTCCGCACTTGTCCGGTCCGGCAGGGAGCGCGGACGGACGGACATCGAACTCATCTCCAACGGCGTCGATCTCCCCGCACTCCGCCAGGCTTGTGAGCGGTACCCGAAGATGTCCGGGAGAATCCTCTTCGTCGGCAGGCTCGAGCCGATGAAGGGGATCGATATCCTCCTGCGCTCATGCGCCGAAATTTTCTCGGAACCGGGAGCCCGGGGCGTAAAGCCCACGTGGGGGCCACGCCCCCTTTACGGGGCTCCCGGTTGCATGGATGTGAGGATCGTCGGGGATGGCTCACAGCGCCGGTCGCTTGAAAAGCTGGCACATGGCCTGGGCGTCGCCGGGCACGTGCAGTTCCTGGGCTACCTCCCTCCTGCCGCCGTCTGTCGCGAATTCGCGCAAGCGGAAATATTTTGCGGGCTCTCGATCAGCGAGGCGATGGGGAACGTGTTCCTGGAAGCACAGGCTGCTGGCTGCGCGGTCATCGGCACGCGCGTGGGCGGGATTCCGGACATCGTCAAGGATGGCGAAACGGGGCTCCTCATTCCCCCGAACGATGTGAATACCGCCGCATGGGCGCTCAAGGCGCTCCTCACCGACGCACATCTCCGCTCGCGGTTGCAGGAAGCGGCACGGCGACACGCGGAAGAATACGACTGGGATATCGTCGCCGGCAGGTATGCAACTGTGTATGATCGGCTGCTCCCATCAGTCGCTCATGCCTGATATCCCCTCGCTCATCGAACGTTGGGATACGCAGATGAATCGACGGAGCGCGTCCGACGATTGTTTCCTCAACCACGACCATGCGGCGCGGGCACTCCTGACTCTACTCGAGGAGATGCTGGCGCATCCCGCCGCCGCCCGTGCATTCGTACTAGCCAAAGCCGAGCGGCTCATCGCACCGGACCGTTTGCTGTTTTTCGCGACCGCCGTCGCTGCGGAGCTGTTTTCAATCTACGTCAGACTCCATGCCACCTTTCACGAAGATCCTCTCACGCATGACGACCTTGCCGCCGCCGCACGAGCTCTGCTGCCCGGAACAGACTCTCAAACGTCCCCGCATCCATCCATTCCTCCCGCAGCACCGTTGCCTTGAGTGCCCCGCGTTCCAGGTATGCCCTGCTTACATCCGTGATCTCGATCTCTCCACGAGGCGATGGCGGGAGCTTCCGGATGATATCGAAGCAATGTTTATCGTACACGTAGCATCCTGTCACTGCGAGATCGCTCTTGGGTTTCGTCGGTTTTTCTTCAATGGATATGATGCGATTGCCCTCCATCTCCGCCACGCCAAACCGTTCAGGGTCCGTCACTTGCTTGATGAACACATGGCCGCCTGCTTCGAATGACTTGATGACCGGTGACAGATCATCGAAATACACGTTGTCTCCCAGGATGGCGCAGACGCTGTCGTTGTCGGCGAACTCTTCGGCGAGACCCAGTGCCTGTGCGATGCCGCCGGGCTTCTCCTGCACTTTGAAGGCGAACTCGCAGCCGAAGCGCGAGCCCCGTAAAGGGGGCGTGGCCCCCACGTGGGCTTTACGCCCCGACCCCAGGAACCGCGCGATCTGCTCCATATGCTCGGTGCCGGTCACCACCGCGATTTCCCGGATGCCCGCGGAGAGCAGCACCTGGAGCGGGTACTCGATGAGAGGCTTGTCATAGACCGGGAGCAGGCTCTTATTGGTGATCTCGGTCAGGGGCTTCAGCCGGGTGCCGGTGCCGCCGCAAATGAGGACTCCTTTCATAAAGATTCAGGGGATTCAGGAGAAGCAGGAGATTCAGGAGAAATAGTAGTAGAATCCAGCTCCGGCGTATAATCATATCATTCTCCTGAATCCCCTGAATCTCCCGCTTCTCCTGAATCTCCCGCTTCTCCTGAATCTGATATGAATCTGCTGGTCACCGGCGGCGCCGGCTTCATCGGTTCCCACTTCGTCCTCCGGCATAAGCAGCGTTTCCCGGACGATGCAATCGTCGTGCTCGACAAGCTGACGTACGCGGGGAGCAAGGCGTTCCTCGATTCGGTCATCAATCGCATCCGCTTCGCGCAGGGGGACATCACCGACGTGGAGCTCACCGCCCAACTGATCGGACGCTACGGAATCGACACGATCGTCAACTTCGCAGCGGAGACGCACGTGGACCGGAGCATCAAGAATGCGGTTCCCTTCATCCATACGAATATTCTGGGGGTGCAGAGTCTGATCGAAGTGTGCCGCGCGCATCCGGAAGTGCGGCTGCTCCACATCTCATCTGATGAAGTGTACGGCGACATCGCGGACGAAGACGCTCCTTGCAAGGTGGGCGATCCGCTCTTCCCCAGCTCTCCCTATGCGGCATCGAAAGCTGCCGGCGAAATGCTCCTCCTCTCTGCGATGCGCACCTACGGCATCAAGTGCGCTATCACGCGGTGCACCAATAATTTCGGTCCCCATCAGGACGATGAGAAGTTCATCCCCACCGTCATCCGGCACGCGCTCAAGAACGAACCGGTCCCCGTCTACGGCAAGGGGAAGAACAAGCGTGACTGGCTGTACGTGACCGATCACACCGATGCGCTCGAGCTCGTGCTGCAAACGGAGTGGGCATTCCACGATCCGGCTGTGCCGGGTGTCCATCCAAGCCAGCCCCGCGGTTCCGGTCACTTCTTCAACATCTCCGCCGACGACGAGCGCGAAAATTTCGAAGTGGCGAAAGCGGTGCTCGATATTCTCGGCAAGCCGCACTCGCTCATCTCCTTCGTCGAAGACCGGCCGGGGCATGACTGGCGGTACGCGCTGGATTCGTCTGCGATTCGGAATCTTGGATGGCAGCCGACAGTCGGCTTCAGGCAGGGTCTTGAGAAGACGGTGGAGTGGTACCGATCGAGACAGTAAAACGAGCCCGCTCCAGAAGAGGAGCGGGCGATGCGCTAGTAGAACCATTTCGCTCCCAGCGTTGCGCTTGTCCAGTACATGAAGCCAGTCATGACTCCCGTGAGGACGGCGCGGAGCTGTCGCATGTCGTAGGATCTGTTCCAGGTGGCGCCCAGTCCATTGAAGATCGCCACCCAGGCGATCACCGTTGGATGTGAGATCCAGGAACGGGCCCAATCCAGCTGGCTGCCGCAGGCGATGAAGAGCAGACCGCCCAACAGCCCGAGTGCCATCATTCCGCACAACACCTTCCATTCTCTCGAGCGATTCATCGTTATCTCCTTTCACGACAGTGAAATGATCAGAACGCGCATGCATCTAAATATCAAATTTACAATGTTCTGTCAATATGCGAAGCGGGATCGGGAGACTAGCGGAAGCTAGGATCTTCTGGATGAAGATTCTTCTTGCTACAGGCATCTACCCGCCCGACATCGGCGGGCCGGCGACGTACGTGGAGCGGCTGGGGCGGGAGCTGTGCCAGAGGGGGATGCGGGTGGTGGTGGTGACCTACTCGGCAAAGGACGATGGACAGGGGACCCCACTTCACACTTCGGGCTTCGAGGGGCAGGCGACGGACGACGGAGTGGAAATCGTGAGCGTGGCGAAATCCGGAGGTCCGCTCCTGCGGTGGAATCGGTACACGAAGGCATTGAAGGAGCATGGGGCCGATGCCGACCTTATCTACGTATTCTCCACGGTGAGCGCGGGGGTGCCGCTCGCGATGGCGGGGCTGAAAAAGCCTGTGCAGATCCTCCGGTTGGGGGGTGACTTCCTGTGGGAGCGGTACACGGGGCTTGGTGGCAAGATGTCGCTTAGGGCCTTCTACGGCCGGTACGTGAGACTGCGGCATCTGCTGCAGTGGGTGCTGCGGCAGTTCGATCATATCGTCTTCTCCACCGAGTTTCAGCAGCGGATCTACGAACGCGCGTACCGGAGCCTGCCGGCACGGTCAGTGATCCAGAATGCGCTGCCCGAGGGGGAGCCCATGATGCACCAGCGCCATGAGCCGTTACGGATGCTCTTCCTGGGCCGGTTTGTAGGATTCAAGAACCTCCAGCGGCTCCTGCGGGCGGCACGGCTGTTGCCGCACGTTTCGCTCACGCTCATCGGCGCAGGCCCGCTCCAGAAGAGCCTGCAGCAGACGGTCGACAAGCTCGGTCTTGGGGGGCGGGTTTCCTTTCGTGCATCCGTGCACGGTGCAGACAAGCAGCAGGCGCTGCAGGACCACGACCTGCTCGTGTTGCCCTCGTTCACCGAAATCAGTCCCCACGCAGCCATCGAAGCCCGTGCGGCGGGACTGCCGGTGCTCCTGACCGAGGAGACGGGACTCTCCACCGAGCTCACCGAAGGGATGAGCGTCCGCCCGCTCAAGACGGTCACCGACATCACCCGCGCGGTGCTGGAAGTGGAGCAGAACTACGAGGCGATTGCGCAGGCCGCCGCCGCGCCGTTCCGGTACCGGAGGACGTGGGAGGAGCTGGTTGCGGAGCACATGATGCTCTTCGGGGAACTGCTTTCGGGGCAACGATGAGTGGTGAGTGATCAGCGATCAACAGTCACTTCAACATCTGGCGTGACATCGTCGTTGGTCTCATCAGCAAACCGCTCTGTTGCATCCGGCTGCCCACTCAGTTCGGGATGCTCTTTGAGCAACTCAGCGATGTGAGAAGAGACAAACGGTCGTCCGACGCTCTGCAGCCGCCTCATCACTTCGAGTGAGCTTTTTGCGATTTCGTGCTCAAACGCACGCTGTTCCTCGGGAGTGCGCTGCACAAAGTCTTCAGGCCTGAATGCTCGCTTTGATTTCATGTTCACGCGCATGAAATAGAGGGGGAAAGATTCATGTACTATACTCTGCTATTCTCCCTCTGATGAAACTTCTGATGGTCTCCGGCGACCGATCGCTGATGGAAGGCAAAAAAAGCGCCTTCTGGTACACGCTGGAGGAGCTGCACAGGCACTGGGACAGGATTGATGTTATCTGTCCCCGTCCTGCCCTCACATTCCCTCTGCCGCGGCGTGGAGAAGGGAGTGGAGAGCCGGAGTTCCAGAATGTCTTTCTCCATCCGTCCCCGTGGGGACTCATACGCCAGCCTCGATGGATTCTGCAGAAAGGCCGCGAGCTCATCGTCGAACAGCATCACGATGTGATGACCGTGCATGAATATCCTCCTTTTTATAACGGACTGGGCGCCTCACGACTTCATCGTGCGACCGGCATTCCGTACGCGCTCGAAATTCATCACATCATCGGATATCCGGCGGCATCGTCGATGAGCGAATTCGTCGGGCACGTGTTGTCGCAGATCTATTTCCGGTATGGTGTTACACGGCCTGCCGCTGTGCGCGTGGTCAATGAGGAGGTGAAGGGTGTGCTCACGAGGTGGGGGGTCCCGGCAGAAAAGATTCATGTGGTACATTCGGCGTACCTCGATCATGCATTGCATGGGAGCCCGATAGTCCCGGAGAGCGACAAACAATATGATGTCGTGTTCGCCGGACGACTCGTCGCGAACAAAGGATTACCAGAGGTCATCGATGCGATGTCCGGTCTTTCAGATGCAACATTGCTCATCATTGGGGATGGCCCTCTGCGCGCACAGGCGGAAGCCCGGGTGCGGGCCCTCGGGATGCAGAGCAGGGTGTCGTTCCGGGGGTGGCTGCCGGAGCAGCGGGATGTGGCGGAAGCCGTTCGATCGGCCAGGCTATTCGTGATGAACTCGAAGAGCGAAGGCGGGCCGCGGGTGGCGCTGGAGGCGATGGCGATGGGGATACCGGTGATTGTGACGCGGGTGGGGCTGATGCCGGAGGTGGTGCATGACGGGGTGAACGGTGTGTTCACCGATGGGACACCGGGGGATCTCCGGAAAAAGATTGAACATCTGTTGCATCATGAAAGTGTCAGGCAAGAGATTGGGATGGAGGCTCAGAAGATTCTTGAGAAATTTGAGAGGGTGCATTTGATTAAAGAATATGCGGAATTTTTAAAGGTTGTAGCTGGTTCTCACCGCGGGTAGAAAACCCGCTCTCGATTATGCGATTATTGATTGTCACCCAAAAGGTTGATCGGAAGGATCCCATCCTGGGGTTCTTCCATCGGTGGATCGAGGAGTTCGCAAAGAAGTGCGAGCAGGTGACGGTGATCGGGCAGTTCGTTGGTGATCATCAGTTTCAGAAGCATGTACAGGTTCTATCGCTCGGGAAAGAGCGGGGGCTTCCGCGGTGGCGGCAAGTGTTCCGGTTTTGGAGAATTATCTGGTCGCAGCGGCGCTCGTACGATGCGGTGCTGGTGCATATGACGCCGATGTGGGTGGTGCTCGGCGCTCCTCTCTGGTGGATCGCCGGCAAACCGATGTATCAGTGGTACGAGGCGAGGGGGGGTGGATGGGTGCTCCGGATTGCAGAGAAATGCGTACAGAAGATTTTTTCGGCCAGCGCATTCGGCATGCCCTGGAAATCCGCCAAGCAAGTCGTGACCGGGCATGGCATCGATACGGAGATGTTTTCCCCCGGTTTGGATTCCCGCGATCCACAGCTAATTTGCTCGGTTGGTCGTATTACTGCATCAAAGAACGTAGATCGTCTTGTGGATGCTTTCACGAAGCTGGGTCGCTCGTACCAGTTTGTGATCGCAGGCGAAGCGATCCGACCGGATGATCAGAATCTGCTGAAGCAACTGCACGACACGTTCATTCATACGTCGGACGTGAAGCTCAATCTAGCAATTGGAACCCGCTCTCAAGAGGAAGTTGTATCGCTACTTCAACGGGCGTCTCTTTTTCTTCATGCCTCGGCTACTGCGCTTGATAAGGCGCTCCTTGAGGCGATGGCATGTGAATGTCCTGTGATCTCCGCTGCCGAAGCCGCTTGCGGCGTGTTGCCGTCAGAGTGTGTGGCTACACTCGATACCCTGGTCGATCGTGCCAGGCACATGCTGGATCTCGATGAATCGGAGCGCATAAGAATCGGAAGGAAGTTGAGGATGACCGTCGTTGAAAACCACAGCCTTCCCCGGCTCATCGACCGGTTGGTCCGGGAGATGCAATAGCCGGGATGACGAATCCCGGCTACCATCGGTGTGTGCCCTCCCCCAGGCTCACCATCGTCGTGCCCGTGTATAACGAAGAGCGGACGCTTGAGACGATCATCGATCGCATTTTCCAATCGTGCGGGGAGATTGCGAACGTCGTCTTCGTGGACGACGGATCGAAGGACCGGTCGCTCGAGATACTCAAGCGCCGGGCACGTCCGCAGGATACGGTTCTCACCAAGCCGAACGGCGGAAAAGGGTCGGCGGTGCGCATGGGGTACGCGCATGCCATCGGTGTCTACACCATCGTGCAGGATGCGGACCTGGAGTACGCACCGTCCGATATTCCGCCTCTGCTCGAACAGGCCGAGGCGCATCATCTCCCAGCCGTTTTTGGGTCCCGACGCCTGAAAAAGCAGAAGCAGTTCGTGCACCTCTCCACCTTCATCGGCGGCTCGATGCTCACGCACATCTGCAACATGCTCTACCGCACGCGCCTGACCGATCAGCCTACCTGCTACAAGATGGTGCGGACCGATATCATCAGGCGTCTTCCGCTCAAAGAGAACGATTTCCGGTTTGATCCGGAGCTGACGGTACTGCTCGCACAGAACGGCATCCACATCAGAGAATTCCCGGTCTCTTATTCCCCCCGCACACGCAAGGAGGGCAAGAAAATCAACTGGAAAGACTGGTTTAAATGGGTGTGGGTGTTCGTGTCGCTGCGGTTCGCTCTCCGAACAAGATGGGCGCTGAGACAATCCTGATATGATCCATCGGTGCCTATCACCATGATTCATCATCGGTGGTTTCCCTCAGGATTCGTTCTCGCATGTTGCGCCATTCTGATCGCGCTTTGGTTGCCGCTCATCCGGTATCCGGTGGTGAGCGACACGTTGAATTACGCGCTGCTCGGTCAGAGCCTGTGGGAACACGGCACCTACATGCTCAACGGCGTGCCGTGGTCCAAGCATCTGCCGCTGCACGCCATCTTGTCGTATCCGCTCGTGAAGGTGTTTGGTTTGCATCTGGGGATGCACATCGCGAGCCTGCTCGGTGGCTTCGGCGTGCTGCTTGGAACGTACCTCGTCCTCCAGCGGACTGTGGGACGATCGGCTGCACTCCTGACAGTTCTGTTGGTTCTTCTTCATCCCGGCTTCGTGCTGATGTCCGCACTTGGATCTGCCGATCTGCTCTTCACAACTCTCCTGCTCCTCTCACTTGCGTTCTACCTGGAAGCGGATAAGGACGAGCGATGGTACGTGTTGGCTGGGCTCGCAGCCGGACTCGCGTGCCTCACCCGCTACAACGGCGCGCCGCTTTTTTTGCTCTTCCTTGGATACACATACTGGAAGCGCAGGGCGCATCTCCGCTCACACTGGTTCTGGTCCGGCATAGTGCTCGGGTCCGCGGTCTTCAGTCTGTGGCTCGTCCGCAATATGGTGACGTTCGGCAACCCGCTCGCCTCCGGCTACCGTGATGAGCTGGCGCAGGAGGCGCCGAGCATCATCGGCCAGTTCCTCTCGAATGTCCTCTACTACGGGAATCCCGTCCACAACGTCTTTCCGTTCCTGTTCATCTTCGCCGCCGCGGGAGTGATCCTGCATGCCCGTCGACAGCCATTCCTGTTCCTCGCGATGCTCACAGCGTGGGTGGTGTCGGCGGTGTGGTGGGTGCAGGCGATCCGGTTCTTCTTCCCGGGATACCCGCTGCTCCAGGCATTCGCGGCACTTGCATTGCTTGATCTGTGGCGGAGGTGGAAGGCCATCCCATGGCTCATGGGGCTCGTCGCGGTTGTCGGGATGTCAGTCCAGGCATTCTCTTTGTGCATATACACCTATGGTGCCTGCAACGCATGGTTCGACCGGACCGTCGGTCTGCTGCCGGTGAACATGGGGCTGACGTCTGAAGGGTTCTACGCTTGGGGACTCGCTCGCGATTATTTGAATGCGCACGCGCCGAAAGGGGCGACCGTCTACTATGAATTCATTGAAGATACCGGCGGGCATTTTCGTTCGGATTTCAGGATGACGTCGGATCAGAGCGATTGTGAGGCATATAGGATCACGCAGCGGCCGGAGGACAGTGAGGAGATAGTGTTCCGGACGGAGGCAGCGCCGGTGACGTACGTGGTGGAGAGAGTATGCACCTCACCCTAACCCTCTCCTCGCCTCGTCATGAACAAGATGAGTTTGTTCTTCATTACAGAGCTTTAGACAGAGGAGAGGGAATGTTTGTGTTTTGTATGGCTTGTGCAAAAAACATACACATCCCCTCTCCCTGCTCCGATTCAGTGAAAATAATATCTCTGCTGCCAGCTCCTGCATAAGCTGGGAGAGGGTTAGGGTGAGGTGGGTACAAGAACAACAAACAAAACTACAATGCCTTATGCAATCGTTCCCCCGCCTCATCAATCCACCCAAACGACCGGTACTCCGGCATGATCCTCTCTTTTTCTTTCCTCAACTTCTCCAACTCCATCCTCGATGGCAACGACGGAAGCGGATAATCCTTTCCGGTGATTACCTTATGACATTCCTGAATGGTCCGTGCGGCGAGGAGGGCGGAAAATGTTCCGAACAGGATGTTGCCGCTCCAGGCCTTGTCCGGTGCCGACCGGAACCAGTCGAGCGTCTCGTCCGGTTTCTTGAAATACCTGAGCAGCATCACCGCGCCGCTCATGCCGCTGAAGCCGGTGATGTAGTCGGTCTCCTGTTCCTTCGGCACGATGAAACAGCGGTACCCTTTTTTCAGCAGGATCTCATTGGCCTTATCACCTGTGTCGTAGCGGCCGGGCGCCTTGCCGCTGTCGAAGGGATTCGCGTTCCCGTCGGCCGGTGCGAGTGAGAGTTTCTCCCAGTCGCAGAAAATCCCGCGATTGTACGCGATGCAGTAGCTGCTGCTCGGCCAGTGATGCTCCCCGCCAATCCTGAAGTGCCACCATGTGCGCGGGCGGAAGCTCACGCTCGCGGTCTTCGGCACTGCGAGTTCGCGCTCTACCAGATCGACCGCTTTCCCGCTCACGAAGAAGATATCGTCATCGCAGAGCCAGCCGATCCTCCGGTTGCGAGCGATGCGATACAAGAACTCATCGCTTTTCGTCGCGGCGTAGAAGTTCAGAAATTTCTGTACGCGCGCGCCCGGGAAATCTTTTGGGTTGAGTTCGCCAGAACAATCGAAGATGACAATGTCCACACGATCACCCAGGTACTTCCGCGCGCAGTGGTGCCACACCGTCATCATCGGCGGCAGAATGTTCATGGTGAAGAGGGCGGGCTTTTCAGAAGGCGGCAGCTGGGGTCGGCGCAGGTAGTAGCCGAGCGTCGGAAGCAGCGTCCGGCGCGCGGTCGCGATGCTGAAGCCCTTGAAGAGCCGGGGGAGGAGGGCATGATAAGGATTTGCCACGGGAGCATCATACTTGTCGTCCCGCGCATACAGCTATGGGGAAAAAACAACACCTGCTCACCCGCCCGCCCCATTCTTCGCGCATTTTATTTTCTTCTTGATTTAAGAAAATTCTATGTCTAGAATTGCGGACTATTCTCCATTTTTATGCCTACACCTGAAGAAATCAGTTCCTTCTGTGGACATTGTGATCAAAAGAGACCGGATGGAACGTGCGACTTGGATAGAGGCCGTTCAACCGGCTCCGTTGTCGACATCGTTATTGGTACGCTCGTGAGACCCATCCTCGAAGAGATTGCATCAAGAGAAGGAGTTGCAACTCCTACCACAGCACAAAGGGATGTGCTTGCCTCCATGAGTGGAATGAAAAATCAAGAAAGATATGTGATGCGTAATTGGTGTGGATGGGCTTCCGTCAATGGTCAGAGGGGAAATATGACCAAGGAAGGCTTTAAGCCAAAGGAATAGAGAAATTCATCGCCCGGTCAGTACTGCGGACAAGATTCGGCGGACCTGCCCTTGGCGGGTGACACACCATTCGATTAGCATGAAATCGACGAATCCCGGTACCAGGATGAACCGCCAATCCAGCAGAAACCCCGGACGGTACTGCAGATAGAAATAGAACCATTGGAAGTGCAGCGTTGCCAGCACGATCGGAATCCACAGCGGGAACCGACGCAGCATCGGCAGGGCGGCGATGGTGAAGAGCAGAATCGATGCCTCCATGTAGAAGTGATCCATGTGATCGAGGAGCGCATTCATGCCGATCCCGATGATGGCACCCAGGAGCAGGCTCCGCATCAGTCGCCGGTCGGCTCCCGCCGTGTCTGGTGCGAGCATGGCGAAGAGTCCCAAGAATACGATAACCGGCGTCGTGTGCATCATATTCCCCGGTCCCGTCAGTGCGGGATTCGGATAGTAGTAGTTGTGAACCGAGAAGAGGATCTGCAATCCATGTGCGATGTTCAGCAGGATCCTCGTCGGACCCTGCAGCGCCCCGGCCTCACTCAGGTCCGCATGCGCACCCACGAAGATGCGGCCGGCTTGGACGTACTGGATCAGCAGATAGAGCGCGACGATTGCGCCTCCCATGAAGACCGCACGATGCCGCTCCCAGTTTTTTTCTTTCGATGGGTTCAGAACAAAGAGAAGCGGCAGCAGGACGATCGCGAAGGGCTTGGTGAGGATCGCGAGCGCGAAGAGGATTCCCGTCAGCCACCAGCGTTTCGTCGTCGCAGACCAGATAGTCAGGAGCATCAGGAGCCAGTAGCCGGGACCGGTCCATCCTCTGAGAGAGACGAATGAAATGAACGGCATCAACGCGACGATCGAGGCGAGAACGATGCCGTGCCAGTCCTCTTTAAAGATCGATCGCCCGGCGAGGAACCCCGCGAGTGGCAACAGGGCGGCGGCGATGAAGAGGCCGTAGATCTGCGCGATCGGCGATCGCGTGAACACGTAGATAATGAATCCGAATAGATCTGAGCCGTGGAAGCCGGGGATGGAGAGATCGAGTCGCCCGCCAGCGAGTGATTCGATGAAGCGCTGGTAGAGGAAGTGATCGTCCTGAGGACTCGGTGTCGCGCTCAAGAGCGAGATGCCGAGCACGATCGCAAGCGATCCGACGTAGATCCACGCGAGGAGCGATGCGGGACGTTCTTTCATCTGGTAAATGATACACCAACGAAAGACCCTCCCCCGCACGGGGGAGGGTCAAGTTGATCGGGAGCCGGCATCATGCGGCGAAGGGATTTTTATGCTCCTTCATGAGCTTCTGCAGCCGATCGATTTCCTGTTCGACTGTCAGGCGGAGGCGGATCTTGCAGTCCGGGCACACGCGAAGGTGCTTCCGTCGTAGCTTGGGCAAGTCCAGTGCCCGGCAGAGCGCCGTAATTTCCCCCGCGTCCAGGCAACGGTGGAAACGTTCTGCATGGTGCTCGAGGAGCGCCAGGTCGTCCACGAACCGTTGAAGGATGTCATGCGGTACCAGACGCTCGGTATCCAGCATTTCCTGGAGCTGCTGGCGCGGATTGTCCGTCGCGTAGTACATCACCCGCGCAAGCTCCGCGGCCGAGCTCAAGCCTCCATGCTTGGCGAGAACCTTCTCTGCCAGGTCATAGAAGCGGGGTACCTCCCGGTCCTCGAGACCCTTCTTCCGGATGTACCCTTCGACCCGGAAGTCCATCCAGTCCGGATCGAATTCCGGCTTCGACTGAGTCACCGGCGGTGCCGCACTTTCAGTCGAATCCTCCCATGTCATAGCCAATTCCCTTACAGCGGATACCGCTTTCTTCTGTGCGGCTTCCTCGATGGTTACGAGAAAATCTTCATTGGTGCGCATCTTTCTTTCCGTAATCAATGTCCGGTGCTTTCGCCAGGCGGCGAATAACGCTGCAACGAGCAGCAGGCCTGCGACCGCCGTCGCGCTACTAGTCAGCAAATTCCACTGCATACGATTTTCCTCCGTCGGTTTGAAGGACCGAATCCCGATCTGAGAGCAGCGACAAGCCACTCATTTATTATTCTCGACTATCCTCAATATAAGTCAACTATTCACGATGAGCCCTCATTTGTCGCTGGCAATCGAACCACACCCCCATCCGTGCCTCCCCCGGCTTCTCCAGCGGCTTCTCGCCCGCATAGTGCAGGATCTTCACATCCGTCTCATCGCCCTTCCAAAAAAAGTGCGCGTGATAGTTAAAGCGATGGTCCAGGCAATAAATCCTCTTCCATCGGAAGAACCGATTGAGGATGTCCTGATCGGCGGTTGGGCACGGTTTCAGCGGACTCCCGAGCAGCTTCTGGTACGTGCGGCCATCCAGATGTTCCCTCCCGATCACCATCACGCCGGTGTTGAAGCCGATGCGGCGGAAGGAATCGGCCACTTCCTCTTTGCGCTTGCGGTCCTTGCCGGCCGGGCAGGCGGCGAATGGAACATCGAGGGTGAAGAGCGGCGTGATATCGCCGAGGCACAGCATGTCGGCGTCCAGAAAAATGATCCGGGCGGCATCGATCAAGTTGAACATCTCGAGCTTGAGGAGAGCCGCGTGCAGTCGCGGAGGTGTCACCGGGAAGAAGCGATGGTACGGTTCTGCTTTCACTAGCTTGAACGTCACCTCTGGCCATAGAGATCTGATTCTCTGCTGATTCGTTTCCGACAGCGGTGAAAGAGTCTGACTGTGTAACACTACGAGTGGCGCCAGAAGAAATGGATTATGTTTGCGAATGGAAAAGAGCAAGACGCACGCGTACTCGGTGAAGGCGTCGTTGAGAGACATCACCATGCAGGTGCAATTTGTGTCATTGACCGGTTGGTGACTTCGAAAGAATCGAAACACCCGGCCAGTGTACACTGGCTCTATGACCGTCCGGCAGTTCCCCTTCGTCGCTCTAGGAACGGCTGTCCTGCTCGCGATCCTCATCCAGATCCCCGCCTTCATCCAAGAGCGCGATCAGCGTTACCGCGGCGTCCCCATCCATCTTAATTCTGACGAGTACGTATACTTCGCGCGGGTGGAGCAGGCGTTGATCGGCGACGGCGCGCACGCCGACAATGCATTCATCGCCGACCGGTCGGTGCGGGGCACGCAGTCCGCGCTGCTTGAGCGAATGGTGGGAACACTCTTCCGACCGACCGGCTGGAGCGTGGGGACGGTGCTCACGGTCATGGACTCAGTCACGATCGCTTTCCTCTTCCTTGCGCTCATCTGGTTTCTGCAGTTGTGCGGATTCCGTCGATGGTATTCCTATGGCGGCGCGCTCGCGTTCTGCGTTATCGAATTCTACAACCTGAACCGCCCCATTCACCAGGGGTTGAGTTTTCTCCTGACACTCTTTGCGATGGCAGCGCTCGTGGAGGGAATGAACGGGCGACGGTGGCTCGGAATCCTCGGCGGCGCAATGCTCGGGCTCCTTGTCGGGGTGTACTTTTGGGCCTTTACATGGATATGGTTGTTCTTTGGGTTGCTGGCGCTGATTTCGTTGCTTTTCAGCCGCTCCAAGCACATCGACATCGCGTGGCTCGTGATTTTTGGAGTCACCGGCATGCTCACCGCATTCCCGTTCGTCATCGATGCAGTCAGAGCGGCAAGCAACCAGCACTTCGCGGAGGCCGTGTTCCGCAGCGGCATGCATCCTGGGCGACTGCCGGAATCGATGCCATACAGCATTCTCTTCACAGTCATGGCGGGGAGCGTGTTGTGGTTGATCATGCGTGAGCGTGAGTCGATGCGCAAACATGCCGCAGCGGCAGTCATCATTTTCACAGGATTCATTGCGATTCATCAACAGCTCGTGCACGGGCAGGTGTTCAATTTCGTCTCGCACTATATGTTCGGGCTCGTGCTGGCGGCGCTGTGCATGGTCCTGCTCGCGGTCACGATCCGGAAGAAAGTTGCGATCGTCGTCGCGGCTGCCGCCATTGTCTATCTGTCTGCTGTCGCCTGGGATGGCCGGTACGTTCTATCCCAATTCAGACGGCTACCCGAACGTTTCCATGAGCAGCATCTGGCAGGAGCGTTCTCCGCACTCTCCACCCTTCCGCGCGCGACAGTGCTCAGCGATCCTCGTACGTCGCTCGGCATCGCCGCGTACACCCATCACGATGTCGTGTATGCGCTGTACCTGAAGAACCTGCTCCTGAGCCACGAGCAGATTGCCGCGCGGTACTGCCTGACACAGCTGCCGGTGCCACCGGAGGAGCGGCGCATCCGGGAGCAGGAATGGCTCGTCTATCCGGACGCGAACAGCGCCTTCCGAGATCCGGCGGTGCGCGAGAGGGAAGTGCGGATGGTGGAGGAGGCGTGTGCGGCAATGGACCGGGATCCGGTCGCGCTCATCACGGCGTACGGACCGCAGTACATTCTGTGGGACCGGAAGGATCATCCGGAATGGAACTTCGACAAAATGGGAGTATTGGTCGATTCGATTTCAAAGGGGGAGGAGTGGGAGATTTTGAGAGTTATTTGGTAATCCGAAATGAATTGTACGACACCCGGGTAGCGTCAACGGCATGACCACGGCCGGTACAACAATAGCGTCAGACCGGTTACGTCAATCATCATCTCTGCCGTGACGCGGTTGGCGATCATGACCCGGGATCGCGTCACGGCGGAGATTCAGGGTTCTCCCGATTCGTTGACAATAACTGGCACCCCTGAGTTGGTCGTGCCGTTGACGCTACCCGGGATGCAGTTATCTCTTGAACGGACACGTTTCGACAATCAGTCTCCATCCATACGCAAATCTCGCCCATTCATACGCCAGCGGCAGACGCTTGCCTTGGTGCGGCAACAGCCAAATGAAGAAAATGCGTATCGCAGCAATGAGCCGTGATCGGAGAGTGTGAAGAATCCTCTTGAACCAATGCAGCCAGCCCTGTCCGCGCGATGCCCCAGCTTCGATCCTCACGTACCGCTCGTTCTTCTCCTTCCATTCCCTGAGCGGGGGCAGCGGGGCGAGGCATGGATTCTTCAATCGTGTGATCGGGATGCCCGATTTCACGCGCACCCGTTCATGCACCGGCTTGATCCAGCCGATGACCGCATCGCGGTGGAAGAAGTAGATCCGCTCGTTGGGGTATGTGCTCGCGTGCTCGATGACTGTTCCGTTGAGCACGTACTTGCGGGGGACGAGGAATGCCACGGGCTCGGTTGATGACGCGATGTTTGTGATCTCCGCGAACAGCTCCGGGGATGCATATTCGTCGCTGTCGAGGATGAAGATCCACGGTTGTGTCGCTGCCTCGAGCGTGATGTTGCGGATGCGGGCGAAGTCGGTGACGCCCTCCATACGATCATTCTGCGGGATGATCCGCGCTCCATGCCGCTTCGCAATGTCGAGTGTGTCATCGGTGCTCCCGCCGTCGACGACAAGGATTTCAGCTGCTCCTTTCACGCTCTCCAGCGCCCGTGCGAGGGTGCGGCCGGAATTCAACGTGAGCACGTGGACGCTCAACGGAAGGGTCTGTTCCATGGCATGTCATGGTAACAGCTTTTGCCTCGGCATTCCCCTCCTTTATACGTACACCAGATACTTGTATAAAAGGAAATTCCAGCTCACTGTGGTGCCGATGCTGGCGATCTTCGCGAAGACTTCGATGCTCAACAAGCTCCCGACGAGCGCATCCGGCTGGAAGATCGCCTGTACGAATGCAAATGAACCCGCGACGTCGACGATCAGGAACACAATGACGGTCTGTGCAACGATGTTCCACGCCTGCAGGATGATGTATCGGATAGCGTGATTCATCACTTGCTCCTTTTTCCTGAAAACGAAGTATTTGTGGAAAAGGAACGCCGAGAGCAGCCCCAGGAAGCTCGAGAGCACGGCACCCACCAGGTAGTGGATGCCCAGGAGGAGCATGACCTTGTAGCTCGTGAGCTCAATAGCCGCGGCCGAACCGCCGCTTACCAAGTAGAAGAGGAACTGAGGAAGGTGGGGTTTGATTCGCTGGTACATCACGGGGGAGGATAGCGCGATGAGCGCGGACAATCATCCGGAACCGGCACGACGATGGAACCGGGATTACGAATCCCGGCTGCGGATTGCATTGCAATCATCCGGCATTGGTACCACATAATAACTTCCGCCTAATTGCACCGCACGGTCGCCGTACGTCGTTATTTCCTCCACGTTCACCTTCCGCACCCGGCGGCGGCAGCGCTGCTCCGGGCGCGGGATACGGTACTCCTCGGGCATGGTGGGCGAAACGCGGTCACGGACCAGGAAGAGCAAGCGGGGGTTGCGCGGCAATTGCGCGAAGATTTCCGACTCCTCAATGAAGAGTTCTTCGTTCTGGTACTCTGCAATGAGTGTTGCGACGCTCCGCTGGAGTTCGGTGCCGAGCCCGGATCCGCGGTGGTCGAGCTGCCACAGACCTTGGAACAGGATGATCATCCCGAGAATCAACGCCGCCGCCTTTTGTCCAAGGAGCCTCACTGCTCCTGCTGGCACAAAGAGAAAGAGCAGCAACGTTGCGGGGAGCAGATGCCGGTACCAGCCGTAGCTGTTCAAAAAGTATCCGCCAAAGAGCACGATGAGCGACGCGATCATCACCAGTGTCGACGTCCTCATTCTGTTCCGGAGCGCCGCCATGCCGGCCGCACCGAACACAATCATCAATCCGAAGGCCAAGTAGGGCATCCGGAGGAGAATGCCTGCGTTTTCCCGCAGCACGTAGAAGATCGGCATGTCACCACCGCCAAGAACGAATTCCGAGATTTCCTCGTTCAGGCTCCCCAGCGGCGTGTGAGCCGCCTCCACCAGGCGCCACGGAAGGTACACGGCGACCGTCAGAATACCGGCAGTGGTCAGTGCAAGAACCTCACTCCACTTCTTTCGGACGAGTGCGATGATCCAGGCGACGCCGAGTGCCGGCAGAATCAATCCGAATGTGAGTTTCGAGAGGAAAGAAAGTCCGAACAGGACGCCGGCGAAGACGCCACGCTTGACCGGACGTTCGATCGCTTCGTACGCAAGCAATCCCAGAATGAGGAACGCGAATGCGGGAACCTCGCCGAGCACGGGTTTGCCCGTGTTCACGAAGGCGGAGAGCGTGACAAGGAGCGCGGTCGACCAGCGCGCCGCATTCCGGCCGGCAATTCGCTTCGCGAGCAGATAGAACGTCACGGTCGTCAGGATCAGGTACAGCACCATCGGAGCGCGCGCCGCTTCGATGGAGATCCCAAAGAGCGCGATCGAGAGGGCGGTCGGGAGGATGACCGTCGGACCCACCGCCAGGAAGTACGGGTAGTACCAGATGTCATTCAGGAGCGGGATGCCGTAGCTCCCACCTTCTGCAAGATGGCGCGCCGTCATGATGAAGAGTCCTTCATCGATCCAGGCGTTGGGGAAGGTGCCCAGTTCCCGGCTAAAGAAGAAGAGGGCGGTGAGGCCGAGGAGGTATTCGGGGAGGAAGCGGCGGAGGTGGGGGGGCACGGCAGTAGTATACCGTGGTTGGAAACGCCGCACCCCGGAAGGGTGCTGCTGTGGTGGTGGCAATTGAACGTCCAAATCAGCAGCACGGCTCCTGCCGTGCGGTGCCTATCCATTTTTTCTCAACACCGCCACGGTCGTCACCCCTTTCCTGTAAGGTTTCGCTTTCCTCTGTAGAACCTTAACCAATCGCTTCGCCTCCCCCGCGTAGATTGTCTTCAGTATCGCATTGATCGGTGCAGGCGGCATCGTCACGTCCGTCCCTCCCTCGCCGGACGATGATCCCTTGATGCGGTTGATCATCCGCTGCACCTTCGCGAGTGGGTAGAGCCGGCTCATGCAGTGTGACATCAACAGTTCCTCGACCGGCGTACCGGTCCAAAGTTTTCTGAACGTGTCCGGCTCATATCGCCGGTAGTGCTCGAAAGCCACATCATGCGGGCTCCAGAGGGACATGTCGGCGGGGGCCATCATGATGAGAAAGGCACCCGGCTTCATGTGCTCGATCAGCTCATGGACGAACGCGACGTCATTCTCGATGTGTTCGAGCACTTCGATGAGCAGGATGCCGTCGGCTTTCGCAAAATCTTCCGCAACGTCCTTCGGCGCGTAGCCATGGACGAAGGTGCAGTGCGGAAAACGTCCGCGGGCGCGGTTGAAGCCGTCCTCCGTCGGTTCCACGCCGATGACGCGATACTCCCGTGACAGGTATGCCGTGACACCGCCAGTGCCGCAGCCCACGTCGATCAGCAGTCGGGATTCGCGTAAAGCGACGTGGTCGCCACGCGACTTTACGTCGTAATCCCGGACCGATGACGGCGGCAGAAGTTCGTGCAACAGTGCATCCAGAATCGCGCGGCGGCCCAGGAACCACCAGTGGTGCTCCTCGCAGGCGGCGTGAACGTCAAATTGTGGAGTTTGCATATGGTGTCAGAACATCCGGTTGGTCCACGTCTTGGGTGTTTTGTCGGAAATGATCTCGATGTCGAAGGTGTACTTGAATTTCTTCGTTCCGCGCTTCCGGATCCAGTCGATCATCTCCTGCAGGCCCTGGCGCAGCGTGTAGGTCGTTTTGTAGCCGAGGAGCCTCCGGGCTTTGCCGGCGTCACACGTCGCGAGCTTCACCTCCTGCGGGCGGCCGGGGACGTAGACGGGGTCCAGCTTGAATGACAGAAGATCGGCAATCGTCTGCGCGAGCTCATTGATCGTGATAAATTCCTCATCCGGTCCGATGTTGATGACTTCCCCCGCCACGTTCGGCGCGTCGATGAGTTTTTCAAGAATCTGGATGTCATCTTGTACGAAGCTGAAGCAGCGCTTCTGCTCGCCGTCGCCGTAGATGATCGGCTGGCGGCCCTGGAGCATCAGGTTGATCATGATGCTTGCCACGTTGCGGTACGGGTCATCGTACTTCTGACGCGGTCCGATGATGTTGTGCGGGACAGCGATGACATACTCCATGCTGTGCACGTCTGCGAGGTTCCTCAGCAAATCCTCCCCGGCGAGCTTGGCGATGCCGTAGGGATCCTGCGGCTTGCAGATCATGTCCTCGGTGAACGGTACCTTCTCCTGCGTGCCGTAGCGCGCCATGCTCGAGCAGTAGACGAACCGGCGCACTCCGGAGGCGATGGCCGCGCTGATCACCGACGCGGAAATCTGAAATGTGTTCTGCGTGACAAGATTCGGCGCGAAGACCGACAGTCCCTCGTACGCGGTGGCGGCGCAGTGGTAGACGGTGTCCACCCCTTGCATCACCTTCTTCATGGAGTTCAGGTACTTGCAGTCGTACTGGTAGAACTCCACTTCATCCGGAACGTTGTCTAGGTAGCCGCCGATCAAGTTATCGCAGCCGACCACGCCGTACCCGAGTTCCAGGCAGCGTTCGGCCAGGTGACTGCCCAGGAACCCCGCGACGCCGGTGATGAAAATCTTCCTACCCATAGGTTTCAAGCCATTCGGTGAGTGAAGCCACGATTGTACGTGGCTGGAACTGCGCCTGCGAGAGGCGCAAGCCGCCTTCGCCGATCTTTTTCCGGAGCTGTTCATCGTTCCTGAGTGTCAGAATAGCCTCCGCAAGCGCATGCGGATCGCCCGACGTCACCAGGAACGAATCCTGACCGTGCCGGAACACTCGCTCAGATGCTGGTGTCCGGCCGGTGACAAGCGGTCGGCCGCACGCGATCACTTCATACGCTTTATTCGGGATCACGCGAGCGGCTTTGCCGCTCGCGCCGAAGATCCCCAGGCAGATGTCCGCGCCGTTCACGAATGCGGGGAGCTCCGTCATCGTCAGCGTGCCTAAGAACTGGACGTTCCGGAGACCCAGCTCGTCGGCGAGCCTCCGCATCGCCGGATAGGTCTGGCCTTTGCCGGCGAGTTCAAACGTCACATTCTCGCCGCGATCCTGCAACTCCTTGGCTGCAAGAAGAATCGTATCGATACCTTGCAGGGGGATGAAGGTGCCGTGGAAGCGGATGGTGAACTGCGTCTGTTCCTGCTTTTGATTGTCCCAGCCCCCACCCCCCGGCCCCCTCCCCCGCGGGGGGAGGGGGAGGAACAAATCAGTACGGCAGCCGATCGGGAGGACCAGAATTTTTTCCGGCGTCAGACCGAACGTGTCGACGAAGTATCGCTTGTGCTCTTCCGTATCGAGCAGGACAACGGTCGCAAGGTGACATGCGAGCCAGTCGGTGAACCACAGGAACCACGCGTGCGGCGACCATCGGGAAACCCGTTTGCGATCGTGCACTTCCGTATCGTAGAGCGAGAGGAATGCATCGAGGATGACGGGAATGCCCTCGCGACGTCCGAGCCGCCATGCAAGAAGCATCAAATAGTGGCCCAGGAACGGAACGTAGATTGCATCAGGTTTGGCTGGCATCGCGTTCCATCTCCGTCCCAGATCGGTGTACTTCGCAAAGAGTCCCTCCGCTTCCGTCCGGCAGAGAGTCACCTCGCAGCCTCTTTCGCCGAGCCCGGTGCGGATGACCCACGAACGGGCTCCTTCGAGGTCAAAGTGACCGAAGGCAACGATGCGCTTGGTTGTCGACGGGGATTCCATAGACTATTCCTCCAGATCGTACCCTGATCCTAGCCCTTGCCCCAGCCCTGACCCTACAATCCCCGCATGCGCATCGCCTACGTCACCCATACTCGCTTCCCCACCGAAAAGGCGCACGGCATGCAGGTGGCGCAGGTGTGCCATGCTCTGTCGCGCCTGGGACACCAGGTGACGCTCGTGACGCCGACGGTAGAAAATTCAATTCACGAGGATCCGCACGCGTACTACGGTTTGCCTCATTCGTTCGATGTTCTCACACTCGAGCACTTCGACGCGCGCACGTCGCCGTGGGTGCCCGGCTTCCTCCACTTCCGCGTGTCGATGCGCGCCTACCGGCGGGAACTTGCAAGATACTTCGCATCCGAGAAGCCCGATCTGATCTACGCGCGCTCGCCGCTCCTGCTCAGCGAACTCCTCGCGACAGGTGTTCCGGTCATTCTGGAGCTCCACTCACTCCCGCGCGTCGGACGGTGGATATTCGTCAGGAATTGTCATCGCTGTCGGAGCGTCGTGTGCCTCACATCGCTCCTCAAACATGAACTGCAGTCATGGGGCGTGAAGGAGGAGAACACCATCGTCGAAGGCGATGCGGTCGATCTGGATCGTTTCCGCGATCCGGTGCCGCTCTACGAGGCGAAGGAACAGTGGAAACTCCCGCGCACTGCGCCCGTCATCGCCTACGTCGGCACACTCGTCACGCAGAATACGATCGAGAAGGGGGTTCCGGAGCTCATCGAAGCGTTTGTCCTCCTGCAGAAGAAAGGTATCAAGTTCTTCGGCTGGATTGTCGGCGGGCCGCACGAGTGGGTCGAGACGTACAAAGCTCGCGCCAAAGAACTCGGCATCGATGCGCACATCCGCTTCGAAGGCGCCATCCGCGTGGAGAAGGTTCCCTCGGCCCTCAGCGCAGTCGACGTGTGCGTCTACCCCGCGCCGCGCTCCGCTCATCCGTACTTCACCCGCGACACCTCCCCGCTCAAGCTCTTCGAGTACATGGCCGCCGAAAAGCCGATCGTATGCGCGGATCTGCCGCCGCTGCGCGACGTCGTCGATGAGAAGCTCGTGGAGTTCTGCGAGCCGGGAGATGCGCAGTCGCTCGCGCATGCGATCGGGAAAGTTCTCAAAAACCCGGATGCCGCGCGTGAGAAGGCACGGCGGGCGTTCCTGGCGATGGGGGGGCGGACGTGGGAGAAGCGGATGAAGAGAATCCTGGATGCGGCCTCATGATAAATCAAGGAGGCTCCGAAGAGCCCCCTTTTCCCGACGTCAGGCGTCGGTGTTACTGCTCCTTCTCCGGCCAGTCCTCGATGCGCAGGTCGTTACCTTCGCCCTGGATGCACCGAAGGGCCACCATCTGTACAAGATCGTTGATCTCCAGATCTCCGAGGAACATCCCGGGAGCGCGGATGGTAGGCATCCCTTTGATGATCCCCAGATTGACTCCTTTCTGAATGATCCGTACGGGGATCGTGTACACCTCGGGCTCTTCCATCGCCGCAGCGAATTGGAGGAAACCGACCGGATCGTACGTCATCAACTCCCGGAGCTTGAAGACGATTGCCTGACCCATCGTGCGCGCGGGTCGCTGAGCCCTCGCCGCTTTTTTCATCGAGGCCTTCTTCGGAGTCGTCACGACATGTCTCCTTGAAAAGAGCAGATTCCCAGCCATCCATGACCGGGATTCTGCAAAAACAGGAACCCAGCATCCAGACTGGATGTATACAGTACAATTTCAATTAATTTAGTCAATACAACACTGCGTCGTCCCGGACAGCGTTTTCGTATGATGCGACGCATGGAAGGCGTTCTGTCGGTTACCAAAGGCTCCGATGTCTACGCCCTGTTCGTCGATGCCTCCCTGCCGGTGGAGGGTCACCACTTCGTCACCGACAATGCGGCGGAATTCCAGGTCGGACTGTTCCAGCGCCCCGCCGGACACGCCGTGAAGCCGCACATGCATCCGCGGCGCGCGCAGACCATTCAGGGCGTGACGGAGTTCGTGTATATAAAAGAAGGGAAGGTCCGGGTGAAGGTTTTCGACGAGGAGTGGAACGAACTCGCCGTCTACGAAGCCGGGGCCGGACATTTTTTCGTCTTCTTCCGCGGCGGACATGCGATTGACATGCTGGAGCCGACACGGTTTATAGAAGTGAAGCAGGGGCCGTATCCGGGGGATAAGGTGGCGAAGGTGTTTCAGTGAGTGGTCTGCATTCATATCTATTGTGGCATTCCAGCCCCCCCCTGCCATTTAAACAAGTAGCCCCCACCCCCCGACCCCCTCCCCCGACGGGGGAGGGGGAGAACGTCAGAAAGAGCATTGATATCGTCCCCCCTTCCCCCATCGGGGGAAGGGGCAGGGGGATGGGGGCTGATTGCTTCAATGGGGATGGGGGCTGAAAAACCTGTGCTACTCTTGCCCCATGCACGTTCCCGTCAACGAGCCCCTCATCTCCGCCGAAGCCAAGGCGTACGTGAACGATGCGCTTGATACCGGCTGGATTTCTTCTTCCGGTCCCTCCATCGATCGGTTTGAGCGCACGTTCGCCGATTACCTGGGAGTGAAGCACGCCGTCACGACGATGAATGGCACGACCGCCCTGCATCTCGCGCTCGCCACGCTCGACATCGGCCCGGGTGATGAAGTGATCGTGCCGGACTTCACGATGATCGCTTCGGTCGCGGCGGTTCTCTACACCGGGGCTCTGCCGGTGTTCGTCGATGCCGATCCGGAGACATGGTGCATGGATGTCTCGCAGATCGAGGGGAAGATCACGCCGAAGACGAAAGCGATCATGCCGGTGCACATCTACGGACATCCCTGCGATATGGATCCTGTTCTGGATCTTGCGAAGCGGCATGGACTGACAGTCGTCGAAGACGCAGCGGAAGCGCATGGTGCCGCTTACAACGGTTCGACGCCGCTCACCGCAGGGGGGCGGCTGTGCGGTTCGATGGGTCGGATCAACGCCTTCAGTTTCTACGCGAATAAAATCATCACCACGGGCGAGGGTGGGATGGTCGTGACGGACGATGATGCGCTCGCTGCCCGTGCCCGCTCGCTCAAAGATCTGGCGCACAGTCCCGGCAAGCGCTTCTGGCACGAGGAACTCGGGTACAACTACCGCATGACCAATTTACAAGCGGCGGTGGGCCTGGGACAACTCGAGAACGTGGCATCCTACCTGGCTCACAAGAAATGGATGGCGGCGGAGTACGGCAAACGACTCTCGAAGATTGGCGGCATCCGGCTCCCAGTCACGAAGCCGTGGGCGACGAACGTGTACTGGATGTATGGCATCGTCATCGAGGAATCATTCGGCATGACCCGTGATCAATTCAGGGATGCATTGAAGGAGAAAGGCGTCGATACCCGGGATTTTTTCTACTCCTCGGCCACCCAACCAATGGTGAGGAAGCTCGTCGGCGACCAAGGGCCGTTCCCTGTGTCGCAGAGGCTCGGGGAATGTGGACTGTACCTTCCGTCGGGGCTTGCGCTGACGCAGGAACAAATCGAGTATGTGTGCGATGCAATCCAACAGGTCGCCCGTGCCGCATGAGATCACATTCGTATCGGTCATCCTCCCCACCTACAATGAAGTGGAGAACATCGTGCCGTTGACGGAGGCGATCCACGGCGCGATCAGGTATCCTCATGAGATCATCGTCGTCGATGATAATTCTCCGGATGGAACGTCGCAGGCGGTTCGATATGCCATCGATAGTGGCAGCGTTCAGGGACTCAGGCTTGAAACTCGCCTGACCGATCGGGGACTCACCAAGAGCATTCAGCAGGGCATCGATCTCGCCCAGGGCGACGTGATCGTGTGGATGGATTGCGATTTCTCCATGCCGCCGGAGAAGATCCTGGAGCTGCTCGCAAGGGTCGAAGAGGGATATGACATGGCGATCGGCTCGCGATTCGTTGCAGGCGGCAGCACGAAGGACTTCGACGCGGGGGGCGGCAAGGAGGAATCGAAACTTGTCATCGTGCTCAGTCAGTTCCTCAACTGGCTCACGCGTTTCCTTCTCTACAAGAATTTCCACGACTACACCAGTGGCTTCATCGCGGTGCGAAAGGAAGTACTCGAATCGATCCCGCTTTGCGGCGACTACGGCGAGTACTTCATGGATTTGATGGTGCATGCGATCAAGCGCGGGTACACATTCATCGAGATTCCGTATACCTGCGTCCCGCGTCGTGCGGGCGAGACGAAGACGGGCGGAAGTATCATGGTTATTGTCCGGCGTGGGATGAAGTACTTGTGGGCGCTAGCGCGACTCTGGTGCTTCAAAATCTTCGGATGAAGCAAAATGTTATTTGTTGTGTTTTGAACCGCGCGTGGCATGCACGAATATGGCGACAGCCAAGCCAATGATGGCCAGAGTGAGGTAGAAGAGCAGGAATGGGTCAACGGCAATATTCATTCTTGGCTGAGCAAATATAGAGACTGAAATACCAGAACATGAACGACAAAACCAAGCCCAATGCTGCTTGCAAAATGTTGATCGAGTCAAGAAGAAAGGGCAAAAAGATTGACGCAAGCGTCACTTGCGCGATGTCGGTGCAGATGCCGGAAAGCCGCTCCCGTTGAGTGTCGGTCAAAACCATAGCATGCGAGATTACTCCCGTGAGTCATACCGGACAAGCGGTATTACAAATCCAGTTCATGCTTTATGACGACAGCAGCTTTTTCGATCGTGGTGACACTTGGATGAACGGTATCCCAGCTGAGCGTCTCGACTTCATTTCCGAAGGTGTCGTAGAGATCGATCACCGTGAAGCCCGCCTTCCCAGCGATCGATCGCAGCTTCGGTCGCGTCGGAGCGTGCAGTTCCTTGTCCGGCCAGATAACGAAGAGCTTCGGCATGGATGCCGGCAACGCCGACGCGAAGGCGCTGAGTGTGCGCGCGTATCGGTCGATGTTCTCCGGGCGGACGCTCTCCTGTTCGGGATGTTCCTTGAATTCCTTCTGTTGCGCGCGCAGGTTGCTCCTTTCCGTCCGCGCGCTCACGAGTTTCTTCACCGTTCGGTAGAAGGCGCTGTGGAGGTCCAACCAGCAGCGGCCTGGAACCAGGCCCAGGATACCGGTTTCGATGGGGTTGCAGCGTCGCGGTTCCCGCTGCCATCCGGCTGGACGCAGGTTCCCCTCGTCGTCTACCACGCCGGGGTCCATGTCGTGCAGGTCATTCCAATAGAAGACGATGATGAGCGCCGCCGGATCGAGCGATCGTATCTTCGTATCGTAGGCAGAAACTTCCTGCGAGAGGGTATAACCCGGCACCCCCGCGTTCAGGACGTTGTATTGATGGGCCAGGAGCCCGCTCAGTTTTGCGGACAACGTCTGATCATCCGCGACGCCGTAGCCGAACGAGATGGAGTCGCCGAGAACAGCGATGGTTCGTTTCTGAGGATCGATCTCTGGCGAACGGAAGCCCAGGGAATTTGTGGTGACGATGCGGCGGTATGCGCGCTCGTGGACGTTTGGACGCAGCTCGTAACTGATTCGCGGATCGGCGCTCGTGCGGAAAATCTGCGGCGGGCCGGGATGACCTTTCTCCACTCCGGTGACACGGAGTGACACTTCGCCGACAACGAAGAAGCCGATGACGGTGCCGAAGAGGAAGGAGAGGTTGATGAGCCGATCGCGCGTCAGGGATCGCATCGCGGATACCGTAGCGGTGAGACCGGTGCTCGGCTACTGGTCGGTGCCCCCTCCCTGCGTCCCTCCCCTCGCTTCGCTGGGGGAGGGAAAGAAATATTTTCTTTGCTTACCTTCCCTCTCCCAGGCCGAAGGCCGAGGGGGAGGGACGCAGGGAGGGGGCATGTTTCCACGCCGCCAGACTTCGAAAAACCCTCCCCGTCGACTCGACCTTTTCCCCTTCGCTACGCCCAAAGAGTATAGTGGCTAGAGTATTTTCCCCGCTATGCGTCGCTCCATCTCCATCGCACTCCTCACCCTCCTCCCGGCATCAGCCGCCTTCGCCGCGTTTCCAGATGTTCCATCCGAGTATCCGTATGCGGAGGGGATCGCCTACGTCCAAGAGCAGAACATCGTATCCGGCTATCCGGACGGGACGTACCTCCCCAACCGCATGGTCAACCGGGCGGAGTTCACCAAGATCATCATTGCATCCCGCTATGCAAAACCAGCCATCGATGCCTGTCTGCGGCAACACCCGGATGCCCTCCGCTTCCGGGACGTGCCGGTGGGGAGCTGGTATGCGCCGTTCCTGTGCATGGCGGTGACGGGGAAGATCATTGGCGGTTACCCCGACGGCACCTTCCGCGGCGCCGGCACCATCAACTTCGCAGAAGCAGCCAAGATCTTCGCAGGCGGTTTCGCGCTCAGGACCGATGACAGCCTGGGCACCGTGTACGGCGAATCGGTGTGGTACCGGCCGTCCACCATGAAGTTGGCCCAAATGGACGCGATCCCTTCGACGGTCGACCGGAATGATCACCCCGTCACGCGGGGCGAGATGGCGGAAATGATCTACCGACTGCAGACGGGGCAGAAGTCCACACCCTCCGAATCGTCGCGCACGGTGAGCGACCCCGCGGGATTCTCCTTCACGTACCCTGCCGACATTTTTCTGGTTGTTCCCTCCTCCGATACCGTGGCAGTGGGAGCCGATGTGAGCAAGGAGCGGAAGGTGAATGGTATCCGCCTTGTCCACGCGGCGCCGGTGGAGCATTGCGATCTGTCGGGATTGCCGGAGCACTGCACGCCGCTCACGCGGGACAGCACGATCGGCTTCTTCGTGGTGCCGGAATTCTACTCGGTTCTCAAGAACTTGGCACAGCCCTGGCAGCGCGAAACCGAAATGCAGGTCGGCGGCGTCACCGGATTCACCTTCACGTCGGGCGCCGAGGGGGAGGGAAACGTCTACATCTTCCTGCCGCTCACCGACCGCAGCACACTCATGATCGTGCGCTCGTTCATCAGCGAGGACACGAATTTGGCATACAAGGGCGTAAGCGGTTTCCTGCCGATCGCGGAGCAGGAGAAGGTCAGCAAGCAGGTACTGGACTCCCTCACCCTCCAGAGCGCCCCGGCGGGTGCCACAACGCAGGTGAAGCTCTTCTTCTTCAGTGAGAAGGATCGCAAAGAGGCGACCTACCAGGCGAGTTTTCCCGTGACCCGCACCACCCCCAAATCGGAGCGTATTGCCGATGCCGCGCTCCGGCTCCTCTTCGCCGGGCCAACGACAGACGAACAGAATCAGGGCGCCCGGACCATGCCGGAACTGTCCGCACTCGCATCGCCCTACATCAGCGTCTCCGTGAAGGACGGCACCGCGTACGTGAATTTCCACAAGGAGGCGCTGGAGCACCTGAACGCGGTCGCCGGCATCCAGCATATGGTCAAGGCGCCGATTGAGGCCACGCTCAAGCAGTTCCCGACGATCAAGCAGGTGCAGTATGCGATTGATGGGAAGGTGTATACGGAGTGGGGGGCCTAGGGGGCGTTCCACACCAAGATGGAACGGACATTTTGATGTACCCAAGCCAAGAATCTTCGTTGTTCAACAAATAAAGAACCCCGAGAGCGGGTTTTCTACCCGCGGATGGCGAAGGATAACGGCATGTCCCAACGCCACCCGACCCAAAACGATTGTGTCATGTTCGTGACGACGAACGTGGCCCGTCGCCTGCCCCTCTTCGCCGATCCGGCCTGTGCCCGCGAAGCAGTCGAGACACTCTATCGTGTCCAGGCGATGTATCCGTTCTTCCTCTTCGGCTTTGTCATTATGCCGGATCATTGCCATCTTCTCCTGAAGGTTCCACCACCAGCAGAAATTTCGAGCATCATTGGTTCCTATAAGCGGGCCGTCAGCCACAATCTCGTCCGCGGTCCCATATGGCAGCCACGATTCCATATGAAGATTCCGGGCGATTGCTATGCAGCGCTGAGATACATTCACCTGAATTCCGTGAGGGCGAAATTGACCGAGAATCCGGAGGAGTACCTGTGGTCATCAGCATCGGGGCGGTGGGACGTGCAGAGCTTAGAAGGCCCGTAGGGACATGGCGCGGGTGGAATCTTGCACCTTACAACCGCGGGTAGAAAACCCGCTCTTAGATATATTTGTTATTTGATTATTTTTTAGTCTAATTCAAATTTCTTGAGGTATGTCTCCTGTTCCCGCAGCACCTCCGCCGGCATATCCTTCTTGTTCAGCAAGAAACTTCCCAACACCAAATAATCCATATGCGTGTTCAGGAAACAATTCAGGGCGTCTTTCGGCGACTCGACGATGGGCTCGCCTCGCACATTGAACGATGTGTTGATGATGACGGGGCACTGCGTTTTCTCCTCGAACTTCTTGATCAGGTCGTAGTAGCGCGGGTTCTGGTCACGGCGGATGGTCTGGATTCTCGCTGAACCGTCGACGTGGGTGACAGCCGGGATCTGCTCGCGGCGGTGGGGGAGGGTGTCGGCCACGAGGAGCATGTAGGGGCTCTCGACGTTCAACGCGAACCATTCGCCGACTTTCTCCTCCAGCACCGTCGGCGCGAAGGGACGGAAGGACTCGCGGAATTTTATTTTGAGGTTCACCTTCTGCCAATTCTCCCGGTTCCGCGCGTCCGCGATGATGGAGCGGTTGCCAAGCGACCGAGGGCCGTACTCCATCCGGCCCTGGAACCATCCGATGACATTGTCTCCTTCGAGGAGAGAGGCAACGGAATCGAAGAGTGCACCATCGTCGAGCCGCTCGTACGGAAGGTTCTGCTGCCTGAGCAAGCTCTCGATCTCCTCAGTCGAGTATTCGTTCCCCAGGAATGCATGCTCCATCTTCTTCGTTCGTGCGCCGTTGAACACACGATGCCAGATGAGGAGTGCCCCGCCGAGTGCCCCGCCGGCGTCTCCTGACGCAGGCTGAATGAAGATGTCCTTGAAGAGGCCTGCTTTGAGGATTTTCCCATTCGCGACGCAATTGAGCGCCACGCCACCGGCAAGGCACAGGTAATCGCTCGGGCATAGCTCCTTCGCGCGCATCACGATCTTCATCATCGCCTGCTCGGTGATTTCCTGCAGCGACCGCGCCACGTCTTTGTGGAACTGCGTCAGTTCCTTCTCCGGCTTGCGGGCGGGCTGTCCGAAGAGCTTCTCGATCGCCCGACCGGTCATCGTCATGCCGTACTCGTAGTTGAAGTACTTCATGTTGAGACGGAAACTGCCGTCTTCCTTCAACTCGATGAGCTCACGCATCTCTCTCATGTACGTCGGTTGTCCGTACGGCGCGAGCCCCATTACCTTGTACTCGGCACTATTCACCTTAAATCCCAGATAATAGGTGATGGCGGAGTAGAGGAGACCGAGTGAATGCGGAAAGTGAATTTCCTCTTTCAGCGCAAGGCTCGTTCCCTCGCCCTTCCCGATCGTCGTCGTCGCCCACTCGCCCACGCCGTCGACCGTCACCACCGTCGCCTGCGGAAAGCCGGAGACGTAGTAGGCCGATGCGGCATGCGATTCGTGGTGTTGGCAGTAGTAGATCGGTCCCGTGTAGCCGAGTTCCTTCTTGATGTTCTGCGGGATCCACAACTTTTTGGTCATCCATTCTTGCATTGCTGCCTGATACGACCGCAACCCACGCGGCCATACCTTCATGTAGGTCGGGATGATGCGGTCGAAGAACTTCAGGAGCGGCTTCTCGTAGAAACCGACGGCGTCAATGTCTTTGATCGTGATGCCGGCGAACTTGAGTGCCTGCTCAACCGCGCGCTTTGGGAGCGCATCGTCATGTTTCTTCCGCGTGTACCGCTCCTCGTGCGCCGCGAAGATCACCTCGCCGTCTTTCACCAGGCACGCGGCACTGTCATGGTAGTAGCAGGAGAGGCCGAAGATGTAGATGGGTTTGGGCATGTTAGAACGGCCGTTTCATCGTTTCGGCCGTCTCCACTGTTGCCGGGATCCAGAACGACGCTGTCGGTTGCGGACGACGGACGAGTGCCACAATCTTCATGATGATCGCGTAGATCCCGAACCCCACGATCCACAGGATCGTCAGGATGATGAAGCTCATGAGCTTCCCGAGTGCGTGGGAGAACTCCATCCATGCATCGTAGAACCAGGAGAGGGGCGGGGGGAGGCGCATCAAAAAACGGTGTAAATGAACGGTGCCAGTGCCGACCCCTGTGCGAAGACGAGGATGAGGCCCAGGAGCGTGATGAGCAAGATCATCGGCAGCAGCCACCATTTCTTGCGCACCCGCATGAACTGCCAGAGCTCGGCGAAGATGGCGAGTTTGGACATGCAGCTATAGTAGGGATGCACACACGAATCTCGCAATCAATTCCCCCGCAACCCGGTGCCCTTCCTCATTCCAGTGTCCGGCTCCCGGACCAGTCTGCTCGAAGCCGTGGAAGGTGAGCGTCCGTTCCTCGGTCAGTTTCTGCATCATTGGTGCCAGTGTGAGCGTCGGAAAGCCGTACTTTTTACCTGTCCGTTCAATCCTCCGTTCCGGATAAAACAGATCTGTCACGCCGAGTTCCCGCGCTGCACGCTCACGCACCGCCGGATCCGGGTGGACCTGTATGCCGTTGCTCAGGGTGACGACCGCGAATCCGGCGCCGCTCTCCCGCACGTCGATCTGCATTCCTCCCAGGATTTGCTCGGTCAATTCCCACGCTTCCCTCCATTCTCCGGTTCCCGGTTCCCGGTAGACCTCATCGTCCAGCCCGGTCTCATGGCCCGCAATGTCCGTGCCCGACCCGGTTGATGCGGTGATGGCTGCATTCCGTCCGATGATTTTCTTCGCATGGTACAGCACTTGCAGTGCACGGGAATGGTGAACCAGAGACTGGAAGAAGCGGGAGCTGAACGAGAGCTGCCGTCGGAATGCCGGATTCTCCCGGAATGAAAAATCGGGATTGAGACTCTCTCCATCCAGCCGGAAGTATGGCTTCATCCTGTTCCCCTCGAGCGCGAAGGAGTTGTTGCGGATGTCATTCCCCGTCGTCATCGCGAGGAGCACGATGTCCGGAGCGAACTGACGCACCACTTGCCGGAAGTGAATGCGCTCCTGCGCGGTGCCGAAGCCGGATACGCCGAAGTTAAGCACTTCGATCTTCTCCCGGTTTAGGCGGTCACAGGAACGCAGTGCATGCTCCATTACCGCTGGGAATGTCTTCTCCAGCTCCACCTGTCGTGCCTCGGTATAAGAATCTCCCAGGACTGCGATCCGGACAGTTCCTTCCGGTTTCCCGACCCTGCGATCCTTGTCCCGCATGCCGTGGCGGTTGATGCGCACGTACGCTCGCCCCTCTTCCGTCTGCCACCCGGCTGCTCCGGGCCGCAGGCTGAAGCCGGTCCATTCGTCGGCGCGCGTCCAGAGGGGGTAGGAGGTGCCGGTGAGGCGGAAGGTGACTTCGACGAGGAGGAAGCCCACGAGCAACGATCCCGCAAGAAGGCCCAAGGGAACGACAACGTTCTTTCGCACGAGTGTGAGACTACCATTTCTAGGCCCATGCCCCCACCCCCGACCCCTCCCCCTCCCTCCGGTCGGGAGAGGGGAGAGACGTCTGAGGTGTATTCCCACAGCTTCACAAAGATTATGGAGAGAAGCAGGATGCCTTCTTCCTGAATGGAGCTCCCCTCTCCCGACGATAGGAGGGGGAGGGGTCGGGGGTGGGGGCATGAATCAGGAGATCACAACCTTCGATCGACGCTTGTGCTTGGGCAAGTCGCTCTCCATACTTTCCCCAATGACCACGCTCGTCACGGGCTCCTCCGGCACCATCGGCACGCGGCTCGTGGAAATGATGCTTGAGCGGAAGATCCCCGTGATGGGTATCGACTGGATGCCCAACAAATGGCAACCGTCCGTGCATGCAGTCACACGACAATGCGACCTTCGCGACTTTCAAGCGCTCGAGCGGCTGGAGCTTCCGGCAGATGTGGACACAATTATTCACCTGGCCGCAAACGCCCGTGTGTACGAGCTGGTCGAAGACCCGGATCGCGCGCGGGATAACATGATGACCACGTACAACGTGCTGGAGTATGCGCGGCGGAAGGGCATCAGACGGTTTCTGTTCGCGTCGTCACGGGAAGTGTATGGCAACGCAGGACACGAGACGTACAGCGAGGACATGATCACTGTGCCGGGCTGCGAAAGCCCGTACACCGCGAGCAAGATTGCCGGTGAAGCGCTCATGCAGGCCTACACGCGTTGCTACAGCATGGATCATATCATCTTCCGGTTCAGCAACGTCTACGGCATGTACGATGACAGCAACCGCGTCATCCCACTCTTCCTGCGCTTGGCCCAGAACAATGAGACGCTCGTGGTATTCGGGAAGGAGAAGTGTCTGGACTTCACCTACATCGATGACACGGTGGAGGGCGTGTTGCTGGGCCTTGAACGATTCGATGCAGTGAAAAATGGTACCTACAACCTGGCGTACGGTGAGGGGACGACCATCCTGCACCTGGCGGAACGGGTGAAGGATCTTACCGGCAGCACATCGGAGATTCGCATTGCCTCCTCCCGTCGCGGAGAGGTGACCAACTACGTCGCCGACATCTCGCAAGCGAAGGCGGCGCTCGGGTACACCCCAAAAACATCCTTCGCGGACGGCATCCGGAGGACGGCGGAGTGGTACGGGGCGCATACCTGAATGTCATAGGCTGACCAGCCACTGCCTCCTCCGTACGCGTGATGCCATAAGTGGAAACGAGAGAGGTGTTCGCCGATCCTTCGTCCGGACGGATCCGAGTCCCGCTTCGAATCCGTGCTCCTGCTTCAGCCATCGCGAGAGTTGTCGGAGTTCACGGATGTATGGTGCATAGATGTGTGTAGCGATCAAACTACTTCCTTCCATGTGGTAGGTCGCAAGGCCTGTGTCGTAGAGCCAGGGTTTGAGCAGCTTCAGCCCATGGAAATGGTAGAAGACAAGCGGCCGCCCGTCGACGAGAACGTTCGTCCCGTCCCATGCATACCGGTGGGTATCCAGATTCCACGGTGCAACGTTGAGGCCGGGATGCGTTGCAATCTTCACGTTCCGGAAGAGCCGCGGCACCTGCTCCAGATACTTCTGGTTCGAGAATTTCCCATCCTCCACCCGGTCATGGCACCACTCGATGCACCGGTCACACCACCACTGCACGGCCTTCGCGCCTTCGGGGGTTTTCGTGGCTGCGCAGAAGCCGGCATTGAAAAGCCCATTCTGGAGCTTCGAGTGGAGATGCTCGGGGAACCCGTGCGGAGTGAGGAGTATCTCACTTGCGCCGATCTCCCGAGCGATGGCATCGGGAGAGGAGAAGAACCACAGGTCACCGTCGAGGTAGGTGAGGAGCGTGCCTTCCGACAGACGGTCCAGCACCGAGCGGAGCAGAAAGGGTTTGCTGGTCGCGATGTACTCGTACGACCCCCGCTGGGGTTTGACGGCCGGGAGCTCCGGATAGGCTGTCTCCACCTCCCGCAGGCTGAAGGCGCTCACGGACGGAATCTTCATGCGGTCAAACAGAGCGAAGGATGCATCGTCCGTGCACAGGATCCAGAGCCTGAAAGACGTTCCCTGCCGCTCCAGCGAGCGGATGAGCGCCATCGTCCGCAGGACGAAGTGCGCGTCGATCATGGTGCAGAATTCGAGCACGAAGCGATGGTATCACCATGGCCGTGCGTGCGCTCTCCGGCTTGAGAATCATCAATTCCTCCCATACCCTGCCTGCATGTGCGGCATAGCGGGATACACCGGCATCGATGAGCGGGAGTACCTCCAAAAAATGACCGACCGGCTGTTCCACCGCGGCCCGGATGACGGCGGGGAATACCATTCCGCGGAAGATTGCGTGCATCTTGGCATGCGTCGACTGGCGATTGTGGATATCAAGGATGGCGTGCAGCCCATGACGACGGCCGACGGCCGGTTCTGCATCGTGTATAACGGTGAAATATTCAATGCGCCGGAACTGCGGAAAGAATTGGAATCCCAGGGCAGAGCATTCCGCACCGACCACTCGGATACCGAGGTCATCCTCCAGCTCTATGCGCGCGACGGCGCCATGGCACCCGGCCGGCTCAACGGCATGTTCGCATTCGCCATCTACGATCGCGATCGGCGCACCCTCTTCTGCGCACGGGATCAGGCCGGCATCAAGCCATTCTTCTACAGTGTCGGTCCGGACGGACGGTTCTCCTTTGCATCAGAAATCAAAGCTTTGTTGTTGCTTCCCTGGGTCGAGCGAGCGATCGACCGCCAGGCGGTGGCGGACTTCCTCAGCTTCCAGGCCATACCTGCGCCGCGAACTATCTACAGCGCCATCCGCAAGCTGCCGGCGGGTGCCAGCCTGATCTACTCCCTTGCCGATCACTCCGTTTCCGTTCTGCCATACTGGACACCGCCGGTGGACCTGTACCGCCGTGATCCCCTGCGCGCCGATCCACGCGAGTATCCACGCATCATCCGGGGCGCCTTCGAGCGGGCGGTGAATCGTTGGTCCACGAGCGACGTACCGATTGCCTATTCGCTCTCCGGCGGTATCGATTCCTCCGCCGTCGTCGGTGCGAGCGCACATATTCTGAAAGGTCCGCTCGCGACGTACACGCTCGGCTTCACCGATAGCCCGGATCTGGATGAGCGCGCGCCTGCGCGGGAGGTGGCAGCGATGTGGAACACGGATCACCATGAAATCCTGCTGACGGAGCAGGATCTTCTCGGCTCGCTCGATGCGATGGCGGATGCGCTCGATGAGCCGTACGCCGGAGGCCTGCCCTCCTGGTTCGTGTTTCGGGAGATGGGCAGGCACGTGAAAGTGGCCATGACCGGCACGGGTGGCGACGAGCTCTTCGGGAATTACGGGAAATGGCTGGCGCACGAGTGGGGCGGCAAGCGCCTCACGCGCATCCGCACGTTCCTCCGTAACGGCGGCAGCATGCGCCACCTCCTCGCCTCTCCCCACGGAGCCCTCCACTACCCGTACTTCACCGATGCCGCCAAACAATCGCTCCTCACCCCGGCATTCGCATCGGGACTCTCCCCCTCCACAGCATTGCTCGAACACTTGTGGCGCGCGAGCCCCGATGCTGATCCCAGGAGCAGGGTTGCCTTCATGGACTTCCAACTGCAGCTGCCCGAGGAATTTCTCTTCATGACGGACAGGTTCTCCATGGCGCACTCAGTGGAAGCCCGCACACCGCTCCTCGACCGGGAACTCGTCGAGACGGTGTTCCGCATCCCCCCGGAAGCGCGTACGACGAGCGGATCCCTCAAGCGGCTCTTCATCGCCGCCGTCGCCGACCTGCTTCCGCCGGCTGTCCTCTCCTCGCGCAAGCGGGGGTTCGTCCTGCCCGCCGGCCGGTGGCTCCGGGGGCGGCTCCGGCCGCTCGTGGAGGATCTGTGCAATCCTTCTTCCCTGCGGACGCAGGGCATTTTTCAGGAGTCCGTCTTCGAGCAGATCGTCCGTCCGCATCTCTCGGGCGAACGAAACCTCGACTGGCAACTCTGGACGATCCTGAGTTTCCAGCTGTGGTACGACCACTTCATTTCTCCGTCGCGGGTTTCCGTGCGTTGAGGAGGATGCCGTTCCCGCCGCGGCGGATGGACACGTCCGCCAGGTCCGTGCGGCTGCACCATTCCCGCACGGACGCGATGGTTTGCGGAAAATCATACCGGGCGGAGAGGGCGTCGAAGGTATCGAGGATCGCCCACTGCACCAGCTGCTCCCGGCTGAGGGGAAGGATGCCGGTGTAGTTCCAGCACGGCACGAGGAGCGGGACGATGCGCCGCAGCACCGGGATCCGCCGCATGGCATTGTCGATGGGGAACCACAGCGGAACGTACCACTCAGCGATCCCGCGGAGGAGCGATGGAGGGAGGCGCTTCGTGAGCCAGCGGTAGAGGAATTTCGACTGCCATCGGTCGGGCAGCGGCCGCCGCCTCGATGGTACCCAGCGGCGGTACACGTCCGCTGCGATCTTCCCGCCCGGCCTGAGCGGGGGCAGGAGGCAGCGGAACGCCCGCTCGGGGTCCGGCGTGTGCTGGAGCACACCGTAGCAGAAGACGTACTCCACCGAAGACGGGGCGATCGGCAGACGGAACACATCGGCCTGTAGAATGTGCAGTCGCGGGTGCGGCCAGTGATTCGCGGCGCAGGCGTCGACGGCGCTGCTGTAGTCCATGGCAATCACCTCCGCGCCGGCTGCGAGCAGGATTTCTGTGAAGCGCCCCGCGCCGCACCCCACTTCCAATACCCTCTTCCCTGCAAGTTCATCCGTCCGCCATCCCGTTCCCTCATGGAAGCGGTCACGGCTGATGTGCGTGCCATTGCGGCTGTCGAGCTGCACGAGCCGGTAGCGGTTCCACTGCAGGCCGAAATTTTCCGTGTATCCGTCATCCTGCACGAAGCGGGGGATGCCGTTGCAGATGGCGTAAGTCTTCCCATTCTCTCCGTGCAGCCCCCCCTCCATCACTTCCGCGCCTTCCTGCAGGGTCATCTGCTCAAGCGAGAGCGGGCCGCCGGTGCCGGGATCGCGGAGGAACGGGAGGAGGGAACGGTGCATGGCGTCAGTGGGATGCGAGGTAATCCTCGTCCTGCGATCGCAGTACCCAGTCGCGGAAGGCGCGCAAGTCCGGCGCCGCGGCAAGATCGGGGAGCGATGCTGCGCGGAGGATCACGTTCTGATCGAGGGGATGGCCGAGTTTGCTGAACGATGACTGCACCATCTCCCACGTATGGAACGTGAGGGGACGGAGCCGGAAGAGCGCGTGCGCATGACGGCGGGCGAGCGTGGTTTCCTCCGGCGTCAGGAGCGGAATATCCTCGATACGCCGAAGCTTTTCCAGATATTCCTGCGATGAAGCAGAATCATTCGTGAAGCCCAGGCCCGAATAGCGCCCCGTGCCGGCCGTCAGGACCGGGATGCCGAAGCACGGTGCCTCGATGCCGATGGTGCCGCGCACCGTGATGCAGTAGTCGGTGATCGCGAAGAAGCTGTAGGTGCTGATGTCGGTGTCCGGCGCAACGACCGTGATGTGGGGCGGCAGCGTAGCGAAATTGGCGTCGAGCGCGATGACATCGCGCGGCTGGGCCGTAATCCCGAGCTGTTTCATCTTCCATACGTAATCAGGGTGCAGCTTGATCACCCAGTTGACCCGGTCGTTGCCGCAGGCGACCTTCACCGTCTCGATGAGCCATTTCTCGTAGTCTTCAAACAGGTTCGTGCCGTAGAAGAACGTCGCATCCCAGAGGACGTGTGAAAAGATGACGACCGTCTTCTTCGCGGGGTCCAGACCGAGCTGCGACCGCACCGCGTCTGGGTTCTTCAACTTCTTCCCCTCCAAGAGGAATTTCCGGTTGAACCACGTGCCCTCGGCGTAGGACCGGCGGAGTTCGGCTATGAACGATTCCTCTGTCTCTGCGGTCCATGGCAAGCGCTTGATCCGCTCCCAGGCGGACGGCGATACCGATGCGGCATGCACGTCGGCGTTTTCCAACGTGTATCGCTTGAGAAACATCGAATCGCGCGTATGTGCGTGCACGTACTGGATGCAGGGACAGCCGTGCGCGAGCGCGGCGTCGAACACTTCGGCGTAGGGGGAGTACCCCTTTTCCAGAAATAATACGACGTCGGTATGCTCTGCATCGAAGAACGCGTGCGCGGCTTCCGCAGCCTGAAATGAGCGCGGGAGCAGCCCCCGCAGAAGCTGCTGTGCCTCCGGATCGTCGAACGCAACACTCCCCTGGCGCAGCCTGCGGACGATGGTCGAGAGCGTGTGCTTTCCCACCCGCACGCCACGATGCGTGCAGCGCATGAATTCGTGGAACGTCGATGAGCGCAGGGCGGCTTCCAGACGATCCTGTGGGACCCGCGAGGCATGCTGATCCATGAGATCATCGAGGAACACGAATTGATCGATGCCCATTGACCGGAAGTACAGTTGTGCCCGTTTGTTCGTCCGGTCGGTCAGCACCGTGATTGCGGATCCATCCAACTCAAGCGCCTTGCCGAACACGCCTTCCATCTTCACCTGAGCGACCCAGTCGGTCAGGCTCACGATCAGGATCTTCTTCCCATTTCCAGCGGACCGGGATTGGTGGAGAAAGAAGACTTTCCATCGGAAGGACAGATAATCCCACAGCACCGCCAGGTCGTCCGCCAGGCGCCGCCGGTCGAACAGCCGGCCGAAACGCCGGATGACGCTCATCGTTGCCGCAGAAGGAACTCCGCGTAGGCCAGGTCGTCCGGGCCGTCGATATCGACCGAACTGCGCGCGTCCATCACGAAGGGGATCGAGCGGTCTCCGTAGAGCGTTCCCGCTTCGATCACTGTCCGCCGCACGATCAAGATCGCCGGACCGTTGCGCGCGTAGAATCGTTCCTTGTCCTGTCTCCGGAGGACCAGGGGGCCCTCGGAGAGCGGCGCGAGCAGTCCGTCCTTCAGTTGCATGAGCGAAGTCGGGCTGAAGCGGTGCGGCACCTCCGTCACGCTCACGACGGTGTCGACGTTCTTCTTTTCAAAGAGAGTGAGTGCCGCATCGATGTGTGCCGTCGTCCGTAGCGGAGAGGTCGGTTGTAGGAGAGCGATTGCATCGGGAACGTACCCCTCGATCCGATCGAGTTCACTCAGAATGTGCTGGAGGACAGGCAGGATGGGCGTTGCGTCTTCGGCAAGATTCGCCGGTCGCAGGAAAGGGCATGGCACCCCGAGTGATGCGCCCAGCGCCGCAATTGCCGGATCATCGGTCGAGAGGATGGCGCGTCCGAGCACGCTCCCAGCCGCAGCCTCGCACGTGTGGGCCATGAGCGGCTTCTCGCCGAGCGGTGCCACGTTCTTATTGGGGATGCCCTTCGAGCCGCTGCGCGCGGGGATGATGCCCAGGATTTCCATAGTCGGTCAGTAGGTCAGTTGCTTCTGTACGGAGAGAGTCGCCGTGGAGAGGATGTCCGCGATCTTTTCGCCAGCCGTTCCGTCCCCGTAGAGTGTGTCCGGCTCGTACGGGCCGTGCGCCAGCTGCTTTTTCACCGCCGAGACGATCGCCGCGTGATCGTGACCGGCATCCAGGATATTCGCTCCCCGGTCACGCCCGGTCTGGCGTGTGCCGACGTTCACGACCGGCACCCCCAGGAAGCTCCCCTCGCGGATGGCGGCGCTGGAGTTGCCCACCATGCAGGCGCAGTGGCGCATGATGGGGATGAAGGTTTCCACCGGCAGATTCTTGTAGAAGCGTATGTAGCTGTCGTCTTTGTGTTCGCGGAAGATGCGGATGCCCTGCGCAATGTCTTCCGATCCGGCGTCGGCATTGGGCCAGAAGAAGATGGTGGGGATGTGTAACTCCTCGATTGCCTTGAGCGTTTCTTCAATCTGGTCGCGGCCCTGCCCGTACTCGGTGGTGACCGGGTGCTGCATCACGAGCAGGTAGGGCTTGCGGAAGTCGATACCTCCTCCCACCCCCTCCTGAAGGAGCAGCGGCAGTGACGCCGGATCGGAGTGCAGCCGCGCCACCTCCGCCACCAGGTCCATCCGCGGGCAGCCCACCACGTGCACCCGCTTCGGATCCTCCCCCATGCGGATGATGCGATCGGCGGCCCGGTCGTTGGATGGGAAGTGCAACTGGGCCAGCTTGGTGACCGCATGTCGGATGCTCTCGTCGATGGTGCCGCTCACCTCGCCCCCCATCGTGTGGGCGAGGGGGATGTTCATGTACGCCGCGGCCACCGCGGTCGCCATCGTCTCGAAGCGGTCGCCCACCGTCACCACCGCGTCCGGCCGCAAGCGGTCGAATACCCGCGCGAGCTCGATCAGCCCTAGCCCGGTCGACTGCGCCATCGTCAGCGGTGTCTCGCCCTCGATCAGCATGTGCACCCGCTCGTCGGGGGCAAAGCCGTCTTTCTCCATGAATTTGACCACCGATCCATACCGGTCGAGCAGGGCCGATGCGCCAACCACCACCTGGAGCGCGAGATCCGGATGCGCCTGTACCGCCCGCATCACGCTCTTGATGGAGCTGTAGTTTGCCCGTGAGCCGACGACGACGCAGATTGTGCGCATAGGGAATTGGCTCAGGAGAACTTTTGGAGATCAGATGGTATCATGACAGTATCAGCCGGGATGTCCCGTGTTGCCCTCGTACCGATCACGTCCGAAATCCTGGCTGCTGGGATCCCGGTGCCTGGCTTCTTGATGCCGAGCATGGCCCGTGTGACGGTTGTGCCTTTCTTGATGGGAACGAGTGCAGCCACGCTCTTCTCAAATGTCTGCTTCATATTCTTGAATCGCGATGCATCGGATTTGTCCACGGGATGATGCAGCATCGCCTCCGCCGCGCGGATGACCTCGCACATCTGGCGAAACTCAGCCGGCTCGAGCGAATGCTTCGCATCGCTGCCGTACATGTGCCGACTGAAGGTGAGGTGTTTCTCAATGACGCTCGCGCCCAAGGTCACCGCCGCGATCGGCGCCGCGAGTGTCATCGTGTGGTCGGACAGGCCGACGGGGCATTGGTACCGCTCGCGCATTTCCGCAAGCAGGTTCAGGCCCACCTGCTCCGGGGGGCACGGATACTCGGAGGTGCACTGCAGCACGGTCAGATCGTTGCCGCCGCGACGGATCGTCTCCACCGCACGATCGAGCTCTTCCCATGAACTCATGCCCGAGGAGAGGATGACCGGCTTGCCCGTCGCTGCGATCTTTTCAAGTAAGGGGAGATTCGTGACCTCGCCCGACGGGACTTTGTAGCGCGCAACCCCGACCTTCTCGAGCAGATCGACCGCCTCTTCGCTGAAGGGGGAAGACAGGAACTCGATGCCTGTTCCGTCAGCATGCTCTTTCAGTTTCTTCCATTGTTCGAGCATGAAGCCGGTCCGCCTGAAGTACTCGTAGCGCGACTCGTCTTTGAAGTAGGGGGACGACGGCGCGTCCTTCGTTGTTTCCGCATCGGCGATGTGCGTCTGGAACTTGACCGCGTCGGCGCCCACGTCCTTCGCCAGCTCGATCAATCTCTTGGCGTTTCCGAAGCTCCCGTCGTGGACGGAGCCGATCTCGGCGATGATGAGGACGCGGGTGCTCATTGGATGCTATTGAAGCATGTTTGCGGCTGAACGGCCATACCCACGTCGTCCTTTCACCGCTTCTGGTTGCCGGTCTTTGGCGGTATGATGGTCGTCAATGCGGAAGCTGGTCATCATCGGCTCGGGCGCCCAGAGCATCGACATTCTGGAGACGGTTCATGCCATCAATGAGCGACAGCCCACATACGCTCTCACCGGTTTCCTGGATGACGACGTGTCGCTGAGGGGAAAAGAGATATTCGGGCTGCCCATACTCGGCCCCATTGCGGACGGAGCATCTCTGCCTTCGGACACCTTCTTCGTCAGCGGAATCGGGTTATTGTCCCTCCTCGCCCGCCGGCCCGCCATCATTGCGCGCACCGGCGTCAGCCCCGATCGCTTCGCCACCATCATTCATCCCTCCGCGACCGTGTCGCGCTGGTGCAGCGTGGGAAAAGGATCCGTGATCCTTCAGCATGCCACCGTCACGGCGCAGGCCAGCATCGGCGATCAGGTTATGATTCTGGCGGGAGGCATCATCTCCCATCACGTTTCCATCGGGGACTACTGCATCCTCGCCGGCGGTTCGTGCGTGTCCGGACGGGTGACGGTGGGCCCGCGTACGTACATCGGGACCAACGCATCCATCCGCGAGAGCCTCACCATCGGGTCCGACTGCATCATCGGCATGGGCGCGGTGGTGCTGGAGCATGTTCCGGACGGCCGGACGGTGGTGGGGAACCCCGCTCGCACGCTCCCAAGACAGTAAGCACCACTGTCGTCGGGGGAACCGCTTTCAGAGAAACCATCATTGAGCAGCGCCTTTCTCCGATTGCATCGTGCGCAGCGCCTTCGCTACCTCATCCGCAACGATCTCATACCCCACCGGGCTCATGTGCGCGTCAATTTCGAGGTAAGGATACTCGTGCGGGGGAGTGGTTTCACTGATCGACTGCACGTACCGCACCAGCTTATCGAAGGGATTGATAAAATGCATGCCTTGCCACTCTGCGAATTGCGCAAGCAGCTTCATCTCTTTTTTTTCAAAGAAGTTTTCGGGGAGAGGTTCGCCGGTCGCCTTGCTGAAATACACTTCCCCCCGGTGCGGCAAATACACCAGAAAAACGTTGGTGCCGGCCCCCTTCGCTTGCTGCGCAATAGAGGAAAATCTGGCAAGGGTGCTCTGCCACTCCGGGGAACCCGACTCGATCTGGCTCAGCATGTGCTCATCGTTCCCCACGCGGAGGATTTCGGATGAGTAGCGTGCAAACGGTCCGAACCTCACTCCGGTATGCTGGGCGTTCTGTTGGCGGCTTCTCTCCTGTCTGACGACAGCGCGCAGCGTCACCTTTGACAACAGATAGAGTGCCGGGATGAGGTGCTTCGTCTGCCCTCTCACCTCCAGACCCTCCGCTTCCAGAGAGGACTGAATTCCGCCGGTGAACCGGTGGTACTTCTTGGCCTGTGTGATATCGAAGAAAGCCGCCTCACGACTGTACGTGGTACCGGTGTAGCCGATCACCACGGCCCGGGACTTCATCCTCGCGCCGTACCGCACAAAGGCCCCCTCCATCTGCGTGGGTGCGTACCCCTGTACGCCAAGGTTGTATGTCGGAAACCCTTTCCGCGTCAGCTGTGCGGGCCACGTGTCGGGCGTGCAGACACCCATCCCTTCCGTGAAACTGTCGCCTAGGGCCACTACCTCCACGCCGCCCGATGAGAGCAGGTCCGGGGCATTTTTAAAACCCAGCGCATCCGTGTGCCACTCATAGCAGAATTGGGAGCTGTTGCCACGGTCTCCCTGGGAACGCACCAGCGTATTCGCCTTGAACTTCACGTAGGGGCTCTCCTCCAGGAACTCTACCGTCCTGCCCCTCATAGCAGCGATATTTGTTTCCAGCCAGTAATCCCGCAGTTGCCGGGGAAACATCCCCGGAGCAACCGCGTGGACGGCTTCAATTCCGAGCAGGAGCAGGAGCATAGAGCAAAGTGATACCTGCGCGTTACCTGCCAGCTCCGCAAACCTGCCAACCCTGCCAGTCAAGAACAGGGTTGCAAGCGAGAGCCCCATGAGTACGACAAAGAAGGCCAGGGGTACTCTCGAAGGCATATCGTAGTCGGCAATCCAGTACAGCAGAATCACACTGTTGAGTGCCGGGAAGATCACGCGCGGTGACAACGCCGCTCTTCTCATGAAGCCTTTCCGGAAAGGGAACGGTACGTGCTCTCAACGGCACTAATGACGCGCTCGACTATACCGTCATCCATCGACGGGGCAATCGGCAAGGCGACCAGTTCGCGGAACCAGATACGCTCGTAGACCGGCGCTTCACTGATTGCGTGCCCCTGCATCCGGAGGACGCTGTGCAGGTGGATGGGCCAGAAGCGGTTGATCAGTTGGATGTTGTGCGCGTCATTCATGTGCGCGACGAACGCATCGCGGTCGATGCCGGACTCCTGGAGCAGGAAGAAGTTATACAGGTGCCATGATGGCTGCGCGGTCGGATATTGCTTGAGCAGAGCCACGCCCTGGAGTCCGCGGAGCGCCGTGTCGTATCGTGTGGCAATGCTTCGTCGTATCGCATTGTGCTTGTCGAGCTTCTTGAGCTGCACCCGCCCCACCGCAGCGGCGGGGGAACTCATTTTGTAGTTGGTGCCCATTTCCTGCAGCTCGTCCCAGTCAACCGCGTATGAATCACCCGGCCGCATGAATGAAGAGTCAACAGGCTTCCGGTACGGTCCGAAGCCCTCCCGTTGCACGGCATGCGATCTGCCGATCGGCCAGTACTCCCGGAGCTTGGCGACCTCCGCCGCCCACTCCTTATTGTTCGTGACGAACATGCCCCCCTCGCCCAGGGTTCCCATGTTCTTAAGGGTCGAGAAGGAGAAGCAGGTGATGTCCGCCCACGCGCCGATCTTTTTTCCTCGGTACGAGGTGCCGACGGCGTGCGCCGCGTCCTCCACGATTGGGATGCCGTGCGCGTCCGCAATCCTCCTCAATTCATCCATCCGGCACGGATTGCCGCCCATGCTCAGGACCAGAATCGCTTTCGTCTGCGGGGTGATCTGCTTCTCCACGCTCGCGGGGTCCGCCGTGAGCGAGTAGCCGTCCACGTCCACGATCTTGATCGCCGCCCCCCGCTCCATGAGCGGTGCCATGCTGGCCCAGAAGACATTCGCCTGCACGACCACCTCGTCGCCGCGCCCGAGGCGCAGAACCTGGATTGCGAGCCGCAGTGCCGCCGTGCAGGAGCTGACCGCCACCGCGTGCGCCGCGCCGCAGTACTCTGCGAATTCCTTCTCGAATGCATCGACATCCTTCCCACGATTGAGACTCTCGCCACTGGCGAGGACGCCGCGCACCGCCTCGATTTCCTCCTCATCGAAGAGCGAGCCCACCGGTGGTTCCGTGAATGCGGGGAGAGTCATGTCACGCGGGGAGAACTGCCTTGCCGAAACCGTGCACATCATACAGGAGCTCCGGCTCCAGCGGCCGCTCGCTGCATTGCCGTGGCAGGTCGGCACTTTGTAGCAGAATCTGCTTCAAGCGCGGCATATCGGCTTCCGCTACCACGAGCCCGCGGTGCGTGCGCATCACCAGATCCGCATTGCCGTACGCGGTGGGCGAGACAATGACGGGCAGTCCGGCCTGGATGTGCTGCGTGAGTCCGTTCTGCACCGCGCGGTCAAAACCGGGAATGAGGAATTCCGGCTGCCAGGTGACGTGCGTGATGCCCCAGTCGTAGCGGGTGATTGCGATGAGAAGTTCCTCAAACGGCAGCACCGGTTCGATGTGGAAGTACCGGCACGCGCGCTGCAGCTCGAAGTAGTCCCGGTTGGCTTCATTCTCGCGTTTCAGATGCGGCGAGTAGAGGTGCAGGTGAATGCCTTGTTCGGCGATCACACGGAACTTGTCGGTGAAATCTGCATGTGTGAAGAGGACAGAGCCCATCCGCGAACCGCCCCGGGAACCCGCCCCGCCCGCGTAGACCAGGTGCGCTTCGCCGTCAGCGTCCGAGAGCTTGGGAATGCACCGGCGCGGCCCGATCGACAGCACGCACATTGGCGGGATGCAGCACGGAGGGCTGCGGAAGCGGACGAAGCCAGCGATGTTCCTCCATCCCGATTCATCATGGAACGAAACGATCGCGTCCGCGCGTTCGGCGATGTATTTTGCTCGTTCGTAGAGGAGGTTCTCCAGATACTCTCGCGGAATGCGCAACGTGGTGTCGCGGACCTGCCACACCAGCCGGCCCGGGTACATGCATGTATTCAGAAGGGCCGGGACATCGTCGCCGCCCTGCATCACCACCGCGCGCGCGTCCACAGACAGCAGGAATTCCACGAGTTCCGCCTGGTTTCCGATACTCACGATGCTGTCCGCGTACTGCAGGATGAACCGCTGCTCTCGCGGGACGGAACGGGCGAACAGAATCACGGTGATACGCAGCCGGGGCCCGAACTGCCGCAATGCCGCCAGGTCTTTGTGCGCGTCTGCCTTGAGCGATCCCAGGTAGACGATGTCTGTCAGGTGGCGATGGCGGCGCACGGGTCGCAACGCCGTGCCTGTCTTCTGGTCTTTCTTCCACTGCTCGTCGAACCAGCGTTGCACGACGGGCGGGAGATTCTCGCGAAATTGCTGCCATTCCTTGAGCGACTGCACGTCCGGATACTGCGCATCATCGGCGAGGGCGATGCGGAAGAGCGCCGCGGCATGCCGAGGGTGCCGCACAGCGTCGTCGGCAGCGCGAACGATCCGGAGGATCTTCTCTTTCGCGCTCACGAGCGTTGTGCGGAATGGGGCGGATGCTGCTTCATCCAGCGGATGTTGTAGCAGTGATCTTCATCCTTGAGCGTTCCGGCCCGGGACGCCTCCACGATGGCCCGTACCGCATCATCGATGCCCTTTCGCGGCTTGAAGCCGAGCCCGAGCAGCTTGTCCGAGCACATCCGGTATGAGCGGGGGTCATCGGCTTTCGATTTCTTCACTTCCGATGGCACATGCTTTGTCACTGCCTGCGCGATCTCCCCGAGCGTCACGTTCTGGAACGCAGCGTTGAACGTGCCCTGATGTTCCGGGTGATCGAGCATGAAGAGGTACACCTCCGCCATGTCGTCCACGTGGATGGCCGGGCGCACCTGCCTCTCGTCGAACACTGTGATGATGCCGTTCTGGAGCGCTTGCAGCGTGAACATGTTCACCACGAGGTCGAAGCGCATGCGCGGCGAGAGCCCGCAGATGGTGCCGGGGCGGATGATCTGGAGATTGAAATCACCGGCGTAACTCAGGAGCACCCGCTCGGCCACCATCTTCGTTTCGTTGTACACCGAGATGGGCTTGAGCTCGGTGTCCTCCGTCACCCGCTCCGCGTCCGAGAGGCCATAGACGCTGCCGGAGCTGGCATGCAGCATGCGCGGAACTCCCAGTCGCACGCAGTGTTCCGCCAGTTGCATCACCGCGAGCACGTTCACTTCCCACGAGAGCAACGGATCGAGCAGCACGCACACGTCGTTCGCCACGTTCGCCAGATTGATGACCGCATCCATCCCCTCGAGCGGCAGCCTGCCCGTCTCGCGCACATCCATCTTCACTGTCTTCAATCGCGTGTGCGGCTTGAGGAAATTCCCGAACCACTCGGCATCCACCACCGTTACGTCGTCCCCCCGTTCCAGGAGCCTTCCGGTCAACACGGAACCGGCGTAGCCGCAGCCGCCGATCAGGAGGATCTTCATGATTGTTGTATACCACGCTTTCCCGCTTGGATGCTACCCTGTATCCCGTGCGCCTCCTCACCGCCATTTTCGGCTACAACCGCTACTTTCTCCTCCGAAACGCGGTCGAATCGTTCTTCGCATTCGGGCCGCAGGGCGACCTCCTGCTCGTCGATGACGGCAGTGACGACCGCCGGATCGTTGAGTACCTCGCGTCCATCGAGGAGCGCCCCGGCGTCACGGTGATGCGGACCGACCGTACGGGCAGCGGCTACCACGGGGGCCTCTACGCGAACATGAACCGCGCCATCGACCACGCCGTTGCCGGCGGCTACTCGCATGTGTTCTTCGCGCAGGATGACGTGCAGTTCCTGTGGCGCGACCCGCGCTTCCTTGAACGGGCGGAAACGGTCTTCGAGGCATACCCGAAAGTTTCCATCGTCGTCCCGTTCTTCTTCCGCGCCATCAACATCCATCGCGTCCGCGCACGTTACGTTCCCGAGCAATCAGTCGGCGTTTGGCGCGACCCGAACTACGGCATCATCGACCAGGGCGTGATGCGCGTGTCTCTGATTCGGGAAAAAGGATGGCGCTTCCGCGAGAGTGAAAACGCAAACAGCGCCGCCTGGAAGGAGTGGGGTTACTGCCTCGCTTTCCTCCGCGACCCTACGGTTGGCTTCGTTCCATGGCCCCAGGCCTGGAGGGGGAAGCAGCTTCAGGGTCGGGAGCGGAAACCGAAACGCGAGTTCTTCCTCAAGCCTCTGTCGCAGGAGCAGATTGAAAAGCTTCAATCACTTCCGCTCTCGGAGTTCCCGCTGCATGAGGATTTTTGTCTGCCGTGGGGCTGGTGGTGCCGCACGCCCTACTGGTTCGTTCCCGACCGGCGGGAGTACCGGACGATGCTGAAAGAGGTGAAGGGAAGGAGGTGGTTTCCGTGGTTGAGGGCATCTTGATCGTCAGATCCAATCATTCTTACGCAAGCATTCGAAGCGCTTGTAGGTGCATCCGCCCATTCGTCGCCACCAGCGATTGCGGCTCCAAGCTCCAACGATTTCCCTCAAAGTCCGTCACTTTCCCGCCCGCCTCCTCCACCAGCAGGCAGGGCGCCGCGATGTCCCACGCTTTCCCCGCCCGCATGACGGCGGCGCAGGCGGTGCCGAGCGCGACACGGGTGAGGGTGAACGGACCGCACCCCAGCAGCCGGAAGCGGGCACCCGCCGCGTGGAACGGCCGCATGTCGTTCGCGATGACGTTGAAGGGGAGCCCGCTGTGCGGATCGCCGAGCACCATCCCGCCGCGCAGTGACGTCTGCCCCGATACGTGGATACGCTTGCCGTTGAGGAACGCGCCCTTGCTTTTCTGCGCCGTAAAGACCTCATTTGCCAGCGGGAACACGCAGAAGGACATGACGATTTCCCCCTTCTTTTCAAGCGCCAGTAAAATGCCGAAGATGGGGATGCCCGCGAGGAAGTTATGCGTGCCGTCGAGCGGGTCCAGGATCCAGCGGTACTCGTTTTTTCCGCGGAGCTCGCCGCGCTCTTCGGACAGGATCGCGTCATCGGGGAAGGCTTTCCGCAACGCCCGGATGATCCGCTTCTCGCTGCCGTAGTCGGACTCGCTCACGAAGGTTCCGTCGTTTTTCCTGGTCCCTTTCCTGCCCATCTGAAATTCTTTCTTCAAGAACGCGGATGCATCCTTGATTGCCAGGAGGGCGACGGCTTTGCGCTGCATATCACTTCAGCCACGCCGAGAAGTCAGTCAAAAACTGCTGCACCACCTCATCAGTTTTAAAGTGAGTGGCCATCGGTACGAAGAATTTTGGCGGCGTGGTGACAATGTGGGCGCCGGCGCGGTCGGCGGCGGTGAAGTCCGCCACGCTGCGGAGACTGCCGACAATGATCTCGCAATCCGGAAACGAGCGGTCGAAAATCGCACGGGTTTCCCGCACGACGTGGGCCGGGTTGAAGTCATCCTCCTCGAGGCGGCCGCTGTCGATGTACTCCTTTTTCTGATTCGCGTACTTGGCTGTTCCGCCCTCGCGAATGCGTCCCCAGAAGAGGCTCACGTAGCGGGCGCCCGCCGCCGCCGCCATCACCGCCTGCGGAATATCCATGCAGCAGGTGCAGTTCACTTTGATTCCCTCCGCAGCAAGCGAGCGGATGACGGCGAGCTCATCCCAGCCGATCTGCACTTTGATGGCGAGCTCGGGATACTTGAATGTGTTGAGGAAGCGCTTCGCCTGGGTGAGGATCTCCGCCGGGTCCGTGGAAAAGACCTCCACCGAGAGCGAGATGCCCGGCTGGTGCCGCTTGATGAGCTCGATGATGTTGCCGATATGCTCCTCGAACTTTGCCTTCGGTTCCTTTGCGAGCAATGACGGGTTCGTCGTGATGCCGCGGATAAAGCCGCGCTTGAGCGCCTCCTCGATGTCCCGCAGATTGGCCGAATCAATGAAGATCTTCATTGTCTGGAGGAAGAAATGTCAGTTTCTTGTTCGATTCTTTCCCGCAATTGCGCCGCGATCAGATGGTGGAGCACCACGTGGAATCCCTCAACGAGCGGCGTGGAGTTGGCGGGAACGATGATCGGCACGTCGACGATGTCCTTCATGGCGCCGCCATCGAAGCCGATGAATCCGATCGTCGGCCCGCCAAGATCTTTCACATATTGGATACCTTTGAGCAGGTTCTGCGACCACGCGCCGGCTTGATCTTTGCCGGTGCCGCCGTGGACGCTGATGCCGATGCAGACGTCGCCTTTCTGCGCGAACGTCTTGAGCTGCTCCACGTACACGTCCTCCCACCCGCGGTCATTCACCAGCGCGCTCGTCAGCGGCACGTTGTCGAACAGGCACATCGCCTTCACGCGCTTGGTGTGCGGGGTGAGGGTGATTTGTACCAAATCCGCGACCAGGTGTGTCGCCGTCGATGCCGATCCGCCGTTGCCGATCACGAAGATCGTCCGGTCGTTCTTCCACGCCTCAAAAAGCACGTCGACCGCACGGGCAATGTCCTGTTGAGAAACCGCATCGCAGATGCGTTTGGTCTCTGACAGGAACGCCTGGATGGCGCTGGCGTCTTTCACGCGGCAAGTATCGGGCTCCTGTAGTTTTGAAGCAAGGAGCTCATCGTCCTCAAGCCAGCGATTCTCTGCGCTCGTACGGGATGGGATTTGCAATGAATCAATAATTGATTTATAATTTCATTTGAATGAATCAACCACTGCCTTTGATCAGACGCCTTGAAATAGGAAATACACCTTCGTTTTTGGGTTCAGACTGGCATTTTAAGACTCCCGATGCAAACCGCGATAACACGCCTGCCAACGTCGCTGAACAGGTGATTGCCGATGCTGATCGTGTGCATACGGGCGAACGCCATTTGTACTGCCTGGGCGATATCTACAGTACGTACGATCGGGGAATCCAGACGGCGCCGCTCGTGACAGAGGTGCTCGATCATCTTTCGCGGCGCTTCGATGCCGTGTTCTTTGTGCCCGGCAACCACGACCTGCGCGGGCGCAGCGATCCCTACGAAGGCCTTCGTTCTTTGCCGAAGAATGTCGTGAGCCCGCAACCTCCGGATCACGTTGCTTCCGTGAGCATTCCCACGACCAGTGCTCAGATACGTGTGCTTCTGTGCAATGTTCTTCCCGGGGCAGATCTGTTGCTTCCCAAAGAGTTGCTCGATATCTACGGTATCGGACACAGAACGGTCGAAGAACTCTCCCAAGAGCATCCCGATAACGATCCGGCGGCACCGATGGTCCAGGTTTCCGTCGCCGAACGGCGTACATTAACCGGGAAAGCGGTGCAGGCGATCAACCCGGAGACTCAGGTGCTTGCCGTGCATGGACTGCCGGATCCTGCTCCTATCGAGATTCCGGTGACGCCCGAACTCGCACCCGCCATCGAATGCGTGCGATCTCTCATCGATACGCTGGGCATCCGCTTGATCACGGATCCCGCACGTCTTCGGAAGATCATCGAAGACGGACAGACGTTCAATGCCTCCCATTCTCCCGAGAGAATACTGCAGCGATGGGTCGGGAAAGCCGCGAGCGACTTGGGAGTGCCTCTTCTGCGGATGGCGGGCGACCGCATTGGCGACAATCTCATGGCGATGCACGGTCACAATCATTGTCCGCCATACGAGCGCACGATCCATGTGAAGGACAAACAAGTAAAACTGCTGTCGTATCAGCGCGTCTTGAACAGGTAAGATTGAGCTGTCCTCAGTGTGCATATCCATGCTCGATTACCTTGAGCGCCGCCACCGCATCTCTAGCCGATGGTCCGATGTCTTTGCTTTGTTTAATTGACTGCACGAATTCCTCCCACGAGTTTTTGAGCGCCGCATCCGGCTTGCCCGGCTCGGAGGGGAATTCCCAGATCTCCTCGGGCGGAGGCTCGCGGCCGTGGGTGCGCCTGCCGTGGATGAGGCGCTCGAGCCCGTACTGGCCGCCGAGTCCGTCGACGAGCAGGTACCCCTCGCGACCGTACACTTCCAGCCGGAAAGTCTTCTTCCAGTGCG
>VMEW01000028.1 GCA_007375735.1 Candidatus Peregrinibacteria bacterium Greene0416_19
GACGTGGGCGTAGTGACGCTTGGGGGACTCGTACTCCACATGCGCGGTGTTGATGGTGATGCCGCGCTCGCGCTCCTCGGGGGCGTTGTCGATGTCGGCGTACGCTTTCTTCTCGCCTTCCGGGGAGAAGTTCATGGAGAGAGCCGCGGTAAGAGTCGTCTTACCGTGGTCGACGTGACCGATGGTGCCCACGTTGACGTGAGTCTTGCTGCGGTCAAATTTCTTGGCGTCTGCCATAGCGAAGGAGGGGAATGAGGGGAGAGACTGAAGCCCAGAATAGCCTCTTTGAGCGCAGGCAGTCTAGGGAATGTGGAATTCTGCGTCAATATGACTTTGCTCGGTCTTCCCAACTGGAAGCCAATATTTTCCCACGAGCGCACCCTTCCCGGGGTGCGATCCCTGTTGATAATGAATTCCCGTTTGCCCTCGTTTCCACACATGTGCTCTCTTCCACTGCCTTGTTTTGTTAGGGGGACCATGACACCTTGTCCGGTTTCCTAGGTCCCCCTAACAACCCCCATTACCTTCCTGACGGTACCCGTTTTCCTTGGTGATAACTCTCCTGCCCCAAAGAACGCGTGTACCGCGTGCCAGTGACACGAAACTGCTGCTGGTGACTCAAAGGAGGAAAGTAGTAGAAGAATAGTGGCCTGACGGCCACCTTCACCCCGTGCCCCATCGCTCTAGCTCTCTGTCGATAAACCACTCCTCCCTTGCCCTGCGCCCTGGGTGGGCACAGGAGGGTAACGGGGGAGTGTGAGGGGGCCTAGGGAACCAGTGGGGGTGCCCTGGCCCCCTCACGGAAAAAGGCGGAGAGGGAGAGCACATGTGTGGAAACGAGGAAAATGAGGATGATAGGTGAATAGGGATCGCACCCTGGGAAGGGTTCGCTCAATTTGAAATAATGGCTATTCACTCGGCAAGCATGCCGTGGCTCTGCAGCTCGACCCGCCTTCGCTCTGCGGAGCTACGGCGGGCAAGCCATCTTGTTATTCAGCAAGCATGCCGTGGCTTTGCAGCTCAACCATCTCCTTATATATGGCACACGTTCGGAGGAGCTCCTCGTGACGGGCGAAGGCGATGAGACGTCCCTTATCGAGCACAGCGATGCGGTCGACGGAACGGACGGTGCTCAGCCGATGGGCGATGATGCAGGCGGTGTGGCCGGCGATGAGGCTCCTGATCCCTTCCTGCACGCGGCGTTCGGTGACGGAATCGAGCGCGCTTGTGGCCTCGTCGAGCACCACGACCGTTGGCCGCTTGAGGATGGCCCGCGCGATCGCCACCCGCTGGCGCTGGCCGCCACTGAGCTTGATGCCGCGGTCGCCCACGAGCGTCGCGTACCCCTTCGGCAAGCTCTCGATGAAGTCGGCTGCTGCCGCCCGCCCGGCCGCTTCCTTCACGTCGGCTTCCGTCGCATCGGGACGGGCGTAGCGGATATTTTCCAGGATCGTGTCGTTGAACATCAGATTGTCCTGCAGCACCAGGCCCACTTGCGCCCGCCACCACAGCAGATCCAGCTCCCGCAGGTCCGTGCCGTCGATCAGGATCCGCCCCTCCGTCACATCGTAGAACCGGTTGAGGAGCATGGCGAGCGTGGACTTGCCAGCGCCGGAGTGCCCCACGAAGGCGACGTGCTCCCCCGGACGAATGTCGATCGAGACATCATGCAGGACATCGCGCCCGTGATCGTACCTCTTTGGCGGCCGGCGTTCCTCCTGGAGTGCCAGAGCCGGGTGGATGGTTTCCTGCGTGTGCTGCGTTTCATCTTCCGGTTCGTGCAGGGGGTGCACCGTCTCCACGATCCGGTCGGCGACTTTCTCCGTTTCATCCGTGTCGAGGATCTTGAATTTCTCCTCGTAGGAGAAGCAGACGCCCCGGAATTCGATATGTCCGTCCACATGCCCCGGCCGCTTGGCCCCTCTCTTCGAGCGGACGCGGACGGGGATCCGCAGCAGCTCCTCCGACAACCGCACCTTCCCCACCTTCTTGTTCCAGAAGGGGAGGATACCGGACAGGATTTCGAAGGGCGTCAGCACCCGGAAGAACGATGCCTGGAAGAAGTACAGCTCGCCGAGGCTGAGCGTGCCGCGCACGTAGAAGTACACGCCGACGGACGTGAGGAGGATCCTCGTGAGCATGAAGATATTGATGGCCTCGATGGCCGCCCAGTGTCTGTTGACTTGCATCTGCTTGCGGAAAACCTTCGCATTGGCCCTCTCCAGTGTCCGCAGTTCCCGTCCTTCCTGCGCACCGGACTTCACCGCGAAGATGTTCGTGACGGCATCGTAGGCCCGCCCGATCCGCTCGACCCACGCGCGGTTGGCCTGCTGCTGGATCTTCATCGTCTTCTGCGTGCCGATGACGACGATGGCGATGTAGAGGAGGATGAGGCCGACGAGCATGCCGGAGAGGAACGGCTGGATGGAGAAGCCGATGCCGAGGAAGACGACGGCCGATGCGAGAGAGGGGAGGAAGTCGACGATGAGGTTGCGCTGGAGTTCCGTCAGGTTCTCCGCGCCTTCGTCGATCACCTTCACCACTTCGCCCGATTTCTGCTGGGTGTGAAAGGCGATATCGAGATCGAGCACGTGGCGGTACACCTCCTCGCTCCGGTCCAGCTCGGTCTTATTCATCATGCGCCACGTCGCGAACTTCTCCGCGGTCTGCGCAATCGACAGGAGAAGGAAGAGCAGGCCCCACCATCCGAAGATCGCGATCAGGTTCACGTCCGCGCCCTCGCGCATCGTCAGCATCGTGTCGATCGCGTAGCGCGAGTAGAGCGGCTCCGCCACCCACAGGGCCGCGACGCACGTGACGGTCGAGAAGAGAAGCGCGTACTCCCAGGGATGACGGCGCGCCTGCCGGCCGATGAGGGTGAGGAGGAGCTTCACGCCATGATATTCTGCCATTTTTCGCCAGCCGCGCCTAGAAAAGGACGTAAAGTCCCCGAGGGGACCACGTCCCTTTTCGGGGCGCTCTCGTCTATAACATTATTAATGATGAGAGCGGGTTTTCCCTGCCTGCCGGCAGGCGGGTACCCGCGGCCCGAGGATAGATTATGATAGAAGTGTGAATAATCCGGATCGTCTTCGGCAATTTGCATCTACCATGTGGCGCTGGTTTGCCTCGCACAAGCGCAAGCTCCCGTGGCGCGATTTGAAAATCAAGGATGACACGCAGCGTGCGTATATGATCCTCGTCTCCGAGGTGATGCTCCAACAAACGCAAGTGCCGCGCGTCGAGATTCTTTTCAAACGCTTCCTCGAACAATTTCCGACGATCCATCACCTCGCACGCGCATCGAATCGCGAGGTCATCCTCGCCTGGCGCGGCATGGGGTACAACAGCCGTGCTCTCCGTCTGCGCGATGCCGCGCGGACGATCGTCGGGAATTATGATGGGCAGTTTCCCCGCGAGATGAGCGACTTGCTCTCGATCAAAGGCATCGGCGCGTACACCGCCGCCGCCATCCGCAACTTCGCATTCGATCTGCCCACCCCATGCATCGACACGAACATCCGGCGCATCGTGCACCGCGTGTTCGTCGGGCCGGATCTTGCCGACGGAACCTTTGGGCGGAGCGACAAACAACTGCTCCCGCTCATTCACAATGTCCTCAGCATCGCTCTTGAAACTCACTCATCGAGCAATCAGCAACGAGCAACCCTTCAATGCGGCTCAGGACAGGCGAGCCGACGCACACGTGACTGGCACGCCGCGCTCATGGATTTCGGCACGGCCGTCTGCCAGAAAGGCAATCCCAGATGCTCCATTTGTCCTCTTGCAGAAGCCAAAATATGTAAGTCTGCTTTCCGGGTCAAATTGAACAAAAAAGTTATGCGTAACAAGCGCGCGGAGCCCGGACGGCTCGTGGGATCGGCGTTCGTGCCGAATAGGATATTCCGCGGCCGGGTTGTCGAAGAGCTGCGAGACGCGGATCGCGGTCTCACGCTGGAGGAGCTCGGCAAGCGCGTGTGCATCGATTGGGACGATGTGGCGCATCGCGCGTGGCTGCGGGGATTGGTGAAGAAACTGATCGCCGAGCGGATCGTCACCGCGCGCCGGCAACGGTACCTTCTACTGGGGTGATCGACTGAGTGGAACCCGTGTCAGGGCTCGCATCCCATCTCCGTCTCCGCCACGACGAGGTTGGCGGAGAGTATGGCGATGGCGGGTGTGCGTGTCATGCAGTCGAAGAGCGAATGGAAGACAGTGTGCTACTGGGCGGCCCCCGCCTTTTATTTCAATAGCCGTGACTGCAAGTAGCGCACAATGGCGTCCTTCTGCGCCTTCGTGAGCCGGTCGAAGGCGGCTCGTTGAGCGGGGGTGAAGCGATTGATAATTGCCTGCTGTGCAAGCGAGAACGGTTGAGGCGACGCAGATGGCGTGTCCTTGCTGCCAGTCGCTGCTGGCATGCCGGGAGTAACGCTGGGAGCCTGTTCGGGTGGTGTCGAGTCGTCGCTCGGCTCCTCGTTCTCCCCGTTGTTTCCTCTAGGCGGTATCACAGTCCGGTCACCACCACTCGGTGCCCCTCCCTCCCCGTCCGTTGCGCCTCCCGGCGGAGTCACGATCAGACCGCCGCCGCCCGGAGTCCCGATCCCCGGTGGTGCCATTCGGCCTCCTCCCGGCGCGCCAGGGGGCGGGACGATGAAGCCTCCGCCGCCGTTCGGGTTGCCCCCGGGTGGCGGCACGGCGCCCCCTCCCACGTTCGATCCGCCGCCGCCGTTCGGGCCGCCTCCGGGACCAGGGGAAGGCGGGGGAGGTGTAGGTGGTATCACGATATCACCGATGTTCCCTCCGTGGCCCCCGGTGCTCCCCTCGGGACAATCCTGCGCGGACGTTTGCTGCGCGAAGTTATTTTGCTGCTTCGAGTCGCGTTCCGCGGCTTGCACCGTCGCATAAGCATCTACCCGTTGCCCCTGCCGGCAGGGGCTTGACACCGCCCGCCCGCGCACGGTGACGAGGCTGCCCAGGCCGACGTGGATAGTTCCGAGATTGCACAGATAGGTGTGTGGGATCGCTGTGCTGGTAAGGGTGCAACGGCGATCGCGGCCGGGATCGTTCCGCAACGGTTCCACGAGCGGGGAATGCACGATGGTGAGCAAGGTGTTCGTGGCAGTATCCGGGCCGTTATTCTGCACGACGGCCGTGTACGAGACGAGGTCATTCGGGGCCACTTGTTCATGGTCGCTCGTCAAGGTGACGCTCAGGTCCGCCTCCGGTCCCGGCTCCGCTCCGATCACACCGGCACCGGTGAGCCCCCTGATCACGGAGCCGGCTCCCTGGAAGAGGCCGCTGCCGGGACAGATGAAGACGTGCGTGGTGCTCCCCTCGCGGCGGTTCCCGTTGACGCCGCTGATCAGGTAGATGTTCTTGTCGAACCACACGGCCGACGTGTATCGCCCGTCGCTCGCGACGTAGCCGGCCGGCGGCACGGCCGAGGGCTGCTCCACCCACCGGGTTCCGTCCTTGGTGGAACTGGAGAACGCCTTGCCGTTGCCGAAGAGCGTGATCGTTTCGTAGGTAATCTCGCGCGTCCAGGGACCGCCGGGCACCGTTTCCGTCGTCATCACGACCGCCCCGTAGGCGATTCCCGCAGGGAGTGACGGACCCTCTTCCCATCGCCTGCCGTCGCTGGAGACGTAGACGGCGCGAGAGAGCGTGGTTCCGTCCCTGCCGCCCACGACCCAGAACTTGTTGTCGAAGACGAAGGCCGTCTGCCCTTGCCGCACCGCGGGGAGCGAGCTCTCCAGGGTCCACGCGTTCCCGTCGGGGGAGCTGTAGACCCTCCGTGCCTCGGCGTCACCGCCGATGGCGGCGGGCGTCTGGTCGCCGATCAGCCACAGCTTCTGCGGGTAGATGATGCCGGGGGCGATGTTTGGGAAGGCCACGAGCGACGGCGCGGCCAGCGGCAGCGCAGTCGAACCGGCCGTCCAGGTGAGGCCGTCGGAGGAAGAGTAGAGCTTGCCGGGAACGCCGTCGCCGCCCACCGCGACCCATAGCTTGTTCTGGTATACGGCCGTCGAGTGAACCTTGGTGAATCCGGCGAACGAGTATTTCTCCTCCCACGTGCTGCCGTCGATGGAGGAAGAGACGGCCACCGAATTGCCGTTTGAGGGAGCGCGATCGAATGCCCACATCTTCCCGTTGAAGACGATCGCGGCATTCTCGCTCGTGAGTGAACTCGGTCGCTGATATCGGATGAGCGCCCAGGGATCGCTGCAGGTGTACTCAATCGATGAATATGAGTCAGCCTTGGAGATGATCGTGCGCTTCGACACGTCCGCCCACAGGTATGTCTGCTCCGAGGGCGTGATCCCGGGAGCCGAGCGCACGTCTGCCCATTGGAACGAACTGTCGTTCTCGCCGGCTCCCAGCTGGGTTGCTCCGGCCACGCTCACGTTCCTGAGCGAGTAGGTGAAGTCCCGCCAGCGCCCGACCGTCGTCTTCAGGACGACGTCCATCAGCCGGAGGGATGGGATGCTGAGCGAAACGGGACACTCCACGTCGAACTCCTCCCCCCAGGTCCAATAATCGTACTGCCGGGTCTGCGGGAGGAGCTTGGCCGTACAGAGGAATTCGGTTGCGGGGTTCGCCTTGTCGTAGATCTTGAATGCGCTGTTGAGCATGCCTCTGTTGGCAGGCGTCTTCACCGTGAATCGCAGTTTCGTCAGCTTCACCGCGCCGGGGACGGCGCTCGTGAGATCGGTGAGGCCGGCGACGAAGCGGAAGGTGGCGACCGGTCCGGGATCAACGTCTTGGAATGAATTGTTCGTGGGGATGGCGCTGATGGAGATGATGGGCGTCTTCACGCCGATGTTGTGCTCCGGGCCATGAATGTCGCTCTCCGTTCCCGATGCGGAGTCCGTCCCGATGAAGATGGTGGATGTCAGCTCCTGCTGCGTGCCGAGCCCGGCGGCCGCCACGTGGGCGTCTTTCAACATCGAGACGCGGAATGCGTTCACCCCGGCGAGCGGGGTTCCTTTCATGACCGGTTTCACGAGGAGCGTGACCGCGCTTCCCTTCGGGATGATCAGGCGCTGCGCGGGGTCCGCGGGGAACCGCACGCAGAAGTTCTCGCCTCCGCCGTTGGGACCACAGCCGTCTCCGCCAGCCGCACTTCCGAGCTCCTGTTCCATCCCGTCCGGTCTCTTCGTGAAGACGGCCAAACGGTCGACGTTCGCGCCGAAGCTCGAAACGCTCAGCCGCAACTGGAGCATCTTGAGCTGGATATCCTCCGTGTCCGATGCCCTCGCGACTATCCGCAGCGCGTCATCTCCCCGTCTGCCGAACACGAACTGGCGGCTGCGCGGCTGCTCGGGCGCGGCGGTGAGGAAGAGCGATCCCGCCGAAGCGATGCGCCACGTGGTGCCCGCTGCGGTGGTGACGGAAATGTCGCACACTCCTCCGACGGAGCGCGGACAAACGCCGTTCGTGGCGACGGTCTGCACGGGTCCGAACCCTTCCTGATAGGCGGTCACGTACGGTCCGCCGTCCGTGTCGAATGCGAGGCGGATGCCCGTCGCGTTCCCCCGGATTTTAGCGCGGACCTGGAGGGACCGCGCGGGATTGCCGGGGTAGAAGTTCCACTGTGCGGAAGCTGCGGGCTCCTTCCACTCGCCGGTGCTCGTGATGCCGTCGTTCCGGAAGACGAGACGCCCGTCGGAAGCCGGCCGTATGCCGGTCATGAGCGCGCGCATGGCGCCGGTCGCGTAGTCTTTCGCCCACAGCGAGTAGTCCGCCGCCATGTCGAGCGATCCTTCGCCGACCTTGAACGTCATGCTCTTGAAGGCGGTGGTGGCGCCACTCGGCTTCACCGTCGTGTTGATGAGGGCCACCTCTTCATTCAGCAGCGCCGTCCTCTCAGTCGCCGCATCCTGGATCTGCGTGATGAAGAGGATGGAGGTTGTGGAGGGGGGCGGCGGTGGGGGAGGAGTGGTTTGGGGCGGCGGGCAGCGGATCGTTGTGCTGCTGATGTCGCTCATGAGGAACCCCGGGGCTGGATAGATGTTGTACGGCGGCCGCACATCCGGATTGGATGCTCTGACAATAATGAAACCGCGCGCGGTCCGCTCATCGCGGCACGATGGTGTGTCGAAGGCAATCTGGGAGGTGAGGTTCCACGTTTCTCCCGGCTGAAGTGTCTTCGTGCACGCGGTTCCCCAATTGTCATCTGGGTAGGTGGGCGCGCACTCGGCGTTTCCGAACGTGCGTGACGTGTCTGCGATCTCGTCATTATACTGGATGAACGCCGTGACCGTCCGTCTCTCGCGGCTGAAGTTCGTGATGTGGTGCAGGTAGCTGAGCGGCCCCGTGTACGGCCAGGATGGATAGGAAGTGTTCTGCCCGGGGAGCGGCTGCCGGTACTCGAGCGGCTGTTCCCGCTGGTAGGTATCCACCTGCACGTCCATCGCCCTTTCTCCCGGTCTTGCCGCTATTTGCGGCCCTACCGTGACGCTGCGTTCGCAGGGAATTCCGAACCATTCCACGTGCTCGCGGAGCGTCTGCGCGGAGAAGAATTGCTTCCCAGGTTCATTCGGGACGGTGCCGGCGCCGTACATGTAGACGATCCCGCCGGGCGGCACGGGATTGGAAAACCCCAGCCGCTGAATCCCCCACGCGTTGTTGTTGTAGGGTTTGATGGTCCCGATCTTGTATCCCAGCGCCGGATCCCACGTCGCGGTCCCGGTGTTCGTGATCTTGAGAATGAAGGGGATTTTCATTCCTCTCATGAGTGCCATCTCGTGCGCGGGATGACGATTGGTCCTGTTCGTCCCAAATTCTCCCACGATCTCGCAGGTGGCGTCGTTCGCCGCGGGCTCGTTCGTGACGCGCACGGCCCTGTCGAGCGTTTCTCCGAACCACTCCACGCCGTCCTGGACCATCCGCCACGCGAAGCGGTGCTCCCCCGGCGCCGACGGCGCCGTCACCTGCATCGTGAAGGTCACCGTCCCCCCGGGGGGCACGGTGCCCACGCTATCCGGGATCACGATCCGCTCCGTTCCCCACGTGCGGTTGTCCTGGGGATTCTGCGCCCCCAGTCGGTGGGGGTTCCGCGACGCCTGCGTGTCGTTTTTCCAGGGGGTGGTGCCCGTGTTCTTCATTGTGATCGTCGCGTTGAGCATGCCGCCGCGCCGCACAGAGGTCGGCACCTGTGCGGAGATGAAGGTTGCGCCGTTGACGGTTCCCGGTGGCGGGGGTGGTGGGGGCGGGGGAGCTCCGCATCCGATATCCACTTCCCCTTTGTCGAAGTTGTTGCGGATATCCGGGTCGTTCGCCGTGTTGGACGTGCTCGCCACCGTCGTCGCGCGCCGCGGCGAACAGGGCGCTCCCGGCTTGTACAGAATCCGCACCTTGAACCTCTTCGGATCCGCATTCCCGCCGATGCTCGGCATGATCTTCCCGATCGCGCAGATCAGCCGCGTGTCCTGCTGGCGGCATCCGTACGGGTTGGCGTCCATCGCGTAGTACCATTGATCAGTCGCTGGGTCCGCGTAGTAGTGGATGTATGTGACATTGTCCGCGACCAGCGGGCCCATGTTCTTGATGGTCGTCGAGAATTCCCATCCGTCCGATTGCAGGACGGGCACGCGCGTGTTGGTGCCCGTGTGCGTGACGGACAAGTCGTTTGCCGCGCAGAGAACTCTCGATTCCACGGTCGCGCTCTTCGTCCACGTCAGCAACCAAGCACGGAAGGTCACGGTCCCGTTGTGCGTGATCGTCTCATTGGGTCCGCAGGGTTGGGGAATTGCCGACCGGTACTTCACTTTCAGGGTCATGACCGTGCCTTGTGCGGCCTCCACGCTGAATGCGCATCGGAACGACGCGTTGTCGTTGAACCGGGAGCACTGCAGGGGTCCTCGTTCCCACTCAACTCCCAGCAGTTCGTACGGGTGGGTCGCCCCATTGTACGAGGACGTCGGGATGGCGTTTTCGAGCGTGCTCTCCAACCGCCATCCGGTATTGTTCGTGATCGTGTACGTGTAGGTCGCCTCATGACCGCCTATGAAGGACGCCGGCCCCGTCTGTGTGAGTTCGACCAGCTGCTCAAGCTGCGCGCTGAGATCGCGTCCGTTCTCCAGCCGAATGAATCCGAGCAGACCGATGGCGAGGACCAGCAGTCCGAGCTGCAGTCGTCTCGGCGTCGTGAGTGCGCGCATACCGGGGAGGGGGATGGGTGTGGGAGTTTCTCCTTATTATAGTACTTTTTTCGTGTTTCTGGAAGATGCCCCGCCAGAATTCCTTTCTATGCTTGCTGCTCCACACCCAAGCGCCCCTCCCCAGGGCAATGCCGCGGGGGGAGGGCGTCTCTTGGCGGAAGAAAGCTCAGGAACCGTAGAAGGTCGAATACACCGGACTCTCCGTGGCTTCCATCCAGTCGAATGCCTGCGCAGTCGCGCTGTCCCTGTCCGCCCAGCCTAAGTTTCTGCTGCCCGGGGCGTCCGGTTCCAGGTTGAAGGCTTGGAAGAAAACCATGGCGGTGGAATCCGCCGCACTGTTGATGCCGGCATTCTTGATGGTTCCTTCGATGACGAAGACCGCATCGGTTCCCTGATCGATGGTGGTGTTCACTGCACCCGAGGACAGGCTCTGGCAGAGGATGCGGAAGTCGCCGCTGATGTCGCCCTGCAACGGGGTGATGCTGCCGAGCGGTACGGGCGTGCAGGTGGCCTTCACCGTGGGATTCGTCTTGTTCCACAGGGTGAATGAATCGGCGAACAGGACATTCGAGGATTGGACGTTGAAGAACAGGTAGTCGATCACCACTTTGTTCAGGCCATTCTTGCTATTGCTGTTCGGCGCCGCGGTGAAGCGGAACTGGCCGATGGAGCTGATGCCGGTGGGTACCGCGGTACCGTTCGGGTCGAGGCTCGCGTTTGTAATCGAGGTGAGCTTTGCGGAGACCGCCACGTTCTTCTCGCCGACGATGTCGGCATTGGCTCCGGCGCTGCTGTTGCCGATGATCACTTCGCCCTCCGGTACGCCGTTCTCGTTGTTCGCGCTCAGGTTGTTCGAGGACATCGCCCCGCGTGCGCGGACAGCACCTGCACCTGTCGCATTGTTCGATGCCGGGATGCGGGAGATGTAGAACCGCAGAAACTCGCCGGACACAGCGCCCTCGATATCACTCTTCAGACGCGGTTTCACCAGTACTTTCACATCCTGTCCTTTCGGGATCACCAGTTGCTGGCTCTGCATCTTGGCGCAGAACGTGCCTGGGCCAGGCACCTGGTCGCTCCCGCAGCCGCCGACGGTTGCCGTCGCAAACGAGCTCGTCGCGCCATCCTTCCAGAGTTCCAGCCGGTCGACTGAACTCGCGGTATTCGTGCGGGATGTCAGCTGGATGTCCGTCACGTCTATGTCCTCGTTCTCGGCATGCAACTGCAGTCGAAGGATGGTGTCGCAGAGGGTGCCGTTCAGACACTGGTGCGATCGATTTGTGACCGTGTCCTTCGTGACGTACAGGTCACCCTGGCTGACGAGCTTGTAGAGGATGGACGGTACGGTTGTCACGGTGATGTCGCAGCTCGCGACCGCACAAATGCCATTCGTTTTGATCCCTGCGAGCGATGCGCCGCGGACCACGTCCTCCGCTTCTATGTACGAGGAATCGGCGGATGCGAACTGCAGCTGGAGGGAATCATTCGCGAGAGAGGCTGCGATGTCGGTATGCACTTCGAAGGCCACCGTCTTCATTTTCGGAACCACGAAGCCGCCGCCGGTGAGCTTGTTGAAGGTGATCTGTCCGCCCTGGGACGCCACACCCTTTCCGACGATCGTGTCGACGGTGCTGTTCGCGTCCGTGTCCACCCAGAGCGTGTAGTTCTGGCCGTTGAGCAGCGAGCCGGCCGCGGCATTGAACGTCGTCTTCGTGAGCAGGATGTCTCTCGTTTCACCTGCACGCGCTTCGAATCGCAGGAGATTCTTGTTCTTTGAGTTCTTCACGGCCGTATCCAAGGTGCCGATAGCCTTCACCGCGATGGTGAGCGTCGCGTTGGCGATGCGGTGGGTATTGCCGGTGACGGTGCGGCCCGGGCGCACGTCGGTGATCGGCGTACCGTCCTTGGATTCGGCGCGGAGGTTATAGGCGGTCGATTCCTTGATCATGCCGCCGAAGGAACACGTGCTGGCGGTGCCCGCTGCGGATGTGCAGATGAGCGCTTTGAACATGTCACCGTCCATCGGTGACTTGCCGGAACCGTTGTCCGCGAAGTCGGCCAGGAGCTGGAATACCTGCGGGTCCAGGACCGGCACGTTCTCGATACGGTAGATCTGGTAGGTTCCGATACCGCTCGTGCTCTGCCCGAAGTCATCCGCACCCGTCAGGCGCACCGCGTCGTAGCCGCGGCCGGTCAGGACGTTCTTGAGCGTCACGTTCGTGACGGCCTCGTGGATGGGGGCGTTCGTCGGAGCAGGCGATCCATTCTGGATCGTGTTGCCTTGGATAGCGACGTACAGATGACGCACGTTTGCCGAGGAGCCGATGGTGGAGAAATTGAGCTTGGCCAGGACAGCGTCATTCTGACCGCGGACGTACGTCTGTGATTCCGGTCCGTCGATGCCGATGGTCAGAGCTGTTGCCTGAACATGCCGATGGTCAGAGCTGTTGCCTGAACGGGTTCGCAGATGAGCGTCGTGCTGGCGGTGATCTGGTTGTTACCGGGGTTGGGATCCTTCACCAGGCTCGCCACACTCGCAGCGGTCTGCAGCTCGTGCTTGATACAGGCCTGCACCGGCGGGATGTTGTAGGTGATGATGAGAGTCTTGCTTTCCCCTTTCCCCAATTTTAGATTGTCGCACTGCACCTTGGTGCCGATGATGGTGCAGCCATCGCTCGTCACGTCTTTGTTCAGGGTCCATCCCTCCGGCACCGGGTAGTAGTCGATGACCGATACGGGAGTGGCGGTGTCCGGACCTGCGTTATAGATGCGCACGGTGGCGGTGACCGTCGAATTGGGTTTCACCGTCGGGGGCATGGATTTCTCTATCGACAGATCGGCGGATGCATTCACCGCGGGGTCGCACTGCACCTTCGTCACGGCCGTCGCGCTGTTATTCGACAGATCGGGATCGTTACTTTCGTGCTTCACCGTTGCCGTGTTCTCCACGTCCAGACCGCATGCGCCGGTGTATACAGCGCTGATGACGAAACCGGTCTGCATGCCGGGGGCGAGCGAGGACATCTTGCACGTCACCGTTCGGTCATTGGCAGTGCATCGCGGATCGATCTGCGTCCGGATCATGTCCGTGCCGGCCGGCAGCGTGTCGGAGACGACGATGTTTTTCGCGGTGGCCGTGCCCTCGTTCTTCACGAGCAGGCCGTACGCGATGCGCGCGATGCCGGTCTGCTGATCCTTGATGGATGCCGGCG
>VMEW01000037.1 GCA_007375735.1 Candidatus Peregrinibacteria bacterium Greene0416_19
TGAACCTGTCGGGAGCACTCACGATCACGCTCGGGAACCTGGATCTGACGACCAATACCGAGACGATGGTGGTGGATAGGGGGATCACGCTCGCGGATGCGGCGGAAGCTACATTGACCACGAACTCGAATGTGACGGCATCGGGAACCATTACGGTGAATAACGCTGCGACCATCACCGTGAGCGCGGGGACGTGGATCTTGAACGATGACAGTGATCAGACGGTGGATTTCGACGGGCAGAGCCTGTACGGACTGACGATCAATAACACGGGTGCGGGAACGAATGATGACATCGTCATTGCCGCTGATAGTCAGCTGAACCTGTCGGGAGCACTCACGATCACGCTCGGGAACCTGGATCTGACGACCAATACCGAGACGATGGTGGTGGATAGGGGGATCACGCTGGCGGATGCGGCACAGGCGACGCTCACGACGAACAGCAATGTGACGGCTTCCGGGACGATCACGGTGAATGATGCAGCCACCATCACCGTGAGCGCGGGGACGTGGACATTGACGACCAACACCGAGACGATGGTGGTGGATGCCGGCATCACGCTCGCGGCTGCGGCACAGGCGACCCTCACGACGAACACTGACGTAACGGCTTCGGGCTCCATCACGACGAATGCCGATGCGTCGATCACCGTCACCGCCGGCACATGGACGCTCAACGGTCATTCCCAGAACTTCGACACGAATAACTCGCTCCTCTACTCGGTGGTGGTCGCCTCCAGCGCCACGACGACCCTGACGAGCGATGCCCGGGTGAGCAACAGCCTGCAAATCAATACGGGCTCAACGCTCAGTCTGAGCACCTTCCGGTTCCACGCCACCGGCGCCACCCTCCTGAACTTCGGAACCGTGACCGAGGGAACCGGAAAACTTGTACATTCCGGCGCCACCTTGATCACGGACGGCAGTACGGAGAAGACTAGCTTCAACTCGACGGACACCGTGCACGTGCAGGTGACGGATCCGGACGGCAACCTGTCGGGCACAGCCGGGAACACCATCTCCGCCACACTCACGCTGACCGGAGGGGATTCCGAAACTATCACGCTCACGGAAACCACGAACACCTCGGGTATCTTCAAAGGCTCCATCCCCACACGCACCCAGAACGGCAGTGCCGGGAATGGCCACCTGGAGACGACAAGTAATGGCACGATCACCGCGACCTTCACCGACGCCCAGGACGGCCTTGTCGCCACCGACACGGCAAGCTTCGTCGTCTTCCTTACGAGTCCTTCCACTTCCCCATCGCCCTCCCCCTCTCCCAGCCCCGGTGGCAGCGGCAGGAGCGGAGGTGGCAGCCTCAAGAAAGGCACGACCGCCCCGCCGCCGCCCCCATCTGTGAAGCCAACCCCGACGAAGCTGACTCCGAAACAGGAGACGTTGAAGAAGAAAGTGAACGCGCTGGAAAAGCGTAAGCAAGAGGCGCTGAAGAAGGTAACGCCGGCCAAGAAGGCTTCCCCCGCAAAGAAAACGCCGGCTAAGAAGACCTCCAAGACCACCTCCAAGGCAAAAGCCTCAAGCAAGAAGAAATAGGCCACATCGGGATAGAAGCAGCGGGGATCCACGGAGTCCGTGAATCCCCGCTTTCCCGAAAGCGGGGGGGTCTGTACACTCCCTCCATGCAAACCGTCACGTTCCTCCTCGGCTCCAAGACCGATACCGAGTTTGCTCAAAAAATTGCGGATCTGCTCATGGAGTATGGGGTGGGATCGGACATCATCGTCGCCTCCGCCCACAAGGTACCGGAGAAAGTCGTGAAGATCGTGGAGGGATTGAACGCGCGGACGGAGCCGACCGTCGTCATCACGGTGGTGGGAATGAGCAACGGACTCGGAGGCGTCGTTGCGGGGAGCTGCATCCACCCGGTGCTGAACTGCCCCCCGTTCAAGGATCATGACGACTACCTCGTCAACGTCCATTCGAGCCTCCAGATGCCCTCCGATGTGCCCGCGATGACCGTCCTGAACCCCAAGAACGCTGCGATGGCGGCATTGCGGATCCTCGCGCAGAGCGATGACGATCTGAAGAAGAAGCTCCTCGAAAGGATTCGAAAAATCAAGGCGGAGTACTAGTATGGAAGCGATGCCGCCCATCACCCTCGACACCCTGCGGGAGAAACTGAAGAACTGGAAGGCTATCGATATCTCGAAGAAGGCGAACCCCGTGCTGGGCGAGGGGAACCCCGCTGCGACGGTGATGTTCATCGGCGAGGCGCCGGGGGAACAGGAGGATAAGCAGGGCCGCCCCTTCGTCGGCCCGGCGGGGCAGTTCCTCAATGAACTCCTCGGCACGATCGGCCTCCGGCGCGAAGACGTCTACATCAGCAACGTGGTGAAGTTCCGGCCACCCGGGAATCGCGATCCCACACCGGAGGAGAAGGAGGCCTGCATGCCGTGGCTGATGCTCGAACTCGCCCTCATCAAGCCGAAGGTGATCGTCCCGCTCGGCCGGCACGCGCTCGGGCACTTCTTCACCAAACTCAGCATCACCGCCGCGCACGGCAAGGCGCAGAAGCTCGGCAAGGATGCGTGGGTGTTCCCGATCTACCATCCGGCCGCCGCGCTCCATAACGGGAACCTGCGGGACGCGCT
>VMEW01000002.1 GCA_007375735.1 Candidatus Peregrinibacteria bacterium Greene0416_19
CAGCCAGAATGGAACTGAGACACGGTCCATACTCCTACGGGAGGCAGCAGTGAGGAATCTTCCGCAATGGGCGAAAGCCTGACGGAGCGACACCGCGTGGAGGATGAAGCCCTTTCAGGGCGTAAACTCCTGTTCTGAGGGACGAAATTTTTGACGGTACCTCAGGAGAAAGCATCGGCTAACCCTGTGCCAGCAGCCGCGGTAAGACAGGGGATGCGAGCGTTACTCGGAATTACTGGGCGTAAAGCGTCTGCAGGTGTCCTGCCACGTCTGGTGTAAAAGCACGGAGCTCAACTCCGTGTACGTACCGGAAACGAGCGGGATCGAGTTACAGAGAGGCATCTGGAATGCCGTGTGTAGGGGTAAAATCCGTAGATCCACGGTGGAACGCCAAAAGTGAAGACAGGATGCTAGCTGTGTACTGACACTCAGAGACGAAAGCGTGGGGAGCAAAGGGGATTAGATACCCCCGTAGTCCACGCCCTAAACTATGCGGGCCCGGTGTTGGGATTTTCAATTAATCTCAGTGCCTCAAGCTAACGCGGTAAGCCCGCCGCCTGGGAAGTACGGCCGCAAGGCTAAAACTCAAAGGAATAGACGGGGACCCACACAAGCGGTGGAACATGGGGTTTAATTCGATGGTAAACGAAGAACCTCACCCAGGCTTGACATCTCGGGAACCCCCGCGAAAGCGGGGGGTGCCGCAAGGAACCCGAAGACAGGCGCTGCACGGTCGTCGTCAGCTCGTGCCTTGAGGTGTACTGTTAAGTCAGCGAACGAGCGCAACCCTCATCCTATGTTGTTTTTTCATGGGAGACTGCCGCCTCCAAGGCGGAGGAAGGTGAGGATGACGTCAGATCAGCGTGGCCTTTATGCCTGGGGCTACACCCATGTTACAATGGCCGATACAGCGGGCAGCCAAGCCGAAAGGCGGAGCAAATCCCCCAAAGTCGGTCTCAGTTCGGATTGCAGGCTGCAACTCGCCTGCATGAAGTTGGAATCGCTAGTAACCGTAGGTCAGCGATACTACGGTGAATATGTTCCTGGGTCTTGTACTCACAATGAAACGCGCCCGGCAGCGCATGAAACTAGATGGTTAAAATCCATCCCTCCCCGATCCCGTCGGGACACGGCGTTCGAGAACGCCGTGTCGGGGAGCGTAGCTCAAGAACAGCCCCGCACGCGCAAGCGCTGCGGGGTGAAGGGTTCGATACGCGAATCGCAGCCCGTGCCATAGAAGAGGTCGATCGACGCATGCACGCGGTGAGGCATGCGGAAGATCATCATCCAAAGGCCTCGGCACAGGATGCGAGGAACAGTTTCATACGTAACCCGGGGAGATCTCACACTTGTCGGCCGTAGCCTCTTAAAAGAGAGGATACGGATCACGACAAGCCGGCTCAACCTCCATGCTTGGAGGCGAAGGCTGATGGCGAGAATCACAGTAATGGAGTCATGTGAGAAGTCAGCTGGATCGTAGTAACAGAGACGGTGTACGATTGGTCACCAATGACCACTGTCACCTCTCTCGAAGGATCCTCTCTCGTCATAACACTCTCTCCCGACTACGTCGTCGGTCTCGTGGATGGAGAAGGAAGTTTCACCTTCCGGCTCAACACCCATCCCGGCCGAAGAAATGTCATGGAGCCACGGTTCTACTTGAAGCTCCGTGCGGAGGATCGAGCAATCCTCGATGCTCTGCGGACATTCTTCGGTTGCGGAACGGTGTACATCCAGAACGACCGGCGGCCGAACCACTCGCTCTGTTACCGATTCGAAGTCGGCAACAGACGCGACCTGCGGGAGAAGATACTGCCGTTCTTCCGGAAGTACCCTCCAAAGTCACCATCCAAGCGACGCGACTTCGAGGCATTCTGCGAGGCGATGAACATCGTCTTCGCAGGAACACATTTTACGGAAGAAGGAGTACGTGCGCTGCAATCGATCAAGATGCACATGCACTAAGCGAGAGCTCGCTGGATGCGGGAAATCCGCCCGTCCAGTGGGAACGTGAACCCCGCAAGATAGCGGGGTATCATAATCCGCCCGTCAACTCATGGGAGGCAGGGGCACCCGAAGGACCGTTACCCTGTAGCATAGTGCAGCTTGATGCGACCTCACGACGAGTGAGGTTCGGCACAGGCTTCACCATGCTACGGGGGCGGTACCACGGTGACACTGCTGACTGGGAGTAAGTCGTAACAAGGTATCCGTAGGAGAACCTGCGGATGGAACATTTCCTTACCAGGGAAATACCTGGCCTCGTGACGCCGCAAGGCGTTTTACGTGGAGCATGCTCTGACCGGTGTCATCGTCATCATGCAATTCAATTGACCGGGGACACCCTCTCACTCTCTCCCCTCCGTAGATTCCGCTGCGTCCAGTACGCACCGGAGTCTGCGGAAGAAGGAAGAGTGATGAGCCCGATTCCCCCGCCATAGCCCGCAAGGGCGACGGCGGGAACACCTTCTCTACTACACAATGCTGTGAAGACGGCTTCACCCTGAGCTTTTCGAATGGGTGAAGCGGTTGAAAACATATCACTCCACCAACGAAAGAAGTCCTGAACCCGAATGAAGTGATTGGAGCGTCACAATCCGAACTTCCGCAGCTTCCGTACGCGTGCCCGGTGCGCCTCACCTGCTTCCTTTCCTCTCTGCTCTCTCCGATGGTCTTCACCGTATTGTTCGGGAGTCTGAGCCGGGTTGGGGACAGCGAAAGGTTCGGGGTTGATAGGCGTGACCGATTCAGGGGGATCCGCACTTGATACCCGCTTCCGACTGAAGAATTTTCTGTAAATTTTCTCGGCGGCTTCGGAAGGGCCGCTTTGCTGCTTCTCGCCCTGATCTCCTTGCTCCGGCGTCCTAGCTCCCGCATGGAGCGTCTGTCCTACCATGGCATTGGTGTGAGACCGCGCGGCGCCGAGCAATCTTTGCTCCTTCTTCCTCTGCTCAATGGCTGCCTCCTCGTAGTCGACGAGTGTCTCATATTCGGGCATGGGTGCAATATATGCCAGAACCGGGCAATGGCAACAACATCGATCATCGGCCTCCGAACATCCCTGACCTAAGCGGAAAAGAAACTCCGGTCCGGAACTCGTTGCTGGTGATTACTCCCCCCAAGAATCGAAATTGCAGACACTCGCGTAGACCCGCCGCCGGCCGCCGGCGATGTCGTACCGCAACTCGACTTCGGTCAGGTGCCGGTCAAGATCGATCGGCGGTTTTCCTTCCAGATCACAAGCGTTCGTGGGAGTGTTCACTTTTTCTGCGTCGTATGCGAACCCGAGAAGCATGGATGGAGGAAGGGAGGATTATGTCTGCGGGATACTCTTCGCCTCGGGAACGGGACGTGGCGGCGCGTAGTCTCGCTTGAGATCAGGCTGTGGCTTCCTCCGTTCATCCTCCCGATGCCGATTATTCAAAACGTTCTGCACATCCTGTCCGGTTGATGATGTATCAGGTCGTACCGCAGGAGCGGAGGGCGTGCCTGGAGTGGATGGTGTGTCGACGCTCTCCGGCTTGGAAGTCGACAGCGAAAAGAATTCACCCAGCAGGCCCGTCAGGCTCGTGACCTTGGGCACCTCCTGATTCTCACTCGGTCCTGTTTCCGGCGATGTATTCCTGAGTCCCATGGATGTACATTTTACTACACATCCGGCTTCACTCAAGCGGAAATGTCGGAATCACCTCCGTTCGAATTTCCGTGCAATGGCGCCGGCGATCAGATCCCTCGTCTCCGCATCCGACACGCGATCTGCGAGAGCGTCCAGGAATCCCCGCACGAACATGCCACGCGCCTCCTGCCTCGGGATGCCGCGCGCGGCGAAGTAGAAGAGGTCCTCCTCGGTGACGCGGCTGACAGTGGCCGAGTGGCTGGCCTTCACGTCGTTCGTTTTGATTTCCAATCCCGGCACGACATCCACGCGAGCGGTAGGATCGAGCATCAGCACGTTCTGCGTCAGGTACGTGTTCGTGCCGCCGCCTCCGAGCCCGATCTGGATGAGGCCATTGCAGGCGACATGTCCTTTTTCTTCCGCGACGCCTTTCATGAGAATCTCCCCCGTTCCCGACGCCGCGTCGAAGATGTTCCGCGCGGAGAGCCGGTACGATTCCCGGTCAAGCGCGTAGAAGAGCCAGTTGATGACGGAGATCCCGTGCTCACCCGCGACGTGCGATTGCAGATCGTGATGCGAATCGCTCGGCCCGAGCGTCGCCACGTTCCACGTGATGCTCCCGCCCTCCACGACCCGGCTGCGCTGCAGGAAGGTAGCTTGTCCGGAGGATCCGCCGCTCTGGAACGAGACGCACTCTGCCTGCGCCTCGCGGCCCACGAGCACTTCGGTGACGTGGATCCAGGATTCCGCTGGCGCATCATCAATCGCACATTCCAAGATGATCATCACCAACGACCGGTCCCCGATCCTGATGAGAAGATGCACGCCCCGCGGGAATGCAGACGGTGAGAATGCCAAACGGACAGGTTCCGTGAGTTGCACGTCCACGGGGACGGTGAGGAGAAAAGATGCAGGCATCGATCCGGCCGGGAGCGCGCCGGGTTCCAGGAGCGTCTCCGGAAGCCCAGGAGGCTGCTCCAGAGTGATGCCTTTTCGCCGCGCTTCGTCGGGGAGTGGAGGGAGCTGCACGTCCGTAGTATGCCGGAAGGCATCTTGCCGCGTATGGAAAGTTGGTATAACATTCAGGCTCCATCATGCCCATGCAGCTCTCCACCTGCGATCACCGGAACGATGATGCGGAGAGTCTCCTCGAGAAAACGTTCGTGCAGCGGGAGCTCTTCCCTCGTCCGGAGGATGCTGCCGCGTCCATCCGCACACTGCCGTTGCCTGAGCTCATCAAATTCGTCTCTCGATGGGGCTTGATCCCTCCGAAGGAAGAACAGAGACTCTGGGATCACTTCAATAACGCGAAGAGGACCGGACGCTGGTCCAAAGCATTGGAGAACTTCAACCATCGGGAGCGGGATTACTTCGCCCATCTTGCGACGTTGCTCTTCAGTGGAGAAGCGCACACCGGCGCAGAGGCGATGGAGATCCAGAGACGGCAGTTTACTGCGTTCGTGCGCACGATGAGAGCGCTGTTCAGTGCTCCGATCTCCCGTACGAACGGAAATATTGACACCGTACAACGCGGGAGTACGCTCGCTCCCCTATGAATGTAGAACGACTCCTTGAACGCGTCCTCCAGGATCCCGACAGTGATGAGCCACGACTCGCGTACGCCGACATGCTCGAACATGCGGCACCAGACACAGATGCTGACCGAAACCGGCCGGCGTTCATCCGGACACAGATCGCAATCGCGCGGACGGGCATCATGACATCCCAAGAGGAGTGGGACAGGTTCCAGACTCTCCAGGCAACATCGGCGGATCTCTTCAGGCAACATGGCCACCGCTGGCAACAACCGCTCACGGAACTCGGTGCGGAAGAATGCGCATTCCACAGAGGATTCGTCCACCACATCGCCATGCGGCGGCAGGCATTCCTCCGACGCGCGGAAGAGGTGTTCCGGACGAGCCCTATAGACAGCCTGGCCCTGAGGGATGTGGATGGGCGCATCGAGGAAGTGCTGTCACTTCAGGTCCTCTCGCGTCTGAAAGCACTCTTCCTGGAGAACGCCGGTTTGAGCGAGGATCAGGTCATCGCCATTGCAGAGTGTCCGCATCTGCAGAATCTTAAGGAGCTCGATGTAAGAGGCAACGATGTAGGAGCTCGGGGCGCCGGGGCTCTCGCAAGCCCGGCACTGATGCCGAACCTTGGTTCACTCCATATGGAGTACGCGGACATCGGCGAAGAAGGCGTCGACATTCTTCGCGGATCATTTCGGAACAAGCTGAGTTGCACGGGGTATGAGGAAAGCAAACCCAGACTGTCACTATTGATGAGAATCCTACGGAGAGTGTTCCAACCACGATCCGGGCCGTTTTGATGGAGACCATGCACCGATGCTTCCGACCTTCACAGAGGCCACCATCTCACCCCACACTTCCCTCCGGCCTTCGCAAAGGCCACCGGCCGTAGCTCACTCATGAGCGAAGGCTGGCAAGTTCTCTGCTTGCTACGGCCGGCAAGCCATCTCACCCAACGGAACCCTCCATTTCCAATTCAATCAACCTGTTCATTTCCACCGCATACTCGAGCGGCAGTAGCCGCACGATCGGCTCTATGAAGCCGTTCACGATCATCGCCTTCGCTTCTTCCTTCGGGATGCCACGGCTCATGAGGTAGAAGAGATCTTCCTCGGAGAGTTTCCCGACCGTCGCCTCGTGAGCGATCGTCACGTCGTTGTTGCGGATCTGAATATCAGGAATCGTGTCCGTGCGGCTGACTTCATCGAGGAGCAGTGCATCGCATTCCACATTCGCTGTGCAGTCATGGGCGTGGGGGGCGACCTTCAACTGTCCGCGATAGATCGCCACACCGCCGTCTTTGCTGATGGATTTGCTGATCACTTTCGAGCTCGTGTGCGGCGCCAGATGGAAGACCTTCGCGCCGGTGTCCTGCCACTGTCCTTTATTCGCGAACGCGATGGCCATGTGGTCGCAGCGCGCGCCCTCGCCGACGAGGACGGAGCATGGATAGAGCATGGTGACGCCGCTCCCCATGTTCCCACCGATCCACTCCATCGTGGCGTCCTTCTCCACAATCGCGCGTTTGGTATTCAGGTTATACGTGTCGCGGCTCCAGTTCTCGACGCTCGAGTAACGGGCCTTCGCGCCCGGTTTCACGAAGACTTCGACGAGTCCCGCGTGCAGCGCATGACTCCCGTACTTGGGAGCGGAACAACCCTCGATGTAGTGCACGTCCGCGCCCTCTTCCACAATGATGAGCGTGTGCTCGAACTGACCCATGTTCCGCGCATTCATGCGGAAGTAGGCTTGGAGCGGGTCGCGGACCTTCACGCCTTTGGGAACGTAGAGAAAGGTCCCGCCGCTCCACACCGCACCGTGCAGCGCCGCGAACTTATGATCGGTCATGGGGACGCACTTCATGAAGTACTGCTTCACGAGCTCCGGATGCAGGCGCACTGCATCATCCATGTCCAAGAAAATAACCCCGAGATCCTCCCACTCCCGCTTCAGGTTGTGGTAGACGACCTCGCTCTCGTACTGGGCGCCGACGCCCGCAAGCATCTTCCTTTCCGCTTCCGGGATGCCCAATCGATCGTAGACGCGGCGGATTTCTTCCGGCACTTTCCCCCAGTCGTCCGTCTCCTCCGCGCCGGACCGCGCGTAGTAGATGATGTCATCCAGATCGAGTGCGGAAAGATCTGCACCCCACGTCGGAAGGTCTTTCTGCCTAAAGACCTCAAATGACTTCAGGCGGTGCTCCAGCATCCATCCAGGCTCGTTCTTGTCCGCCGAGATCTGCCGTATGAGCGCTTCGCTCAACCCCCTCTGCGCGTGGTCCGCGTACGGCGCGGGATTCGCCTCATCGAAGATGGACCGGTTGAGGCCGGCGAAGATATGTGCCCCGTCCGCCGCCTTCTCCTGCGTCTGGATGACGGCCGTGACATCGTTGCGGGTGCGGGTCATGGGGGGGGGAAGTATAGCGCACAATGTACAATTGGTCAGATGAAAATCCATACGTTTGAGAAAGGAAAACCACCACCCGGGTAGCGTCAACGGCACGACCACCTCACGATGACGGATGATTTTCTACAGCTCAAAACGATCTTGCATCTGCGCCGTGACGCGATTGGCGATCAATCATTCCACGATCGCGTCACGGCGGGGATAGTGATTGACGTGACGTGTATGTCGTTCTCGATTCCCTGACCGCGATCATGCCGTTGACGCTACCCGGGATGCAGTTATTCACGCCAAAAACAGTTCAATTCCCGTGTCGAACGGTTGTGCTTCTGCGATAATCTCTCCCGCCATGAATATCTTCCATCGTTTCCTCCGCATGCTCCGGCTCTACCGGAAACTTGTCCGAGATCCGCGCACGCCGGCCTTCGCGAAGATCCTGCCATGGCTCAGCATCCTCTACATCCTGTGGCCCATCGACATCATTCCAGACATCTTGCCGCTCCTCGGGCAAATCGATGATGTCATGATCATCCTGCTCCTCATCTACATAGCCATCCAGATGGTGCCGAAGGGGGTGAGGGACCAGGCCGACAAAAACATCATTGACGTGGAACCGGTGAAGAAATAGAAAACGGCACTCGCATACAGCATCGGTTGGGGGTAGCATCGCCCTCATTCTCCTTCCTCATTTATGCCCCACGCATCGTCCGCCACGTACGCCGGCTTCTGGCTGCGCGCGGTCGCCTCCATCATCGACGGCATTCTCATCCAGGTAGCGCTGTGGATCCTGGGCGCCGGAGCGAGCATGGGCGGATTCGGCATGGGCGCGCCCGGCATGATGGGAAGCACGCGCGGCGGTGTCGGCATCCTCGCGGGCCTCCTGTACTACGTGCTGATGGAATCGTCGGAAAAGCAGGCCACACTGGGCAAGATGGCGCTCGGTATCAAGGTTACGGACCTCGATGGCAAGCGCGTCACGATCGGACGGGCGGCAGGACGGTACTTCGCCAAATACGTTTCCGCGATCATCTTGGGAATCGGCTTCCTGATGGCCGCTTTCACCCAGAAGAAACAGGCGCTGCACGACATGATCGCCGGGACGTTGGTGGTGCGGGGGTGAAGGATGCCTCACTGAAACCTTTCTTTCTCGCTATTCCAACTCGTAGGTGAGCGACACCTCCACCCGCACCTCCTGCTCGCCCTCGGGAACCGGGAGCGACTTCTCCATAGCCGTATCTCCCGCCATTTCCAGCCCACGGGCGTACATTGGAACGGGCGGGCTGATGCCGCCGCCTTCGTTGAAGGAGCGGATGCGCCCGAGCCGCATGCCGAGCTGCCGGGCGAGCACCGCCGCCTTGGACTGCGCCTGTTCGATGGCCCCTTCGCGAGCCTGCGCCCTCGGCTTTTCCGGATCATCGAAGGTGAATGCGACTCCTCCCGCCTGGTTGGCGCCGGCCAGAGTAGCCGCTTGCAAGACGTCGCTCACGTTGTCCAAATCGCGCACTTTCACGCGCAGGCTCTCGGTCGCCTCGTAGCCGCGGAGCGTCTGCTGGCCGTCCTTCCAGTCGTACGCAGGGTTCAGCGACAGTTGTTCGGTCCGGATGTCCTTCTCTGGGATACCGACCTCCTTCACTGCGTCGAAGACGGCGTTCATCTTCTCGTCGAGCATGCTCTTGGCCTGCGTCGCTGTCGGCTGCCGGCCGGTCGTGACGCCCAGGCTCAGCTCGGCGATGTCCGGCGCCGCCGACACTTTTCCCTCGCCCGACACGTTGATCATCGTCGGCGTGTGGTCGCGGGATTCGATCGACTTGCCCCACACGAAGGCCCCACCGAGGAGCACGGCGACGGCGACGGGAAGCCACAGCGGCGGGCGGATGTTGAGAGTCTGGGCATCGATCATAGCGCGCTGATGATACCGTCACCGCCGGCTCCGCGCCACTACGCCTGGGAATCCTCGTCGCAGTGGCGCATGACCTCCCGGAAGTAGCCGCGAATCTCCTGTCGCTGCCAGTCGGCGACGCCTTGCAGGGATCCCCGGCTCGCGACGACCCGGAGGAAGAACTCGATTTGCGCCGGTGAGCCGCTCTCGCGCAGGACATCCCGAACGTGGTCTTTCGGATCATCGGCGTCACTCGCGAGGGAGGCTTCCCCGGGGAACGGGCGGTCGCTCATCGAGAAAGCAGTGTACGCCGTCCGTCTTCCTGCGCAATCTGTCTGCCGTGGCACGCGCGCCCTCATTCCGCCTGCAGTGGCAGCGCATCCGCCGCCTCCCGCACCCCATGCTTCACATATCCCTCCCGCTCAAGTGTCATCGCCAGTTCCATCCCGCCGCTCTCGACGATTCGCCCATCAATCATCACGTGTACGTGATCCGGCGTGATGTATTGGAGCAGGCGGGCGTAATGGGTGACGATCACTGCAGAGAAATCGGGGGAGCGCATGTTATTCACCCCATCGGCGACCACTTTGAGCGCATCGATGTCGAGGCCGGAATCTGTCTCGTCCATCAGCGCCAGTCGCGGGCGGAGAATCGACATCTGCAGCACCTCCGCCTTCTTCTTCTCGCCGCCGGAAAATCCTTGATTGACAAACCGTTCCGCAAAGGACGGATCCATGGAGAGCTCTCTCATCTTCTCTTCGAGCAATATCTTGAATTTTATGGGGGAAAGTTTCTTCGCGGACGGATCGCGCTTCGTCATCTGCGCACTGCGAGCGGCAAACAGGAAACTCCGCAACGTCACTCCTGCAATCTCCTTGGGATACTGGAATGCCAGGAAGAGCCCCGCTGACGCGCGTTCATCGGGCCGCATCGTCAATAAATTCTCATGTGCAAATCGCACCTCGCCACTCGTCACTTCATACTTCGGATGTCCCATGAGGGTGTTCACGAGTGTCGACTTCCCCGAGCCATTCGGGCCCATGATGGCATGAATCTCCCCGGTACCGACGGAGAGATTCACCCCCTTCGCCACTTCTTTCCCGTCGACGGCAATGCGGAGGCCGCTGATGGCAAGAAGGGGTGAATACGGCACGGATCCATGATAGCCTGATCGAGCGTACTTGCCTACACTCGGCTTCCCGATGCCAAAAGTCTCGTTCCACATGAACGGCCAGGTGAAAACGGTCGAGGTGTGCGAGGGCCAGACCATCCTCCAGATAGCGCTGGATAACGGCATCCCGATGGAACACGCCTGCGGCGGGAACGGCTTCTGCACGACCTGCATGTGCAAGGTGAAGCAGGGCATGGAAAGCCTGAGCCCGCGGAACGACCGGGAGGAGAACATGGGGGTAACCGAAGATCCGGATCGATTGAGTTGCCAGGCGGTTGTAGAAGGAGATGTCGAGGTTGAGGTCATCGAATATTAATAGAGAAACAGGGAAACCGCAGCCGGGATTCGTAATCCCGACGCGGGCGCTAGCCCGCATTGTGTTTCATAATTGAAACAGGTTTCCGGGATTACGAATCCCGGCTGCGGGTATGCGTGCGGATTGTGTGTTGTTTTTACGCCCTCGCCAGCGCCACCAACTTCTCCTTCACCTCCTCGTTATACGGCTCCAGTTTGTTGATGCGCCTGTAGGCGTCTTCCGCCTTGTCCGCGTGCCCCAGCTGCAAATAGCACTGGGCCAGAAGGTTGAGGAGTGCGGTATCGCGCGAGAGGCGGGCGCTCGCTTTCTCCAGCAACGGTGCCGCTTCCTCGAAGCGTTGCGCGGCGATGCAGGCCCGGCCGAGGGCCAAACTGCGCTCGGGCGTCTGTGGATCTCGATTGAGCGCTTCCTGATAGGCTTGGCAGGCTTCCGTGTACTTCCCCTGTTTGTAATACGCCAGGCCCAGGTTCGCATGGTAGGTCACATCGTCGCGGTACTGCAGGAGCTCGCGGTACATCGCCTCGGCCTTGTTTTCACGACCGGTGGTCAAGTACAACTTTGCGAGTTGCGCCTGTACGTCGAAGGTATGCGGCTGCACGGTCAATGCCTGGATAAACAGCCGTTCAGCTTCCTCAATCTTGTTCTGTGCCATGGCTTTCTCGGCCATGCGCACGAGCGAGCGGACCTGCTGCAGTTCGATGGCGGAGATGCGCGGGCTCTTGCGCGGACGGCCTACCTTCTTCTCTTCGATGACTGCTCCCCGCTCCTCCACCATCTGGAACCGCTGCTTCATGCTGCGGACAAAGCGCCGAACGGCCCGCGTCCGCAGCAGTGCCCGCACGCCGAAAATCGCGCAGATACCCAGAATGGAGCCGCTGAGGACGAGGACGTAGAGCATGTGCCAGCGTTGGAGCCTAGCAGTCAATATCCGCTGCGGCAAGGGGCTGCCAGGCCCTCTTCCTCACAACGAAACCTCCAACGCAAACCGCTGCGTCAGCAGCTGACGCTGCGCGTTCGTACGGAGACCGTCCACCAGTGTCTGGAAGGCCTGCGCCTCCCGCACGGGCAGCCCCTCCCCGCGTTCCCGGAGCGCGAGCGCCAGGTGGAGGAGAAGCCGATCGGACTCCGGCCCGCGCTCGTGAAGAGGAAAGAGCAATTGAAGCCGTTCCGAGATCCGCCCGCTGACCCAGAACGCACGGGCGTTCTCATGCAGAATCTTCTCCGCCCGCAGCAGATCGGGATCGTCGCGAAGCCGCCGGATGGCGCCCGGCGCGCCTTGAGCGACGTGGAGCATGAATGCCGCCTCATCATCATCGACACCGGCGAGGAGAGGCGCCAGTTCCTTCTTCGGCACACGAGAAAACCGCAGCGTGCGACAGCGCGACACGACGGTGGGCAGGAGAGACGACTGCGACTGTGTGGTGAGAAGGAACACCACGCCCTGCGGCGGTTCCTCCAAGATCTTCAGGAGCGACGTGAGCGCCTCGTCCTGCATCCGCTCCGCGGACCGGATCAGGCAGCAGCGGTAGCGTCCCGTCCCCGTCTCGTAGAGCCGTTCCTGCAGCATGCGGACATCGTCGATGCTGATGGTGTCGGTCTTGGCTTTCGCTTTGCTCCGGTGCTGTTGCGGGATGTTCGAGTACTCGGCAAGCACGTTAAAATCCTCGCATACATCCTCGATCCACAGGCGATCGATGATGAGGAGATCGGGATGGATGAGTTTCTCCGCTTCCGCTCGCACCCTCTTCTGCCCGGCTTCATCATCCACGCCGGCGGTGAGAAGCTCGTGCGCGAACCACTTCGCCACTGTGAACTTCCCGAGGCTCTTCGGTCCGACGAACAGGTACGCGTGCGCGACGTTGCCGGTACTCAGATCGTCGAGGAGGGAGGACCGCTGCGGAGCATGGCCGATGATGGCAGAGGCGTTGCTCATGTTCCATGGCACTTCTTGTATTTTTTTCCTGATCCGCACGGACACGGATCGTTACGGCCAACTTGTTCGACGCGCTTGGGGGCGGCGGGCCTGCCCGCCGTAGCTCGCTCACGAGCGGAGGCGGGAATCATCGCCGGGTCGATGAAGTCCCCGTCGACGATCGGAAGCCCGGATGATGGTCGCGAGCGGCCACTGCCCGACCGCCTTCCCGCGCTATCGACGCCTGTCTGAAGCAGCTCCCCCTCAATCTGATCGAGATTCGTCTGCAATCCCTCGATCGGCTCCTCCACCAGGACGACCGGGGCGATGAACTCGTGGAAATCCGCCTGCAGCAGCGTGCGGACGATGGTCGACTGGATGGTGGCGATGAGCTGCCGGAAGCGGCGGAACCCCTGATCCTGGTACTCGATGACCGGATCGCGCTGCGCGAAGCCGGAGAACGCCACCTGCTCGCGCAGGTGCGACATATCATCGATGTGGTCCATCCAGTGCGAGTCGATGCTGCGGAGCGTCACGATGCTCTCCGCCCGCGCTATTACCTCGGGCGGGACTGACGCGCACTTCTGCTCGTAATACCCGATCACGATTTGCTGCAACCGCTCGAGGAGGGCTGAGCGATCCTGGAACGACGCCAGGTGCTCCTTCGTGAATTCCTTCGCGAAGTCACCGTGCAGCGCTGCGAGTGATTCGACGATCTCGTTCACATTCCATTCCTCCGGATCGTCGGTTGCCGCATGCGAATCCATGACTGCCTGCACCTCGGAGCGGAGCTGGGTGAGGACTTCGTCGTGGAGGGGCCAGCTTTGAGCTTTGAGCTTTGAGCTTTGAGTCTGCTGCTCATCGCTCATCGCTAATCGCTCATCGCTTTGATCCGCTTCGGCAATCTTCTCCAGAATCTTCTGTCGACGCTTGTAAATGATTTCGCGATGCTTGTTCATCACGTCGTCGTACTGGAGCACGTGGCGGCGGATGTCGAAGTTGCGGCCCTCCACCTTCTTCTGCGCGCTCTCGATACTGCGGGAGACGATGCGGTTCTCGAGCGGGACGTCGTCAGGCACTTGCAGCCGCGTCATCATCGCCTTCAGACGATCGCCGCCGAACAGGCGCATGAGCTCATCCTCCATGGAGACGAAGAACTGGCTCTCGCCCGGATCCCCCTGGCGGCCGCTGCGGCCGCGGAGCTGGTTGTCGATGCGACGGGCTTCGTGCCGCTCGGTGCCCAGAATCACGAGGCCCCCGAGCTCCTTCACCCCCTCGCCCAGCTTGATGTCGGTTCCACGGCCCGCCATGTTCGTCGCGATCGTCACGGCGCCCTTCTGCCCGGCAAGGGCGACGATCTCCGCCTCCTTCTCATGGTGCTTGGCATTGAGCACCTGATGCGGGACATCGATCTCCTTGAGGAGCAAGCTCATGACTTCGGACTTCTCGACCGACGTGGTGCCGATGAGGAGCGGCTGTCCCCGCGCGTGTTTCTCCTTCGCGATGCTCGCGACGGCGCGGAATTTTGTCTCCATCGTGCGGTAGATGGCATCGGATTTGTCGACGCGGATCATCGTACGATGCGTGGGGATGACGATGGTGCGCAGCTTGTAGATAGATTCGAATTCCTCCTCCTCCGTCTTCGCGGTGCCGGTCATGCCAGCAAGTTTTTGAAAGAGACGGAAGTAATTTTGGAAAGTGATGGTGGCGAGCGTGCGGCTCTCGCGCTGCACTTCCACACCCTCCTTGGCTTCGATAGCCTGGTGGAGACCGTAGCTGTAGCGCCGTCCCGGCATCAGGCGACCGGTGAACTCGTCGACGATGATGACCTCGCCGTCTTTGACCACGTAGTCGACGTCCAGCCTGAAGATCGCATGCGCCTTCAGCGCCTGCTCGATGTGATGCACTTCCTCGAAGCCCTTCTCGGTGTAGATATTCTCGATACCGAGGAGCTCCTCCATTTTGCGGATGCCCTCCTCCGTCAGCACCGCCGTCCGCTGCTTCTCATCCTTGTTATAATGGACGTTCTCCTGCAAATGATCGACCAGCTGCGCGTACTGGGCGTACTTGGTCGTGGATTCCTCCGCCGGCTGGCTGATGATGAGGGGAGTGCGCGCCTCGTCGATGAGGATCGAGTCGACCTCGTCCACGATGGCGTAGTGGAGCCCGCGCTGCACCTGGCTCCTGAGCGAGACCGCCATGTTGTCGCGCAGGTAGTCGAACCCGAATTCGCTGTTGGTGCCGTAGGTGATGTCCGCCGCATAGGAGGCCTTGCGGTCTTCGGGAGCCGACGCATGCACGATCACGCCGACGGTCAGTCCGAGCGCCCGGTACAGCATCCCCATCCACAACGCGTCGCGCCGGGCCAGGTAGTCGTTGACGGTGACCACATGCACACCCTTGCCGGTGAGCGCGTTCAGGTACGCCGGCAGCGTGCACACGAGCGTCTTCCCTTCGCCTGTTCGCATTTCCGCGATGCACCCGCGGTGGAGCGCGATGCCGCCCATCACCTGCACGTCGAACGGCACCATGTCCCACCGGAATTCCTGTTTGCCTATAGCCATCGTCTTCCCCTGCAAAAGCTCGCACGCACGGATGGCGGTGGCGAAGGCTTCCGGCAACACTTGATCGAGCGTGGCCAGCCCGGCCTGAACCCTGGCTTTCAGCTCTTCGGTCTTGCGGGGGAGCGTCTCCAACGTGAGTGCGGCAATGCTCGGCGCTTGCTGCGCCCTGCGCACCTCCCGCACGAGCGGCCAGAGCTTTTGGAGTTCCTTCTTATTGGGATCGCCGAGGAGCTTGTTGAGGGTATCGAGGAAGGGCACGCGAAAGCGGAATGAGGGTCACAGGATAGCGGGAACGGAGCCGGAGCGCGAGGCGCTCAGGCCGCGGAATGCTCTTTTGCATCTTCACCATCCCCGTCCGTACCACGGCTGCAACAGTTTTTTCTGGTATGTTTGTTCTGCGAGGAGACCTGGAAGAGCGCTTTCGACTGCTTGGAGACGAGCCGGCTGCAGTCCTGCATCGTCCATGATGCGTCGATGCTCGTCGATGAACTCGCCCATCCAGTGATCACCTGCGTGCACCACCGATCGTATCTGATCGAGACTCATGCAGATCGGTTCGGGAACGCGTTCAGCGAACGAGCCGAAGCCGCAGAGGAAGAGTTCGTGCTTTTTGGTGGAATGGAGCCACCAGATCCCTAGCAACGATTGCTCCGAGTTTTTTCCTTTTTTTTGAACACCAGCCCCCACCCCCTGCACCCCCTCCCCCGACGGGGGAGGGGGCTGGGGGGTGGGGGTTGGGCGTGACGAGGGAGAGAGACGAGCACCAGAGAATCTCGATCGGTACACCTCACTCAAATGAATCCCACACACAGGAATCCCCAGCACCCCCGCCATCGCATTCACCGCCGCCACCGCCACGCGCAAGCTCGTGAACCCTCCGGGCCCGGTGACGCAGGCGACACGCGCCACATCCTTGTACTCCCACCCGGCATCCGCGAGCGTCCGCTCGATGAGCGGCACCAGATCTGCATCGTCGATGCGATGATCGACCGGGACCGATGCGACGACCTGCTCCGGCGTGACGCAGGCGAGAAGCCCGTCATTGGAAGCAAGGTCCAGAAAGAAAGCACGCACGTTGTCAGAATAGTGGATTTCTGTACTTTACATACTAACATTAGTGTTATATAGTATATAAGTACAGCTACAGCTGTACGCTCGCTCATTCCGACTGCGTTTTCCTTTCCGGCACTGAGTACTGTGCGCAGTGTTGGGTGCCGGAAAGTTTCACCATTTTTTAGGAGGGTAGAAATGGCCTACAGGCAGTGGATCGACATCGGTGATTGGGACCGCGACAACGGCCCTCCGCTGGCGGCAAGCGGCGACCGGGTTCTCGTCGAAGTCCGGTCGTATGAGGGGCTCACCATGCCCCTCAGTGAGGTCGAGACCCCGCCCGCCCGCCGCCCGAAGGGCCGGCGTTGGCAACGCTTCGGCTCCGACAGCCGCGGCCGATTGTACAACCGTCGCCGCCTCGACCTTCTCACCGCCTCGTAAAAGGAAGGTGGGGAGAAGCGCAGTCGCGCCCCGGGAACACACGTTCCCGGGGCCTTTTTGTATCCAAAACAAGGGGCCATCGCTGGCCCCCCGCCCTTCCGTTGTCTCCCGGAGGGCTCGCAGCCTTCACCCGGCAATCGCATCCACATATCGACGCAGTTGCTGTCGTCCATGGATGCTATCGTCCTTGAGGACAAAGGCGATACCTCCATCCTCTGGCGTCTCGCTCAGGATGCACTCCGGCCTGTTTCCCAATTCTGAAAACAAGCTGCGGAAGCCCCGGATCGCATCCGCGGGCAACCAGAAATCAACCGTTCCTGGAGATCCCTTCGGCATGGTTCTTCCTCCGAACGAGTGAAAGGGCATTCCTGCTCGCACGAGCAGTGTCAACATTATTTCACATGTTCGCCATCGATGGCAAGAGCAAAACATGCGACGGGCGCAATGACCGGCATCCTGCGGCGGACTATCATGATTGCATGCCCCGTCTCTCCGTCATCATCCCCACCCACCGCCGTTCGGTCATTCTCAAACGATGCCTGGACCATCTGGAACGGCAGACGACCGTGAAGCAGATAGAGGTGATCGTCGTGAGCGATGGGCGGGATGAGGAAACCAGACGGGTGGTCAGTGATCGGCGGTCGGCGATGAGCATTCCAATGACATGCATCGACGTCGCTCCGTGTCATCAGGGAACCGCCCGCAACCGCGGCGTGATGGAAGCGACCGGCGACCACGTGCTCTTCATCGGCGACGACATTTTCCTCGCACGGGATGCGTGCGAGAAACACTTTGCGACCCACGAGAGATTAGCAGATCAAACAAAGCTCATCGCTCACCGCTCACCGCTCATCGCTGTGCTCGGTCATACAACCTGGGACCCCGCCGTCGGCATCACGGACACAATGCGCTGGCTCGAGACGAGCGGCTGGCAATTCGGCTACCCGATGATCGAGCGGTACGCTCACGGATTTGTTCCCGCGAGGTTCCAACATCGCTTCACCTACACGAGTCACATCAGTCTTCCCCGTGCGGTCGCACTCGCCCATCCGTTCCGGGAGGATGTGACGCTCTACGGCTGGGAGGACATCGAGTGGGGGCTGCGGCTGAAGAACGCGGGCCTGAAACTTTTCTACGAACCGGATGCGAAGGCATTGCACCATCACCACATGACGCTGGAGGATTCACTCAGGCGGGTGGAGACGCTCGGGCGGTCGGCGAGAGTGATGGAGGCACTGAACCCCGCGCTTCACGTCATGCCACGGGGGTGGAAGCGGATGACGTACGACATCCTGTCCCTCCTGCCGACGATACGCGGAAGGCATGCTCAGGCATTTATGCGGGGAGTGGCTCATGGCGAGCGATGAATGCTATCATCTTCTCCATGCAAACCATCCAACGCTTCTTCGAGCGGGTCTGGCTCAGCATGACCCGTCCGTCATCGTATAAGGAACTCCTCGGTAAGCCGTTCGCGAGCGGGGCCTGGTACCTGTACTGGTTCCTGTTCCTCACCTCCCTCATCAGCATAGTACCGGCGAGCCTCGCGCTGTTCGCGGCGGCGCCGGCGGCCGGCGGGTTTGTGGATGAGCTGAAGGCGGACGTGCGCGCGCTCTTCCCCTCGGAGCTGACGGTCACCGTGGAAGATGGCGAAGTGCGCACGAACGTGCAGGAGCCGTACTACATCGACATGCCGGAGCGCTGGAAGAACGCAATGGAGAAACACAGGAACGCGAATGAGGACAAGGACAAATCAGAAGAGTTCCAGCACCTCGTGGCCATCGACACCGCAGCCAGCGCGGAGGACTATCCGCGCTACCAGTCGCTCGCGCTCGTGACCGCCCGCAGCATCATCTTCCGCGACAAGAACGGCGGCTACCGCGTGCAGCCGATAGGGAAAGAGGTGACCATGATGATCAACAGGCAGAGATACCAGGAGATGACGGGGAAAGTGTTGCCGTACCTGGAGTACGCGACAGGCTTCATCGTTGCGGGAGGAATCTTCCTGCTCCTTCTGGCCCCCTTCGCCGCCGCCGGCTTCCGGTTGGCCGGCTACCTGATCTATCTGCTCGTCACGAGCGTGCTGCTGTTCTGGCTCGGCCTGATCATGAAGAAGAAAATCCTGTACGCCGATCTCTACAAGCTCTCGTTCTACGGTCTGTCACTGCCCATCGTCTACGGGCTCGTCGCACGGCTGGTCGGTTTTCCCTCTCCCTATATCTTCACTCTCCTCTTCCTGGTGTGGATGGGGGGGGTGATCCGACACTTGCCGAAGGCGAAGACGAAGTGATAGGCCAGTTGCGATGAAAACAGCATGCATAGCGGCGTAGCAAACGCCTGATCCAAGCTACATTCTCTCAATCATTGATGCAGAGAATGATACGTACCTGGCGGCTCAGCGGGCACGTAGCGTGAGAACGTCCGTTTTCCCAAGCCTGAGAACAAGTGGTATGCGCGACGCTCGTATCCGGATCATCGGCGCTGTCCTGCAAGGCGATGGCAAATGCCTTCGTTTTATCAGCAAGGCGGCTGAGCAGGTGCTTCTGCATCTCGACAAGATTCTTCTGCAGCTGCCTGGCCGCGTCGGCGATCGCGGCCAGACGCGCGGCGCTCTCGCTCTCGTTCGTCGCTGTACCTTCGACGACGATCCTGACCTGATACAAGCGGGTATCGGTGACTTCCGGATCTTGATCGATGAATGCAGCCTGCGTCCGGCATGCGGAATGCAGTCGCTTGTTCTCCTCCTCGCCGACTGTCATCGCGGTATCGGGGAGTGTGTTGACCGGAGGCTGGGTCAGCGTTCCATCGCCGGAAACCAACTGCGCACGATGGTTCGCCGGTCCGCGGTTCGAGCCGACAGAGAGGGTGATGGCAACGACAACCGCGACACCACCGAGCAGGCGGAGACCTTTGACGGCCATGGGAGGCGGAGAACAGGAGAAGGATCTATCAACTATGCATCGTGCTCTACGATGCAAAATTCGAGCAAGAACCGCTCCGGCATTTGCCTTGCCCGATCCGCAAAAACATATATAATGAAAATGTAGTTCAGCATCACACTATTCCATCAAGGCATGGAATGGCGGTTTTCCCCATTCTCTGCAACGATGATCAATCTGGACTCGTGAATCTTCATTCTGCATTCTCAATCCCGTCATGCGTGCATCCTTCCTAGCAGCGATCAATCAAATCTGTTCCGAAAAGAACGTCTCCGCGGAACAGGTCATCGAAGCCGTGAAGCAGGCGATCGCCACCGCGTACCGCAAGGATTACGGCAACAAGGAGCAGGAAATCCGCGTGGACTTCGAGGAGGGGAAAGACATGCCGACGATCCTCCTCGTGAAGGAGGTGGTGGAGGAGGTGGAGAATGATAACTTCGAGATCAGCCTGGCCGACGCCCGCAAGGTGAAGCCGGATGCGGAGGTGGCTGATGAGATTGCGATCGACGTGACCCCGCTCGAGTACGGCCGCATTGCCACGCAGGCAGCCAAACAGGTCATCCTCCAGAAACTGCAGGAGGCGGAGAAGCAGAGCCTGTACGAGATGTTCAAGGATCGGGAAGAGGAACTGCTCACCGCGACCGTGACGAAGGTGGACCCCAACTGGGTCACGCTCGAGATCGAGGGGATGACGGTGTCACTCCCCTGGCGCGAGCAGATCCCCGGCGAGCACTACTACACCGGCAAGCGCATCCGCGTGTACCTGGATACCGTCGAGCTGACCGGCAAGGGGCCGCAGTTGAAGATTTCCCGTACGCACCCTAATTTGGTGAAAAAATTACTCGAACTCGAGATACCTGAGGTGCGTAACGGGGACGTCGAGACCAAAGCGATCGCCCGGGATGCCGGGTTCCGCAGCAAGGTGGCCGTCAAGAGCAACGACCCGCGCATCGACCCGATCGGCGCCTGCGTGGGGCAGAAGGGCGTGCGCATCCAGGCCGTGATGGAGGAGATCAACGGCGAGCGGGTGGACATGATCGAGTGGAGCGAAGACCCGATCAAATTGATTTCGCTCGCGCTCCAGCCCGCCGCCATCTCTGCCGTCATCATCGTGAACGCGGGCGAGTACTTCGACGACCAGGGCCGCCGGGTCAAGAAGCGCGCCGCCGTGTTCGTGGAAGAAGCTCAGCGCCCCATGGCCATCGGCAAGAAAGGCCAGAACATCCGCCTGGCCACCGAGCTCACCGGCTACGAACTGGACATGTACAACTACGAGGAACTCCCGGCATTCAAAGCGAAATTGGCGGAATTGCGCGGCGAGGGACCGGCACCCGTCATGGAAACGACCGATGCGTCTGCGGCCGCGACGTCCGATGCCGGCAGCGGAGGTTCGGAAACCTCCGCCAGCCCCACCGAGGCAACGATCGAGCCATCGACCGAACCCGGCGTCCCCGACGCCATCACGCCGGATGAGGGGCAACCGGCGGTGGGGGAAGGGGCGCGGGCGGCGTAAATCAACCACCGCACCCCGGAGGGGTGCTGTTGGGATTACCATTGCTGGTTCTCGTGACGATTCTACCCCAGCAGCACGGCTCCGCCGTGCGGTGGAAATAGAAAAATCAGGGGCGAGAACGCCTCGCCCCGTGTGCTCCCCATTACGAATGCATTAGACCACGAGACACTCCGTGATCATCATCGAAAACCTGAGTGTCTGGTCGATTTTCCTGAGCGACGTCACTTCTGCCAGTACGCCTTCGACACGATTCATCAGAGCCGCAAACTCGCTGCGGTCTGACATGGTCAATCTGATGGCAAAGAGACGGGGCACGATCTCCGGGTTGCAGGACACCGTGCCTGCCGGCAGCCGCGCCTGCACGTCCTCAAGGACCTGCTTGATCATGTCGTCCGGGAGTTCGATGACCGACTGCATCAGAATTCTCATGCTGGTTCCTTTCCGTATTGGATGGGGAGCGGACTGGCTCACGCCTGAGCCACTGCGCTCCTCAGCACTGATGGGAAGGACCAATGTCGATAAATTAACATTTTTGTTAATATTTGTCAAATCCAACCAGAACCAGAACGAGAACCCCTCCCCTACGCTATGGCTCGATGAAGCTCCCCCCCCTCCCCCTCGTCATCCTCGACACCGAGACCACCGGCCTCGTGCCAAGAGTGCACAAGGTCATCGAGTACGCGGCGGTGCGGGTGGACGGAGGGAAGATCACCGATGAGTACGAGCAACTCTTCGCGCACGAGGAAGTGCCGCCGGTTGTGGAGGTGCTCACGCGCATCCGGACCGCAGACCTGGCAGGCAAGCCGTCGTTCGCCGATAAGAAAGAGGACATCCTGAGCCGCATCCCGGCGGACGCAGTCATCGTGGGACAGAATATCGGCTTCGATTTCGGGATGCTGAAGGGGGAGGGACTCGACCTGACCGATCACCCGTGGATCGACACCTCCATGCTCGCGTCGCTCGTATTCCCGGAGCTCGAGAGTTATTCGCTGGGGTACCTGAGCACCGTGCTGCAGCTCGATCACGAACCCAAGCACCGCGCCATGGGCGACGTGCGCGCCACGCTCTCGCTGCTCGGAAAGTGCTGGGAACGGTTATGCGCACTCCCCCAGAAACGCATCGATGCGGCGAAGGAGATCGCCGGTCGCGGCCCCGCCGGGTACAAGATGCTCTTCGATGCATTGACGGCGACCACCGCGAAGCAGGATCCCTCGTGGCTGAAGCGGCAGAAGGAGAGCGGGAATGAATCGATAGTGAAGCCGTTTGCCCTGCCGCCATCCCAAGCGGGCAGTGTCGTTCTCATGGAAGAACCTCTCGATCCGCTGCATATGAATAAAGTGATCGCCGCCGCAATCAAGGATACAAAGATGACGCACTGGGTGACGGTGAAGAACCTGGACGCGACGCTGCGCCGGCTCCCGTCCTCGCTCAAAGAGAACAAGGAACTGCGGATCCTCTATCCCCCGATGCAGCTGCTCGATGAAGAATCGGCGAAGTCATTCGGACAATCGGCATCCTTCGCGACGCCCGACGAGGTGACGCTCGCCATCAAGCTGGCGTGGTACGCCCCGCGGACGCGGGGCGACTTCCCTCTCCACGGCGGGGAAGAGGCGGTGTGGAACGGCAAGATCGCCTGCACGGCGGAGAGCGCGACGTACGCGAATCAATTCAACACTATTCCATCGGTCCTGCTCCTGGATCACCGCCAGCTCCTGAACTTCCTCATCGACCCCGACCACGCGGCGCACGGTGCCACGTCGGGCGCGACCGACGGTGGCGGTGCGCTCATCGGTCAGACCTCGGTCATCATCGACGATGCGTCGATGCTGGAGGACACCGCCACCAAGGCCTACGGCTGGTACTGCGACGTGGAGGCGCTCCGTGCCGGTGCGCAGGGGAACGATCTGCTGACCAGGCTCATCGACGTACTGCAGTTGCTCATTGAGAAGATCCGGCAATTTCAGGACATCCGGTACCTGACGCCGTCGGATCTGAAGACGCCGGAGGCACGAGGGTTGCGGGAGCAAATTGACACAGTCCTGCAGACGGAACTGACGCCGCAGGTAAAGTGGCATCTGGAATGCGCCCGGAAAATTTTCGATCCGGAAAATTTGTCGAACCGCATCGCGTACATCGAGCAGCGTCCGAACGGCAATCAGTCGCTGCATTCGGTGCCGGAGCGGATCGGGAATCTGCTCAGTCAGACGCTGTACCACAAGCATCCCACGACGCTCCTTGTTCCAGCCGGCAGCAGCGATTTCATTCCCGAGGTCATCCCGCCGGCCGCCGGCGCGCAAAGCAAGTACGACCGCGGGCCAGAGGCGTTTCGCATCCCCATCACCTTCCACGAGAACGGCATGCCCCTGGAAGATTTGTTCACGAATCCGCCGTCTGGAAAAACGATCCTTTTGCTCCCCGGCAAGAGCAGCATCGAGGATCTGTACGTGAAGGAGGCCGTGCCATTGGAGGAAGCCGGCATCACCCTCATCTGCCAGGGCATGAGCGGCGGGCAGGGCCGCATGCAGGCCGAGTTCGTCGCCGCTCCGACGCCGGCCCTCTGGCTCATGACGCCGTGGACCTTCGAGGGCATCGACCTGCCGCCGGAAACCGTCCATCACCTCTACATCAAAGCGCTGCCCTTCGATCACCCTCACCACCCCGTTGTCAGCCGCCGCTCCGCGCTGTACCGGGACGCCTTCGGAGGGTACTGCGTGCCGCGCGTGATGCTTCGCCTCTTCAGGCTCCTGCGGACATTCTGTCGCTTCAAGACGGACGGGGGCGACGTCCACATCCTCGACGAGCGCCTCTTCAGCAAGGCCTACGGGAAGCGCATTCGCCAGTACCTCGGACAGTTTGCGAGCGGTGTGGAAGACCGGAAGAATGAAGTGTCCGCAGTGAAGGCGACGCCGAAGACGGTGAAAAAGCCGGGTGCAAAGAAACTCGCGGACAGCGACGGAAAACAATTATCCATATTCTAAAGATTCCTCGCGCCGGCCGTAGCCGACGCGAGGGGGTTTGCAGTTCGCCCACCCTACGCGAGGTAGGGGGGCTCGAGGGGCCTCCTCGGAGGAAGGGGCAGGGGCCTCTTCGACTCAGGGATTTTCCCCATGAGCCAGATGACACCAAAAACGAAAAACAAGGCGATCACCCCGCCCAGCGAGGAAGGCGCTCCGTCAAGGAACATCCTGCCTCCTTTCTGGCCTTTCGGCCGGCAAGAGAAAAGAACTGCAAACCTTTTCAATGCCCTTTCAGAGGGTGTCTGAGTATCACAAAGTAGAGGGCGAGCATTGAGCTCGCCCCCGATAAGGGAAGAGTGGCGCCGGCTTTCAGCGGACGAAGATTGCCGCGTAGAAAACGACAGGCAGACCTCCGTACGCCATGATCATGGCCGGGACACGCACCCAAGGGTACCGGTACGAATACCTGCTCCCGATGAGGAGCCCGATACCCGAGAGCGCAACGCCGCAGAGCCCAACAAACAGGTTCATAACTGCCTCCCTTTTTGCTGTCTCAGCCTCCGCAAGAACACGCTCCTGCGGCTGATAATGGCAAAGAACAGCTCGCTGCAAAATATACATTTTTGCAAGAATGTCAAGGGTCTAAGACACGCAATAGCCGAATTCTTCATTTAATCAGCCCCCTTCCGTCCAAAAACCGTAAACAGCGTCCGCCACAGTATCCACAAATCCATCAGAATCGACCATTCCTCGATGTACTGCAGATCCAGCCGCATCTCCTCCTTGAAGTTCAGATCCGACCGGCCGGAGATCTGCGCGAGGCCGGTGATGCCCGGCTTGACGGCGAAGACGCGGCGCTGCTCCGCTGAATACCGCTCCACCTCGGACGGCAGGTGCGGGCGTGGGCCGACGAGCGACATCTGGCCGGCGAGGACGTTCCACAGCTGCGGGAGTTCGTCGAGCGAGAAGCGGCGGAGGACGCGGCCGACCGTGGTGACACGCGGATCGTTGCGGATTTTGAAGAGCGGGCCGTCGCGCCGGTGGTTGAGTTCCTGGAGCTGTACCCGGGTAGCATCGGCATTCTGGATCATCGAGCGGAACTTGAGAACGCCGATCCGCCGCCGACCGTGCTGACCGACGCGCGTGGACAGGTAGAGGATCGGGAACCCGCCGGTGACGACGATCACGAGCGCGATGAGGAAAAGGAGCGGGCTCAGGAGGATGAGGAGGAGCGCGCTGACGACGATGTCGAAGAGACGCTTCATCACCCTGCCCCAGCCGTCGAGCGGCGTGGGACGGAAGCGGATGAGCGGCATCAGGCCCAGCTTTTCCACCAGCAGCTGATGGGGCACATCCGCCAGCACCGGCGGCAGGAATCCGTAGTCCAGGTGGTGGCTGCGGCAGTACTCGATGAGCGAGATGGTCTCGGCGCTGTCGGGGTTGGGATCGGTCTGCAGCACCAGGTCGATCGACCTCTGGAAGGCGAGCCGCCGCAGGCTTTCCAGATTTTGCAGGTGCCCGAGGTACGCGTAGTGCTCGTCCCCCTGGAGCGTGTCCTTGGCGTACTGCACGATGGGATGCGACCCCACCGACACCACGAACATCCGGCCGATCCCCTCCCGCAGGAACGACCGCTGCAGCAGGATGAGCGACGCGCGGACGGCGGTGAGGAAGAGCGCCATGAAGAACACGGCGTGCAGCAGCAGGATGCGGGAGAAGAAGAGCTCCCGCCGGACCAGGAAGTACCAGGCAATGAGCAACGCCAGCCAGAGAGTGACTGCGATGAGCACGCTCCCCACCTCCCGCCAGGCGCTCACCGTGGCGCGCAGCGAGTAGAGCCGGAGCGCGGATGCCAGTAGGAAGAACACCGCCATGCCCGGCACCACGATGGCCGACAGGTAGTAACGCAGGTCCGGCAGCGTGTGTGATGTGTCCAGGAACTGCCGTCCGGGAATCAGGTCGGCGTTCATTTGCCGCAGCCGGTAGGCGAGCAGCAGGGCCGCTGCAACAGCCAGCGCATCGAGCGGGATGCGGATCATGCCGAAGATCGCCTCGGATTTCTTCACTGCCTCAGTTTACCCTGAGTGACGTGGATCGGAAGAACCGAATAACTGCTTCTCTGGTCCCGTTCTTCCGATCCCCGTTATCCCGTGACTCAGAAGTTCTTCTTCGCATCCATCGACAGCGCCCCCGCTCCCTGCATCGCCAGGATCACACAACCGGCGAGGATCACGAGATCGAATTCCCATCCCGCCCCCGCCTGGCCGGCGAATCCGACGTTCATGATCATCATCTTCGTGTAGATGGCGCCCAGCATCACAACAGCCAGGACGGCGGCGGCCTCCCGCGTGAACAGACCCAGGAGAACGGCAAGGCCTGCCAGCGGCTCGACGACGGACAGCATCTTGAAAAGCGTGACCATGGACAGCGACATGCCCTCCGGGGCATCGGTCCACAGTCCCCACTTCTGGGAGCCGTGGTAGAGGAAGATGGCCGCGACGACGACGCGGAGGAACAGGAGACCCCAGTCGTTGTACCGGCTCAGTTTCGACAGGCTCATAGGTGAACATTGGAAATGATGAAACCAAGTATAGCAGATGCCGCCAGGAACCGGCTTGCATGATGGGAAGCGGCGCTGCGCCGATATCGATCTTGCTGCACGAAACCGACGGTGGCGTTTATAATGAGCAACCGTATGAGTGCCATGCGTGTCCGCACGCTCCACCCTTGGGACCTCCCGCTCGCCGAGGCCGGCCGGCTGCAGGAGCGGCTCGCCCTCTCCGTCCAGGAAGAAACCTTCGATCCGGCGGGTGCCCGCTACATCGCGGGACTGGATGTGTCATCGGACAAGGAGAACCCCATCCTGACGGCGGGAGTGATCGTGTGGGACCGCATCACGGAGGAGATCGTGGATGCATCCTCCGTACAGGGAACGGCTCCCTTCCCCTACGTCCCCGGCTTCCTCTCTTTCCGCGAAGCACCAGTCCTGCTCGAGGCACTGCGGGCGCTCCGGATCGAACCGGACATTCTCCTCGTCGACGGCCATGGCCGCGCCCACCCGCGGCGGCTCGGCATCGCGAGCCACATCGGCCTGTGCGTGGATGTCCCGACCGTTGGGATTGCGAAGAGCATCCTGTGCGGCAAGGGGACAGAGCCGGCTGACAGAGCCGATGCATGGACAACACTCATCGATGATACGGAGGAGGTCGGCCGCATCGTCCGGACGCGCAAGGGCGTGACACCGGTGATCGTCTCCGTCGGCAACCGCATCACGCTCGACGGCGCCGTGACCCTCACCCTCGCCTGCTGCCGGGGTTACCGCCTCCCCGAACCGACCCGGCTGGCGCACCAGCACGTGAACCTGGCGCGGACGACAGGGAAAGGACTGGTGCCGGCGGGGGTGGAGCAGATGCAGTTGTTGTGACAACTTGTGCTCCGTGCACGATGCACATATCATCCCGCCATGCCCAAGGAGCAGCTGATTGTGTCGGCCATCCTGTGCGGGGAGGAAACCGTCGATCGCACTGCCCTAGAGGAGCAGCTTCGTGAGGCGATCGATAGAATCGCGGCCGAATTCCATCTGACGCTGCGAAATGGAATTGTATGTGTGGAAGACGATCTTCTGGGCATTGCCGTCAGTCCTCCAGCTGACGACGAAGACGAAATCCCTTTTGGGCCGAGTCCGATGACCGAACCGGATTGAGGAGAGCCAGATGTATTTGATAACCGCACCACGTAAGCCGCATCGCGGCTTTTATGTGGAGCCGCCGGGGAGAATTGAACTCCCGACCCACGCATTACAAGTGCGTTGCTCTTCCGCTGAGCTACGGCGGCCCACTAACAATAAAATACAGCATTTTCCTTGTTCCGGCTCTCGCAAAAGAAGATAATGGTCATCCTGCTCTTTGATGATCGCCCTGCAGTGACGCGCAAGTGTCTACTGCGGGGAGGAACGTCCGGGCACCAAAAGGATGTAACACTCACGTGAGTGCATCCCCGGAACGCCTAGTGGATAACGTCCACCTGCCCCGCAGCAATGCGGGGTACGGACCAGTGCCACAGAGACGAGCCCTGCAGTAGACGCTCCGCGTCACTGCAGGGCATGTGAAACGTCCCCGCTTCAGCGGGGTTGGCCCGAGGGAATCCCGGGTATCACGGCAAACTCTAGGTGGTGCAAGGAGGATTTGGGTCGTCGGAATACAGAGTGGTTCCGCTCTGCCGATGTCCCCTCCGCTTGATCCGGCTGGTAACAGCCGCGACAGAGAGATGATCATCTCGGCGTAGCCCGCAAGGGCGAAGCCGGACAGAACCCGGCGTATGGAGAGCAGGACGAAGAAGAGGCAGGTGCCTCTTTTTCATATGCTGACGACATCCGCACGCCAGGCTCCAACGATGAATCATTCCAAGGCTCAGGCCGCTTCTTCCACCAAAAGGCTGGTACGATAGTGACATGCGGAACATGCCGGATCTCCTCATCGTTCATGTCGGCTGGGAATGGGTGATGGCTTCCGAGGGACAGCTTCCGCCGCCTGAGCAGTATTGCGAACATCGTGATCGCTTCCATGCAAAGCTCGAGCGGTTGCGGCGCGAGCTTACGCAGGCGGGCTCAGACGAGAATGACGCGTTCCTACTGCATGCCCTCTTGTCCGAGATTGGCGGCAATTCCTTTGATCATAACATCGGTCAGTGGAAAGATATGCCCGGCGTGTACTTCGCGCATGAGATCGCAGCGACGGGGGTGACAGTTGTGCTCGCCGATAGAGGCCAGGGAATTCTCACGACCTTGCGCAGGGTCCGGCCCGGCATAGCATCCGATGAAGAGGCACTGCGTGTCGCTTTCTTGGAACGCATTTCTGGGCGCTCCCCCGAACGGAGGGGAAATGGATTGAAGTTTGTCAGGGAGACAATCATGGAGGACAGCGTCGATCTGTTCTTCCAATCGGGAACTGCGACGTACGCCATCGAAAGGAAACAGGAGCGGTGGGAGAAGACGGACACTCACTTGAACGGCTGTTTTGCTATACTCACTTTCCCGCGATGACGATCAAGATGCGCAAGTTCGGCACGGTCCTGAATTCGCGCTCCGCCGGACGCGAAGCTTTTCTCGCCATCCGCCCCGCGCTGCCGCGCGATCAGGGTTCGCAGGACATCATCCTCGATTTCCACGGCGTCGAGGTGCTCACCCCCTCGTTCGCGGACGAATTCATCACGCCTCTCATCGAGCTTCAGTGCGCCAGATTGCGATTCGAGAACACGGGTAATATCACGGTCAGCAAAACACTTCGCTTCCTCGCACGTGATTGGCCCGAGGGAACGTACAAAGGATGAGAGCACCGGTGCGGGGTGGTCACAAGACGTGTTTGATTCATTCCCGGGTCCCTCCGCGTCCAAAGAAATGATCCGCATCTGCAGCGGAACCCGTCCGGCCACTGAAGTTCCCCCGGGTACTCGCGACAGTCATCCTCATCGCGGAACCGCCGCTCGAAAGCCATGAGGGTACGGGGTGAGCCGACGAGCGCGAGAGTTCGTAGATTCTCAATGTTTCCATTCATCGCGGCAGCGTAATCGTGAACGTCGTCCCCTCCCCCTCCTTACTCGCAAACGTGATCGTCCCGCCCAGGTCCTCGATGATGCGCTTGGAGATGTAGAGCCCCAGGCCCGTACCGGTGGTCGTCATGCGGCGGATGTTGCTGGCGCGGAAGAACTTCTCGAAGACGTGCGGCTGCTCGCTCTGGGGGACGCCGATACCCATGTCCTGCACCATGATGACAGCCTGCTTGTCGACCGCGCGCATGGAGAACGTGATGACGCTGCCTCGTGCCGAGTATTTAATGGCATTGCTGAACAGGTTCTGAAGGACGATGGAGAGCAGCACCGGATCGACCGACAAGGGGATGGGATCATTGGGGAGGTCGATGATCGAGGTGACGTTCGCGTCCTTGGCGGCGTCTTTCAGATCCTCGGCCAGCCGTTGCATTACCTCGACCAGGTTCACTTCCTTCTTCTCGATCACCATGCCGCCCTCGTCCATGCGAGCGACGCGCAGGAGCGTGTCGAGCAGGTTTGCCATGCGCTGCGACGCCTTCTGAATTTCCGCAACGTATTCCTTTTGCTCATCGGTGAGGACATGGTCCGCCTCCTCCGTGGACAGAATTTCTGTGTACCAGAGGAGCGAGGAAAGCGGGGTGCGCAGTTGGTGGCTCGCGAGCGAGATGAAATCCGACTTCATGTAGTCGGTCTGACGCTCCTCGGTGACATCCTGGAAAATGAGGATGGCGCCGAGCAGGTCCATCCCGTGGAGGAGCGGCGTCACCATCAGCATCGCCGGCAGGATCGTCTGGTCCTTGCACACCATGTTGAGGTGCATGGACTGTGTCGCGCGGAAGACCGCCCGCTCCGACAGACAGCGCGCGACAGGGTGAGTGGCGGGCGTAAACGCCTCCTTCTTTTGGCGCAGCTGGATCATCTCGGCGGCTTTCCGCCCGATGAATTCGGGACGGTCGAAGCCGAGCAGCCGCACGGCCGCCGGGTTGACGTCGGTGATGATGCCATCCGCGCTCACCGCGACCACGCCGTAGTGGATGCTCTCCAGAATGGCGCGGTCGAGTTCATGCTGCTTCTGGAGGGCATCAGCGGTCGTGGCGACTTTCTTCTCCAGTCTCTCGTACGTCATCTTGAGCCGGGACGTGAGATCGGCGATCATGTGGTCGAGCGCTTCCACTTCATCGCCGGTGGTCACCGACCGCTCGAAGGACCAATGTCCGGGCCCGAGCACACGGATTTTCTCGGAGAGGTGCAGGAGCGGAGCGGTGATGCGCCGGGCGAAGATGAACCCGAAGACGCCGGAGAGCGCCAGGAGGGTAAGGCTCAGGAGAGCGAGGAAGAAACCGAGACGCGCCACCTTGGCAAACGCCTCGCTGCCGGCCACCTTCACCGTCATCCCCCACCCGAGCGATGGCAGGTAACGGTAAGCGACGACCACGCTCCGGCCCTTCTCGTCACGCGTGTCGGACACACCACCCTGCCCCTGCACGGCAAGTGCGAGAGGGCTGCCCTCGATGTGAGGACTGATGACGTTCCCAATGGGGTAGAACTGCAAGGGACCGTCCTTGGAGTGGCTCAACACGAAGACCTCGCCACCCTGCTTGCGGGCCAGGGTCACCTCCTCCGTTTCGCCCAGACCCAGGCTGGAGAAAATGCTCGCGAGCACCGGCGCGACATCGTACCGTTGCGCCAGGACACCGGTGAGGTCGCCCACGGATCCATGAATCGGAGAGTACACATCCACCGCCTGCCACCCCTTCTTGCGATCGACGAACGGCACCAGCTGCGTGGCGGATAAATCGAAGAACGGCACCGGGCTCCGGGCGCCAGTCACCCCCGCTACAGTACGATCCGCGTGGAAGACCGTGATACCGAGGAGCGTCGGCTCCGATGCGCTGCGCTGCAGCCACAGCTCTTGGAGCAGTGATGGATTCCGCAGAACCGTCGCCGCCTCCTGCCTGCCGACAAGTTCGCTCGTCTCCACTTTCGCCCGCTCCATGGCCGCTTCGATGAGTGTGACACGCGAGTTGGTGGCCAGGGTCAGCTGCTCAAAGAGCCGCTGCTGGGTGGTCACCGACCGCGCGATCACGTACGACAGCGTCGACAGGAGCAGGATCGTGATGGCGGAGACCAGCAGGGACTGCCACACGATGCGGTGGAGGATCGACTTCTTCATGCGCGGCAGTACCATGAGGTGCGTCGCAGCCACGTCGTTGCCCGATGCATGCGGAGGAGGGGCGGGAGGGATCAGGTGGGTATGGGTATTTCCTTATATTATAGCCGATTTTTGTGTTTTCTTCAACGCAGAGTGCTCAGTTGCACACCATCCCATCCGTCGCTGTCAAGCAAGCCCCCGCCTCGCACACCTGCCACGCATAGTGGGTGCTGTCACTGCAGCCGGGAAGCCCGCACGCCCCGGTGCCGCACGCCCCTCCTGTCGGACGGTCCCTGGGATAGAGCGTGTAGAGCGCTTCGAAGTCCTGCACGTAGGAACGGGTGGCTGCCAGACGGATGGAGCGCGATATGCGAAAGGAGACCTTCACGCTCTGGCGGGAACCGGACTGGGAGGTATTCGTCACACGGAAGTTCTCCACGGCAACCTGCGGCGAGCTGATGACCTGGCGCGCGGTGTGTTGGATCATCATGAAGGATCCGCTGCTCACGCCGAAAATGGTCGGGCTGGTCGCTCCCGATGACGTTTGGAGCGCGAGCACGGTCTTTGCGCCGCCGAGGGACGGATCGATCACACGCTCCGCGTGGCGGACCTGCTGCCCGAGCGTCTGGAGAATTTGCGTGCCGTTGTGCTCCACGAGCGAAATGGTTTCCTGCAGCAACCGGTTCTCCGTACCGGAGAAGAGGAGCGGCAGCATCATCACCGAGGACATCGCCAGGATGGCGATGAACAGGAGCAGCTCGATGAAGGTGACGCCGGGGCGGTGGGAGGGCAGGGTTCGCATGCGAACAGAGGATACATCAGGGCGTGACGTGATTCATCGTCAATCATCCGGTAGAGACGCGCGACCTGTGGTGAGTCCTTCGACTCCGCTCAGGACAGACTGGGTCGAACCAATCGCGCGTCTCTACCGGATGGGTCATGACCCCATCCCGCACATGAAATCCTGCTGGCCCTGAATGCGGAGCACGTCGTCGTCGTAGTCCGCGGATGCCGAACCGGGGGAATCGTTCAGTTCCGTCAGGAGCAGGAGATCCGCATTCCCGATGTTCAGGAGATTATTCCCATCGAGCAGTCCCCGATCGCCCAAAAATTGCATGAGCGGGGCGGAATTGCCGATGGAGGGATGCGCCTGCACGTTGGCGCCCTTTTTCAGAATGAGCACGCGGCCAGTGCCATCGGTCGACGTGGAGGTGTAGCTCCATGTATTCGGACCGATTTTCAGGTACGCGTGCACCTTGAACGAGTAGCTGGTCGACGCAGCGACGTTGCCGTACGTTCTGCTGTCGATGCCGTCTTCCTGCATCTCATCACCGTACTTATTGTCGTTTATCCCGGTGCAATCGTCGCTGAGTTGACCGCCGAATAGGGGGGAGTAGTCGCCCCCGTTCTCGCTCCGGCAGACGAATGTCTTCATGTGCGTGCCGCTGGGATTCTCGATCTTCGCCTCGAGGTTCTCGAACGTGATGTTCATGTCATTGTCCGTCGTGATGGTGCCGTTCCCCGCGATGGTGAAGGGAAAGCAACTGTCCGGATCCGACGACGAAGCGCCGGAGGATGCCACCGAAGAAGCGGCTGCGGAGCTGGAGGATGAAGATGCTTGGACAGAAGACTGCGCTGAAGAAGCGGCCGAGGAAGGTGCCGCAGCGGAGGAGGAAGCGGCAGACGAACTGGAGGATGCGGGAGTGGAGGATGGGTTTGAGGAAGACGCGAGAGAGGAGGACGAGGACGGCGGCCCGGGGGAGGAAGAGACGGAAGACGACACCGCCACGAACGCGGAGGAAGGAATGGAGCCCGTGGGCACCGGCTGCAACGCCACCAGCGCGGCGCAGGATTCCGCCGTCAGTACCTCCTCGTACGAAATGACGATGGGCGTGGGGAAGAGTTCTTCCACGCTCGCCTTCAGCCTCTTCTTGGTCTGGCCGCTCACTCCTTCCGCGCAGATGGTGCGGTTACTGGGACCGTGTCCCTGCACGGACATGATGGTGCAGCTTCCCTGGGAGAAGACGAGCGTGTTCCCGCCGGCGTACGTCATGTCCGATCGCAGCATGTTGATGGCGAACTCGATGCACCCGCGGGCGAGTTCGAGTGACTGCGTCGCCTGTCCGTACGTGAGGCCGTTCTGTTCGGCCGCCCAACCGAGCAACATCAGGGAGATGGTGGCCGCGAGAGAGATCGCCCCGACAAACAGGGCGGTAATGAGGAAGATATAGCCGTCTCTGGTGCTCTGGATCCTCATTCGCAATCATTGGGGGAACTGCCGGGCTGGAACACGTAGAACGTATCTTTGGTGGTGAGGTAGAGCAGATCATTAGCCGCATCGTACTGCATGCCACGTCCGCCCTTCTGGGGCGTCGAGGTGCCCCAGGTGAGGAGCTTCTGGAGGGAATAATCCCTCACCTTCACCACCTGCAGAGTCTGCAGCCGCCCATCGGTGACAATGAAGCCGTAACACCCGGTGGGATCCATCGCCGCCTTCACCACCGACCCGCTGCCCTCCTGGTACCACGGCCCGCTGCCAGCCGGCGGCACCCCACCGTTGCGCACGTCGAAGAGGACGATCTCCTGCGTAGCCTGGTCCTTGTCCGTCCCCACCAGCAGGAAGCTTTTGGCGGTGGTGGCGGTGAGAGCATCGACCGTCCGGTCGTTCATGTTGTAGCCGCCGTTCGGAGCGCCGTTCACGCTCCCGGTCGCGAATGTGAGCGCCCATGGATTCTTCACGTTCGCCACCCGCACCTCCGCGGTATCGTTCGGGCTGGCCAGGTAGGCGGACGTACCCGTGAGAGCAATGCCGTTCACTCCGTTCGCATAGATCGAATGCATGAACCGTAGCTGACTGGGAATACTGATATCGAAGACGAACAGGTCGTTTCCTGTCGGGGGCGGAACGATCGAGGCGGAGGAGGACGCACCGGCGCTGGTTGAGGAGGATGACGAACAGGGAACGTAGTTTTCACCGTCATAGATGATGCAACCTTGATCGCCAGGCAGGCTGCTAGCCCCAATCGCCTCCACCCCCGGCACCAGCAGACGACGCAGGAAACCGCGTGCAATCACCGGCCGCAGCGCATCTCGCTGCGCCATGGGGCCGACATCCGTAGCCCCGATGAAGAGGAGATTCCCATCAACGAGAAGCGCGCGCGGACCCTTGCCGCCGGGCAGCGGATCGGGGAGATTGTAGCTCGCGAGCAGCGTGGGGCTGGTAGGCACCGTGATATCCAGAGCCTTTAGCTCCGCACTCGTATCATTGGTGAGCACGTAGAGCGTCCGGCCGCGGATGCCCACACCATACCCGGCCGCATTCAGGTTGAAGCATGCAGCGAGGCTGACGCTCGCAGGATTGCTCACATCGAAGATGTAGAGACCTTGTCCCTGATCACTGGTCACGAAGGCGTAGTTCCCCTTGCGCACCACATCGTTCAGGAGAGGATTGTTGGAAGCGGTGCATCCCACACCTCCGCCCAGAAACACGTAGCTGCCCGCCACCGTGAACGTTCCCCACTTCCTCACCGGTTTGCTGACCCGCCAGTCCGTGAGAATGGACGTGAGGGTGATCTCACCCTTGCGGCTCGGATCCCGCTGCCAGGTGGTCTTCGCCGTTACCACCACCTGATCGCTTGCGATTTGATTGATCGTGACCGTCGTGAGGTACCCGCCGGACGATGAGCTGGGAGCGACCACGAGCGACCACTTGCCGGTCATTGCATCCACCCGTACCCCGTACGACCCCTCCGGAAGGGAGGAGAAACTGGCATCACGAACGCTGCGGACGGCTTCGAGCGCTTGTTTGGAAATCTCGGTGCCGCGCACGCGATCACCGGAGGACTTGGTATTGGCCTGCCCGTTCATCAGAATAAGCCCCACCGAGCCGAGGAAGATCAGGAACACGGCAAGCCCGAGGAGGATCTCGAGCAGCAGAACGCCGGGACGATTCTTGGTGAAATACAACATGAAAGAGCGGGTGTAAGCTTACCCTAGAACCATCGCAGCTTGTTAGCTTTTTAACTTGTTAGCTTTCGATGTCATTTTTCTTTGCCTGCCAAATGCTGGCTCCGAAAAAGCTAAGAAGCTAACAAGCTAAAAAGTTAGTTAAATTGCATAAGGAGCACATCATCCTGGAAGTCCGCTGACGGCGTCCCCAGCGTGCCAAGTTCGGTCACAAGGAGAAGCTGACATGAGCCGATCGTCGCCTCGTTCTGCGCATTGGCAAGACCTTGGCTCTTCAGATAACTGCGCAGGGAGGGATTGCTGTTGTACGCGGGCGCATCGGGAACCGTGCTGCCGTTCACGAGCATGATGATTTGACCGGTCTGATCGCTCGACAGGAACGTCTCGTCGAACGCGAGCCAACTCTTCTTCTTATACTGACCGTTCACTTTGATCACGACCTGATCAGCGGTGTCGAGATGGAGCGTACGCACGTCGGTGCCGGTCGGCTCCACCGCGTTCCCCTTGGCGACGCCATTCCCATCGCACGAGCCTGGGCCTCCGTAGAGATGGCTGAAATGGTCTCCGGCATCGGTGCTGTGACAGACGTGAATGGGGATCGGTGGTCCACCTTCGCCGAACGTGATGAAGGCTGCCATATTGATGAATGCAACGGAGGAGTCGGCGGTGAGCGTGATGAGGTTGCCACTGCCGATCATGAAACGTGAGGGGCAGAGTGATGGTGGGACAGGTGGAGTGGGGATGGAACTGCTACTGCTGCCGGCGCTGTTGTGACTGCCGCCCGAAGATCCGCCAGCGCACGGTCCCTGCGTATCCCCGTGACTCTGGTGATCGGGCCAAGCGGCATCGGTGATGAGAATGGTCTCCTGACCGCCGCCGGGGATCTGGTGGCAGATCGTGAGACTGTCACCCGGCGTCGTGGCGACCATGGTGGGATTGATCGCGATGGTGACGACGATCGTGTCCTCCTCTCCGGAGAGAGCCCGCAGCACGATGGTTCCCGTCACGTTCGGCCGCCCCCTCCAGTCGTACGTCACCTGCGTGAGTCCGGATGTTTTGATGGTCGACGGCATTGCGTACACCTCCGACATTGCGGAATCCTTGTTCGTGTAGTCGCTGCCTTCGAACAGGACGCCTTCCGGTACGTAGAAGCTCCACTGGGCGGCATTGCGCCCGGACTGGGCCAGCAGACGGGCCCGGTCGAGCCCCTGGGACACCTGGTTCTTCGCGAGCGTCAGATCGTGGCGAATCTGATAGCTGCGGTAGAGCGGCGTGGTGACCGCGGCAACGATGCCCAGTACTGCGATCACGGCCATCAATTCTATCAATGTGAACCCTTTGTGCATCACTGCGGATTCTACATGATCTGATAAAGATTCAGAGGAAAGGTTCATCCTCTGAATCTTCTAAATCCTAATTAAACTGGACAAGCATCACATCATCCTGGAAGTCCGCTGACGACGCATTGAGAGCACCCAACTCGGTCACGAGGAGGACTTCGCACGGACCGATATTCAGCTTGCCTTCGGCATCGATCATCGCTTGACCGGTGAGGAATTGCTTGAGGCTCTGCTGTCCGCCGAATGTCGTGTACGCCGGCAGCGCGTCCCCATCACGGAACAGGGCGATGTGACCGCTCTGGTCATTCGTCTGGTACGTCTGATCGAACGCGAGCCATCCCTGCTGCTTGTAGCGGCCGTTGATCCGGACGACCAGTTGCGACCCCGCGGCGATGCTCTCGGTCTTGGTGTCGATGCCGTTCGGCTTCACGGCATTGCCGTTGGCGACGCCGTTTCCGGTGCAGGTGCCGTTGCCGCCGAACAGGTGTGTGAAGCTGCTGCCGGCGTTCGTGCTGTAGCAGGCATGGACCGGGATGGGGGGGCCTCCGGACCCGAAGGTGATCTTCGATTCCAAGTTCCGGAACGTGACGGTTGATGCCGCCGCAAGCGTGATGAGATTCGCCGCGTTGATCGTGAACTTCTGCGGACAGAGACCGGAGGATGTCACCGGCGGCGCCAGGCAGCGGCCTGCTGCGATAGTCTGGATCTCGGAAGGTGGGAGGGCGCGACTGTAGATGCGGACGTCATCGATGAATCCCGCGAATCCGCGGTCGGGGTTCGCGCGGTTGCCGATGTAGAGGTTCGACAGCGCGTCGTTGGCCGCCGCACCCACGCCGGCGGATACGCGGTCGACCGGCTGCGCGACGCCGTTGAGGTAGATCTGCGCATGGTTCGCCGTGCTCCGCCGGTCGTAGACCACGGCGACGTGCGTCCACTGATTGAGAGGGACCGAGTTCGGCGGCGTCTGCCAGGACGCGGTGTATTCCTGAAAAGAATGATTGTACTTCAGGCGCGCGACATCCGTGCCGTAGTTATTGTTCAGAAAGAGCATCCACCCCAGGTTGTAGGCAGCCGTGTCCTGCTTGTCGAGAATGTGACCGTACCCTCCGCCGCCGTAGGAAGTGGGACGGATCCAGGCGGCAATGGTTTTCACGTCGATGTTGTTGAGCTGGTTCGGCTTGCCCACGAGCACCCGGTTGTTCCCGCCGTTGAAGGAGAGCGAACGGTCATTCGGGAATTGCATCGGCGCTACGGTGGATGACCACGCAGCGGTGCTCTGCATATTCTGGAGGGTCGCCGTGGCACCGTACCCGCCGCTGTCCACCGCAACGGTGCTGCCAGGACCGTCGTCCATCTTCCAGTAGCCAACGAGCCCGCTGGAATCCGTGCACGCGGGACCGCTGTTCGAGGATGAAGACGCGGAGCACGAGCCGGCCGCCAGCAGGGCGATCTCGCCGCCCGTCAGCGCGCGGCTGTAGATGCGGACGTCATCCATGACATCCTTGAATCCACGATCGCCCGCGCCTCGGTTGCCGATCGTCAGGTCGTACGATGCGTCGCCCAGCGGACCGGCCGTGGGCGCCTGCATGGTCGTGAGTTGCTGGAGGACTCCATTGATGTAGAACGCCGGGACGTTGCCGGTGCTCTGGCGGTCGTAGACCACCGCCACGTGATTCCACGTCCCCATCGTGATGCTGTTCGTCGGGGTGCGCCACATCGCGATGTTCCCGTCGGTCAGGTACTGGTAGTACGTGAGGGCGTTCGGGCTCTCCAGATCCACAAACCACCGCGTCTTGTCCATGATGCGCGCGATCTGTCCCGCCACGTTCGGCTTGATCCACGCGGTGACCGTCTTGACCGGAATGTCGTTGAGACCTGCGGGATGACCGGCATTCACCGTCCCGTTCGTCCCGTTGAACGCAAGCGCACGCGGGTTATCGGCCTGGAAGGAAGCAGGGCGGTCGGTAGTCCAGCTGGAACTCGTCGAAAGATTGACCAGCGTGCCGTGGTGACCGTAGCCGCTGCCGTCCGTGGCGGTGGCTGCGCCGGCGCTCTCATCGAATGCCCAGTGACCCGCAAGGCCGCTCGCGGGGAGGCAGGCAGTCCCCGCCGGGGCGCTGCTGCCGCTGCTCGCTCCACCACCACCGGCGTCGCCTCCCGTCGTCCCGCCGGTCCCGCCGGCATCGCTGCTGGAAGAAGCGGCCCCCGCGCTGCTCGCGGCACTCGATGCGGGGACGGAGGATGCGACAGAGGACGAAACACCCTGAGACGAACTGACGCTGCTGCTCGCGCCAAGGCTGGATGCGGAAGCGCACGTTCCGATCGTGTCGCCGTGCGCTTGGTGGCTGGGCCAGGTGGAATCGGTGATGAGAATGGTCTCCTGACCGCCGCCGGGGATCTGGTGGCAGATCGTGAGACTGTCACCGATCGTGGTCGCCACGGTCTGATTGTCGATGAAGATGGTGACCGTGATGGAATCGGTTTCACCGGAGAGCGCGCTGAGGAAGATTTCGCCGGTCACGTCCGGCACTCCGCGCCAGTCGTAGGTGACCTGAGTCAGACCCGAGGTCTTGATGTTCGAGGGCATGGGGTAGCGCTCCGCTCGGGATGGATCGTAGTTCGTGTAGTCACCGCCCTGAAACAGGATCCCCTCCGGCACGTAGAAGCTCCATTTCGCGTCCTGGTGCCCCGACTGGGCGAGCAGCTTCGTCCGCTCCAGCCCCTGCGTGATCTGGTTTTTGGCAAGCGCCAGATCATTCCTGATTTGGTAACTGCGGAGGAGAGGAATGGAAAGCGAAGACATGACTCCCAGCACGCCCATGACGAGGAGCATCTCTATCAACGTAAACCCCTTGCGCATGTTTCAATCGTACCTCCGCATCGCAAAGCTTCTTAGCTGATTAGCTTGTTAGCTTCTTAGCTTCGATTCCTAACAAGCTAACAAGCTAAAAAGCCAACAAGCTCGTCAAGCTGGATCGACCGTCATGAGGAGCACGTCGTCGTCGAAGTCCGCATCGGTGCTGCTCAGGATCTGCAGCTCCGCGATGAGGAGGATCTCGTACGGCCCGATCTGGATCCTATCGGTCAGAGGATCGAGTTTGTTCTTGCGGAGAAGGAAGCTGCGCAGGTTGGCCGTGTTCCCGAAGCCCGGGTAGGAGAAGGGGTTCTCCCCGTTCAGGAGCAACAGGATATGGCCGGAACGGTCGTTGGAATCGTAGCTGGCTTCGAATCCCATGCCGGATCGTGGATCGTAGTGCCCCTGGACGCGCAGGGTGAGGGGGGTGTTGCTCACGTACGTTTCGTCCTCGTCCTCTTCATCGTCCGGATCGACCGCGCGGCCTCTGCCGACTGACTTGCAGTTCCCCCCGCCACCGAACAGGTTGGACCAGCGGGCGCCCATGTCCTCGCTCCCGCAGACGTAGACCGGGATGACCGGCCCGCCCGGGCCGAATGTGATACTCGATCCCAGGTTGCGGAACGTCACCTCCACCTTCCTCTGGGTGGTGATGACGCCATTACTCAGACAGAAGCGGCTGTTGCAGTACAAGGGCGGGAGCGCACCCGCCGAGGATGACGCGCCGGCGGCCGAGGAAGCAGAGCCGCCGCTGATGCCACAGGGCCCCTGGGTGTCCCCGTGCGCCTGGTGCGCGGGCCACTCGGCATCGGGGATGATCATGGTTTGACTGGTGCCGTCGGTGTTGCGGTGGCAGATCGTCGGCTGGTCCCCTCTGCTGGCCGTCACTGCCAGGTAGCTGATGTAGATGGTGACCGTGATGTCCTCATCTTCGCCGCTGATGGAGTGCAGGCGCACCTCACCCGTCACGTCCGGCAGGCCGCGCTTATCGTAGATGACATTCAGCAGACCCGTGACGGCGACCGTCGACGGCATGGGGTAGATCTCGTCTTTTGCGGCGTCACGGCCTGCGAAGCTGGCACCGGCGTACAGGATGCCCTCCGGAATGTAGAAGCCCCACACCGTGTCTTCCTTACCGCTACGCGCATTGAGCTTGGCGCGCTCCAGTCCCTGGATGATCTGGTCCTTGGCGAGCGCCAGGTCGGTACGCAGCTGGTAGCTGCGGTAGAGCGGAATGCTCAGTGTCGAGGTGATCCCCAGGATGCTGATAATGAGCAGCATCTCTATCAAACTGAAACCGAATCTGCGCATCGCACAGAGAATAGCACCGTTGGAGTGGACAGTGGACAGCGGTTCAGTGGACAACAGTACGCAAAATTCACTGTCCACTGCCAACTGAATAGCTGTCCGATTCCATGTCAGTTTCCGACATTCCCCACAATGCTGTAGATCGGCACGATGATCGCGAACGCGATCGTCCCCACGAGCCCTCCGATGAAGAGGAGGAGCATCGGTTCCAGGATGACCGGCAGCTTGGCGGCCGTATCGTTCGCCTTCTTCTCGTAGATATCGGCGATCTTCAGCATGATCTTGGCGAGCGATCCCGTCCGCTCCCCGGTGATGATGAGCTGCTGGACGGAGACGGGGATGATCCTGGTGCTCCCGCGGATGAGCGCGAAGCTCTTGGAGAAGGAATCGCCGATCGAGATGTGTTCGAGGAGCTTCTGGTAGAAACGCTTGTAAGACACGATGGGCGTCACCTCCGCGAGAGACTTGAGTGCGTCCACCAGCGGAACCCCCGCCTGCAGGAGCCCCCCGAGGATGACCCCGAACCGCGCGAGTGTCGCTTCAGTCGCCAGTCTGCCGATGCCCGGGATGCGGAAGAGAACCCACTGGAATACCACTTTCAGCGGCGTGAACTTGGCCAGGATGACGAGCAGGGCGATCCCGGCGAGAATCGACGGGACCATTACCTTCCCGTGCTTGGTGAAACCGTTCGTGAAGGCGATGACCATGCGCGTGACCAGCGGAAGTTTGACGTTGAGCGAGAAGAGGACCTGCACCAGGTTCGGGAGTACGAAGAGCCCCAAGCCCATGACGATGATGAACATCAGGCTCAGCACGATGGTCGGGTAGATCATGGCCATCTTCACCTTCTGGCGCAGGCCCTGGTCTTTCTCCTGCTGCAGAGCCAGGTACTCCATGTTCTCGGCCAGGTTCCCGGCCTCCTCCCCGATGCGGATGAGCGCGATCGCGTGCGGGGAGAAGAAGTGCTGCTCCTCCATGGCCCGCCACAGCGGCGTGCCGCTTTCCACTGATTCGACGATACGCCCCAGGAGCTTCTTCGCCGGCTTCACCCTGGTCTCCATTTGGAGTGTACGGACGGAATCCACGAGTGGTAACCCCGCATTGAGCATGGTTGCCAGGTTCTGGATGATGCTGATTCGCTCCTTCCCCATGCCGAAGTACTTGATGGCGCCGATGAATTCGAGAAAACCGGAATTCCGGATCTTGCGCCGTGGCGGCGGCTTGGGCGCATCCTTAATTTCATTCTTCTTCTTGTCATCCTGCCTGCCCGGCGAAGCCTTGGCGGAGTCGGGCTTGCCCGGCGAAGCCTTGGCGGAGTTGGACTTGTCTGCCGCACCGGAAGCCTGATCTTTCTTTTTTCCCTCAGTTTTTTTCTGTGAGCCCGCCGCCTGGGGAGGGAGGGGTGAGGTTTTTCTGTCGGCATCCATGCCGAACCTGGACAGGAGCGACGTTAAGATATTCTGGTCGACAGCCGCAGTGGATGCGGCGCGCGGAACGGAGTCGGCGGACAGCCGGGGCGCTGAGGGCGATTTGTCGGGTGCGGGCCCGAGGATCTTCCCGCTCGTCCCTGCGGGGACGGATGGCGCGTCACTCTGGCTTTTCATCACCTCATTCATCTGTTTCTCCACCCGGGAAAGGCGTTCGCGCTCCTGGCGCGAGGCCGATTCCCAGTTGGACTTCAGATCCCGCAGACCCTGGAGCAGGCTGTGAAAGACACCATCTTTGTCATCACCGGACATGGAACCGGACGAACGCGACCGTGCGGCAGGGAGCAAGCTCTCTCTGTCGTCAACGGGAAGATCCTCCTGCGAGACGGCGCCCTCCTCCTTTTTCTTGCTGGCACTCTTGAGCAAGCGGCCCTTGCCCGGAACATCCACGACAACGTCGCCCTCCGTCTGTTCTTCTTTGATCGACCGCGCCATCCGGTCCGTCACCGCATGCTCCTGCTGCGCAAACTGCAGCAGGCTCTCGAGTTCTTTCTCCTTATCTGCCGTCGAGGACGTGGAGGTGAGGCTCTTCGCCTTGCTCTCGGTCTGCGCGGATGTTGCATCGGACAGTGCCGGCAACAGGAAAGGTAGGTAGGAGCCAAACCGGCGTGCGACCTTGCTGCCGGATACGGCGGGAGCGGCGGTGTTGCGCATCTTCTCCGCTTCGCGGCGGTACTGCGTTCGGCGCTTCATGTACTCCTGGAGCGTCTTCTCCATTGCGGGCAGCATGGCGTCGACGGTGCGCTTTTGCACCCGCATCCGTTGTGCCGGCAGCTTCGCGACGGATGCCACGGGGCGCGAGCGTGCGACCGTGTGTCCCTCCAGCATTTGCCTGTCGATAACGGGCACCCCGCCCTGCTCGCCGAGCGAACTGACGTACTCGCGCAGGAACGCGATGAAGCCCTTACCCTGACCCTTGCCCTGATCACCTCCGGGCAGAGGAGCCGCAACCCGCTTGGAAGCAGGATGGTCAGGACTTTTTCCGGATGGCATTGGCAGTGGCGAACAGGAGTCCAGGGGGGGCCGCGACGCGCATCAGTTCTTCAATGGTCGTCACGCCGGCACGCACCTTCTCGAAGCCGTCTTCGAACAGGAGCTTGGTCCCCTGCTTGCGCGCAAGCATGTTCAGGTCGTTGCTGGATGCGTGGCGGATGATCAAATCCTGTATCTCCGGCGTCACGACGATCAGCTCGTAGATGCCGCAGCGGCCCACGAAGCCGGTGCTGCCGCACGCGTTGCACCCCTTCCCTTTGTACAACCGTACGGATTCCTTGTCCGGAAAGAATTCGTCGGCGCCCGGGAACAGGTTCTGCGCCTCATTCAGCGGAATGGAGTAACTGTAGCGGCACTGCGGGCAGATCTTGCGGATGAGCCGCTGGCCGATGACGATCTCGAGCGTGGAGGCGAGAAGGAACGGTTCCACGCCCATTTCCAGCAAGCGCGGGATGGCGGTGGCCGCGTCGTTCGCGTGGAGCGTGGAGAAGAGCAAGTGACCGGTAAGCGCGGCGTTCACGGCGATGCTCGCCGTCTCGCCGTCGCGGATCTCCCCCACCAGGATGATGTTCGGGTCCTGACGGACGAGGGCGCGGAGACCTTTGGCGAAGGTAAGTTCCGTCTCGGTGTTCACCTGGATGTGGTTGATGCCGGGGATTTTGTACTCGACCGGATCCTCGATGGTGGAGATATTCACGTCCGGATAGTTGCGCATCTTCAGGAGCGCATACAGGGTGGTGGACTTGCCGGCGCCGGTGGGTCCGGTAGTCAGGATCATCCCGAACGGCTTGTGCGCCGCGCGCTCCAGAATCTTCTTGTACTCCTCGCTGAAGCCCAGATCGCTGAGCGTGAGCGTGCGGATGTACTCGGAGAGCAACCGCAGCACGATCTTCTCCCCGTCGACGATGGGGACGATGGAGACGCGGATGTCCATGGTGGTGCCGCTCGGCGTTTCGTAGCGGATCGCCCCGTCCTGCGCGGCGAAGTGCTCGTCGATCTTCATGTTGGCGGCGATCTTGATGCGGTTCACCACGCCCTCGTAGTACTCGCGCGGAATCTTGCCGGCGATGTGCATCACGCCGTCCACGCGGAAGCGGACGTACACGATCTTCTCCTGCGGCTCGAAGTGAATGTCGGAGGCGCGCAGCTCGATGGCGTCGTTGAAGATCTCGGTGATGATTTCCGGCGCCACCTTCTTCTGCTCGTTGATGATCTGCTGGAAGCGCGTGGCGAGCGGCTTCCGGTAATGCACGAACAGCGCCTCCACCGCGGCGCGCGGCGCGTAGAGGAACTCGATTTTTCCCGTGAACTTCTTCCGCTCCGGCTCCCGGTGCAGGAACGAGCTGTGGGACACCGCCGCGGTCTTCTTGGTGGCCATACGCTTACGGTCCGAATCTTCGCCCTCCGGGAACTGCGCCGTCTGCTGATCGATGTTGGCGCGCATCGCCTCCTCCAGGAACGGGTTGCTGGGGTCCGACGTGGCGATCTTCACCGCGCTCTCCTTCCGGGAAACGACCACCGTGCCGTACGTGCGGGCAATCTCCTCCGGCAGCATGGACACGAGTTCGGCCGGGGGAGGAGTCGCCTGCAGGTCCGCGAAGGGGAGCTTGAAGAACTCCGCGATAGCGCTCTCCATCAGCTCCGGCGTCAGCATGCCCATCTCCAGCAGCACCGACCTGAGCGGCACGTCGCGGTCCTTGGCGGACTGCTCCGCCGTCTTCAGATCCTCCACGCTCAGGTAGCTCTGCTCCACCAGAATCTTGCCGAGTTCCGCGTCTTTGAGAGCCATGTGTGTGTTTGGTTACTGATTATTGATTAGTTGTTTGTTCATTGGAATTTGGTCATTGCTTGTCCTGAGCGAAGTCGAAGGGGTCATTTCCACCGGCCAGGCATCAGTCCAGCGCTTCCTTCACCCGCTTCACGATGTCCGCAATGGGCGTATTCGCCTTCACGAAGTAATCGACCACACCGAACCCCTTGGCTTTGGCCCGGTCCTCCTCCTGGCCCAGGTTGCTGAGGACGATGACGGGCACCTTGATCTTCTTCTGCTGCAGCTCATGGAGGAAGGTGAAGCCGTCCATCTCCGGCATGATGAGGTCCAGGAGGATCAGGTCGTACTTGCTCTCCAGAGCCTCTTTCAGACCCTCCGCCCCGTTCAGGCACACCGTCGTCTGGTACCCCTCGTGCCCCACCTTGAGTTCCAGTGCATGCGCGAGCGGCTTCTCGTCCTCGATGATGAGGACCTTCTTCCTGCCGGCGGATCCTGCGTCCTTGGGGGTCATAGAGTATTCTTCTTATTGTAGCAGAAATGTGAGGTTTGGACAACCGTGGTTTCTACCGCGTGTATGATGCCTACAGTTCATCCCCTCCGTGCCTGCACTCATGCCCAAGCGAGCTCTCCTCTCCGTCTCCGACAAAACCGGCATCGTCGATTTCGCACGCCGTCTGGTCGCGGCCGGGTATCAGATCATCTCGACGGGGGGAACGGCGAAGGCCCTCATTGACGCGAAGATCGTGGTGACGCCGGTCGAGGACGTCACGAAGTTCCCCGAGTGTTTCTCCGGCCGCGTGAAGACGATGCACCCGATGATCATGGGTGGTCTTCTCTTCCGCCGTGATGATGCGGAGCATCAGAAAGAAGCGAAAAAACTAGGCATCGAACCGATCGATCTCGTCTGCGTGAATCTGTATCCATTCGAGAGCGAGCAGACAATTGAGCAGATCGACATCGGCGGTCCCGCGCTTCTCCGGAGCGCGGCGAAGAATCATGCGAGTGTGACCGTCGTTTGCGATCCCGCCGACTATGACCGCGTGATCGGTGAGATCGAAGCGAACGGCGACACCACACCCGACACGCGAAAGGAACTCGCGGCGAAGGTCTTCCTCCGCACCGCCGCGTACGATGCAGCCATCACCGAGTACCTCTCCGGCGGCGCGAACACCGGCATCATGCTGACCGGCGGCCGGCAATTGCGTTACGGCGAAAATCCGCACCAGTGGGGGAAATATTACGCCACATATTCGCCCCAAATATCCCCGGTAGAGACGCGCGAATCGCGCGTCTCTACCGGGGGTACAACCGCCCCCACCTGGGGCGAGGTATTACAGGGCAAAGAATTGAGTTATCTGAACATCCTGGACGCCGACGCCACGTGGGACGCGGTGCAGGAATTCACGGAGCCGACCGCCGTGTTCGTGAAGCACGCCAACCCGAGCGGCATTGCGTCGCATCCTGAGATCAACGAGGCATTTCAACGCGCCTACGACGCCGACCGCCTCTCCGCCTTCGGCGTCGTCATCGCCGTCAACCGTCCGTTCACGAAAACAATGGCCCAGAAAATCATCGATCAGAAAATGTTCGTGGAGGTGATCGTTGCGCCCGAGTACGAGGCGGCAGCGCTCGACGTTCTCAAGCAGAAACCCAACATCCGCGTCATCCGACAGCAGAACGGCGACGCGCTCCGTGATCGAACGATGTATCGCTCCGTCCTCGGCGGCATGCTCGTGCAGAACCGCGACAACAAGATCGTGACCGAATCCGACCTCACGTGCGTGACGGAGAAGCAACCGACGCCGGAACAAATCGCCGATCTCCTCTTCGCCTGGAAGAGCGTGAAGCACGCGAAGAGTAATGCGATCGTGCTCGCGAAAGATCTGGTGACCATCGGCATCGGGTCGGGACAAACCAGCAGGGTGGATGCCACGTGGATCGCGCTCAAGCGCGCGGGCGACAAGGCGAACGGTGCCGTGCTCGCGAGCGACGCCTTCTTCCCGTTCCCGGACGCGCTCATCGAAGCGGCAAAGGGAGGCATCGCGGCGGTGATTCAGCCGGGCGGGTCGGTGAAGGATGCGGAGGTGATCGCGAAGGCGAATGAACTGGAGATTGCGATGGTGGTGACGGGGGTGCGGGCGTTTCGGCATTGACAAAAAAGGTTACATACGTACGATCACCACTGAGCGCGTACACGGTACGCGCCATTCGTTCCTTCTCTCTCTGGAGGTTCTGACATGGACCCTGTGTACCGGCGGATCGCGTGGATCCTGCTCATTTCCAGCAGCGCTGTCGGCGGCATCATCATGTACGAGCTCGTCTTCCATCCGGAAGACCGGGGCTTGGCGCCGTTCGGCTGGATGACTCTCGCCACGCAAGCGATCTCCCTGTTCTTCTTCTTTGGCGCTCCGCGGATCGAGCGCTGGCTCAAGGAGAGGGAGGGCAGGGCAGACCACGAACGACGACTCCAAGATTGAAAGACGGTGCCAGCCTCTCCTTAGGGAGAGGCTGGCCATTTTTTGGGGTCGCATATTCATAACGATAATATTATGTTATAATATGTAACAGCTGCGGCGTGCGTTCGCCACAGCCACAGATCCATCTCAAATCCGTTGGAGGCTGCTGTGAAGAAGCTCGCGAAGTTGTGGAAGAGTTTCGCCAGACTGGTGTGCCTCGTTGCCTGCATCGCCGGCGCCGTTATGTTCTCCTTCGGCGTCGTGCTGGTTATCGGCATCAGCCGCCAGCCCATCGACCTGCAGAAGCCGACCGACCTGGCCTGCGTGTTGATCACCATCATCGCGCTGTGCTGGGGTTCACTCCTCTGCATGTACGGTGGCGAAAAGCTGCTGAAGACGGACTGAGAGGAGACGCCGCCTGTTGTCTTCGGGTGACAGGCGGCTCGCCCATGCGAAAATGTGGAATTAGCTATTATAAAATTGTATGTTATAATGTAATAACTGCAGCAACCGTGCTGCAGCGATCTTTGTCTCAGCAGAAAGGAGCTTCTCATGAGTGGTAAGGCGCCAGGCTGCCTGATCGTCCTCCTCGGACTCGCCCTGATCGGAATCGTATTCCTGATCGGCATTGGGATGATGCGGGACCCGAGCACGATCACCGGGTTCTCGCTGGTGTTCACCGGCCTGATTCTCCTCGGCGGTGTCGCGCTCTTCGTTACTGGTACCAGCGTTTTCGGGGGCGGGGGCCGCTGAGACAGCACCACCTGTCGCGCTACGCGCGACAGGTGGTTTGCCTATTTCCGCAGGTCGGAGCGGCCCCGGCAACATGATCACGGAGGTAAAATATAATTGACATCTACTGCGGCCATCGATACTCTCCCCGCACTCACGGATGGAACCTCTCCCGTCCCACATCGTTCTCGACCGGAAACCCGCACTGTACCGCGAGCAGGGACCCACTTACTGCGGCGGCTATTCGGCATCCGGCATCTTGGAGTCGTACGGCAAGCCCGTACCTAGCCACCCGCGGAAACTCTACTCCTCGCTCTTTGCCCAGCTCTTCGGCCCTCCCTCAAGCCCACACCGCTGGGTGGAGGCATTCCGGCAACATGGCCTGTGCGCTGAAGTGCGCCCGCTGAAACATGTATCTCGTGACGATGATCTCCGCGCACTCAGGCAACCGCTCGCTGAAGGGAAGTCCGTCATGCTTCGGATTGGCAACGGCTACCTCCCCAACGGCCGCCATAGCTCGCTCATGGCCCGCCTTGCCGGACACTGGGTCACACTCTGGGGATACGATGATGGTGAGGAGTGTTTCTACGTCTACGACTCAGGAGTGCGGAAACGCATGTACGACCTCAGCATCCCCATCGGCAACGTCACCCGCTCCTACGATGCGATGTTGCGTGATATCGAGTGCGGGGGCTTCCCGCGACGATGGGCTGGAATGCATGTGGTAGCATGGGCACGCGAAGACGTGAAAAATTGTTTGTCGTGATCCATGGGGACCGCGGGTAGAAAACCCGCTCTCATGATTCTATTTTTTTGAAAAAATCATCTCCGCCAGCGCGGCATCGAAGAGGCAGGAATCCGCTCCGGAATCGATCAGAGCACGGACCTCACAACGCCCGTCTCCCCGCCAACGCCTCCTTTCAACGTCACCCCTCGACGCGGCTCAGGATGACGCTCGCGGATAGAACACCGTCAGAGGCTTCGTCTCCCCGCAAGAGCTTCTTTGAGCGTCACCTGGTCTGCAAATTCAATATCCGCCCCCATGGGCAGCCCATGGGCGAGCCGGGTGATGTGCGGGACGTAGTCCTTGAGCTGCAGCCGGAGATAGCTCGCCGTCGCCTCCCCCTCAATGTCCGGGTTCGTCGCGATGATCACCTCCTCAATGCCGCCTTCTTTGACACGATCGACGAGCTCCTTCAATTTCAATTGTTCCGGCCCCATGCCGTCGATCGGCGAGAGCACGCCGTGGAGCACGTGGTAGAGGCCGCGGTAGCTCGTCTTCTCGAACGCGATCACCTCCAGCGGATCTTCGACGACGAGGATCGTCCCACGGTCGCGCCCGGGGTCAGAGCAAATCTGGCATTCCTCCGTGAGCGCCACCATCTGACAGGTGCGGCAATACCGGAGCTCCCGCTTCAGGTCTACGAGCGCCTGCCCGAGCGATTCGGGGGTGGCCTTGGCGCTGCGAAGCAGGTGGAACGTCAGCCGCTCGGCGCTCTTCGGCCCGATGCCGGGGAGCTTGGTGAACTCCTCGATGACCCGGTTGATTTGAGGTGGGAGCAAAGACATACCCGCATTATGAATTGAGAATGGTGAATTGAGAATCCTGTAATATTTCCGCACGGCGAAGCCGTGCTTCTGAGATCGATAGAAAAATGGCGTCCACCAAAGCAGCACGGCTCCGCCGTGCGGTTGATACAGAAAGTGCGCCATTCAGAGGTCGCGTCCCTCTCTCAATCGCCGTGACGTCTCCCGTTCCTTGATCCGCTGCCGCTTGTCGAGCGTCTTTCGTCCCCGTCCCACCCCGAGCAGCACTTTGATGTACTTCCCCGCCCGCACCTCCAGCGGGACGATCGTCATGCCCTTCTCCTCCGCGCGCGCGCGGAGGCGTTCGGCTTCGGATTTTTTCATCAGGAGCTCGCGATCGCGTTCCGGTTCATAGCCGGGAGCCCGGGCTCCCGGCTGCAGGGCCGCAAACTTGTACGCGGAGATCTTCGCTTTCTTCAGGAAGGGTTTTCCGCCCAGGAAAGAAACGTACGCGCCCGACAGGTTGACCTGTCCGCCTCGACAGCTTTTCACTTCGCCGCCGATCAGGACGATGCCCGCTTCGACGGTATCGAGAATCTCGTAGTCGAACCTGGCACGACGATTGTGGGCGACAACTTTCATAGAGGAGTGAATGGGACCGCAACCGGGATTCGTCATCCCGGGGCACCGCGGTTGTGAGCGACGACCTTCATGCAAATACCATACAAGCCGCAGCTTGGGTTCGTAACCCCGGCACCGATCGCGTATCCACCGTCTCTGTACACGTTTTCCACAGAAATGCCTTAAAACATGCCCCAGGACCGATTCGAAAGCCTTTCTTTATTTGACAAATCACTAAAAGCGAGTATTATTTGCTGGTCAGCCGTTCCAGGCTTTCCCTCTGTAGAATTTTGGATTCCCGCGGGAGAACAGAATTCTGCAGGGGGGCGAGCCCCTCTCTATGAGTGAATGACGACTGGCGCCCTGAGGGGCTTTCCCAGTCATTGGTCGAGAGTCCCTCTTTGCCATGTCAGATTTTCTTCTCGCAGCCGAGAGCTCGAGCTCTCGGCTCCTACATCATCCCCATCCACCACAACATCCAATCCCCGAAGAACACCGTGAGCATGGCCCCCAGCGCGAGGAACGGCCCGAACGGCAGCATGTCTTTTGACGTGCGCCGGCGCAGCAGGAGCAGCGCGCATGCGTAGAGTGCGCCGGTCACGTAGCTGAGCGTGAGGAAGAGGTAGACCGACTGCCACGCGGAGAGGAGTGCGCCGATCCCGAGCCCGAGCAGGATGTCGCCGCTGCCGATCCACCGGCCGCGGCTCATGACCCACTGCAGCGCGAAGAACCCGCCGGCGAGGAGCGGTCCCCACCAGGAAAACGCATCGGCCGCTACGGCGTACAGCACACTCACGAGCAGGAACGGAAGACTGAGCGCATCGGGGATGAGCCGTGTCCGTGCATCGGTGACGGCGATGAGGAACAGGAGCCACAGTGCGCATGCAAGCGGCAGCGCCGTGAGAACGCCACCGCGTTCATGGAAGAGAGCGGCGAGGAAGAGCAGTGCGCTCCCAGCTTCCACGACCGGGTACTGCCAGGAGATGGCCGCCCCGCAGTGTCCGCATCTGCCGCGCAGGAAGAGGAAGCTCACGACGGGGATGAGCTCGTACCACCGGAGCAGAGCGCGGCACCGTGGGCAGGCCGACCGTCCCGCGATGCTCCGCCGCCGGGGCAGCCGGAGGATGAGGACATTCCCGAAGCTGCCGAATGCGAGGCCGAGGAGAACGAAGGTGGCGACGAGCATTATGCACAGAATATCTGAGTATCAGTGTATCTGTGTATCAGTAACGAGGGCGCCACTGATAGCCTGCCTGGAGCGCAACCGTTGAGGGAAGGGAGAGCCCGCGAGAGGGACACCGTCGGTGGCCTTTTCGCGCTTCACTGATTACTGATACTGAGTGAGGCTCTCTCTCACGAGCTCCACGAGCCGTGCCAGGTTCTGCTCCCGCTCTTCGTCCGTGTAGGTGCGAGCGGCATCTCCGGGGATCCGCACGATGAGCGCCGTGACGCGCGGCGCTGCAGCCGCGTACGCACTGTACAGAGCGAGCGCAACCAGCGCGCCGGCGCCGGCGCCCAGTAACTGTTTGACGAGGGGCTGCTTGAGAAGGGAGGGGATGTGCATGGGTGTTTCAAGACAGTATACCAGATATTACGCGCGTCTTACACTGCTCTTGTAGATCGCAGGTTGGAACGCCGGCAACCGTTCCACAGGACACGGAAGATCCGCTTCCCGCACACCGGGCGGAAGCATTTGATCATAGCCCAGGAGGATGAGGTCGGGCGAAACCGAGCGGACGGGCGCCAGAAAATCAGTGTCGTCACCGAGCAACACGTGCGCTTGCGGATACGTTGATTCAATCGCGGTTTTTCGATTTTCTTCATTCTGCTCCGGGTCACGCCCCTTGATCTTCCGCACGTTGGCATCCCGCGCGATCACGACATGCACCTCCCCACGCTGCGCTGCCTCGCGGAGAACGAACTCGTGGCCGGGATGCAGACGATCGAAGGTGCCGAAGAGAAGGACACGCATGTACTTCAACCCTACAAGCTACCCGTCCGAACGGCCAGGCCGGGCGGGCCAGCTACAAGCTCACCGTCGACCAAGATCAATGACATAGACTCTCTTCTCATCAACAACGTACAGGTGCGCCTCATCCGGATCCACGTACAGGTCCTGCAACTTCCCCAGCTGGTTCCCCTCCAGGATGTACTGCTTCAGGTAGGAGGATTCTCCGTTCTGGCCGCCATCGGACAGGACGATGACGCGGCTGCGGACCGGATCCAGAACGTAGAAGTTGCCATCCGGCAGCTTGAAGAGTCTGCTCGCATCCTTCAGAACATCCTCCGGCCCATGACTGATGGTGAAAGGTTTCACTTCCCCGCGCAGCATCTTCACGATGACGCCGTTCTCCTTGAGCGTGTAAATGCTCCCGTCGATCGCCATGTCCATCGAACCTGCCAGATCACCCGTCACGTTGTACTGCACACCAGGACCGTAGCGGTTATTCAGCCGTTCGTACTTCATGATGCGGCTGTCGTTCGTCAGGATGTACAGGTACCGCAGGTACGCCTCGATGTCCTTGCCCGACACCCAACCGTTCGTATCATCCGTTTTCATGGCCAGCGGCTGTCCGCTCTCCAGTTCCACGACACCATCGCCAGTGGTGAGAAAGACCTGTGACTTCTGCCGGAGAAACGCCGCACCGTCGATGATGTAGCCCTCGTCGGACAGGCGCTTGCCCTCTTCCACGCCATTGAGCAGCACGTGATACCACTGCTGGCGGTCGTAGACGATGAATTCCCCGTCGGCAATGCCGATGAGACCGTGCGCTGACACGTCGCCGTTCCGGGAGGCAACATTGACAACCACGCGGGTGGGCACGCGCACGATGTTGTTGAGTTCCTCTTTCTTCGCCCGGATCTTGTCCAGGAGCGTGAGCGATTCGGAACGGAAGAGACTGCTCGGATTGTTGATGATCTCCTTCGCCTGTTCCTCGGCATGCTGGAGAATCGCGTTGGCACCGTCGCTGTCACCACTGATCCGCCGATTGTCGGCTGTCTGCAATTCCTGTTCGATCTGCTGCATCAGTTCGGTCAGCTGGACGCGCGTCTTGCTGCGCTGCGTGTTGGCGGTCAGGCTGAAGATGACCCAGAGGACGAGGAAGAGGGTGATCCCCCCCGCCAGGAGGAGCAGGTGCGCCCGCCGCTTGCGCTCGGGATGGCGCAGATCGGCCAGGAACGACCGTGCTGCCCTGCTCAGAGACAGCCCGGCCTCACGCACGCGCGCGAGGAAGGGCGACGGACCCGCCGGCCGGCGCGCCGTGGCTCCGCCACGGCGGTCGCGACTATTGCCACCGAGCGCGGCGGCAGCCGACGATGCCAGCGATGCCGTCGCGGAGGCTGCGGTGGAGAGGAACGCCAGTGTCGTCCCCACCGTGGAGCGTTCACGAACCCTTGCTCGCGGGAGAATGGCGGGGGTATCCACCAAACCTGCCCGGCGGGGGGGCCCCACGATGTGGAGCGTGGCCAAGGCCGCCATTTCACGCTCTGCATCCAATCGTCCGACCACTTCGTTGAGCAGTTGATCGCCACGGAGCGCCAGCTCCCGGAGCTGGGCGGGGGTGATGGCACGGAGCAGCCGCTGGGTCGCGAAGAGCACACTATCCCCCTGCTCGAGCGCGCCGCTCGAAATGTGCACGAACATGGCAATGGCTTTGCCCCGGTTCCCCTCGGTGATCTGACTGGCGGCGCTGCCGCGGATCAGGTACGCCTCGCTACGCCCGGCATGCGATACGTGGAGGATGCCGTCGCTGTCGAGCAGCGCGACGAGCGCGTGGATATCTTCCACTGTCCGCGACACCAGGAACCCCTTGAAGAGCCCGTTGAGCTCCTTGAGCGTTCCGTCCAGCCGGTGCCAGGATTCTCCCTCCGACTGCAGAAGACTGCTCTGGATGATGTGTGTGCACTCCTCCTCGACCATGTGCGCCTCGCGCGGCTCGGCCTTCACGTGGAGCAGCAGAAAGGCTCTCTCCTTGGCGGGCGAGGGGAACGACAGCGAAATGAGGGACGTACCCGGAACCGTCCGCGTGGCGCCTGAAGAAACCAACACGTCCATCAGCATGAAAGAGTACGCGGCACCGGAGCCAGCGGCAAGAGACGGATACGCAGGACATGCGGGAGAATATCTCCTCTGACTCTCCTGGTTCTCCTCCATCGACCGCATGTTTCTTACAGAATATAGAATATAAAATTCGTTGAATGGAAGCCAAAATATAGGCATATCGACATCAATGCCATTGCATAATGGCTTCCGGGGGAGTACGATGGTCGCAGTTATCATTTATTTCCCAGACTGTTGTGAACACATCACCAGAAGAAGGAACTGTGGAGCAGAGAGCTCAGCTCTCCTCCAACGTGCCCGCTGTGTCCGGTGAGACCGGCTCGGGCGGATTCGCAGGGCCCGCCCTGCAGGCGACCGGAATACGGACGCAAGGAACGCCGACCCCCGGCATGCCGGGTACAGGCAAGCCCTTCGACGGACCTCAGGGCAAGCGCCGGCACAGGCGACGCGGCGGCAGAGCACCCGGAGCGCCGGGCCCGCAGCAGAGCGCGACACGCTCACAATCGCATTACTATTCAGGCGGACAGACTCCGATGCCGCAACGACCGAACGGCCGGCCGCAGCCCGCCGCCGCCCCCGTCATCCCGATGGGCAAAGGCCAGGGTCTGCGCATGTACCCCCTTGGGGGGTTCGAGCAGGTGGGCCGCAACTGCTTCGTGATCGAAGTGGACGACGACATCTACCTGATCGACCTGGGGCTCCAGTTCCCCGACGAGGACATGCTGGGTATCGACTACCTGATCCCGGACATCAGCTGCCTGAAAGGCAGCGAGAACCGGATCAAGGCCGTGCTCTTCACGCACGGGCACCTCGACCACATCGGCGCGGTGCAGCACTTGCTGCCCGCACTGCACTTCCCGCCCTGCTACGGTACCAACCTCACGATGGCATTTGTGAAAAAGCGCCTCGACGAGGAGCATCTGACGGGCAAGGCGCAGCTCCACACGGTGAAATTCCGTGAGAAAGTGCGACTGGGGAAGATCGAAGTCGAATTCCTCCGGGTCACGCACTCGATCCCCGATTCGGCCGCCATCGCGATCCACACCCCGTACGGGAAGATCGTCCACACGGGCGACTTCAAGTTCGACCTGACGCCGATGAACGAACCGCCGGCGGACTTCCATCGCCTCGCCGAACTCGGCGACGAAGGGGTACTCGCGATCATCGCGGACTCGACCAATGCGCTGAAGCCCGGCAACTCGAAGAGTGAGAAGGAAATTTCGGAAACGCTCTTCGGCTTGATCCGCGACGCCAAGGGCCGCGTGATCATCTCCACCTTCAGCTCGCTCCTCAATCGCTTGCAGCAGGTGATCGAGCACGCGCGCGCCTTCGACCGGAAGGTCTTCATCTCCGGACGGAGTATGGAGACGAACATCGAGATCGCGCAGAACCTCGGGTACCTGAAAACGCCGCGCGGACTCATCCGCAAGGTGAACCCTGCGATGGACAAACTCCCCGATCGGGAAGTCCTGATCCTCACGACCGGCAGCCAAGGCGAGGAGATGGCCGGGCTCGCGCGCATCGGGCTCGGCACGCACCGGCACATCGCGATCAAGAAAGGCGACACGGTGATCCTGAGCAGCAATCCGATTCTCGGCAACGAACGGGCCGTCGCGAAGGTGGTCAATAACCTCCACCTTTCCGGCGCGATCGTGAAGACGAACCAGGAACTCGCGCTCCACACGACCGGCCACGGCTACGCGAACGATCTGCTTCTGATGCACCGCCTGGTGCGGGCGAAGCACGTCATCCCCGAGCACGGCGAGCCGCACATGCGCGTCGGCCACGCCGACCTCGTGCGCGGCATCGGCTACCCGGAAAACCAGCTGCACCTGCTCGTGAACGGCGAGATCCTCGAGTTCGACCGCGCCGGCGACGCGCGACGCAGCAAGCAGAAGATCGCGTACCGCGACGTCATCATCGACGGACGCGGCGCCGCCGGCGAGGGCCAGCGCGTGCTCGACGATCGTAAGATCATGAGCTCGGCGGGGGTCCTCATCGTCCTCTTCCGGGTGTACGCCGAGAGCAAGCGCCTTGTGGGCGATCCGGACGTCATCTCGCGCGGCCTCATCTACGGCTCCGAGCAGCAGGAGATCACGCGCGACGTGATCCTGGCCTGCCGCAAGGCCTACGAAGAGGAACTCAACCGCGGCGAGAAGGAACGCAAAGGCCTCAAGCGCGCGGTCACCGGCGCGCTGTACCGGTACTTCGACCGGAAGCTGGACCGCGAGCCGATGGTCGTACCGCTTATGGTAGAAGTCTAACCTGCAACGATCGATGACCACCACTTCTCGCCCGCCGTAGCCTTCTACGATCGAGCTATGATTCGCACTCGTAACAAAGCAAGTGAGGCGGCGGCGAAGGCGGGTGGTTGTGCCGCTCATGGTGGAAGTCTGAGAAAAGGATTCCGACGATACCGAGGAGTCCGACGAGCCCGAAGATACCTGTTCCCCTTGCGCGGAGCTCGCTCTTCGGCATCGTCGGTATCGTCGGATTCTTCGGTTTCCTTCTGCGGATAGAAAGAACGTATACTCGCGGCCCCCATGCGCGCGGTCCTCTTCGACCTCGACGGCACGCTCGTCAACACCATCGACCTCTACGAGCGGGCGGTCATCGGCTCTCTCGCGACGATCGGCATCGACTATCCGTCCGACCGGTTCGTTGCCGATTACATGGCGGGCAGGCACCTGCGGGACATCCTCGCCGAATTCGGGCTCACCGAAGAGCATGCGCCTTCGGTGCGCGGAGCGAGGGACCGTCTGTACGAAGAATTGCTGGGGCAGGCGGTAGAATGGTCCCCGGGCGCCGAAGAGCTGCTGAAAAAAACCGCGGAGCGGTATCCCCTCGGGATCGTGACTGGTTCATGGCGCAGCTACGTGGATCGCATCGAGCGGAAGCTGGCCCTTTCCAGGTACACGAACATCATCGTCACCGCCGACGATATGGGCATGGGGAAATTCCAGAAACCGCACCCGCACGGACTGCTCCTCGCGGCTGATCGGCTTGGCGCGGCGCCGGAGGAGTGCGTGTACATCGGCGATCAGCTCTTCGACATCGAGGCGGCGAAGCGGGCGGGGATGAGGAGCGTGCTCGTCATCGGGAAGCACACGCCAGCAGGCGGACAGGAGGAGGCGGATGAAGTGGCGCGGTCGTTGGAAGAAGTCCTCAGGTATTGTTCATGACAATCGATGAGAGCGGGCGTCTTCATTCATCCGGATGAACGCTCATCATTACGGCTTGGACGGCAAGCCACTCGACAATTTTTCCTTTCACGTTCCATCCTTCATAAGGAGTCCACTGGCATTTGCTGTGCAGATCTTTCCCCCGGATAGTCCACTCCGCATCCGGATCGACCGCCAGGACTTCCTCATCCGACGCGCCGAGCGAGAAGATGTGGTTCGGATGTGTGAAGCACAACCGGACGATGTCATTCATGGTGAGTGCGCATGCCGCAGGCCGCGCCGACGCTGGATGCGGCCATCCGCCGAGCGCGACGGTGAGGAGCAGAGGCAACATCGTTTCGACGCCGGGCACGCCGCTCGGCGCATCGAGAGGATTGCTTGAACGTTTTTCTTCAATTGTATGGGGCGCATGATCCGTGGCGATGCAGTCGACCGTCCCGTCGGCGATCCCCGCCCACAGCGCCTCGACATGATCCCGCGTCCGCAACGGCGGATTCATCTTCGCGAACGTCCCGAGCGCCGCGTAATCGTCGGTCGTCAGGAAGACGTGGTGAGGCGCCACCTCGCACGTGACCGGCAGGCCGTCCGCTTTCGCGCGGCGCACCAGCTCCACTCCGTCCCGGGTCGACAGATGCGCGATGTGGAGACGGCTTCCGTGCTTCTTTGCGAACGTGATCGCGTGCCCGATCGCCTTCGCTTCGGACTCCGGCGGACGAATGAACGAGTGAGCGCCAACGTCGGCTCGCGCGTTCTCCGCCTGCAGCCGCGCATTCATCTCCGCATCCTCGCAGTGCGCAACCACGGGGATCCCGTGCCGCCCGCAGGTCTGAAAAACATCATCGAGCAAACCAGCATTCACTTTCTGGTTTCCGGTCGAATGATCCAGATAGATCTTCACGCCCGGGCAGCGCGCTTTCAGCCGCCGCATGTCCGCGGAGGTTCCCGTCCAGAGCTCCTCGATCGCACGCAAGTGAACGCTGTCCGTCACGCCGAAGAAGAATCGGATGCCGCAGTCATCGACCTCCGCGGCACGACGCACTTTGTCCGCAAGCGCCGCAATCGTCACGGTCGGCGGATCCGTGTTCGGCATCTCGCACACGATCCCGACCCCCCCGGCCTTCGCGGCGGCGGCTTCGCTGCGCATGGTTCCCTTCTGCTCCAGCCCCGGCTCACGGAAGTGGACGTGGCAGTCGATCAACCGGGGAAAGCGGATGGTTGTATCGCTCTGCAGGGGCAAACTCATGGGATGGCATTGTACCACGCTTGTCCCCGTGCCCCTTCTGTCGTACAGTCTATCGCTATGCGGGGATCCGAGTCCTCTTCCAACGAACGTCTCAAGCGGCACATAGCGGTGAAGCAGTACGGGAAATTCACCCTGACGGAGGCGGTACGACCTTCGCTTGATCTCCAGGTCATCCCACAGGAAGGGTTCCGGTTCGATAGCTACAAGGATGACCGGAGTAGAAAGGAAATTCCCCTTCTCGTCGCCGCCGTTTCCCGCGAGAAACTATTCGATGTATTCATGCGTGTCACGGAAGAAATCTGCCGTGACGCCCCGCTCGTCGACGTCGTACTCGAGACGAGCCACGACAGCAACGGTAGCGCTCACATGGATCTACGCAGCGAAGAGATGGATCCGGTCGTCGCGCGGAGCAAGTTGTGGGATTTCGCGGATATCCTGATGGATGACGGCTGTACCGGCATCGCGGTCATCCCGCACATTTCCCCTGTACGGGAGCTCCAGTTCGACGAGCACAAGCTCCTGATCGTGTACGGCCAGCGTGAGACGCTCAATCAGGCGCGAAAGGTTCTGGAAGACGAAGGAGTGGCGGAAAACCCCGGCTTGAAAGTAATCACCGACGGGGAGCATCTGCATTCGACGAGCCCGGAGTTCAATCAGCGCTTTCGGGAAATGTGCTACGCGTTTGGCGCGGATGTCGGGTGGGAATGATGCGCAAATTCAGGATCAGCTCAAGAGCATCTCCAGCAACGCCATCCTCACCGGCACGCCGTTGCGCGCCTGCCGGAAGTACGCGGCGTTGGGGAGCGGATCGACGTCGGTGGCGATCTCGCCCACGCGGGGGAGCGGGTGCATGACGGTCACCTTCTTTCCCTTCAGGTGTGTGGCGCTGAGCTGGTAGACAAGCTTGAGGCGCTCGTATTCGGAATGATCGGCGAACCGCTCCTCCTGGATGCGCGTCATGTAGAGCACATCACAGTCGAGCCCTGCCGCGAAGTCGCCGGTCTCCTCGAAGAAAAGTTTCTTCTCATGGAGGAAACTTGTGACCTTCTCCGGCATCGTGAGCTCCGCAGGGGCAATGAAGGTGAAGCGGACATCTGCGAAGAGCCCGAGGAGGAAGCTGAGCGAGTGCACCGTGCGGCCGTAGCGCAGGTCGCCGACCATCGCGATCCGCAGTCCCTCGATCTTCCCGCGCTCCTTCTGGATGGTGTAGAGATCGAGCAGCGCCTGGGTGGGATGCTGCCCCGGTCCGTCGCCGGCGTTGATGAACGGAACATCGCTGACGGCCGCCGCCCGGTCGGCGCTGCCCTGCTCGGGGTGGCGCATGGCGATGATGTCGGCGTACTGGTTGACCATCCGGATGGTGTCCTCGACTGTCTCTCCTTTATAGAGGGAACTGAACTGGAACCCGTCGGCGGTGATGACGCTCCCGCCAAGGCGGAGCATGGCGGTTTCGAAGCTCAGGCGCGTGCGGGTGGAAGGCTCGTAGAAGAGCGCCGCGAGAACCTTTCCCTTCAGCCGCTCATCCCCGCCCTTCGCCAGCACCTGGTCCATTGCCGTCGCCCCCGCCAAAATGGCATCCGCGTCGGCCCGGGTGAGCTGCTTGGTGGACGTGAGGTGTCGGAAGGAGAGGAGCATCCGTGTGCAGCGGATTGTACGGATAGAATTATGGCTTGTCCAGAATGAAATCGACCCGTCCGCGCGACAGTGTTTGACTCCACCAGGCGGACGGGCGAACGTGGCATCCTCTTATCATGCATCAAGACGAAGCTGATTGCTGATGGCTCACCACCCCCCGCATGCCACTCCCGTCACCACGTTCTGACTGCCCCGACAGTGAGCTCTCTCCGGGACAGCTCCACCGGACGCTCGAGCAACTCCGGTCCCATCTGGAAGATCCGTATTGGAAATGGGAACTGGAGGAGCGGGCAGCGATTGCCCGCCGGATCTATAAGCTGATCGCCGCCGCCTGCCACAACTGCAGAGCGCAATGGGCCGTCCTGGGGGAGATGCCGTCGAACGGAGAGGCGAAGGCGCTCCTCGCGGAGATCGAGCGGTGTGCCGCACGCGTCGAGTCGAGTGCCGACGTGCTGGCGCATCTCCAGTCAACAGGCTTGACCTCCTCCTCCGCGGACGTCGTCACAGCCATCCGTAGACGCGTGAACCGCATCCGGCAGCTCACCGAGGCGTTTTAGGTGACCACGGTCCTTCGACACTGCTGCCGGGTTAGCGGCATAGCGCGCCTGTCATCCACTCCCCGGTCCTGGAGCTTTGAGCGCGAAGCCGTAGAACCAGTACCATAGCCGGGTGTCGGATCACCGCCACCATCCCCGCGCCATCGCCGCCTCCACCCTCTGGCAGATGGCGAGCCAGATAGCGATGGCGGCGCTCTCGATCCTCACCGTCAAGTTCGTGGCGGTGGGCCTCACGAAGGAACTCGCGGGAAACTACAACACCGCGTACGGATACCTGCAGTTCTTCGGCATCCTGGCCGACTTCGGATTATATGCAGTCGCAGTGCGGGAAGTAAGTCGTGCGGAGCATCCGGAGCGTGTCCTTGGCTCACTCCTCGTCCTGCGCATCTGCATCCTTCTGCTCTCGCTCGGCTCCGCGCTCGCGGTTGTGTGGATCATGCCCGCCTGGCACGGGACGCCGCTGCCGCTCTCGGTCACCATCGCATCCCTCGTCCCGTTCTTCACGCTCCTCGCGGGGATGTTGCGGACCGCGTTCCAGGTGACGCACCGGATGCGGTACGTCTTCATCGCCGAGGTGGCGCAACGGATCGTGTCGACCGCGACGATCGGGGTCTTCATCGTCCTCGGCGTGCGCGAGTCGGCCGACACATCGGTGCTCTTCATCTTCCTGGCGGCCGGGGGGCTCGGCGCGATGGTGCTCTCCCTGCTCTCGCTCGTCTTCGCAAAGAAGATCATGGTCATCCGGCCGGTGTGGGATCCCGTGATGCTGCGTCACCTCTTCCGCCAGGCGGCCCCCTACGGCGTCGCCTTCCTCTGCACCGCGCTCTACCGGCAGTTCGATGTGACGCTCATCGCGCGGCTCCGCCCCGACTACGAGATCCAGAACGCCTACTACGGCTTCGTGCAGCGGATGATGGATATGGCGTACCTGCTGCCCACCTTCCTCCTCAACTCGACGCTGCCGGTGCTCGGCGAGCGCGACAAGTCCGGCGCGGACGCACGGGGGCTCCTGGGCAAGGTCTTCCTCGCTATCCTCCTCCTCGGCACTGTTTCTTTTCTCTTCGCGCTCCTGTGGGCACGCCCGCTCACGCAGCTCCTCACGACCGAGCAGTACCTGAGTCACCCCGGACAGCCGGGTTCCGACACGGCGCTCGCGATCCTCTCCGTCTCCATGTTCATGAACGGCATCATCCTCTACAGCTTCTACGCGCTCCTCCACCGCCACGCGTGGAAGCCGCTCGTAATGACGCTCGCCGCCGGCGTCATCGTCTCGCTCGCGGGCAACATCATGCTGATCCCGCCACTCGGCTTCGTCGGCGCGGCGCGGACGTCGGCCCTTGTCCACACGCTGCTCGCCGTTCTCCTGCTGCCGCAGGCGATGAAGATTCTCCCGATGCGGTTCGGCGCCCGGGAGATCCGTCTGTGGCTGCTCTTCACCATCTTTCTGCTCGTCCCGCTCGCGCTTCTCCGCCCGTTCCTCGTGGGATCGGCTGTGACCGCCGGCGCACTGGTGGCGATGGGAGGGTGGATGCTCGTCCTCCTCAGAATCATGAAGCTGGACCGGGCATTCAGGGCTGGCCCGGTCTGATACCACTTCGCTTTCAAAGAGATGCTGAACAATCAATGCCTTTGCTCGCCGTTGAGCCGCTTGGGGACAGCTTCGCGGTATCCTTTTGATCCGGAAATGGTCTGAGGTGCAGCGAGAGGCTTGGAAAAAAGTAGTTGACAATATAGAATATTTTGTTCTATACTGATATCATACCTTCCCTTCCTTCCACTATGAATCTGCACGAGGGATCTGAACATTCCTCGGGAGCGCCGAAGTCTCCTGAGAGAAATGTGCCTGAGGTCGTCACTGCGCTTACAGCAGACACCACCGGAAGGATCGCGAAGATTTTAGGAAAGGAGTTACTCAAGGACATCGGTGTGATTCACGACAATTGGAGTGTAACAAAGCATGCTTCACAGACGGTCTACGGTGACTTCGAAGCCGCAGGATTCGTCCATTTTCCTCCTGAGCATCTCCTCCAACTGGCACAGAAGTCTTTTGAGGCTGAGTGGAAATGGGGAAATACGATTGTGAAGCTAAGAGACAAACTGCAAAACAACACCAGCGGCGCCCTCGAGTTTGAGCAGATATCAATTCTGCTCCAACACATGGCCGAGAATCTCCGGAACGCGAAGAAAGGCCAGCAGCCGGATGCGGCCTGGTATGCCAACGCGAAGGCCTTTGTGAAGACCTACATGGAACAGTGCCGCACCAAGCTCACCGAGAAGAAGGGGGAAGAAAGCCGAAGGTTGAAACTTCTGACCGCCGCATCCGCGGTGCTGGCAACACTGGAAACGATGGCGGGAGCGAAAGAAGCTGCCGGCTCGAAACCTGATGAGTATGATGGTAATGGCTTGAGCGTCAATGATTTGTAGTAACTGTAAACGTTCATCTGACTCTCGGCGCAAAATTTCATGTGATCCCCAACCTGTATCCAAGGAGAAACCCTGACAGGAAATGCGCCTCCGGGCCGGGATTGCCCGCATGAGCGTTTTTTGCTATAATAATCCGATACCCACACCCACCCGATGCGCCGTCTGTTCCTGCGCTGCGCCATCCTGACTGTCACCTTGATGTGGCCTGCTGCCGTCATCGCGGAGCCGCCGCCGGTGACGGGACTCGCGGCACGGTACGAATCGGGTGCCATCAGGATCAACTGGGACAGGCCGGTTGCGACGGATACCGTCGCGTACTACCACGTCTACTACAGCCGCAGGTCCATCGTGGAGAACAGCGGTCAGTACGATGACTTCGAGACGACCGTGAGCAGCAAACCGGAGTACACCCTCACCACCTATCCGTCATCGGATGTGCTCTACATCGCGGTGTTGGCAGTCGACGACGAGGGTGAGGAGAGTGCCTACTTCACGGAGGAAGTGAGGGTGAACCTGAAGGAAAACGAGGAACTCGACGAAGACGAGAAATTTGAAGAGTCCGCTTCTTCTCCCCTGATACAGGCATCGAATTTCTCGTCTTCGTCGAGTTCTTCAATCACACCGACCACCGTCCGCCTCCTCGCGGCGCAGCCCCTCTCCTCCACCGGAGTCATCCTGGAATTCTCCGAACCCGTCAGCGTGGATCCTCAGCAGGCGGTGAGCGCGTTCAATATCACGGATGGCTCCGGCAATACGCTGGTCCTCCGCCGTCTGACGTTCCAGGGAACGAAGGTGCGGATCGTCACGATGCCGCAGCAACCGGAGATGACGTACACGGTACGGGTGTCCGACGTGGTGAAGGCGCGTCGCACGGGCCCGGACGGAGCCGGCATTCCGCTCGATCCGCTCGCGCGCACCGCCAGCTTCACCGGCAACGGCGAGGCCGATACCGGCGAGACGGTGATGGAACAGGAACCCCTGCCCGCAGTGAGCGACCTGCAGATGAGCTTTGAAGCGGACGGGGAAGGTCGTTACACCGTCACGGCTACGTGGTCATACCCTGAGGAGATCACTATCGCCGGGTTCGCGGTCGATCAGAACATGGAGGACGGAGGCAGCGTCCGCCTGGATGCAGTGAGCCCGGAGGTCCGCACCGTGCGGATACCGGGCGTACAGCCGGGCACCTTCGGCCTCTCGGTCCGCGCCGAGTCCCAGGACGGCCGCACTTCCGTGACCGTCACCTCGACGATCGATCTACCAATTTCGCCCCCCACAGAGGGCAACCTAACCGACTCCGGCCCCATCGCCCTGCTGGCGCTCATGGGGGCGGGGGCGGGGGCGGGATGGTGGAGGGCGCGACGGAAGAAGCGGCAGGCATCTGCGGAATGATGTATAGTCGTCCGCTTCATGTCACGAAGCCCTTCTTGGCGCTGGCCGTTTGTGTTCGCACTGCTCGCGGCAGGCGCATTGCTCTGGAAGGAGACGCAGGCCCGCGCCGACGGAACGCTACGCAGCTATCCGCTGGATGCACGCCACGGCGAGGCGACACTCATCGTGGGACCGAAAGGAGAAACGGTCCTCGTCGATGGCGGCAGTGACTGGGGGGCGCTCGAGCTGCTCGGCGAACACCTGTCGCCGTTCAACCGGTCGCTCGACCTGGTCGTACTCACGAGCCCCACAGGCAACCACATGGGGTCGCTGCCGGAGGTGATCCGACGGTACGACGTGGGCGCGGTGCTGATGAGCGGGATCGAGTATGACTCGGCCGCCTATCGCGAGTTCCTCCACGAGGTCGATCAGCGGAAGATCCCGGTGATCCTCGCTGTCGCCGGCCGCTCGATCGATCTGGGTGGCGGCATCGTGATCGAGGTGACGCTGCCGGCCATCTCCGCCGCGGGTGTCCGGGCGACGGCGGGGACGCTGAAGAGGTATGCACTCCGGCTTGAAGTAATGCCAAACCCAAAAATCATTCCACCCGGAGAGCGCCCTTCCACGGGCGCGGGCGCGGGTCATGATTGACATCCGCGCCCGTGGAAGGGCGCTCTCGTGCCATGGTATGGGCCCTAGCCCCCGCCCCCGCCGTCACCCTACAATGGATGCAATGAAAACCCTCCTCCTCCTCGCAGGCCGTTCGCGCCGCTTCTGGCCGTTGGAAGAGAAGTCCCTGTTCCCCCTCTGCGGGCAGACGCTGTTGGCACACCAGATCGACCGGTTGAAGAAGGGGGGATGTAAAGAGAAGGACATTATCCTCGTCGGCGGGAAACATAATAAGAAGGAGACCCGGGCACTCTTCCCGCGCCTCACATTCGTCGAGCAGAAGGATTTGGACTTGGGGATGCGGGGGGCGCTTCTGAGCGCGCTGCCCAGGCTTCGCGGTGAGTCGGTGATGGTTGTGGGCGGCAATGATGTGGTCGAACCGGAAGCCTACGCGCTCCTGCGGAAAGCGGCGGAGAAGAAGGACGGCGCCATCCTCGCGCAGCGGGTGAAGCGCTACTTCCCGGGCGGATACCTGACTGTAAAAAGCGCGCCGGGTCATGCGTACCGCGTGACATCCATTATCGAAAAACCTGGTGAAGGAAATGAGCCGAGCAAGCTCGTGAACATCGTGGCGCACGTGCATAACGATCCTGCGGCGCTTCTGGCTGCCCTCAAGAAAGTGAGGAGTAATCACGATGATGGTTATGAGGCTGCGCTAGCTTCCATGTTCGACACTCATGAGTATGCCGCGGTTGCGTATGAAGGAATATGGCAGCCGGTGAAATACCCATGGCACCTGCTGCCGCTGCTTCAATTGCTGCTTAAGGACGTCACGACGCAGTCAATCCATCGCACCGCGACAGTTCACCAGACCGCTGTGATCGACGGGGCCGTGATCCTTGAAGAAGGCGTAAAGGTAATGCCGCATGCGACCATCGTCGGCCCGTGCGTCATCGGCGCAGGCTCGATCGTCGGCAACAATGCATTGGTGTGTCAGGCGAGTGTGGGGAAGAAGTGCGTGATCGGCTACGACACGGAAGTGAAATCCAGCGTGCTCGCGGATAATGTGTGGACGCACTCCACCTACCTGGGCGACAGCGTCATCGGGGAGAGCGTCTCCTTCGGCGGCGGCACCATGACGGGGAACTTCCGGCTGGATGAAGGAGAGATTATGTCGAAGGTAGATGGCGCGCCGGTCCCGACCGGCCTCGCGAAGCTCGGCGCCATCGTCGGACAGGGGTGCCGCTTCGGCATCCAGGTGGGGGTCAACCCCGGGGTGAAGGTCGGGAGAGACACGTTCATCGTCGGCGGGTCGTTCGTGACCGAGGATGTGCCGGATGGCAGTTTCGTGCGGATGAAGGAGGGGAAATGCGTGGTGAGCGGGAACCGAACGACTGCGCCGGACATGGCGCAGAGAAAGAAATATTTTTCCTGATGGATTTATCCACAGGTGCGGCGTTTATCCTCATTTCATTGGGGATTCTTGTGGGAAAAGCCGGGGCTTTGCGCAAAAAAGTTATCCACACCACCTGTGGATAACCATGATTTGACATAAAGGTATGAATTATTTTTCAGAGCGCTATTTTGTTCTATATATTGGCTATAATAAGCCAAATTTTTTTATTTGTATGATACTCATATCCACAGCTGCATATCCTCATCTTATCCACATCATTCCCACACACATCTTTTGCACAAGACATATGATTTTCTCTTTCCTCTGCGAACCTTTCTATAAGTTTGGAAGTGGTTTCCACAGAGGAGCCGGCATAAAGAAATAATTGTGAAGGTTGTATGATTATGACTAATTCAGTATATTCTATTTTCTATCTTCTTATAGATTATGAAATTTTCCTGTAACACTGGGGTCCTCTTAGGTGCATTGCAATTAGTGAGTCGTGCCATTGGCAGCCAGCAAGCACTCCCCATTCTAGGAAACATCCTCATGCGCGCTGAAGGTGATACCTGCACCTTCAGTGCCACGGATTTAGAATTAAGTATTATTACAAGCTTCCCAGCACACATTGAGAATGAAGGATCAGTCACCATACCAGCAAAGGCGATACTGAATTTCGCCCAGTACAACCACGATCCGGAAGTGTTGTTGCAAACAAAAGAAGGGACACAACTTACATGTACATCACACACAATAAAAGCCATGATCGCCGGCGAAGCAGCGAATGACTACCCCACCATTACCCGGACGGAGAAACAATCATCACTCACTATCCGCGTCGAGCCTCTCCTACAAGCTTTACACCTTGTCACGTTCGCTGCGGCGCGCAGCACCCTTCGCCCAGTTCTCTCCGGAGTGTATGTCCGCAGCGAAGGGGGCACGCTCATACTCGTGGCGACCGATAGTTACCGCCTGTCGGAATACAAAATACCAGCCGATGGTGCGGTGGAAGGCATCTCCTGCATCATTCCCACAAAAATACTCGAAGAGCTGAAGGTGGCTCTGTCGTCAAACAGGGGGGAGAAAGCGAAGGGCGCACAAGCCCCTCCCGGACCGGAGACTGTGGAGGCAATCCTTGGGAAGCAGCAGATTGAGTGGCAGATCGGTTCTACCTCATTCCTCTCCCGGCTCATTGAGGGGAAGTTCCCGGATTACCGCCAAATTCTCCCTAAAGAATCCAAGACGAAGATCCACTTCACGACCGATGAGCTCCTCACCACCATCAAGCGCATGCACTACTTTGCAAAGGAAGTGAATAACAACCTCACCTTCCACTCCGCCAACGGCCAGACGCGCATCATCACCCCCCCCACCCAAGCCGGTCGTGACGAGGCGACGCTCCAAGCGGAGATGACGGGGGAGGAAAACAAGATCGCGCTCAGCTCCAGTTACCTCCTCGATTTTCTCGGGCACATCAACACGGATACTGTGACCATGCACATGACGGACAGCCTGCACCCGGCAGTGTTCACATTGCCAGGAGAGGAGAAGTTCTTACATCTCGTGATGCCGTTGAGGATGCAGGAGGAGTGACGTGGTTCGGGTTCTGGTTGGGGTTGGAGAGGGTGGGTGGGAATGGCTTGCGAAACACAATATCTTTATGCTACTGTGTACAGTACATACCCGTTGACTTAGAACGAGCGGTCGCACTTTTTGTGCGCCGATGACTATTGCGTATTGGGGGACGACCCAAGCCCCAACCCCAACCCGAATGCACCCCTCTCTTCTTTTAGGAAAGAACACCCACCGGGAACTCAGTGAACTGCTCCAGGCGAAAAACCACCTGGTGGTTTCTGGGGCCAGCAACGAGACGGCCAAGGCGATGCTGACCAGCCATCTCCTCTCCTTCCAGCCGCGGCAAGCGCTCCTGGTGACGCAGAATGACAGCTCGGCGGAGGGGCTGCTGCACTGGCTGCACTTTTTTGGTCGGGAGGCGCACCTGCTCCATCCCATTACCGACCCGGAGGGTCACGTGTTGCCGGAGCAACTGCAGATGTTCCTGGTCTGTATGGAAGAAGTGGAGGCGGCCGAGGATGTCTTCATTATCACACGTGGTACCTGGGAAACAGATTTCCCGGTCTATCGGGATCTGCAGAAGCGCAAGCTCACGCTCAGGCGGGGGCAGGCGGTGGACTTTACCCACTTCTTCGAGGACCTGATTGAGCGCGGGTACCGTCATGGAGACGATCTGTACCTGCAGCCGGGCGACTACCGCCGGATAGGCGACACGTTGGATATCTATCCCATCCAATCCCTTCACCCATACCGAATCGTGTTCGATTTCGAGAAAGTGGAGAAGGTGCTGGCCGTCGATCGTGATGACTTATCGAAAACATCCGATGCCGGAACGCACGTGGATCTCCTGCCCGTGAGCGGAACAAGCTTGGCCCCCATCGGCGGCCAGCTTGCCAGCGATATGCTCCTCATTCTGGACGACCAGGACGAGCTGGAGCCTCCAGAAGGCGTTCCGCTCCTGCACTTCACGTCCTTTCCTGAATCGACCCGCAACCACGTGCATCTGCGGTACCTCTCCGTTCTCAAATTCTACACCCTCACCGATTTCCTCAACGATCTGCGCGACAAACTCCAGCAGGAATGGAACATCGCGATCGTGAGCAAGCGGGTCGACGAACTTGAGGAGATCTTCAAAGAGGAACATGTCCCGCATCACAGGATTGATGACGAACAACACGAACAACACGACGAACCGACGAACGCCCCCGGCAGGGTCATCCTCCTCCCCGCCCACGATGACGATTTACTCCCGCACTCGCTCCAAAATCCGGATCTCAAATGCGCGCTCCTCACCGATCGAGAGATTTTCTCTCTCAAGAAGGGGGTCAAGCAGCGGAGTGTCGCCAAACTTGCGCTCGATTTCATCACGTCCCTCCAGCCGGGCGACTATGTGGTGCACATGGACCACGGCATCGGGCACTTTGAGGGGATGACGCAGAAGGAAGTGGACGGCATCTGGCGCGAATACCTGGAGCTCACCTATGCCGGCGGCGACAAGCTCTTCACGCCTGTCGACCAAGCCGACAAGTTGAGCAAGTACGTGCACGAGGAGGGGCAGGAACCGGTGCTCACGCGGTTGGGGACCGTGGAATGGAAGCGTTTGACCGAGAAGATGCGGGCGGAAACGAAGGAGATGGCGAAGGAACTCCTCGCGCTCTACGCCAAGCGTGCCAGAGCCAAGGGCTTCGCATTCGCTGAGGACAGCAAAGTGCAGCGCGCGTTCGAGGAGGCCTTCCCGTACGAGGAGACGCCGGGCCAGATGAAGGCGATCCAGGACATCAAGGCCGACATGGAAGGCGAACACCCCATGGATCGTCTCGTGTGCGGGGATGTGGGGTTCGGCAAGACCGAGGTGGCCATGCGCGCGGCGTTCAAGGCCGCACAAGGCGGCAAGCAGGTGGCGGTCATCGCGCCCATCACCATCCTCGCCGACCAACACTACCGCAACTTCCTCGAACGCATGGAGCCGTTCAAGGTTCGCATCGAGATGCTCAGCCGCTTCCGCACGCCCGCGGAGCAGAAGCGTATTCTGGAGCGGCTGCGGAAGGGGGACTTGGACATCGTCATCGGCACCCACCGTCTCCTGCAGGAGGATGTGAAGTTCTTCAATCTGGGGCTCGTGGTGATCGATGAGGAGCAGCGGTTCGGGGTCAGGCAGAAGGAGAGGTTCAAGGAGTTGCGCGCGTCGGTGGATATCCTCACCCTCACAGCGACGCCGATCCCGCGCACGCTGAATCTGGGCCTCCACAAGCTCCGCGACATCACGACCATCACCACCCCCCCGCCGGGCCGGCTGCCTATCATCACCGAGGTGCGCAAGTACAGCGACGAGCTGGTGCGGCAGGCCATCCTCGCCGAGCTCAAGCGCAAGGGCCCCGCTCGCCCGGACGGTCGTACGGGCGGGCAGGCGTTCGTCCTCCACAACCGCGTCGAGACCATCGACGCCTTCGCCGACAAGCTCCGGTACCTCGTGCCGGAGGCAACCTTTATCGTCGCGCACGGGCAGTTGAAAGCCGAGGACCTGGAGGAGCGGATCATCGCGTTCAAAGATGGAAAATTCGATGTGCTCGTGTCCTCCACCATCATCGAAAACGGCATCGACCTCCCCCGCGCGAACACGCTCGTGGTTAATGAAGCGGAGCGGTTCGGTCTCTCGCAGCTATACCAGCTCCGCGGGCGCGTGGGGCGGAGCAAGGTCCAGGCGTTCGCGTATTTTCTCTACCACACGCAGAAACTCAAGGACGATGCCAAGAAGCGGCTGCGCGCCATCGTGGAGGCATGCGAACTCGGGAGCGGCTTCCAGGTGGCCATGCGCGACCTGGAGATCCGCGGCGCGGGCGAGATCCTGGGCGCGAGCCAGTCGGGGACCATGCAGACCGTCGGCGTGAGTCACTACCTCCGGATGCTCAAGAACGCGGTGGAGGACCTGAAGGGCGGACGGAAGGAGTCGGTGGAGGAAGAGACGGAGGTGGAGGTGATGCTGCCGGTGGAGGCGTTCATCCCGGCGTTCTACATCACCGAGAGTGAAGAGAAGATTTCCGTGTACCAGAAGCTGGCAGGGAGCGAGGACGAAGCAATCCTCTCTGAGTTTGAATCCGACCTGCGGGAAGAGTACGGCGAGCCGCCGGAGCAGGTGCGGAACCTGTTCGACGTTCTGCGCCTGCGCATGGCCTGCCGGCGCAGCAGCGTCATCCGCGTGAAGTCTGAAGACACCAAATCCAATGGCCGCGACATCATGCTCACTCTCAGCGCGCGGGTGGCGGCCACTGAGATCATGCAGCTCATTACCCTCAATCCCTCCTGGAAAATCAGCGGCAACACGCTGCGCATTGACGAGGGCGTCCTGCAGACACGGGCCAAAGCTGCGGGGCGTGGCCTGTTGGCGGAGCTCACGCACGAGGTGGCCGCGCTGGAGAAGAAGAGGGCGTCGAAGCAGCCCGCCGCTTCCGCACCCACCGACGCAGGGTCTTGAAGGGGTGCCACCACTGGGAAATGCGGCGGAGGGAAGTGAGTATATGCGCCTTCCACATGGCCATGGCTGCCTGCTCGTAGAGTTCCTCCGTCTCCAGGAAGCGGTTCGAGTGCTGCCGGATGGGCCGCAGAGGAAGGCCGGGCTGGCCGCTTTCGCTTGCCCTCATGATCCGCCCCTCGATGGACTTTCGCTTGCGGCATCCGTCCTGCGCCTGGAGCTCGAGAGCACTGTGCCGCGCGCTGAACTCGTGTTCCAGGCGTTCCAGGCAATCCATACTCTCATCGAAATCTTCCGGGAGGATTGCGGTGATCGCATTCATCTTGGATATGGAGGACACCACGAACGCCTTCGTATGTTTGAGCTCCTCCAACCGCTTCGTGATGAGGTTGTTGAGAAGATTCTGAGGCATCCGGGGTGCGCCTTTCGGAAGGGACCGGAGAATTTCCTCCCTCGCCCCGTCCCGTGCCTGACGGTAGAGCGGGAGGTACGAGTCCGCGGCTGCCTCGAGTGCGGCGCGAATTTCCTGCTGGTGCGCTGGCGTGACTTCACCGACGCTCCCGCGGCACTCCGCATCCCGCAGGCACGACTGGTAGAGTTCCCGGAAGTGTTCCCGTGGGTCACCGATCTGAATGGTCAGAGCATCGATGGCTGCGACGCGCTCACGGATGTGGCTCAGGATGGTTGTGAGCGAGGCGGGTTCGCCGGTCTCCTCCTGCGGAATCTGCAAGCCCTTGAGCGGCTCATTCTGCCGCACGCGAGTTTCCAGTTTCTGCAGATCCGCCCGGATCTGCGCACACAGTCGCTCCTGCTCCAGTCGCCTCTCTTGCCGCTTCGTGGGGCCGCCGCTCCGTGGGGTGGTGGCATCGTAGACGCCCGGCTTCTCCTGGAGGCGGGTGAACGCCGCTTCCTCCCGCCAGAGCTTCTCCGCCAACCTCTTCTCTCTTTTGGCCAGGGCCTCTACGGCCTGCTGCTGTTCCTGCAGCGTCTGCGTGAGGGGGCGGAGCCGCAGCGCAACCGCGGACCAGGCAGTGGCGAGGTACTCGGTGCGTGCGGTGAGGAGTGCCGGATCGGCGTTGCCGGTCACCGGATGCTGCGATGCTGCGAGGTGGCGCTCCGTGAGGGCCAGAGCTTCCTCAATAGCGGGCGCGGGCGATGGTACGGAGGGAGGGGGCGCGTCGCTCGTCGGGCGCAGCGCGAGGAGAGTGTTCCGTGCTCTTTCTGTGAGCTGGAGGATCTCGGTCGAGACGGCGGCGAGCGCTCCGCGCGCCGGCTCCAGCTTCTGCGCCCGCAGCCTCTTCTCGAACAGCGCTTGGGCGCGTTGCTCGATGCTGTCCGGCATGGGTGATGAGGTATTCATAAGTCGCTGATTGTGGGGAAAGGCACTCGCCTGTGTCAACAAAAAGGCAGCTTATCGCGTACGCAAAATCACGGCTTTCTGCTACAATGCCTTGATGGACTCGACTCCAGAGAAACGGGAATCCGGCCCGGAAGAGAGCGGACAAGCCATTCCACCCCTTGGGGTAGCCGGCGCGTTGAGGACCGTACGCGCGCAGGCAATTGGTGCGATGCAGGCAAACCATGCCAGGGCTCTTCTGTTGGAGGCACATGGAAAAGGCGGCATCACCGATGAGCAGATGAGAGAATTTCTGGAGTGCCTGGGGAGACTCCCGGAAGAGTCGTGGAAGGACGTCAATTTTTTCAAAGGCAAAGGACGCGGCCGCGCGAAGGCATTCTATGTTCCAAGGCTCAAGTCATTGCCTCTTTTTCCGGACATGACGAAGGAAGACTTCATGCATGAAATGAACCACCATCTTTGGTACGAGAAAATGTCGGTATCGCAACGGCAAACAGTCACAGATTTTCACAACGGTCTCACCCGCGAAGAGATCCAAAGCACACAGTATCGAGTGCATCCGTATTCATACGATCAAGCTCATGAGTGGCTCGCGCAGACGTTCACGACGTGGTTCCACGGTCTTCCGGCCAGCCAGCGCCTCCGGCTGCCGAAGTTCGCGTTGATTGTGTCTCTCTTTAAATCGCTCCTGCATGAGGAAAAGGTCAACTTTCAAGCGGGGGAGTCCTGACCGTTTGGCAGATTCACAGGTGTCTTGTGGCGGCTGCAGGCGGGATCGTGAGCTGCCACGTCACCTCTTTCTTCCGGTTGCGGCGCTCGGGGACATGCCACCCGATGTAGCGCGCGATCATCCGTGCGGTGGTCATGCGGGCGCTGCCGGGATCCGGCCGCAGGCCTGCTCTGGCCACCGTGCATTCGAACCGGTACCCCTCGGCTGTTTTTTTCAGCGTTGCCGTCACGGTTCCCGTTTGCTTGCGCAGGGAGAGCGACGCCTCCTCCAGTGGGATGGAGAGCAGCTGCGCGACGAGCGATCGGTAGGAGTGTACCAGGAACGATTGGCTCTCTGGCGTGGCGGTGAGCGTGAACGTGACACGCGGGAACTGGTGCCGCTTCGACTTGAGGATTCCGTGCAACTCCGCAGCCAGATCCACCTCTTCCTGCGCGGGGTAGCCGCGTCCCAGTCGCGATAGAAAGAGCAGGTCGTTGATCATGTCGACCAGCCGGCGGTGCTGCGCGTAGATCTCATGGAGTTTCTTCTTCTGACGATTGTTCAGGTTCCCGTTCTCGGCGAGCCATTCGATCATCCAGCGGATGGCCGTTGCCGGCGACAGGCTCTCGTGGCCGATGACCGATGCGAACTCCTCGCGGAACCGCTCCTTCCGCTTGCGGTCGTTGATGCTCGGCTCGATGGCGATGAAGAGCTCCACCTCGCCCTTCGCATCCAGCACCGGTGAGATGTGCAGATCGTGCCAACAGTCGCGCCCTTTGCGCGTGGTGTTGCACACCTCCGTTGCGAATGGTTTCCTCTTTTCCTTGATGTTCCGCCATAACTCCTCGTAGAACGCCCGCGGCATCCGCCCGCCCCACAAATCAGCGGGATTTTTCCCCAACACTTCATCGACGCGGAAACCGGTGTGCCGTACTATCGCCCTGTTGACATACAGGATGTGCGCGTCCGCGTCCGTGATGACGACATAGTCATTCACCAGATCGAACGCCTTCGCGAGCGGCTCGAGAGCGCTACGATACCGTTCGATTCGCGAGGAGGGGAGGGTGGAATGGGGCATGGGGGTGTTTCTCCCGATTATAGCAGGAAATAGCCATCCGAACGAGTACAATGGAAACCGATGCCGAGGTGGCGAAATGGCAGACGCGCCAGCCTTAGGAGCTGGTGGGAGCAATCCCGTGAGAGTTCGACCCTCTCCCTCGGCACCA
>VMEW01000003.1 GCA_007375735.1 Candidatus Peregrinibacteria bacterium Greene0416_19
ACGCGGCAAAGAACTCGAAGAAATTGAGAGAGGTGTAGGTGGACATAGTGCCCACATTCTTACACCATTGGCGATTTCTGCTCAGGCTCAGTAGTCATTTCCTATATAAGTGTGCGCTTCCACAAAGACATCACCGCTATCCCCGGCATTTACTATCCGTTCTTTCAGGCTTTCGCCTGGCACGGCCTGAACGTCGTGCAGATCATCGCAGGCTACGCGGAGCTAGGGTTCATATTTTACTCGAAGGACATCGACCGGGCGTTCGCGGTCGTCAAGCCGCTCACGGAGAAGTGATACGGTCGCGCCCTGCTCTGGACTCCGGCGCTGATCTCCTCTTTACTGCCTCTCCTCAGTGCATGACGCATTGAGAATACGCTTCCGCGTGGAAGCAGGCGCATGGCTTGCGCTTTGGTCTTTCCGTTCAACGTTTTGGAGACACGGTCATGGTTCGTACGGTTGGCAGCTGCCTGCTCGTCCTGTGTGCGATCGGGACGGGCACGGCCCAGGAGAAGGTGATCGCGAAGTCGTTCGTGTCGCCGGTGCAGGGCAAGGCATGGAAGCCGGATACGTACCTGTTCGGCAGGGCGTACTCCTATCCCACGGAGAAGAAAGGAGTCCTGAAGGAATGGGGTGTCCACTTGGGCGAGGACATGACGCTCGATCCCGGCACCCCCGTGTGCGCCGTCGCCGACGGCAAAGTGGCGTACATCGGGATGCATCCGGGTAAGAGCAAGGATGTCCGCAATTGGGGTGGGGTCGTCGTGCTCGGCCACTGGCTGAGCGACAAGACTGCGGTGTACACCCTGTGCGGTCACCTCGAGCTCAATCCGAAGCTGAGTCGGGGCGATCAGGTGAAACAGGGTGATGAACTGGGCAAGGTGGCGCCGAAAGAGTCGGCGGCCAACGGCTGGTGGGAGATCCCGCACGCGCATGTGCAGATCAACCTCGACCCTGCCGACAAGTTCCGCCCCAAGAACATGCCGGGCCGCGGCTATGCCGGTGGCGAAGCTCCGTTCCGGCTGATCGATCATATCGCTCTCTCGGAAGTCCTGGCCGCGAAGGACCCGATTCGGCTGATGATCGCAGAGGAGAAGAAGAGACGTTGATGTGACTGGTAGCAAGCCCAAGATGCCCGGGAGGTTTACTTCCCGGGCATCGGTTCAGTAATGGTGATGAACAATCAATGATCGTGTGCGAGATCATCACAGCATCATCCTCAGTCACGCGCACGGGTAAACTGCATCACCACTCTGTACGATCGAGCCTCTGATTGCTACACTACAGCCTCAACAGGAAAAATTCCGCAGCCGGTTCACGTTCATCCGTCACAAAAATAGCGCACATCATTTTCCGTCCACTGTCCCTTGAAAGTAATGGTGTACGATCGTACACTCCTTCCATGCACACAGCGATGACATCCCCGGCCGGCGCTCTGCATTCGCAGATATTGCGTGTGCCAACGGTGCTCATCGACTGGACGCATGTCGTCCCCGCGCATCAGACGGCCGACACACAGACAAACACCGCTTTGCTTTTGAACTGGGTCCGGTCCCACCCCGGGGGCTCGCACGTGCATGTAGTCCTGCGGAGGTTCGGGCTTGCCGCGGAGGGGCGCCAACTCCGCAATTCACTGCAGGCGCTCGGTTGCACGGTCACGACCAGGTTCGACAGATGACGGATCTCTTCCGGTATGGGGAACGATATTCCCTCTACATCTCCGGAACCATTGTCGTGAGATGGAGGAAATCTACATTGCGCGGCGGCTCGGGGGAGATCGTATTTCACTACTTCATACAAATTTGATAATGCAAGCAAATATTCCCCGCTCACGGAACTGGAACGGTACAGTATGTTCCAATATGCACTACCTGAGTTGGCGCTTTTGCGAGTTGCGGCCAGGTGTGCGTTTCCTTTCTTCCTCCCCATTCTCTCTTATGACTTTCCGTTCCCCTTCGAGGGCGGCTCTGCGAGGGTTCACCCTCATCGAGCTTCTCCTCGTCATCGGCATCATTGCCATTCTGGCCTCGATCGTGATCGTCGCGATCAATCCGACCAAGCAGTTGGCCTCCGCGCGGAACGCGCAGCGCCACAGCGACGTGAACACGGTCATCAACGCCGTGTATCAGTACGCGATCGACAAGAACAACCTGCCGAGCACCATCACGACCACCGAAACGGCGGTCTGCCGCTCCGGTCAGACGCCGGCCGGCTGCGTCAACCTGAACATGCTCACGGGTACCTACCTTGTGTCGGTCCCCATTGATCCGCAGCTGTCCAGCAACACCGGTACCGGTTACACCGGCTACACGATCAAGCAGGACGCCAACAAGCGCGTGACGGTCAATGCTCCGCGCGTTGAATCACCGGAGACGTCCATCTCCGTCACCCGCTGATCGGCATCATCACGCATCAAACACCCCTTCGGCAACGGAGGGGTTTTTGTCGTTCATTCATGCAATCAGCGATGCATCATTCTCCGCCAGACCAGCGCGGATCCCGCGGCACTCATGAGCAGGACGAGCCACAGTTCCGGTCCGGTCGATGGCTGGCGAAACGGCCGGGGAGGCGCCGGGGCGCCGGGTTCCTGCTTGGAGGATGCACGCGCACGGGTGCTGTCGACGGTGTAGGGATTCCGGGGGATGAGTGCCTCCTGCGAGGGCGCCGGATCGGTGCTGTACGGATCGGCCGCGGGAGCGACGGCGTCCGGAATGTCCCTCGCGGATGTATCCCCGGCAGTCCGACCGCCGCGCGATGGGCCTCCGCGCGGGATCACGACATCGTCCACTCCGCCCAATCCGCCGGTCACCGCCGGCGCAGATGGTGTGCTTGCGGAGATGGCGGCGCTCCCGGTCACCACGATCTCGCCTGTCACATCCTGTGCGGTGATGGAAGCGTACGAGTACGTGCCAGCCGGTTGCGAAGGGGACACGGTGAACTGCTCTTCGGAACCGGGGAAAATGGCGCGTGTGTAGAGAGCATTGCCGGAAGAGTCTTTCAGATCGGTAGCCTGCAGGATGTGCGGGAGACTCTGGGTATTGGTCCAGATGATGCTCTGGCCCGGCCGAACTGTTGCCTGTCGCGGATTGACGCCGCTGGACGTAATCGCGATGCGGACGGGCGAAGCGCCAGCGTCGGCGGCCACCTGGCCAGTGAGCCCGCGCATGCCGGAGAAGAAGACGTAGCCGATGCCGAGCGTGACCAGGATGCCCGCCACCGCTGCTGGCCGGCGGGAGAAGCCCGGTGGACGGACGGGGACGCGCTCGGCGGTCCGGCGGACGCCAGCGGACGGTGGAACACCGTCGGGCTCGGGCAGCGCGTGCCAGTGAGGATGGAGTGTGCTCATGAGAGGGTACTGTCACGCGTGGGTGATGTTGCTGCCAGCAGGGGAAGATCGACAGAGGGGGCAATGGTCATCTTCACCGACTGCGCCACCCACTGCCGCCGGAAGGCGAATACAGTCCCACAGCCGGCGGACAGCAGGAAGAACATGATGAACCAACTCGACGCACCGGACTCGCCAGGGACACCGGCTCCATCCAGCAGGGGATTGTCGGGAGCGGTCTGGTCACGCGTCGAGCGGATGCCGAGCGGCGAGGTGGAGGTCCGGGGATCACCCACTCGGATAGCAACCTCCCGGCTGAACGCGCTCTCTTCATTCTCCATGCTCACGGCGCGCACGCCAATGTAGTACAGCGTGCCCGGCACGAATCCGCGGAGCGTCGTCGCGTGCGCGTCGGCCGCAACGCTGCGCCGCTGAATGTACCGGCCTTTCTCCGTTCCGTAGTAGATATTGTACCCGGCGACGCGCCCGGACTGGATGGGGTCCCATGCCAAGTAGAGTGTGCTTCCCTCCGTTCCGATGCGGACGTTTTGCACTTGCAGGAGCGTGAAGTCCGTTCGTTCCTCCGGCGGTTGCGAGGGGGCGGGAGGAGGTGGGGGGGGTGGTGTGGAGGGGGTGGTTTCCTGCGTCGCGCTTGTGATGACCAGCAGCGTGCCCAGAACCGGAGGGAGGAGCGTACGCTCGGGGTCGTCTGCGGTCGTGATGTACGTATGGCCGGCCACGCTCGGCTGCAGGTCGTGAAAGGCAATGGGAGTCCCGGCATCCGACCCCTGCTTCACCCGGAACTGTATCCGGGCGACCACAATGAGGCCGGCGGATGGGTCTTTGCCGGTTTCCGCCGTCAGACCCAGACGCAGCTGGCCCTCTCCGACAGCGAAGTCCGCTTCACCGGGCGTGAGGAGAGGGAAATCACTGCCCGGAGTGATCAGCACACCTTCCAGTATCTGCGGATCGTAGGAAAGCCAGGCGCGCACCTGATGCACCGGTTTGCGGTCTGCGTTGTAGATGAAGAGGTCCATGTCGAGGATGCTCTCCGGAGTCAGGGGTGGGGTTCTCTGGGTCTGAGGATCCTGCACGGGGTAGTTTGTGCACTGTCCCGTTCCCTGTCGCACGAAATCGGCGATCGACGGGGATGGCGAGGGCAGATCCTCCGCCGCCTCGCAATGCGGGCGCAGGAGCAGGAGAGTGGTGATCGGAGTGTCTCCCTGTGCGGATGCTCCAGCGGTGACACTCAGCAGGAGTGCCGCTGCGAGCGCACTGGCGATGCCGCGGCTCTGGGAACGTACCTGCATTGTGTCAGCGGAGGGCAAGGAAGCGCAGCAGTTGGAGCGCGTCCTTCTCCGTGAGACGGAAATCCCCGTTCATGTCACCGCGGCGGATCTCTTCCGGAGAGGAACGACGGTAGCCTTGTGACACCTCGAGAATCAGGATGGTGTCATCGATATCGACTTTCCCATTCCCGTCCGCATCGCCGCGGACGTTGCTCTCCGGTAGGGTCTCTTCCTGCAGGAGTGCCGCCTGGCCCTGCGGGAATGGGTTTACGTCCCCGGCCGACCGGATGCCGACAACGAACGAGAGCGACATGGAGATGCTCGCAAGCCCCAGGAGACGGATGGCTGATGGGGCGGACAGGCGCCGCAGGTATGCATGCAAGTATGATAGATGCAGGTATGATAGATGCAGGTATGATAGATGCAGGTATGATTGATGCAGGAGTGGATGTCTGTGTGGGCGCATTTCTCAATAGTATAGCACAGCGAGGCTTTGCGCTCAATCGGCCTATAGTTGACTGAAATATTAAATGTTTCATTGACGCCAAAATGAGGATCGCCGCTTCCGGCTATACTCCTGGCATGCAGGCGATGCATATCTTCACCGGCGAGAACACCTACGCCATCCGGGAGGAACGCAGGCACTGGATAGCAGAGTTTCTCGCTCGGCACGGCCCCGACAGCCTGTCCATTCTGTCTCGTGACATCGATGGACGCTCGTTACTGGATGAAGCCGGATCGGCCCCCTTCATCGCGGAGCGCCGCCTGATCCTCATCGACGGCATGCCTCGCTTTTCCAAAGACGAAGTCGGCGTCTTGGCATCGTCCGTGCATCCGGGGGTCATTCTCCTGTTCGTCGACCCGGCGCCGGACCGGCGTCTCGCAGGAGTGAAAACATTGATGCAGATGGCATCTGTGAAGGAATTTCCTGATCTCCCGGAACGCGAGTTGCTCGCATGGATGCGCTCGCTCGCTCTGGCCAACGGGAGCACGATGACCGATGAGGCGGCACGCGCCCTGATCGACCGGGCCGGGGGAAACCAGGAATCCCTGTGGCAGGAAATCATAAAACTTAGCATTCATGCATCCGGACGCAGCGTGACGGTTTCTGATGTAGAGGAGCTTGCTGTTCCGTCCGGTGAGCAGGAAGTGTGGCATCTGACGAGCCTCATCGCATCGCGCCGTCCTGCAGAGGCCATCCTCTATTGCCGCGGGCTCCTCGAGCGGGGGGAAGATCCCTTTTCTATCTGGAATATCCTCCTGTGGAACGTCCGCAACACCGTGTCCGTGTGGAGCATGGTGCAGGATGACGAACGCAACCCGGCAGTCATCGCGGCGAAAGTCAAAGTGCCCTTCCCCGCTGCGCGCACGCTCCTGACATCCACACCGTCGCTCTCCTCCCGTACCATCAACGACATCGCTTCGTGGTGCGCGGATGCGGACGTCAGTCTGAAGACGGGTGAATTCCGGGCGACCGGCGAGGCTCCGGGAGAACTGCTCGCACTCATCGATCGATTGATTCTTACTTGCTGCACAGCGTGATGGGATGACGCACGAGGGTGCAGAGTACAGCGGTCTTTCTCAATCATTCTCGATCTGCTTCAAGATGGACTCCGCATTCTGCTCTTCCTGCGAGCGGTGCGATTCTTCCTTCGACTGTCGTTCCCCCCTGCGTTGGCGGCGCTCCTCCCCGGTCTGTCGGATCTGGTCCGACTGACCCAGCCGGCCGATCTCCGTGGCGTACTGACGATCGATCTCAGCCAGTTGCCGGCGCTCGCTCTCCAGAATTTGCTGCAGATTCTTCACTTGGTCCGGCGTCATGATGGGCAGGATATTGATCCAGTACTGCCTCTCCTCGTCGTTCATGCTCTCGGACTCTTTGATGAGTGCAACCAAACCTCCGAACGTGGCCTGAAGGTCGGCCGGAATCACGAGACCTGATGCTGGCGGGGACGGATCTGCCATCTGCGTGCTTAGCTTATTAGCTTGTTAGCTTCTTAGCTAGTTAGCTTTTCTGCATTACGACGAATACAGCTCAGCTGACTACCTGAACGTAGAAACAAAAGCTAAGAAGCTAACAAGCTAATAAGCTATCACGTGACCTGCAAAATCTCGTACTTCACCATGCCTGAGGGAGACTGAATTTCCACGGTGTCCCCCCGCCGTCTGCTCAGGATAGCCTTGCCAATGGGCGACTCGTTGCTGATTTTGTGGTCGAGCGGATCGGCTTCCGTGGATCCGACGATCGTGTACTTCTCCGGATCGTCATTCCCATCCGTCTTGTTGAGGAGCGTGACGGTGGAACCGATGTCCACCTCCTTCGCGCGGGTGTCGGCCTTCTTCTCGGAAATGATCTTGGCGTTCTTGATTTTCTGCTCGAGTTCGAGAATCCGGCCTTCCACGAACGCCTGCTCATTCTTCGCCTCCTCATACTCTGAGTTCTCCGACAAATCTCCATACGAGATCGCCTCCTTCAGCCGCTGCGCCACCTCCGCGCGACGACTGGTCTTGAGCTCCTGCAATTCATCTTTGAGCTTCTTGAGCCCCTCTTTCGTGACGAGCGTCTGGTCATCATCGCCGGCTCCGCCGCTGAAGTCGCCGGTGCTCCCGATCGATGGGTCTTCATCCGTCAGTATGTCATCTGCCGCAGTCATAAGAATGGGGGAACGTGGCTATTGTAGAGCAAAAAAACGAGTACGCAACCGGGGAGATGACGTTATCCGCGCACCCCCAAGAGGTCCGGCCAGGGCAGTAATGGCAGCTCGTGGAGTTTTTCCTGCGCCATGGCTTCCACCAGTCGCTTCACCAGCTGCACGTTGGTGAGGAGTGAAATGGCGTGATCCGTGGCAATGCGCCGGATGAAGTAGCCATCCGTCTGCTCCTGGGCGCTCAGGTGGGTGGGGATATTGATCACGAGGTCCACCCTCCGCTGTTCCAGGTACTCGCGGATGTTCGGGCTCCTCGGCTCGGAAACCTTGTGGAGCAGCGCCGAGGCAATGTCGCGTGACTGGAGGAATTCGTGCGTGCGCGCGGTCGCGAAGAAGGAGAATCCCATCTGCCGGAGGGATTGGATGGCGGGCAGGAGGTCGATTTTGTCTTCCAGCTTGCCGACCGTGAGCAGGATATTTTTTTTGGGAAACCGGAATCCGACCGCGCTCATCGCCGCGAGCAGCGCCTGTTCCGCATTCTCTCCGAAGCAAGCGACCTCACCTGTGCTCGCCATCTCCACGCCGAGACGCGGATCGGCCCCCTTCAGACGGCTGAAACTGAACTGCGCTGCCTTCACGCCCACGTAGTCCAGATCCACCGTCTGGTAGCGGCGATCGGGGGGGGCGTTGCCCAGGAGCGCCTGGGTCGCCAGCACCGCGAAGTTTTCACCGGTCACCTTGGAGGCGAAGGGGAAACTCCGTGACGCGCGGAGGTTGCACTCGATCACCTTCAGGCGGTTGTTCTTGGCCAGAAACTGGATGTTGAATGGGCCGGAAATCCGCAGCCCCCCTGCGATTTTCTTTGCGATGTCCTTCAGTCGGCGCAACGTCGCCAGGTTCACGCGCTGCGGCGGCAGCACGATGGTGGCGTCGCCGGAGTGAACGCCCGCGTTCTCCACGTGCTCGGAAATGGCATAGAGCAGCAGTGTTCCATCCTGCGCCACGCCGTCGAACTCTATCTCCTTTGCACCCTGCTCGAATTTGGAGATGACCACCGGCGCCTCCTTGCTCACCAGCGCCGCCTGCTCCAGGTACGCTTCCAGGTCGGAACCGGAGTGCACGACGGCCATTGCCGCACCGGAGAGCACGTAGCTGGGTCGCACGATGACCGGATAGCCCACCGTCTCTGCGAAGGTGCGGGCAGAGCCGAGCTCTTCAAACTCCTTCCACTCCGGCTGGTCGACGCCGATGGAATCCAGGAAAGAAGAGAACTTGTGCCGGTCCTCGGCCCGATCGATGTCCACCGCTGCGGTGCCGAAGATGCGGATGCCGGCGGCAGCGAGCTTGGGAGAGAGGGAATTCGGGATCTGTCCTCCCATGGAAACCACGACGCCAGCGGGATGCGTGAGGTCGACGATATCGCGCACGCGCTCTTCCGTCAGCTGTTCGAAGAACAGGACGTCACACTCGTCGTAATCGGTACTGACTGTCTCGGGATTGCTGTTGATCATGACCACCTCGTAGCCCTGCCGCTGTAACTCGTGCGCCGCCTGCACGCAGCACCAGTCGAATTCCACGGATGACCCGATCGAGTACGGGCCGCCTCCCAACACGATCGCGCGTTGAGTGGACAGTGGAATGCGGACAGTGGAAAGCGTTTTTTCGTTATTCATTGTCCGTTGTTCACTGTCCACTCCGAAAGTGACATCATGCTCCGTCCCATGATAGGTAAGGTACAGGTAGTTCGTCTTCGCGGGGAATTCACCGGCGAGCGTATCCACCTGCCGTACGACCGGAGCGATGCCCGCTTGCAGGCGCTGCGTCCGGATTTTTTCTGCGGTCGTGTCGCGGAGCTTCGCGATCGCACTGTCGGAGAAGCCCTGGCGTTTGGCCTTGTGGAGCAGAGGATCAAGCAAGGCGGAGAGCTTGGACTGAAACAACTCATTGGCCGTATCGGCGCACCGTTTCACAGCATCCAGGAACCACCGGTCGATCCCGGTGAGTGTGTTGATCTGTTCCGCCGACCACTCCCCGCGCAGCGCCTCAGCGACAGCGAAGATCCGCCGGGGTGTGGGGCGTTGCACTTCCGCCGCCACATCGTCGAACCGGAACGGAACGGGGTAGAGCCCGTCGCATCCGATGTTGAGCATCCTCACCGCTTTCTGGATCGCTTCCTCGAAGGTGCGGCCGATCGCCATCACCTCGCCGACGGATTTCATCTCGCTCGTCACCTGGTCGGAGACGAAGCGGAACTTCTGCAGATCCCACCGTGGGACTTTGACCGCCACGTAGTCCAGCGACGGCTCGAAGTCCGCGCACGTCACTTTCGTGATGGCGTTACGAAGACTTGGGAGCGCATGCCCGAGCGCGAGTTTGGCCGCCACGAAGGCGAGCGGGTAGCCGGTCGCTTTGGAGGCCAGCGCTGAGCTGCGGCTGAGGCGGGCGTTCACCTCAATCACGCGGTACGTCCGTGACCCGGGATCGAGCGCGTACTGGATGTTGCACTCCCCCACGATCTGCAAGTGTCGGATCACCTTGAGGGCGATGGTGCGCAGCATCTGGTACTCCGTGTTGTCGAGCGTCTGACTGGGTGCGATGACGATCGACTCGCCGGTGTGGATGCCGAGCGGATCCACGTTCTCCATGTTGCAGACGGTGATGCAATTGTCGAAGCGGTCCCGCACCACCTCATACTCAATCTCCTTCCAGCCCGTCAGATCCTCTTCCACCAGAACCTGACGCGACTCCACGAATGCCACCTTCAGAATATCGCGCAGTTTCTCCTCGTCTGCGGCTCGCCCGCTTCCCTTGCCTCCCAGCGCAAAAGCCGCCCGGACGATGACCGGGAAACCAATGTCCTCCGCGGCAGCGACGGCCTCGGTGACAGATACGCAGGCGTGCGAGCGGGGAACGGGCACGCCGAGGGATTGCAGCTCTTGATTGAAGAGTGCCCGGTCCTCCGTCTTCCGGATACTCTGGACCGTCGTTCCCAGCACCCGGACGTTGTGCGTCGCGAGCACTCCCGCTTCATCCAGAGCCACACCGCAGTTGAGCGCCGTCTGCCCGCCGAAGCTGAGAGCGATGGCATCCGGCTTCTCTTTCTGGATAATCCGTTCGACGAAGGCGGGGGTGACCGGCACGAAGTACACGCGGTCGGCAAGCCCCCAGCTGGTCTGATTGGTGGCGATGTTTGGGTTGATGAGAATGACGTGCTTGCCCTCCTCTTTAAAAGCTTTGATCGCCTGGCTCCCGGAGTAATCGAATTCGCCGGCCTCGCCAATCTTCAGCGCGCCGGAGCCGAGGAGGAGGATGGTATGGATCTTGGAAAAATCGTCCCCCGCACCTTGCTCAGGCGCCATGGGGCCGGCTTCCACTGGTCCTGTCATGTCATGCGGAGCGTAGTGGACTGCTGAAGCCGCAGCAAGGGATTGTGGATGTTTTGTGGATGTTTTTCTACGGAGGTGACATTTCGCGGGACAGGCGAACATGCTATGGTTGTGCACCGTTGTGCGACGAAGCCTCCCCCTCACTGCTACGGTCTCCCTGCTCGCCGGTTGGCTCTCCGCCGCCGTCGCGGCGGGAGGGTCGTGGACGAATGATGCGGCTCGTTTCACATCCATCCTGCAGCAGGATCGTGCCGAACTGGCGCAGGAGGAGCGTGAACGGAGCGCGGAAGCCGGACCGGAACTCTTCGGGGACATTGCGGAATCCGATCGGGTATCATCACAGAGCAACGCTTCGGCATCCGGCTTCGTGGAATTCCTGGAGAATGCCTTGATCGTGCAGCTCAGGGACGTGTCACTCCAGGCGTGGTTCGCCCCCTTTGTACGGGACATGGTCGAGCAGCGGGTGATCGGAGGATACCGCGATGCCTCAGGCAGGCCGCTGGGAGAGTACCGCCCGGGCAACCCGGTATCGGTTGAGGAACTCGCCAAAATGACCGTCACCGCCGCCCGGATCGATCAAGACTGTTCTCACGATTCTCGGAATGCGTCGGCGAAGGGAGGCTGGGCGGCCCCGTTCGTCTCCTGTGCGGAGGATCTGGAATGGGCGATCTTCACCGACGGCACGATCGACGTGCGCCGACCCGCCACCCGCGGCGAGGTCGTTGCGACGGTGCTCCAGGCGTTCGATGTCATCACAGCCGAGTCCGTCATGCAGAGTCCGTTCACCGATGTGCTGCCATCAACGCGCTTCGCGCCGGCCATCTTCCGTGCGGTGAGCGATGGAGTGGTGAGTGGCTACGCCGACCGTTCCGGCAGGCCGACCGGCACCTTCGGATCCGAGGAACCGGTGAATCGGGCGGAGATGGCGAAGATCCTGAGCCTGGCGGTGCAGGTGTATGGACAATAATTTCTTCACTATCGTTCGCGCCATGCCGGATCTCTTCCTGTCCCGATTGCGCCTGTGGCATGGTGCCATGTTGATCGCCGTCGCTGCTGTGCTTGTCTACGGGTCCCATCTTTCCAATGCGTTCGTGTCGCTTGACGACGGCCTGCTCATCACGCGGAATCCGGCGGTGCAGGAGGTGTCATTTCGCTCGCTCCGCCACATCTTCACGACGTATGACCCGGAGCTCTACGTGCCACTCACGCTTTTCAGCTATCAGATCAATGATCTTTTGTCCGGGCTCAATCCATTCTGGTTCCACCTGACGAACCTGGTGCTTCATATCGCGAATGCGATAGTGGTGATGATCATATTGATCCGTCTTCTGCCTGCGACGGGCAGGCCGGGATTACGAATCCCGGCTGCGATTGTTGGCGGTTTGTTGTTTGCAATTCATCCATTGCACATCGAGGCGGTTTTGTGGGCGGCGGCGCGGAAGGATGTGCTGGCTGCCTTCTTCTGCCTGTCGTCGATGCTCCTGTACATGCTCTTCCGTGGCAACGATGACCGGCGACTCCTGTACGGATCCGTCGCTGCCTTCGCGCTCGCGCTTCTCTCCAAAGTGTCCGTGATCACATTGCCACTCGTGCTCATTCTCATAGACTGGTTCCGCGGTCGCCGGCTCGATTGGAATGCGTGGAGAGAAAAAATTCCGTACTTCCTCCTTGCGATCCTGTTCGGGATCATCGCGCTGTTTGGCAAGACGTCGAACCTGGAATCGTCGGGATTCAGCCTGAATGCACTGCTCGCTGCCAAGAGCACCGTCTTCTATCTGTGGAAACTCCTGTGGCCCACGGGCCTCTCAGTCGTGTACCCGCAGGAAGGGCCGGTCGGGTGGCCCGAATGGCCGTTCCCGCTCTTCCTCGCATCGATGGTCGTGCTCGTCATCGTCGCATTCTTGCTGCGCCGGAAAATCCCTTCTGTCACCTTCGGCATCGTGTTCTTCCTGCTGATGCTCCTGCCGAGCTACACCAATTTCTTCAAGAACGGTTTCCTCTTCTTCGCGTCGGATCGCTACGCCTACCTGCCGTCCATCGGATTGATTCTGATGGCGTCATTCGTTGTGGATTCAGTCTGGTTCAGGATCCCCAGCATCCCAAAGAGGATGATCCTCGCCGGGCTCCTCGGTATCGTCGGGCTCCTCGGATTCCTTTCCTACCGCCAGGGCTTCGCCTGGAGGGACAGCGAGGCGCTCTACCGCAATGTCCTCAGCCACTACCCATCCTCGGCGCTCGCGCACAATAACCTTGGGGACATTCTGATGAAGCAGGACCGTATCCCGGAGGCGCGGGAAGAGTTCAAAGAGGCTCTTCGGATCGATCCGGTCATGATGTCCGCTCACCTGAATATGGGAAGTGTCCACCGGAAAGCGAAAGAATTTACCAAGGCGGAAGCCGAGTACCGGAAGGCGATTGCAGCGGTTGACCGCAAGGCGCGGCTCAACCTGGACGAACTGGGACCGTACTACTACTTGGGTGAACTGTACGATGAGATGGGCCGGCCTGACGACGCGATTGCGGCCTTCCGCCGCGCGACTGAGCGCGGTCCCGACTATGCCGAGCCGTTCTACAATCTGGGTATCACGCTGCAGAAATTCGGACGTGCCGACGCGGCGATCGATGCGTTGGGGCAGTCAGTGGCGCTCGATCCGTCGTACGTTGCCGCCCGGTATCACCTGGCCTCTCTGTACGCCGAGCGTGGCATGGTGGCCGACGCCATCACGCAGCTGGAGGAGGTGAACCGCCTGGCCCCGCACTACGAGAAGGCGGACGAGCATCTGGCGGCGCTGAAGACCCTCCGGGGACAACGCTGATCGGGAATGGGGGGGGGAAGAATGAGGTGCAGGAGAGATCTACAGTCCACTCGCCTGACACCGCCAGGCGAAGGCTGGTGCCGCCGGCCCCGCAGGGGGCAGTTCGACTCCGCTTTGCTCCGCTCACTGGCATTCGACTCGCCCAAAACGAAGAATGGCCCGAGGCCGCAGCCGAGGACCATGAGCGAGCATCGCCGCGCAGCGGCTGCGAGTCGAATGGTGCCGCCGGCTGGAATCGAACCAGCATGCCCCTTTCGGAGCAGGGGATTTTAAGTCCCCCGTGTCTGCCATTTCACCACAGCGGCAATGGATCGATGATGCAAGAAGACCTGTGTAAAATTATACACCGTCTCTTGCACGTGCCATGTTTCCTCCCTTATATCGGCAGCACCTCCGGCTGCACCTTCTCCACCAGGTGATCCGTCCGCTCGCCGGGCTTGAGGGCGATGCCCGTGTCCGGGTCCACTTCCTCCGCGACGATGACGAGGCGGCGTAAGGTGGTACCGACCGGCGTGCAGGTCATGAGGGTGGAGAGACGCTTGTTCGGCGGCTGGTCGAGCACGGTCACATCGGTGGGGCTCACCTCGCGCTTGCCCCGCACCTTGTAGCGGTGGCGGTCTCCCCCGTAGTAGATCCAGTACTCGTCGCCCGGATTCAGGTCCGAGAGACGCGCGAAGACGCTCTTGAACTTCCCCTTCGACCAGGCGTAGTACGAGCTGTGGCCGGTGATGAAGAAATTCCCCGCCTGCCCGGCTCGGGCTGTGCCGGGGTAGTGGACGACTCCGCCCTCCAGCGCCGTCTGGATGTCGCGTTCCACCTGCGCCCAGTCTTGGCGGAGGAGCGAGTCCGTCGGCGGCTGCTCGATCGGGACGTTGATGTCGAGCTTCCCGATGATCAGCCGGTTGTCCGGCGGTCCCACCTGTGGCAGAAACTCCGCGACGCCGGCCATGCCCGCCGTCGCTTTTTTGCCTGTCCTGAGCGCATCCGCAATGCGTTCTTCCTGCAGCGCCTCGCTGACGGTCGTCGGCACTATGAACGGCCGGATGCGCGCGAGCGCGATGTCGGTGAAGCTCTGGTAGTTCAACGCGACGAACAGAACCAGGAAGATGCCGGCGAAGGTGCCGCCGAAACGGAAGACGTCGATGAAGAAGAGCATGCCTCTGCTCCGCTTCTTCAGCGGGGCTGTCTGCCGACGGCGGATGGCGAGCGGTTGGGTGAGGAACCGCCACAGCCGATGCATTGCCGAGGCGGTTTCCTCCTCCAGTTGCTGAAAGGCGGGGGCGGCTGCCGCGAACGCCGTTGCGTATTCATCCACGCCCTCCACGAACGCGCGGTGCGTCAGCGTACGCAATGCACGGAGCTCTCGGGAAATCGTCGGGTGCACGGGAATCGCTCCGCCGTTCTCGTCGGTGATCTGCCACGCTGAGCGTGGAAGTTGGCCCTCTGAGCGTGCCCGCCCCGTCGCATCTGCGGCGTGTTCCGGTGGAGGGAGCTCCTGCAGACGTCCCTCCCGCGTGGCGCCGCTGCCGGGCAGGATGATATTCCCGTCGGCGTCGTACGAGGCGCGGTGGAAGAGAGGGTTCGGTGTGATCAAGGAATTATAGCAGAAAATTGGCTTCTATTAAAGTAAAGGACCTATTGTAGCCCGAAGGGATGAATGGTCAAACGATGGTCAAACCATGATCAAACAATCACCCCTCCTCCGACGATCTCCTCCCCACGGTACAGCACCAGTGACTGCCCGGGTGCTTGCGGCGGCAGTGGCGCTTGTACGCTGAATGTTCCGCGATCACCGTCGTACCGGAGAATCCCCCGATGGCGCGCGGACAATGATCGCGTACGTGCCTCGAATGCGGCGTCCGCTCTCTCCGGCTTCCAGGAAATCCACCGGAGTTCCTTCACGCGGATCTCGCGCGTGTTCTCGCTTCCCTTCTCCGCAACGATGAGCCGGTTGGTAGCCGTCTCCTTCGCAACAACCTCCAGGGGAATCCTCAACCCGCCGATGCCGAGCCCGCGGCGCTGGCCGATCGTGTAGAGCGGCAATCCTTCGTGGGTACCGACGACGACCCCGTCCCGTCGGACGATCTTGCCCGGCTCGAGCACGAGATGTCGCCGGAGGAACCTCTCCGGCGTCTTCTCCGGAAAGAAGCAAAGGTCCTGACTCTCCCTGTACTGCTCATCGAAGGGAACGCCGAATTCCCGGGCAAGCGAGAACACGTCACGCTTCGTGAGCGTGCCGAGCGGGAAGAGTGCCTTGGAGAGCTGCTCCTGTGTGAGTCCGTAGAGGTAATAACTCTGATCTTTCGCGGCATCGACCGCTTCGAGCAGCAGCATTCGCTCGGATTCATCGGTGAGCCTCTCCCGCGCGACCCGCGCGTAATGCCCGGTCGCGAGCCGCTCGCAACCCAGTTCCCTCATCAACTCGGTCAATTTCCCGAACTTGATGGTCCGGTTGCAGCCGATGCACGGGTTGGGTGTCAGTCCCTTACGGTAGCCGTCGAGGAACGGATCGACGACATTCGTTTTGAACTCGTTCTGCAGGTCGATGATGTGGAGCGGGATCCCGAGCGCCTTCGCGACCGCGTGCGACCGCGCGGCCGTCTGGGCGTTGCAGCACTTGCTCGGGAGGATCTCCGCGAGGGCGGGCGCGAGCGGATCGCTCCAGAGCGTGAACCGCACGCCCACGAGTTCGTGGCCTTGCTGCTTGAGCAGGTGTGCGACGACCGATGAGTCGATCCCGCCGGACATGGCGACGAGAATACGCATGCAAAAAGTGTAAAGTTGAAAACGGAAAGTGGAAAGCGAGTCATTCTCATTACTTTTCGCTTCCGTTTTGTTATACTCTTCACCAATGAATCAGGAAATCACCCAGTTCATCGCCCACGCCCGCAGCAAAGGGATGGATCATGCCACCATCCGGATGCTGCTCTTGTCGGCGGGGTGGAAGGAGAAGGACATCGCGCGGGCGATGACCGAGGAGACGCTGGACATGCCGGTGCCGGTGCCGCCGGACGCGGGAGGCGCGCGGGAGGCTTTCTTCCACCTGCTCATGTTCGCGACGCTCTACACGACGGTCGTCAGCGTCATCATCCTGTTCTTCACCTTCATCAACCGGCTGTTCCCCGATCCGGCCGTCGATCCGGCATATTCCTATAACAACCAATCCAATTACTCCGGTATCCGCTGGTCGCTCGCTGCCATTCTGGTCACCTACCCGCTCTTTCTTCTTCTGTCCCGCTTCCTACTGAAGGAGATGCGGGTTCACCCGGAGAGAGCCTGGAGTGGTATCCGGCGCTGGCTCACCTACCTCACCCTTTTTCTGACGGCGCTCGCGATGATCGGGGATGTCATCACGCTCATCTTCTATCTGCTCGACGGCGAGCTCTCGGTCCGTTTCCTGCTCAAGGTTCTGGTCGTCCTTGCCATCGCCGGTCTCACGTTCAGTTACTACTTCATCTCCCTGCGCACATCACCCGTCAAGAAATGAGCCCCCGCTTCCACCAGTTCTTCGGCATTGTCGCGACGGGCATCGTCCTCGTCGCGTTCGTGTGGGGTCTGCTGATCGTCGGGTCGCCCATCACTGGGCGCCGGCATCGCTTCGACGAGCGGCGGCTGGAAGATCTGCGGACCATCAGTAATGAGATCAGCATGTACGTGTATGAAGGGAAAATGGGCGACCCGAATGCCAAGCCGGCCCGCCCGGTGCCAGTGTCGCTCGAGCAAGCGGCTGCCAATGTGCAGTACCATCGTCTGAATCTGATTGATCCGGAAACGGGCGCACCGTATGGGTACCGCGTGATCGATTCCGCGCGCTACGATCTGTGCGCGACATTTGCATTCGCGCGCACCCAGCAGTACGACATATTCTGGGACCATCCGGACGGACGGCACTGCTACTCATTCGACGTGCGTTACATCGATGGACAATCGCGGCCCGCGAAGGATGCGCCGCCGGTGTCGCCAGTGGAACCCGGATGAGGTAGGATGGGAGTATGATTGAAAAGCTCCGCCAGCTTGCCCGTGAGCATGCGGCCTTGAACGAGCGTCTGTTTGATCCCGCAGTGCATGCGGATCCCCGGGAGATAGCGCGCATCGGCAAACGCATTGCCGAGCTCGAGCCGGTGCTTCTGCTGATTGCCGAGTACGAGCGAGCGCATGAGGCCATCCGGTACGCTGCTGATGAGCAAGATTCGGAGCTACGTGCCATGGCGGAACAGGAGGCTGCTGATGCCCGCGCACGCCTCCCTCAACTTGAAGACCGCATGAAGAAGTTTCTGCTCCCCAACGATCCCGATGATGATCGTGGGGTCATCATCGAGGTGCGTGCCGGCACCGGCGGAGAAGAGGCCGCTCTGTTTGCCGCCGAATTGCTGCGCATGTACCTTCGTTTCGCCGAAGAGCGGCGGTGGAAGACCGAAATGCTCGACAAGTCCGATGCCGAGAGCGGCGGCATCAAGGAGGCATCGTGCCGTATCAGCAGTTCGACGCCGCTCACTGCAGGGGCAGGCGGCGCCTACGGCCTCCTGAAGTACGAATCCGGCGTTCACCGGGTGCAGCGCATCCCGTCCACGGAAAACAAGGGGCGCGTCCACACATCGACCGCGACGGTCGCCATTCTTCCCGAAGCTGAGGAGGTGGACATCCGGATTCGGCCTGAGGATCTGCGCATCGACACGTACCGCGCGAGCGGTGCTGGAGGGCAGCACGTCAACAAGACGGAGAGTGCGGTGCGCATCACACACCTGCCGACCGGCGTTGCCGTCGCCTGTCAGACGGAGCGTAGTCAGCTGCAGAACCGGGTGTTAGCGATGAGCTTGCTCAGGAGCAGATTGTATGCGGCGGAGCAGGAGCGATTAGCGAAGGAGCGGGGTGAGCTGCGATCGGGGCAGATCGGCAGCGGCGACCGCAGCGAAAAGATACGGACGTACAACTTTCCGCAGGACAGGCTGACGGATCACCGGCTGGAACGGAATTTCAGCAATCTGCCTGCGATGATGGAGGGAGGGATCGGGGGCTTGTTGCAGGCATTGAGGGAGAAGGATCAGGAAGAAAAGCTGGCGAGGATTGCCGGGTAAAACAAAACACACATACCGCAGCCGGGATTCGTAATCCCGGCGCGGGCCGGAGGCCCGCATTGTATTTCAATGTTTCCCAGGTGCCGGGATTACGAATCCCGGCTGCGGGGTCTGTTTTTGTTTTATGTGGACCGAATTTGTTTCATCGTCTCCACCCGCTTCTTTACCAATTCCGCCGTACCGATATCCTTCCTAAACCGCACCGGCCCCTTCACCTGCTCGCAGAGATTCTCGGCGATACTCTCGGCATCAGCAATCGTATCCGCGATGCCGACAATGCCCGCGGTACGGGAGCCGCCCAGGCGGAATGTTCCATCATCGTCTTCGGAAATGTCGCCGACGTAGAGTCGCCCATTCTCCGGCAGAGGATGGGGGAATACGATTGGCCGACCTTTTTCTGTTTTCGCCTCGGGATAACTTGCGGGGGTGATGTACTTGCAAACGGTCGCCTTGCGTGCAAAACGGACATGCTCTGGTTTCAGTTCACCGTTGATGATCGCGAGCGACAGATCCACGAAATCCGTCTCCAGGAGCGGAAGGATGTTGAGCGCCTCCGGATCCCCGAAGCGTGCGTTGTATTCGATCACCCGGACACCGTCCCGCACGGCCATGAAGCCGCCGTAGAGGATGCCCTTGTACCCTTCGACATGCTCAGGGCATTCTTTCATAAGCGCCGCTGCCACGAGACGATTAACCTCCGATGCGCGCGCGAGGTCCTGTGCTGTGAGGAAAGGGAGCGAGTGGTTCGCGTCGGAGTACGTTCCCATCCCCCCAGTGTTCGGACCAGTGTCGCCATCGCAGGCGCGCTTATGGTCCTGGACCGCCGGCATGTCGATCGTCGTCTTCCCCGACGTGAAGGACATCAGGCTGAACTCGACGCCGATGAGCTTCTCCTCGATGACCACCCGGCCGCATTCCTGCATGCACTCGAGCGCGTACGCGACGCCCTGATCGATGGAGTGCAGGTGTTCACCGCTGACTTTCACGCCTTTGCCGCCTTTCAGTGCATCGTACTTCACGACGTACTCGCCGCGAAGATCGCCGACGATGTACTGCCGTATGGGTTCTATCTGATCGCTCGTGGTTTCGAACACGCGGAACCGTGGCGAGGCGTCGATGCCGTGTTTCCGCATCAACTCGCGCGCGAATCCCTTGCTACTCTCGATGCGCGCGCAGTCCTTCGTCGGCGCGACAGAGGGCACACCTATGGATTCCAACGCGTCGACGATGCCGCCGCCGATGGGGTCATCCGGTCCGATGAAGGCGAAGTCGGGCTTTGTCTGCTTCGCAATCTCGAGAACGGCAGGGAAATCCATGATGTCCATCACGTACTGCTCCGCTGCGAGTCTCCGGATCCCGGGGTTGCGGTTGGGGCAGATGTTGATGATAGCCGGCATATGACGGCTTCTGGCCAGCGTTTCGGCAATCGCGTGACCGCGGGCAGAGGAGGTGAGGAGGAGGATCTTCATATCAACGTCATCCCCGGCCCGCTCTCCTCGCCATCGGACATCAGGCTGCTCGACGTCACCGTGCCGCGGGTGGTATTGCGGTGCCTTCCGAGATCGAGCAGGAGCTTCGGGGTGATCTCCGGGGTCGGGTAGCGGCCGTTGAAGCAGCCGGTGCAGAGTTCCTGCAGACGGCGGTTGCCGATGCGGATGGCTTTCACCATGTCCTCCACCTTCGCATAGAAAAGCGCGTCGGCGCCGATGATCTTCCGGATCTCTTCGATCGAGTGGTTCGCGCCCACAAGCTCATCCCTGGTCGGGATATCAACGCCGTACGGGCAGGGGCCGGTAAGGGGGGGAGAGGCGGAAGCGAAATAGACCTTCTTTGCGCCGGATTCGCGCGCCATTTCCACGATCTTGCGGCTGGTATTGCCCCGCACAATCGAGTCGTCGACCAGGAGAACATTGTTGCCTTTGAATTCCAGATCGATCGGGTGAATTTTGAAGTGGATGCTGCGCTGGCGGATCTGCTGGCCGGGCATGATGAAGGTGCGGCCAATGTAGCGGTTCTTCACGAGGCCCTCGCGGTAGCGGATCTTCAGCTTGTCCGCGAGCCCGGCGGCGGCGGCCCGGGAGGAATCCGGGATGGGGATGACGGAATCGATGTGGATACCGGAGGCTTTGATCTGCTTCGCGAGCGACTCGCCCATGCGGACGCGCGCCTTGTAGACGGAGACGTTGTCGAGCACCGAGTCCGGGGCGGCCAGGTACACCCACTCGAAGGCGCACGGCGCCAGGTGGCCGCGGCGGCAGATGCGGGCGTGCATCTGGTTGTTGCGGTCGATGAAGATGGCCTCACCCGGCTTCACATCCCGCACGAACTCGTACCCGAGCGGTTTCATGAGCGTGTTCTCGGAGCAGAGGATGTACTCCTCCTTCATGCCGTACTTCCGCTTGCCGATCTGGAGCGGGCGGATGCCGAAGGGGTCTCGAAACGCGAGGATGCCCTGCCCGCCGATGAGCGCGACTGCGGAGTAGCTGCCCTGACACCGGCGGTGGACCGTGGAGACGGCGCGGAAGATGTGTTCCGGTGTCAGCTTGATGGGGCGCGAGCGCTGGAGCGCGAGCGCGAAAACATTCAGCAGCACCTCCGAATCGGAGGTCGTGTTGAGGTGGCGGAAATCGTTCTCCAGGAGTTCCTTCGCCAGCTGCTTGCTGTTCGTCAGGTTGCCGTTGTGTGCCAGCGCGATGCCGAAGGGGGAATTGACGAAGAACGGCTGCGCCTCGAACTCGCTCGCACACCCGGCCGTCGGGTACCGGACGTGCCCGATGCCCATGGGACCCTTGAGCCGCTGAAGCGAGTGCGCGTGGAAGACGTCCCGCACCATGCCGTTTGATTTCTTCAAATGGAACTGGCTGTCATAGGTCACAATCCCAGCCGCGTCCTGCCCGCGGTGCTGCAGCACGATCAGGCCGTCGTACAGGTCCTGGACTGCATCTTTGTAGCCGGAGACGGCGAGAATTCCACACATACCTATTGAATTGCGAATTGCGAATTGAGAATTGAGAATTCCACTTCAATACGCGAAAGAGGGCCTTCGCCGGAGGGGCGGAAGACCGAAAAGGGAGGGAAGGGGATTCCCATGGGGACATTGTAGTCAGAATTTCGGCCGGCGCAATGACTGTGTCCGATTACGTTCGAATAATGATCGTGGACGGTCGGCTGTTTGCCTCCTCCTGTCGTTTCCAATCCTCCTCGGTCCAATCAGAGAAATCGAACCCCTGTACATCGTCTTTCGGCGGGCGGCGCTGCAAATCGTCGCTGATGTTTGTCACAACGCAAGGACTGCAAAGGCTGAATAGCGCATGACGTGAGTCATCAGATATTTGGCGCCACCAACGTGTAAATTCGGCTTCAGAGATCTGTTCATGGGGATGAAGAGTCCGGTGACCTTCCAGGACGCGCAGCATCATCCTACGATCTTCCGCACTGTCGATTGGCGAGATGGCGCTAGTAGCCGGGAACTGGCTCTCAGCAGACTGCATGGTCCGATTGTATCATTACTATGACGTACCCTCAAGATCTTTCATTATGCCATGGCTTCGAGTTGCCGCTCCTTCGCCCGCACGCAGTTCCGTATCAGACTGGCGACGGTCATCGGCCCCACCCCACCCGGCACCGGCGTGATCGCCGAGGCCACCTCTTTGACGTTCTCGAAGTCCACATCACCCTTGAGTCCCTCCGCATCGCGGCTCACGCCGATGTCGATGATGACGACGCCAGGCCTCACCATGTCCCTCGTGATCATCTTCGCTTTTCCGACGGCTGTGCAGAGGATGTCGGCTTGCTTCGTGAAGTGAGCGAGGTCCTTCGTTTTCGAGTGACAGACCGTCACCGTGGCGCCGCGGTTGAGGAGCATGACCGCGAGCGGCTTGCCGACGATGTTGCTGCGGCCGACGACGACGACATGCTTCCCCTCCACCGGGATCTTGTAGAAATTCAGTATCTCGATCACCCCCGAGGGTGTTGCAGGCGGCAGGTGTTCGAATTCCGGCGACAGGAACATTTTTCCCAGATTGTAGGCGCCGAAGCCGTCCACGTCCTTCTTGGGATCGATGGCGCGGATAAGTTGAGGCGCATGCGATTCGAGGTGAGAGGGGAGCGGCAATTGCACGATGAAGCCTGTCACGTCGGAATCCTCGTTTAACGCATCGACGGACTTCATGAGATCCTCGAACGAAATGTCGGCTGCCAAATGCCTGTGCTCATGTCGGAGCCCGACTTTCTCGCAGCTCTTGAGCTTCTGTTTTATATAAGAGGAGCTCGCCGGGTCGTCGCCCACCTGCACGATGACGAGCTTGGGGTTCATCGCCTCGATCTGCGGTTTGAGGGAATCGAGGAGCTGGTCGGCGACCTCGCGGCCGGAGAGGATCTGGGCGGGCATGGATCAATTATACCCATTTCGAGCGTAGGGGCGAGGCCGGCTCGCCCCTACGATGTTGTGATGATCAACGATAGATCTCCGGCGGCGGCTTCTCACCGCCGAATTCCACTTTGCCCTGGAAGCTGACGTCCGTCCCTTTGTGATTCTGAACCATGGCATTCGAGATGGTCAGGAGCGATTCCCCGATGCGGACGATGCGCTCGACGTTCCGTTCGCCGCCGTACCAATATCCGCCGGCCGTGGCGAAGGCATCCGGTTTCTGGTGGGTGATGGTGCCTTTCAGCGTGAAGCCGTTCTTCAGCGAGAGATCGTAGACGTAGGCTCCCTGGAAAACCGGCATGGCCTCGGGCGTGTCGCCGGACTTGAGTGGATCCCCGAACTTGTACACCGTCACCGGAAATGCGAGCAGGCCCCGTTCCCTGTCGAATAGGAGCGCCTTGTGATTCGTGAGGAGGGGGCTGTCCGTTCCCCGGTCGCCGATCACTTCCTTGTACATCTCCCTCGGATTGCTCACGTCCGTGACGTCGAACAGCGCGAGCTTCATCCCCTGCACGGCCGTGTAGTAAACGGCGTCCTTGGAATGAACTTTATCAGCGTCGATCGACTCGTCTACTTCCTTCCCGAAACCGATCAGGTGGTTCTCGTCGTACGGATGCAGGTAGTTGCTGTAGCCTGGTATTTTGAGCCGGCCGAGGATCTTCGGATTGCGCGGGTCCGACGTGTCGATGACGAAGAGGGGATCGATCTGCTTGAACGTGACCATGTAGGCGCGGTCGCCCATGAAGCGGACGGAGTAGATGCTTTCGCCCGGAGCGATGTCCTCCACGGAGCCCACCGTATGCATGTCCATGTTCAGGATGTACAGACTATTCGACGACGGGGCAGTCTCGACCCACGCTTGGCCCCTCGTGGTTGCGATGCGGAAGGTTGAGGCATGCTCGTCCATCGAGAATTGGTTCAGGATGTGACCGGGTACCGATCCCTTCGCCTTGAATGTGACCCCGTCACCATCGATCGCGAAGCGGAACACATTCGTACTCTCGGTGCTCCGGGGCCGATCCGGGTTCCAGCCGTAGTTCCATTCTGTGGAGGCCACATACAGGTTCTGCAGCGAACTGTAGACGTTCTGCCCGTCACCCAGGATCACCTCGCGCTTCACCTCGCCCGTAGCGGAACCGGTCGGGATGACGGCGACCGTCAGATACGCCGGCTGCGGCGTGTGCGGCAGAATGACGACCTCGTTGCAACGGACGACGGGCGTCTCTTTCCCCGCCTTCGAGTCTCTCATCTGCGGAACGAGGGTATCTTCCTTCAGCGGGATCGGACCACCGTACCACAGGGGGTTCGTTCGCGTGACCAGGTAGAGCTTGGAACCGATGAGACGCGTCGATACCTGCGATCCGTCGATGAGGAGCGTCCGGAGTGCTTTTGGTTTGGTGGGGTCTGATACGTCGTAGAGCCTCACTTCCGTCCGCTCGGTAGCGCGCATCGGCAGTTCCCTCACGCTCCAGCTCGCGCCCATCGTTGTCACGGGGACCGGGCGGGAGTCCCAATGTGGTCCAATGATGACGAGCGTCGACCCGTCGATGTACAGATCCGACGGAGCGAAATGCTCGGCTGAGAAATCGATCGTCGCATCCTCCTTCATGGCCGATGCCGGCGTGGCACGGACCAGACGGACTTTGTAGACATCGACGATGTAGAGTTCGCGGCCGTCCGTCTTCACGATGTCACCCTCGTCCACGCCTTCCACCTGGATGTTGGTTTTCGAGTAGTCGCCAGGGGCAGCCGTGGATTCTTCCGCAGCTCCATCCATCATCCGCACCCTCCCCATTGTCGGGGCGGCAATCCCCTCATCCGCGGCGTTCCAGGATCTCGTCCGCGCCACTCCCTCCGCAACCGCCTCCAGATCGCGGCAGGACTTGGCCGTCTGCACATCGTCGGAAGCGAAGTTCACCGCGAGTTCCGGATACTTGACGTTGAGGTAGCCCTTCGACGGCTGGTCCGTGCGTTTCTCCGTGAGCCGCCACATCATCTCCGCCATCTCGCCCCGGGTGATGGGCCGGTCGAGCCCCGCGATCGTCGGGGGGATCGCCTTCGACGCCTCAAGCGCCCGCACGTGCGGCTCGTACCACTCGATGCCGCCTTCCGCACTCTGCCGGAACGCCCCTGCCATGATTTTCGCGGCCTCGGCGAACGTGACCATCCTCTCGGGCTTGAAGGAACCGTCCGGATAACCGCTCACGATGTTCTCCTCCTTCGCGGGACACACGTACGCGGAGAACCACTGCGACGCCCGAACATCCGGGAAACAGTCCGGATCGGCTGACGCCTTCACGGCTCCGCGCGATGCGAGGACGATCTTCAGGAATTCAGCGCGGTTGATGCTGGAGCCGGCCCGGAACGTGCCGTCGGCGTAGCCGGCAATGGTGCCCTTTCGCTGCAGAGCAGTGATGGCGGTCGAAAACTGTGTATTCGCTTTCACGTCCGCGAAGGCCGCGAACGCCACCGGCGCCAGGCCGGCGAAGGTCATGGATATGCCGAGCATGGCGCTCAGCCAACGGAGGATACGGTTTCGCATGTCGGGGCGGGGAAGGGGGCTAGTGGGCGTGTGACACAGGAAAGGACCAAGTCTTACGACAATTGTTGCCTGACGAAGGAAAGAATCCTCGCTGCCGATCGGGCGGGCTCATCGGATGTGTCCACCACATGGATCGTCGGGTCTTCTTGGGCCAACAGCGTATACGCGGCGTGCACTTTTTCCTGCATCAACCGTTGTTCGAAGAGATCCTTCGAGGAGCGCTCACTCAATCGCTCAAGACAGACATCGAGGGGCGGGAGGGTGAAGATGGTCACGTTCGGTGTCGGAAAGGCGGCGTTGATTTCCTGAAGTTGCTGGATATCAGCGCCGCTCGCCATGCCATAGGCGATGGTCGAGAACGTGTAACGGTCGCAAATGACGATCTTCCCGTTATCCAGTGCCGGCTGAATCGTGCCGCGAACATGCTCCGCGCGGTCGTCGCAGAAGAGGATCTGCAATTGTTCAGCGTCGATGACCTCGTTGGATTTCCCTTCCAAAAAATCCCGGATCCGATGTGCGACCGGACCATCAGTCGGTTCAGAAGTGAGCGCAACTTTCCGAGCTTCGGACCGCAGGCTGTCGGCCAGAAGCCGTGCATGCGTCGTAGTGCCTGAGCCATCCGGGCCGTCGATGACGATGAAGAAGCCGGGCATGTGCCCAGTGTATACTGCCGGCCGTCCGGTATGGAACTTCTCCGCGATCATGGTGCTCATCGACGCTGCGAGGAATCGCGCCTAGATCTGACTGCTCTGGCGACAGGAGGACGGGGGATCGGCCCTGGCACCCACAACCTCCCCGCTGCCCCAAAGCCCGAAGCTCGAACGTGACACGAATGCGTATTCATACTCATAGAACCGTTGCCACTCCCTCTCACTCGTCTCGATGCCGCGGTGGCTCTGGTATTCCGAGATCGACCGCGCAAGACAGTCGAGCTGCGTGTTGAAGAGGAGGCGATCTGATCCCTCCATGCCCTGAAAAGCGGCACGCTCGCTCACGATTGCGTCCCGCCAGTCAGCCGCGCGGTATTTTGCCAGGGTCCTGTTCCGCTCGGCCGAGAGTTCCTGCACTGCCAGCTTGACGTCAACCAGCCGGTTTTTTTCCGCGTCAGTGAGTACATCTTTCGCGCGGATCGATTCATAGAAATCGATGGATTCGACAAGCACTCGTTTCCATCCGTCATAGGCGTCGGCGGAGAGCAGGCTGATGTAGTACACGTCCGTCGGCTGGTTGCGCGGGGGCGTCGCTGCCGCAATGTACGCATCCATATTGAAGACGTTCAAGCTCACGAACACCGCGGCGCTCAAGACCACGGCGCCGCTGAGGAAGAGCTTTTCCAGCATCCGACGCCACGTTCCGAATAGGAGCAAGAGGATCAGGATGCCTGCCAGCCAGGCGAGGAAGATGCAGCCGATGATCCGCACCCGCGTGATCCCGTACATCTCCACGTACATCCAGTCGCGCTTGAGAGCCGAGACGAGCATGAGGCCGAGCTCGAGGATGAGGAATGCGTTGAGGATAGCGAGCGCCCGCTCTTGATCGTTCTTCCCCACGATCCGCTGCTTGAGGACGATGGCGTAGCAGAGCATGGAGCCGAAGAATATGGTGATGAGAAGTTGCACGAAACCGTCGCGGACGTAGTCCGAGTAGGTGATGCCGAGCGACTGGAAATCACTGTGGGATCCGAAGAGATACTTCGCCTGTATGAAGAGGAAGAGACCGAAGAGCACGGCAATGGCGGCGCCCGGCACGAAGACCTCTGTGAATCCCAACACCCGGAATTGCGGCGCGCCCTCCTGCACACGCTGCGGCAACCTGAGCGTGAGGAGGAACGTGAGGATGATGAGGACGAGGACCGAGAACAGCGTGCGCAGCAGCGCCTCCTCGCGGATGCGTCTGACCATTTGCTCGAAGATCGGGTCGGCCGAGGACAGCAGGTAGGCGAAGAAGAGGAGCAGAGCCAGCGTGATGATCGCGGTGCGCAGGACGAGGAAAAACGTGCGGCTCCGCTTCTCCCTCGCCGACCCGGTCGCTGCCCTCTCCAGCACTTTCATGTGGATGAGCGGCTGGCGGGAGATCTCCCACAGCATCTTCAGGATCCACAGCGCGCTCCATTTGAGCGCTTCCACGCTCCGTAGGAACACGAGTGCGGAGAAGCAGAGGAGGAACGTGATGGCGTTGACCCATTGCGCGAAACCATTCGCCCGCCACCCGAAGAACGCGCCGGCCAGGATGCCGGTGAGCGTGAGAAATTGGATCAGCAGTGTGCGCCTTAGCGGCTCCAGGCACAGGTATGTCGCGACCATGACGGATCCGCAGAAGAGTCCCCAGCCGATCCCGAAGGATGGTGTGTAGGCAAACAGATTAAAACCCAGCACGGCGATGCCCGCCGCCCACGGGAATAAGTCGGGGAACCGCGCTTCCGATTCCTCCACCCGCTTGATCACCCCCGGGCGCCTCGTGACGATCAGGTAGATGAGCAGGGCGATCAGGAGCGCCGGGAGCGAGATGATGAGCAGCGGAAACAGGAACATGAAGAAGGTATCCATAGATTTCCCATGGTAGGGTGAGCGTGCAATCTGCACAAACGATATGACTATCTTCTTCCATGTAGTCGAAAGAGGGATGAGCGCGGGAAGCACCCATCCCATCTCTTTGAGCCATTGACTAGAAATCCTCCATTCCCCCCATGCCGCCACCCCCGGGCATCGCCGGCGCGGATTTCTCCTTCTCCGGGATGTCGGTGACGGCGACCTCGAGGGTGAGGAACATGGCGGCGACGGATGCGGCGTTCTCGAGCGCGGTGCGGGTCACCTTCTTGGGGTCGATGACCATCGCCTTCACCAGGTCCTCGTACTTGCGGGTGACGGCGTTGTAACCAATGTTGCCCTTTTCGCTCTTCACCTTCTCCACGACGATCTTGCCCTCCACCCCGGCGTTATTGGCGATGTGCATGCACGGCGCGGTGAGGGCGCCCTTGACGATGTCGACGCCGATTTGCTCGTCCTCGTTGTCCGTCTTCACCTTGCCGAGCGCGTCGATGCAGCGGATGTAGGCCGTGCCGCCGCCCGGGACGATGCCCTCTTCCGCGGCTGCTTTGGTCGCGGAAATGGCGTCCTCGACGCGGTGCTGCTTCTCTTTCTGCTCGATCTCGGTCGCGGCACCCACCTTCACCACCGCCACCCCGCCGGTCAGCTTGGCCAGCCGCTCCTGCAGCTTCTCGCGGTCGAAGTCGGACTTGGTCACCTCCAACGCACCTTTGATCTCGCCGATGCGGGCCTGGATGTCGCTCTGGCGCCCCCCGCCGCCGATGATCGTGCAGTCGTCCTTGGTGGCAATCACTCGGCGGGCATTGCCCAGATCATCGACGGTCGCGTTCTCCAGCTTGAGACCGACTTCCTCGCTGATGACCCGCCCGCCGGTGAGGGCGGCAATGTCCTTGAGCATGTCTTTCCTGCGGTCGCCGAAAGCGGGGGCCTTGACCGCGAGGGTGTTGAAGGTGCCGCGGATCTTATTGACGACGAGGGTCGCGAGCGCCTCGCCCTCCACGTTCTCCGCGATGATGACGAGTTCCTTCCGTCCCTTCTGGGCCAGTGCCTCCAGCAGCGGCAGTATCTCTTGGATGGAGCCGATCTTCTTGTCCGTGATCAGGATGTACGGGCGCTCGAACGTCGACTTCATCGACTGCGGGTCGGTGACGAAGTACGGGGAGATGTAGCCCTGGTCGAACTGCATGCCCTCCACGAATTCCTTCTCAATTCCCAGTGTCTGCCCTGCTTCGACGGTGACGACGCCGTCTTTGCCGACTTCGTCGATCACTTCGGCGATCACGTTGCCGATCTCCTCGTCCTGCGCGGAGATGGTCGCGACGGCGGCGAATTCCTCCTTCTTATTCACTGTTTTCTTGAGCGTTTCCAAATGCGCGCTGACTGCGTCGACGGCTTTGAGGATGCCGTTCTTGATGGAAATGGCGTTCTTGCCGCTCCCCAGGTGCTTGAGCCCCTCCTGCATGATGGCGTGGGCGAGCACGGTTGCGGTGGTCGTCCCGTCCCCGGCTGCGTCATTCGTTTTCGTCGCCGCCTCCCGCACGAGCTGCGCGCCCATGTTCTCGAACGGATCGGGGAGCTCGATCTCCTTCGCGACCGAGACCCCGTCCTTGGTGACGGTCGGTCCGCCATACTTCTTGTCGATGCACACGTTGCGGCCGAGCGGGCCCATCGTGGCGCTCACCGCCTCGGCGAGCTTTCTGACGCCCTTGAGGAGCCTCTCGCGGGCTTCATTGCTGAAGATCATTTGCTTTGCTGGCATAACCGGATGGGGAATGGAGAATGGAGAATGGAGAATGGAGAATGAAGAGTTACAGATTACGAATTACGAATGACGAATGACGAATTACGAATTACGATTCGATCACTCCAAGAACAGAATCCAGGTGGAGGACCTTCACTTCGATATCCTTGCCGGACGTGTCCTTGAGCTTCACATCGTCCCCCGCGTACTTGCCGAAGAGGACGCGGTCGCCGACTTTCAGGAAGCTCGCCGGGTTGGCGCAATCCTTTCCAACTCCGCCTTTCCCCAGTGCGAGCACCACTCCTTCCTGCGGTTTCTCGCCGGAGGCGGTGTCCGGAATGACGATGCCGGAGGCGGTCGTCTGCTCCTTCTCGACGGGATGCACGACGACGCGGTCACCGATCGGGCGGATCCTGACCGCAAGTTTGACGGGATGGAGCTTGGCAGTGGCCATATTGTAGAGGAGGGAAAGAAATGGTGGGGCCGAACGTGTCGGCCGTAGCCTTCCACCGTTGAGTCTGTATTCGAGCCACGCGCGGTTGCTCTGAAGTCGCGGGCGAAGGCTGATTAGCAGTCGTAATTCTAGAGTGATAATTTCTGAAGTCAAGGCTCGAGTCCTCTACGATCCATGTTCGTGAAGTCAGATGATCTGAGGGTCATCCGCCGCTCTGCCACGTTCGGATCGCAGGGACGGGATAGAGGAGCATGAGGATATTCAGTGTCAGGTTGTCGCGATAGAAAACCAGCATGAGGAGCTCGGTCGTAATGACGATCGCGAGCGTCCATTGCCAGCGGAGCTTCCATGCCAGCCAGAAGCCGAGCATCATGAAGAGGACGTCGCCGGTCGAGTTCAGGATGCTGTCGCCGGTGTAGTCGAGCGAGGCGGTGACCGAGCGGTAGCGGTTGATGATGAGGAGGGAGTTCTCCAGAAGTTCCCAGCCGACCTCGATCATCAGAGCGATCAGGAAGCGGTAGTCCAGGCGGAGCCTGCGGGCGGCGAACGCGAGGATGGCGAAGAAAATGATGCCGTGCAGCACATGCGACGTGGAGTACGGGTCGCCCAGGTGCTGCGATGTCTGGCTGCTCCAAGCACTCCACGTCCACAGGCCAACGCCGCACTTGCAGACGGGGATGCGGCCCATCAAGTGGAGAGCGATGACGAAGAGGATCAGGATGACGATGGCCGCGATGGCGCTTCTCCTCACTGTTGCACGTGAAGCGGCAGGAGCAGTCGTGACGGGCATGACGACATTGTACGGTCCTTTCTGACCGGCCGATACGTTCAGCGCCGGGTCGTTTCGTGTCTGAATGTGCGGTCGCCTGCCTGTAAAGAAGAAGTGGTATGTCAGTGCCCGCTCATCATGGTGCGCAGGAGCTTCTTCAGAATCCCCCCGTGACGGTAGATGAGCACTTCCGTGGGGTTATCGACGCGCGCGGTCATCACGCAGGATGTTGAGCTTCCCGTATCCGGATCGGTCACTGTGACGGTGATGTCGTGTCCCGGCTGAAGGTCATTGTCGAGGCCGGTGATGTCGAAGACTTCGGTTCCTTTCCATCCGAGGGATCTCGCACTCTGTCCTTCCTTGAACTGCAGCGGCAGAACGCCCATGCCGACAAGGTTGCTCCGGTGGATGCGCTCGAAGCTCTCGGCCAGCACCGCTTTCACGCCCAGCAGCAGCGTGCCCTTGGCGGCCCAGTCACGTGACGAGCCGGTACCGTACTCTTTCCCGGCGATGACGATGGTGGGTATTCCTTCCTGCTTGTAGAGCTTGGCCGCATCGTAGACCGGTAATGGGGCGCCGCTCGGCAGGTGCACCGTGACTCCTCCCTCCCTTTGCGGCGTGAGCGCATTACGGATGCGCAGACTGGCGAAGGTGCCGCGTTCCATCACACGGTCGTTCCCCCTGCGGGCTCCGTAGGTGTTGAAAGCGGATGGCTGTATGTTCAGTCCCTGTAAGTATGTGCCGGCGGGGGTGTGAGGGGGGATGTTGCCGGCAGGGGAGATGTGGTCGGTCGTTACCTGGTCGCCGAGCAGGAGCAGGGCCCGTGCCCCCGCGATGTTCCAGATGTCCGGTACCGTGGAGTCGAGGTCATCGAAGAAGGGTGGGCGCTGGATATACGTGTTCGTCTCATCCCAGGGGTACAGGCTGCTCTCGCCGACATCGAGTGCGTTCCATTGCGGGGACCCGTCGTAGAGTGTCGCGTACGCCTGCGTGAACCTGTCCGGGGTCACCACCCGCTCCATCGTCCGCTGTACTTCTTCCTGTGACGGCCAGATGTCCCGCAGGAAGACCGGGGATCCCTGCCGATCCGTTCCGATCGGTGTCTGGAGCAGATCGTCCGCGATGTCACCCTTCAGCGCGTAGGCGACGACGAGGGGTGGGGATGCAAGGTAGTTGGCGGCGACCGAGTGATGAACGCGCCCGGCGAAGTTGCGGTTGCCGCTCAGCACCGCTGTTCCGACGATGTCCCCCTCCTTCAAGCCCTTCTCCACATACGCCGGCAGAGGGCCGCTGTTGCCGATGCAAGTGGTGCAGCCGTACCCGACGACGTGGAAATTCAGCTGCTCGAGGAACGACAGCAGGCCGGCCTCCCGCAAATAGTCGGTCACGGTGCGCGAGCCGGGGGCCAGACTCGTCTTGACGTGCGGCGGAACGGTCAGCCCCCTCTCCACCGCTTTCTTCGCCAGAAGACCGGCGGCAATCATCACCGATGGGTTGGAGGTGTTGGTGCAGCTCGTGATGGCCGCGATGACGATGGATCCATCCTTCAGGACGATCTGCTCCCCATCACGCTCCACTGTGACGGTCTTCGGCGCCGCCTCCGTCGACTCCGGGCTGCGAGGCAGCCGCCGCTTTTCGTCTAATAAAAATTTGTTCCACGTGCGGGGGAGATCCGCGAGCGATACCCGTTTGGAGGGATGATCCGGCCCCGCCACACTCGCCTGCACCGCGGACAGATTGATGGATACGCCATCCGTGAATCGTGGCACTGTCTCATCCCGGAAGAGCGCCTGTTCTTTTGCATAGCGCTCCACCAAATCGATGTGCGACGGCGAACGCCCCGTGAGTCGCAGGTAGCGCAGCGTCTGGTCGTCGATGGGGAAGAACCCCACGGTCGCGCCGTACTCCGGCGCCATGTTTGCGATCGTGGCGCGGTCCGCGAGCGGGATCGACCGCAGGGCAGCGCCGTAGAATTCGACGAATTTTCCCACCACGTTCTCCTGTCGCAACGTCTCCGTGACGGTCAGGACCAGGTCGGTCGCGGTCGTCCCCTCCGGGAGTTCGCCCCGGAGCTCGACGCCGATGACCTCCGGCATCAGCATGGACATGCGCTGGCCGAGCAGCGCCGCCTCCGCCTCGATGCCGCCCACGCCCCATCCCAGCACGCCCATGCCGTTGATCATGGTCGTGTGACTGTCGGTGCCGACGAGCGTGTCCGGCATGACTATCCTCGTTCCATTCTCGCTGCGCACCGTCACCACGTCCGCCAAGTGTTCCATGTTGACCTGGTGCACGATGCCCATCCCGGGGGGCACCACGCGCACGTTCGTGAACGCCTTTGCCGCCCACTTCAAAAACTCATACCGCTGGCGGTTCCGCTGGAATTCCAGATCCGTATTCACCTGGAGCGCGCCGGCTGTCCCCGCGTTGTCCACCTGCACGGAGTGATCGATGACGAGGTCCACCGGAATGGCCGGGTTGATCCGCTCAGGGTTTCCGCCCTGCCGCGCGTACTCGTCGCGTGCCGCCGCGAGTTCGACGAAGGCAGGCACGCCCGTGAAATCCTGCATGAGGATGCGCCCGGGGCTGAACGCGATCTCCCGCCGACCCTGCTCCTCGCTGTTCCAGCGGCCGAGCGCTGTCACGTCCTCCATGGTGATGCCGTCCCCGACGTTCCGGAGGCTGTTCTCCACCAGCACGCGGATGGAGTAGGGGAGACGCGAGATGGCCGCCAGGCCGCCTTCTTCCAGCTTGCGGAGATCCGCGTACTCGAGTGAACCGGAATCTATGTGGAGCCGTGAGCGGAAATCGGGAGGCGTCGTAGGGGGTGAACGTACTACAGTACTTTGAGATGCTCAATGAAATGACGATGAATGAGCGTATGGTGAAGAGCCACAACGTTGGATTATCAATCGCTCGTCGGCAATGATGTTGCTATGCTGCGGGTGTCCGGATCCTTTCCGTTCTCTAACTTCACCATCATTCAAGCCGATGTGGCGGAATTGGTAGACGCGCACGCTTCAGGAGCGTGTATCCGCAAGGATGTGGAGGTTCGAGTCCTCTCATCGGCACCATTCGACTCGCGCTCGCTACGCGAGCAGCTTGCTCATGGTAAACCACGAGATACATAGACGGCGAGTCGAATGACCCTGAGCGGAGCCGCAGCGGAGTCGAAGGGCCCACAAAAAACAAATAAGAAATCTGGTATGCTGCCCAGCTATGCCTTGGTTCGTCTACATCGCGCAAGCTCCCACTGGTAGATATTACACGGGAATCACGACTGATCCCCAAAGACGCATTCAGGAACATAATCATGACGAAGGGGCGAAGTTCGCACATGACCAGGGGGCACTGAGGATCCTCTACACATCATCGCCAATGCCCGATCAATCATCTGCGAGAATTCGTGAAGTGCAGATCAAGGGATGGGCGAGAAAAAAGAAGGAGAAGTTGATTCGAGGAGAGTGGAAATAGCTAAAGGGAGGCCGAGAAAAGGCTCTCACCTTGTGATCTCACCTTGTGATTGACATATTCGAAATATATTGATATTATACAATACAGCAGGGCACATAGTGTGCTTTGTTCCTTCGTTTCACAGGCAATCCTATTTTCAATAGGGAGGACAGAATCGTGAAGAACGCCGAACTGAACCTGATCGTTGCGGCCATCGGTCGCGAACTGCACGCCTACAGCGTGCTGCCTCTCGACATCGCGGCGGCGTGTGCCTACATGGCACTCACGCAGGCGGCCGTCCTGGGTAGCAAAGTCAACAAGGGCGAGCTCAAGGCGGAAGATGTGCCCACGCGCGCAGTGTCCGAGCTTATGCAACTGCTCAAGGAGGATGCCAGCACGCTTGCGATGGTGCGTCAGATCGCCACGGCCTTGCAGGGCGTCGCTAGTGCCCTCAACAAGACCACGACCTACACCGAGACGCGAGGCATCGTTCGCCTCAATGTCGGCACGGTCGAGGAGCCGAAGCAGAAGGAGTTCGCCAGGAAGGTGGATGAGAGCATCGGTGGAGGAGTGTTTCCGGCAGCAGCCGGGGATGAAGACACTGTCCGCAAGACGGATCTCGCCGCCGCGTGGTTCTGGCTGTTCCAGCAGTACCAGCTCGCTGGCGAGCGGCTCAACTGCACGGAAGCGCAGCTCGACCACTACAAGGACGTTCCCGATCGCGTCAGTGCGTGCCTGAAGGCCGTGCTGGCCGCGACCAAGCAGTAACACATGTCAGTATCCATATCAGCAACCAGAGAGGAACGTGAACCATGAAGATCCTGGTCATCGACGACGCGAAGCGCAATGTGGCCTCGGCCCGTCTCACCCTCCAGGGAAATGACGTGACGACCGCGGACAGCATCCAGCGGGCGTACGACATCCTGAACGGCGTGGAGACGTTCGACGCGGTGCTCACCGACCTGTTCCTGCCCCTCGGCTCGTTCCGGGGATCGATGAACACGCGGGACTACGACCGCCCTTCGTCTGATCTCCCCGCGGGTCTGGTCTTCGCAGTGAAGGCGGCCAACAAGGGTATCAGGACGGTGCTCTGCACGGACGCCAACCACCACACGGACTGGATCTGCGCGATCCTCGACCTCCTCTACGGCGACGACGGCCCGAACAAGCGCATCGCCTACGTCGAGTCGCGGTGCGTCTGCATGAGGGCGGTCTGGGACGATGCCAAGCAGGAGATCGTGCCCGACGAGAAGTGGTGGGAGAAGAACGCCCCCGGCATCAAGGACTGGCTCGCGGCCATGAAGCGCTCGGAGCTGTTCCCGGAGGTCGACGGGGACGAGAACAAGCCCCAGTAGTCAACCGAAGAACCCAAACATGAAAGGAGGTGGATTGCCAGAAACGAAGAAGCCCTGAACGTCACACGACGCTCGGGGTTTCACATATCCCATGGACACAACCTCCTAGATGCATTGGCTGCTATCACGGTTCTAACATCGTCCAATACAGTGCACCATCCGGCTCTGCCCTCTGGGGCTGCGCCGAGATGGCTGTCTCAATCAAAGTGGGATCGGATGCCTCGGCGTAGTCCGCAGACGAAGCCGGGCATTCAACGACCAGAACGCAGTACATTGCGACGTCGTCTTCGTTCGTAATGCCGATCAATGCCCGTACTGCTGGTACGGCATCCCCTGGCCTCCTCGATATTCGCCGTAGCCAGGCGGCGGCCCTCCGAACGGCGAACCATGCTCCTGCCCGCCGTACCCGCCTTGCGGACCGTAGTCGCCGGAACCACCGCGGAAGTCATCGGGGGGACCGAATCCTCCTTCGTTGTGATAGCCGCCCCTGTCCGAAGGGCCGTCGAAGCCGGGCATGCCGCCCATTTCTTTCATCCTGCTCTGGAATTTCTGCCCGATCATCATCGCGAACTCCACCCCGCCTTGCATCATGGCGGGCTCCATCACCCTGCGCACCCGGTTCATCGGCTCCATCACGTCCATCAGGTTGCCTGCATCGAGGGCCTGCCGCGCAATCGCGATGTCGGCGAGGGCGGCTTTGCTGTCGAACTTGATGCCCTTCTGCACCATCAATCCCACCACCTCCTCGGCGAGGCCGACCATGACCCGGATCTTAGGACCCATCTGCTGCATCATCTGCGTCATCATCTCCTTGCTCGGACCGCCTCCCGGTCCGCCCATTCCCGCTGGCGGACCGTAGCCACCCTGCTGGCCCGGGCCGTACGGTCCAGCACCATGCATGGAGGGGCCCTCGTCGACCGACGCGAGGACACGCTGAATGAGGTCAGCGAGTTCACGCTTTACCTCCTGCGCCGGCATGCCCTTGATGTACTGCGAGAGGAGACCGTTCAGTTCCTGACGAGCTTCCGCGACGGACGGCGATCCGCCCAGTCCTTTCAGAACGACCTGCACTCGGCTGATCATCTTTTCCAAGTCACCATCGTCTTCTCCGTATTCCTGCTGCCCCCGGTCGAATGATGCCGGTCCGAAGTTCTGACCGCCAGCAGGTCTGAACTGACCGTCACGCGGATAGTCGTAGCCGCCGCTCTGCTCCGGATCGTACGATGGCGCTTGATGATCGTTTGTGCTCTCCTCGTAGTAGTACTCGGATGGCGGCGCGAAGACTTCCTCGGACACGCCCGCCTGCTCCCGCACGGCCTCCGACGTGGCAGCGATATCACACTCATCCGCCGATGTGGCTGTCATCCACGTACCGTTCGGGCCGATGCACTGTTGCTCCTGCGATGCCGCCTCATCCGCATGCTCGAGCTGATAGGCTTCTGCGGCGCGCAGAGCGGCCTCGTTGCCCCTGAGGTTCACGTACTCGACACATTTTTTGTCGCCCTGAGGGCACATGCTGGGGTCCGTGATGCCGCTGTACTTGCTGGCCGCAGACTCACCACCGGACTTCTGGCCCGCTTGCGGCGCACTCACCGGCTGCGACGCCGGTGCGGGGGACGGCTTTGTCATCTGGTACTGCCCGCCGCCGTACTGCTGTGGACCTGCACCTTTATAGTGCTGACCGGAGTACTGCCCCGGCTGACCGTAGGGCCCCGGGCCGTACCCGCCCTGTCCGTAGGGAGGTTTCTTCCCGGGGAAACCTCCTGGATAGCTTTGTGGGCCACCGGGGTATCCTCCCTGGAACCCTTGCGGGCGCTGCGCCGCGTACGGTGATGCGATGAACGTTCCACCCTTGGCTTTGCATGCCAGTTCGCTGAAGTTATCACCGCTGAACCATGCGGAACCGAGCATGCAGACGAACGGGTTTGACTTGAGCGCTTCGAACACATACTGCGGAATATTCGATCCATTGGTACTGTTGGTACCGGGTTGCTGCGTTGCAGGTGTCGGTGCCGCATTGTGTGCGGGTGGCACGGGGAAACTATGGTCATCGGATGCCGGTGCCGGTGTGGGGCTCGGTGCGGGTGCGGGCTCGGTCGACGGCGTGGGAACTGGCGTTGGTGATGTCGACGGTTCTGCTGGCGGACTTGGTGCCGGCGCCGGAGCGGGAACAGGTGCCGCTGTCTCCGTTGTCGGCGAAACCGTGTCGGACACTTGTGCCGTGAAGTTGCCTGTGGTCACGACACCTGCGATGGATGCAGCAACCACGAAAGCCGCGACGCACTCCCGGTGCTGTCGGAAGAGTCGGTTGATGCGGTGAACCTGAGCCATAACGTGTGGGGAAGTGTTTGTTATGCTTATTATATAATAAATTGTAATATATGGCCAGTCCTATTTTTCTGACGTTCTTTGCCTTCTTGATACAATTTGCCCCCGAGTATGCACCGTCTCCTCCTTCCTTTATGTGCACTCGGGTTTCTGCTCGCCGCGACGCCGGCGCGGGCGTTCTTTGGCGTGCTGGATGAGCTGCAGAAGCAGATAGAGTCCGATCAGTCGGGCGGCGCGGACACGAAGGCACTGCAGGATCTCCTCAAGGATCTGCAGTCCGCTCCTGCGGCTGATGGATTTTCCGACATCGATGCGAAAGCTTGGTACGCGCCATACGTCTCGTATGCCGCTTCCAAAGGGATTGTCACCGGCTACAAAGATTCTAAGGGCAAGGCGACGGGCAAGTTCGGGCCGGGCGATGCGGTGACCGTGGCACAGATGCTGAAGATCGCGCTCAAGGCGACCGGCATCGATGAATCCATCTGCACCGGCAGGCCCAAACATCCGAAGGCGAAGGATCACTGGGCGTCATCGTACGTCGTCTGCGCCGAGGCCATGAACGCGCGTATCCTGAAGGAAAGCCCCCCGCTCGACCGGCCCGCGACGCGCGGCGAGGTGATCGGCCTCCTCCACGACGTGTTCCAGGACCAGGTGTCTTCCCTCGTTTCCCCGTTCAAGGATACGAAAGGATCCCCCTACGAACGGGACATCGCCTTCGCCTACGCGCTCGGCATCGTCACGGGCGACAAGGACAAGAGCGGCAGGGAGACCGGCACCTTCCGTCCGGGTGACGGCGTCAAGCGCGGCGAGGCGGCCAAGATCATCTATCTGAAGATGCGCGTGAAGGACGCGAAGAAGAAGTGAGCGTCACCCTTCGACGAAGCGCGGCTGCTCGCGGCCGCGTCATCGAAAAACAATTTCCTTCAGAGGCTGGCTCAGGGTGAAGCACCATTCGACCCCGAGCTCATGGTCGAGGGGCGGGGGCTTGCCCCCGCGTGCTTCACCGCTGGCCCGGTTTCGTTTAATTTGACATGCAGCCGCCCTGCCGTAGTATCGGCTGCTATGCCGCCTCCAGAGGAGCCTCCGTTCCCCGCGTTACCGGAGTCCCCTGACACACCACTCGCATCACCGACGTCTGTCGAAGCCCTGCGGCAGGAATGCCCCGGCCGTGCCCGGTATCTGCTCGACCGGATCAGTCAGAAACGCATCGATCCGCCCGCCATCACTGCCGGTACGGATCTCGGTGAATTGATAGAGCAGGCCTTCCTCTCCTACAACGCAGGCAGGCTGCGCGAGGCTTGCAAGCTCTATGCGGAGAAGATGCTTGCCGACGATGTCGTCGTCGGCGTGTCGCTCGCCGGCGCCCTCACGCCTGCCGGGCTGGGGAAATCTTCCATCGTGCCGCTCATCAATGCAGGATTCATCGACTGGATCGTGAGCACCGGCGCGAACCTGTACCACGACACGCACTTCGCATTGGGCATGGAGATGCACCAGTCGCGCCCGGGGCTCGATGATCATCAATTGCGCGATCACCAGGTGATCCGCATCTACGACATCGTCTTCGACGCGGAGAATCTGTACGGCACCGATCGCTTCTACCGGACGCTCTGCCGGGGTGAGGAATTCCAGAAGACGATGGGGACGCCGGAGTTCCACAACCTCGTTGGCAAATACCTGGCGCAATTGGAGGATCAGACGGGGCGAAACGGTTCCTCGTTGCTGGCCGCAGCGTACCGCGCCGGCGTGCCGATCTTCACGTCGTCGCCGGGCGACAGTTCCATCGGCATGAACTTGGCGGCCCTGCAACTCGAGGGATCCCGACTCAGCCTCGATCCGTTGAAGGATGTGAACGATGCCGCCGCGATCGTGTTCCATGCCAAACAACAGGAGGAAAAGAGCGCGGTGATGCTGCTCGGCGGGGGATCACCCAAGAACTTTTTGCTCCAGACCGAGCCGCAGATCCAAGAGGTTCTGGGGCTCCCCGAGGCCGGTCATGATTACTTCCTACAGGTGACCGACGCGCGTCCGGATACCGGAGGACTGAGCGGGGCCACGCCGCAGGAGGCGATGACGTGGGGGAAGGTGGATCCTGCGAAATTGCCGGACACCGTCACGTGCTACCTGGATACCACCGTCGCCCTCCCGCTGATGACGGCGTATGCGTTGCGCACGCGACGGCCCCGAACGCACCGGCGTCTCATGGATCGGTTGCCGATCAGCAGCGCGTTGCTCGCCGGGCGCTACAGAGGCCGCCGCTTCGGGGCATCCTGATTCTTCGCATGGAACGACCACCACACGACGGGGCGGACACACCAAAGAACCGGGGCTTCCGCATGCCGGCCGAGTGGGAGAGGCACGAGGCGACATGGCTCGCGTACCCGTTCGATTCACAGAGTCCTGCCGGCGCCCACCGTCACTGGCCGCGCGGCGTCTTCCGCTCCAGGCAGATCGAGAAGCAGTGGGCGCACATGACGCGCCACCTGACGACGGCGGAGGTGGTGAACATCCTTGTGGCGAATGGCGAGGTGCGGGACCGACTGAGGAGAGTGTTTGACGAAGTCTCCTCCGGACTCGCCGATCATCCGCATGTCCGCCTCCACACCGTACCGTCCAACTGGTCATGGATCCGCGACACCGGTGGTATCTTCCTGGTGAACAATGAGACGGGTGAGCGGATGATCACGCACTGGGCATTCAACGGCTGGGGGAAAGAGCCGTGGCGATCGGAATGCTCGCTCGACCGGAAGGTTCCGCTCGCTATGAGCCGCATCGCGAGCGTAGAGCGCAGGCGGATCGGGTGCGTCCTCGAGGGCGGCTCCATCGACGTGAACGGGACGGGTTCCCTCCTCACGACCGAGGAATGCCTGCTGCATGAAAACCGCCTGCTCCCCGGCCAGCGGAAGCGGACGCGTGATCGGATGGAGGAACTTCTGTGCGGGAACCTGGGCGTGAGGAATGTCCTGTGGCTCCACAGAGGCATCGGAGGGGACGACACGAGCGGCCACGTCGATGACCTCACCCGCTTCGTATCCCGGGATACCGTCCTGACCATGGTCGCGCCGCGGTTGCACGGTCAGGATCACGTCGTGTTGCGGGAGAACCTGAAGCGCCTTGAGCGCATGCGCGACGAGCGCGGGCGCCAGCTCACGATCATGGAAGTGCCGCTCCCGAAGCCGGACTCCCTGTGGGGGCAGATGCTGCCCATGAGCTACGCGAATTTCTACATCGGCAACAACGTCGTGCTCGCCCCCGTCTTCGGGGACCCGAACGACGCGAAAGCCCTGGGGGCATTGCAGGCCGCGTTTCCCGATCGGATGATCGTCGATCTGTACGCGAAAGACCTGGTCTGGGGACTCGGCACGTACCACTGTTCAACGCAGCAGGAACCTGCTGCTCCTCAAGTCTAGTCGAGAGGAATCAAGGAGGCGATGCCTGTCACTCGCCCGATCCCGGGAGCCGGGTCGACGTGCGCGCGTGGACTCGTGCCTTGGCGCTGATGCGGTTTTCCACAGGAGCGTGCACGACCGGAACATTCGTACGCGTGGCTCGCTGAAGACGGTCGGCCTTCACGGCGCTCTGCTCGTAGCGACTGCGCATTGCTGCGGCCTCCAGAGCCTGCGTTTGCCGATACAGCCCCAGGAGCTGGGTGGTGTAGACCACCGTCAGAGCAAAGAAGGACACCTGTAACGCGAAGAGTCTCTGTGCGGACTTCATGGATATGGGGGTATGTGTGCGACTATCATATCATGTTTTCGTATTTCAATCAAGTACGATTGCGTCTACCATCTGCGATACTGCTTCTATGGTCAATTGGAGGCGTTTTCTGCGTATCGCCACGGAGAACGGCGTGGTGCTGTTCTTGCTGGTATCGATTCTCTGGAGGGGGGGGAAAACGCTCGATGCGACCTGGCTGCTCGGCGGTGTGGCGTGTGCCGTGACTGTTGCGGACATGCTCTACCGACGGCGCGGGGAGACAGCACGGCCGGCCCCGGCACTCATCCTCCTTGGGTTTCTGGCGGCGAGTGTTCTCAGTTACCTGACATCGGCTGCTCGTAATTATGGGCTCGACGAATTGATCAGGGACACCGCGCTCCTGCTCCTCTTCCTGTGGACGGTCCGCACGGAACGCGCGGAGAGGAACGACCCACTCCCATTCCACGAGCGTGTCCTCATCACCATCGCCATTGCCACGGTGGTCGCATGCGGGGTCGGGATCGCCGTCTACGTGTTGCAGCCGGTCAACCGCTTCGTGGGAACCTTCTTCGACTTCCGGTTCCACACGGATTACTGGCCCAACGCGTGGGCGGAGTACCTGCTCCTCGCCTGGCCGGCGGTGTTCTGGTTCCTCAGACGTTTCCCGGTCCCTGTCCGCGTGCCGGTTTTTGGGATCGTCATCGCGTGCTTCCTGCTCAGCTATTCGCGCGGCGCCGCCCTCGCGTTCAGCGGACAGATCGTGCTGCTGGGGATCCTCGGCATCCACCAACTGCTGCGCATTCAGCGCGCGCAGGGGGTGAGAACTGCATTGCAGAAAGGCTGGTCGGTTCTCGTCCGCACTCTGCTGATCGGGTGCGGAGCGGCACTGATTGCGCTGGTGCTCTTCGGCGCCATCAACCTGCTGCGCAGTCGCTTCCACGACGTGGAATCCGTCCGTGCCAAGGTCACGTTCACGGCCCAAGAGGGCCGTTCGTCGGTGGATGAGCGCCAGGAGTTCTTCGCCGCCGCCGTGCAGCTGATTCGAGAGCGGCCGCTCTTTGGATGGGGGCCCTACAGTTTCCGCTTCGTGCAGCCGCGTTACCAGCAGAGCGTCTTCGCCACCTCCGACCATTCGCATAATGCCTTCCTCAAAATTGCGATGGAACGGGGCATACCTGCCATGATGCTCTTCACTGCATTCCTGTTCTGCGTCGTCGTGGGCGCGTGGCGGAGGATTGTGGAAGGGGCGTACAGCGGGAAGAGCGCGGACGATCCGATCTTCCACTCGTTCCAGCCGCTCGCGCTCGTGTCGATCGCCGGCGTCTTCGCTCACAACCTCATCGACTACAATCTGCAATTCGTGGGTATCGTGCTGCCGCTCTGGCTGCTCATGGGTCTGCTGATCGCTGGCGCGCCCCCTGCCGGGCAACGGTGGGGCGGGGTGGGGCGGTGGGGCGGGCTGGTTCTTTCGTTTCTGCTCATGGCCGTTCTCCTGCGTGAGGGGTGGTTCCTGGCTGTCTCTTCCTTGGGCCGACGGGCCGAGGCTCGCGGCGACCCGGAATCCGCCCTGGTCTTCTATGAACAGGCATCGGCCGAATGGTTTCCGCGGGATTTGCACCTCAGCCGCGCGTACCTGCTCATTGGACTCCATCGCTACCCGGAGGCACTTGACGCGCTGGACCGGTATGCAGAGGATAATGTCGAGGACGCGCGATTGTGGAAGATGAGAGGAGACGTCCTGCAGCAGCTCGGGCGGACCGTGGAAGCGCTCCGGGCCTATGACGAAGCATTCGTCAGAGGCAAACTCAATTACGTCAGCATCGCACGGTCCATCCTGGAATCCCTCCTCGCAGCGGATGACGCTGCGGCCATCGTGCGGCGTAAACCTGACTTCGATGCGATCGTGGATGCCTACGCCGACGCAATCCTGAAGAATGCCCATTTTATCGCGCTCTCCGGGAATGTGGAGGAGTACCTGGCGTTCCTCGATCTCCTCGGTACCACGTATCCGTCTGCTATCGTCCGCTACCGCGAGCTCTTTTCCCGGGTCCGGGAGCATGCGGAGCGCGAGAGGGCGCGCCTCTCCGGGCGGGATCGGGGGTACCTGTGGTAGCGCATGACGCATTGCGAATGGGCATGGAATTGGTACACTAAGCGCCCGCTTTTCCCTCTTACCATGCGCCGTTTGCCCGCTTTCCTGCTCGTTCCGGCCATCCTGCTCGCCGGCTGTGCTCCGTTGCAGTCCACGAAGGGCGTTCAGGATCCGCAGCATGGCAAAGAAGTGTGGATCGGTGTGACCCCTCTCAGAGGCGTACAGGATCTGGGCGTGAATGGAGTTGCCATCGGGCACTACTTCAGCGATGACACCTACCTGGCGACATTCCAGCTGAATGTGAAGCCGCCTGCTCGGGATATGCAGTATCAGGTCTGGCTCGTTCGGATGAGTCCCCTTGAGCAGATCAACGTCGGTGAGCTCACCAGCTCCACAAGCGATGCCCGGCACCGGCTGCAGTTCAGTGCAAGGAGGGATCTACGCGAGTATGTGAAAGTCCTCGTGACACTCGAGAGGGGGAAACCGAGTAAACCGTCGCTCACGGTCATTGCAGAGGGGACATTGCAAAAGCGCTGATGGATGGTCGATCAGATTGTTGTCTTTTGTGTGTGGAACGGGTGACTGCTTTTCCTCAGCCGAGGGCCGAGGTTATCACCATGTTCAGCGCGAGGAAGGTGATGAGGAGCGCGTGCATGAGCACGAGCGGAAGAGAGGCACGGAGTGAGGAGATTGGCTTCACAGGACTCATAGTAGCCTTCCCGAGGGGAGCACAGCAGTGTAGGGATTTGAGGACTGATGTACAGTAATATTTGACTAAAACAAAACATTGATGATAGATGATATCTATCACATCCGTTGACCTCAATACGCCTGTTTTTTGTGGGGATGGGCGCGTGAACATCCGTTCACTTTGTATACAAAATTAGAACAATCATCGCGCAGCGAATGATGACAGAAAATCAAAAAAGTGACGATGTGCTCTAATGGGACGAACGCTATAGCCATGGATCGTTCTTGCGCATCCTGGGAACGATTCTTGTCTGGGCTACGGTGGGCAAGAGTGCTTTAATCCGGAAGCTTCACATCTGTTTCTTTGCACATCTTCGGGACGTAGCTCAGTTGGTAGAGCGCGTGGTTCGGGACCACGAGGTCGCAGGTTCGAGTCCTGTCGTCCCGACCATCCGACTTCGCTGCGGACTACTCCGCGATGATGTTTGCACTGTTTTCGAACGTGAGGCGTACAATGCGAATACTTCTTTCTCCCTGTCGATGACCAAACGTCCCGTCTGGCTCTACGCCGCTCTCGCGATCGCCGCTCTCATTGTCATCTGGCTGTTTGGATCTTATAACGGCTTGGTGCGGGCGCGCGAAAACGTGACCACCGCCTGGTCACAGGTGGAGACGCAGTATCAGCGCCGGTTCGATCTAGTCCCGAACCTGGTGAGCACGGTGAAAGGTGCGGCGACGTTCGAGCAGGAAACCCTCACCCAGGTGACGGCCGCGCGGACGCAGTGGATGCAAGCGGGCTCGCGCCGACAGCGCATCGAGGCGGCGGGGGGCTTTGAGTCCGCTCTGGCGCGGCTGCTCGTGACGGTAGAGGCGTATCCGCAGTTGCAGGCGACGCAGGCGTTTAGGGATCTTATGACGCAGCTCGAGGGAACCGAGAACCGGATATCCGTCGCCCGACGTGATTACAATGAGGTCGTGCGCGACTACAACATCCTGGTGAAGTCGTTCCCGCGGAATCTGATCGCCGCAACGTTCGGGTTCGGACCAGAGGAGCAATTCGACGCAGCGCCCGGATCGGAGAATGCGCCGAAGGTAAATTTCTAACAGCTTGTCACGGCAGTCGCGATTGCCGTGACTTGTCACTGGTTGGCGGGTGCTTGTAGGCTTCTTTGCATGCACCAAGTTTCTCGTAGGGGGAGGATGTTCCTCTTGAGCGCGCTGGTGATGATGCCGCTCACCGCTTTTGCCTTCCAGACTCCAGCCAACGACGGCTTCCTCACCGACGAAGCGGGCATCATCACCGATCAGCAGGAGCAGGACATTGAGAAGATGCTGCTGGAGTATCAGCAGCAGACGAGCAATGAGATCGCCATTCTGACGGTCGGGAATCTGGACGGCGAGGTGCCTGCGGATGTCGCGGTGGAAGTGGGAAGGAAATGGGGAGTGGGGAGCAGCAAGAACAACGGTGTGTTGATTCTCGTTTCCACTGAGGACCGCCATATCGAACTGCAGGTGGGATATGGTCTGGAAGGTGCGGTTCCCGATATCGTCGCCACCGGGATTGCGGGGACAGAAATGGCGCCGCAGTTTAGGGAGGGCAAGTACTATGAAGGTTTCCTGGCGGGGATCGATGCGCTCAAGAAGCACATCGGAGGGGAGTACACGGCTGACCGTTACAGCGGGGAGGGCGGAAGCTGGAGCCCGGGTGTCATCTTCTTTTTCTTCATACTACTCCAGGGGCTGGGGGCGTTTCTCGGACGCTCGCGTTCCTGGTGGCTCGGCGGCATCATGGGAGGTGTCATCGGGCTGGCGTTGGTCGTACTGTTCGGTTGGTGGGTTTCGATTCCCATTCTCATTCTCCTCGGTCTTCTGTTCGACTACATCGTGTCGCGCATGCCGCATCATCGGCGCGGCCGCGGATCATTCTGGTGGGGTGGCGGAGGTGGCTCCGGCGGAGGCGGATTCCGGGGCTTTGGAGGCGGTTCCTTCGGGGGGGGCGGGGGGAGGGCGAAGTGGTAGCCCGGCTTCGCTCCGCTACGCCGAGGCCCTGCCCGGGTTCGCGACACTCCACCGGGGCTGTACCCCCGGATTCATCGCTGGAGATTCTTTGAGCGGTCAGGCACAATGATCCCCGTTCCTTGTTTCATGTTCCTTGTTTAATGTCCGTTGTTTGATGTTCGTTTCCTGTCCGTTTCCTGTCCCAGCCTCCTGGCATGTCCCGTATCCTGCCGTGCCTGCTCCTCGTCGGCGTCAGCCTGAGCGCCTGTGCGCCTGTGGTCCGTCTGCCTCCCGATGAGGTTCTGCGGCGTGCGGCGGCAGCGGTGCGGACGCTGAAGTCAGCGCGATACGCGGTTGATGGGAAGGTCGAGACGGTGTTCAGCGCCCTCCCCGCGAGCGCAACGCTGCGTATGGACGGTCAGCTGGAAGAGGGAGGGCGCCGTCACCTGTCCGCGTTCTCACTGGCCGGCACCGTCACCATCCGTGGTGAGGAGCACGACGTCTCTGTGCAGGCTTCCATCTTCACGCCGGCACCAGGGGAGACCTATCTGCGCATGAACGCGTTCACGGTGGATCCGGCTGTGGCCGATCCCATTCTCGACAGTGTCCGGGCTCTCCAGGGCAAGTGGGTCTCTCTACCGGGGGTGGCGCAAGGGGGCCGGGGAGGTACGCAGGCCCCCGATCCTCAACTCCTTCAGCTTCAGGCACACGTGCTGCGCGTGGATCGTGACTTGGGCATAGCGACGGTCGACGGACGACGGGCGTATCGGTACGCCGTCAGTGTGGATTCGGAGGCGCTTTCGCGCTTCCTTCGGCAATCTTCTCAGCAGCGGGATGAAATCTTCGATGCCAAGCGTGCTTCCACCTGGTTGGAGCTGTTCGATGCAACCGGGGACATCTTCATCGATGCCACGACCTACTATGTGCACCGGATGCAGTGGACGTACAAGGTTCCCGCCCATTCGATATCCGTGGGCGACATGCGCGGCACCGTCAGCATCACCCTGAGCGAGCACGATCGTGTTGGAGCACTCACGCCCCCTGCGGACTTCGATGCATCTGCGGTGTTACCAGCAGTCTTGTCAGTGCCTGGAACCTGAATGCCCCCTCCCCCCACCCCGCCACCGGCCTCTCCGCTCCCGGGCACGCGCTCCGCGTCGGTCGACGCGGTGACGTCCCCCCCCGCCCCCCCACAGGCGCCTGTCGTCCTGCCGGCCGTGTCCCGCGCCAAGCGCATGCTGCTCCTGCTCTTCATTGCGTTCTACGTGGGATTCGCGGCATGGGAGGGGGTGCTGGTCGCGCTATTGCCGGATCCGTCCGGAAGTCTGAAGCAGCTCGTATCGGTGGGTCTGATGAGTTCGCTCATCGGCGCTCTCGCGTTCATCGGGATCGGGCTGGTCCTCCTGAACCGCATCACCCATTCGGAGGCGTCGGTGCGCACGCGCCAGGTGAGTTTGCTCAAGGTGGTGTTGACGGTCCTGCCCGGCATTCTCATCAGCGCCGCCGTTCCCTTCCTCATCATTCGTGAGCCGGCGCTTCGGCTGGAGGTCATCGACCCCCAGGACACCGCTGAGCTGGTGGCTCCCGTCGCCGTCACCTTCAGCGCGGCGAATGCCTCGGAGGTGATGCGGAACTTGGGAATGGAGCCGATGGAGTATGTGTGGGACACCGATGCCGACGGCAAGCCCAACGACCGCACCGTCACTCCGGAATTCACGGCCATCTACAAACGCCAGGGCATCTATCCCGTCGTCGTGCGCGTCAATCTGCGCGACGGGTCGTTCCGTCGCCTCGTACGTCAGCTGATCATTCCGGACGCTGTTTTTTCCGTCGCGCCCATCCGACCGGTTGTGGAGAAGCCCATTCGCTTCAGTATCGCGAACCTGCTGACGAACCCTGAGCAATTGAAAGAAGTGCAGTGGGATTTTGACGGAGATGGAGCGGCCGATGAGACGGTCAAAGCGCCGGACGTCGCCCACACCTACTTCACCACCGGCCGCATGCCCGTCACCGCGATCGTCCTGCTCCAGGACGACTCGCAACGCACCTATAGCAGGACAATTTCAGTCGAGGTTCCTCACCCGCTGCCATTCCCCGTCACCATCACGGCCGAACCGAAGAATCTGATCGGGCCGGTGCCCTTCGGCGCCATTCTCCGGCTGGAGACGCAGGAACCGGTCGCGGAGGTGTCGTGGGAATTCGGGGACGGGAAGGAGGAACGGGGCAAAGACTTACTCCGTGCAGCGCATATCTTCGAACAGCCCGGCATTTACCCCGTCATCACGCAGGTGCGGAGCCAGAGCGGCAAAATGGCGGAGCTGACAACCATCGTGCGCGCGACGGAGGTGCTCGATATCCCGGATCTCCAGTTCGAAGGCGAGCCGGAAGTGACGGGGTCTGCCGTGCGCGGTGAAGTGCCGCTCGCGGTCCGTCTCACCCCAAAAACGTCGCTGCCGCTCATTCAGTTCTCCTGGGAGACCGGGGAGGGTTTCACCGGACAGGCAACCGGAATCACCGTTCAGGGGGTGTACCGGCGTGAAGGCACCTTCACCCTCACGCTCATTGCGCAGAATCCGGAGGGCAAGGCCCTGCGCATGCCGATCAGCGTCCAGGTAGACGCCTCCGGTGCAGAGCCGGCCATCGCCGCCCAGCCCGAGGGCGGCACCGCCCCGCTCACGGTCACATTCGACGCGTCGGAATCCTTCATTCCGCCAGGGAAGAAGGTCGCCGGATTCAAGTGGTTCTTTGGGGATGAGAAGGATACGAGTCCCGAACTCGGCGCTGCGCGCGTGCAGCACACGTATAAGATCCCCGGCGAATTCAAGGTCCGGGTGGTGGTGGTGATGGCGGACGGAAAGGAGTTTCCCGCGGAGCGGACGCTCGTCGTCCGCCGGCCCGCGCTCAGCGCGTGTGTCACGTCCAGCCGCCTGAGCGTGCAGGTGGGAAAAGGGATTGAGTTCGACTCCTCCTGTTCCGCCGGACAGCCGGCCTCGTACCTGTGGGACGTCCGATCGGCGCAGGATCCGCTCTCGGTGCTGGCCCAGAGCCCCGACCGCCAGTACCGTTACGTGTTTGATCTGCCCGGCGCCTACACCGTGAACCTCACCATCACCGATGCCTTCGGCAATCAGGACCAGAAATCCGTCTCCATCGACGTCACTCCCTGATCATCCTCCATCCTCATTGTTCACGCTATGAAACGCGCCACCCTCATCCGTACCGTCGCTCTCCTCGGCGTCGTCGCCATCGTCCTGGGGGCTCTGCTGCCGGCGCTGGCGTAAGGAATGCAGGAAAGTTATGACAGTGGCAGTGATGCCTGCGTCGCGAAGCGGCTGCATGCTTCATTGCCCAATTCCTGCCAGAGGAAGAACCCGGCTGCTGCGATCATCGCCGCGTTATCGGTGCAGTAGGCGAGTGCGGCGGGTGTGCGGAGGATCATGCCATGCTGCAGACAGAGTGCTGCAGCCAGTTCGCGCAGTCTCTCATTCGCTGACACTCCGCCGACGATATGCATCTCATGAGTGTCATGATGTTGCTTGATGGCACGACCGAGACGGTCGATGAGATGAGTGCAAATCGCCCACTGGAATGATGCAGCGATATCCGGTACCGATGCCTGCGTGCCAAGGTCACGCAGAAGATACTTGAGCGACGTTTTCAGACCGGAAAAACTGAAATCCAGCGTTGGATCATTCGCGAGAGGGAGGGGAAATGTGAATGTGCGTTCATTGCCGCGGATTGCCTCGCGGGCGAGTGCGGGGCCACCGGGGTAGGGGAGCCCCAGCAGGCTGGCGCCTTTGTCGAATGCCTCGCCGGCGGCGTCATCGCGGGTCCGGCCGAGCAGGCAACCGTGCGTGTGACTCGCTCGGAGCCAGAGATCGGTGTGGCCGCCGGAGACCGAGAGTGCGAGGATAGGAAAAGCCGGTTCCGCTGATTCGGCGCATCGCTGCATCGCGGCATCGGCTGTTTTTCCTTCTGCTCCGGGGAATAGCCACGTCGAGGAAAGATGACCGAGAGTGTGATGGACGCCGATAATGGGTTTGCGTGTGATCGATGCGAGGATGCGTGCAGTCGTCGTTCCGACGATCAGTGACCCCAGGAGTCCCGGTCCGCGCGTCACGGCAATCGCGTCGATGTCCGTCAGGGTCATGTTGCCCGCGCCCAGCGCTTCCTGCAGCACCGGTATCATGCACTTCACCTGTCGTCGCGCCGCCTCCTCCGGAATGACGCCGGCGATCTTCTCGAACGCCGCTTTGGAGCTGGCGATGACGTTGCTGCGCACGCAGCGTCCGTCCTCGACAACGGCGACGGATGTTTCATCGCAGGATGTTTCGATGCCCAAGATGCGCATAGAGTCATTGTAGCTCACTGCTACAATCGGTCAGATGCTCGCCCTGTTCCCCTCCCGCACGGTCGCGATCGACCTCTTCGGCTTTGAGATCCACTGGTACGGGCTCATGTACCTGTTCGCCTTCGTGCTGGCCATCGTCATTCTCCCGAACATCCAGCGGACCCGGAACCTGCATCTGACGCGCGATGAATGGCTGTCGATAGTATCATGGGGGGCCCTGGGTGTGATCCTGGGCGGCAGACTCGGATTCGTCTTCTTCTACGAGCCCGGATTTTTTTCCGATCACCCGCTGGAGATTGTGAAGGTCTGGAACGGCGGCATGTCATCCCACGGCGGATTCCTGGGCGTGTTTCTCGTGCTTGCCATCCACTGCATGGGGCGGAAGATCCCCATGCGTTCACTGGCAGATGTGATGACAGTACCGGCTGCCATTGGACTGGGCCTGGGCCGCTTCGGGAACTTTATCAATCAGGAGCTGTACGGCACTCCCACGACATTGCCATGGGGCATTGCCATTCCCGGGATGGACGGCTCCTACCATCCGCTGCAAATCTACGACATGCTGCTCAGCTTCGGCATCGCGGCAGCCTGCTACTGGCACCTGACACATCGTCCACACGCCTTCGGCCGCACGTTCGCGCTCTTCCTGATTCTCTACGGTGCCATGCGGTTCTTTCTGGAATATTTGCGCATCCAGCTCTACCCGCTCATCGATACCGGTGTGCTGATCCTGACTCGCGGACAGCTCCTCACGCTCCCGTTGCTGCTGATCGGCGTGTTGCTGTGGAAGTGGATGAAGCCAGAAAGGACAGTTGTTCCGTCAAAATCTTCGTGAGGAAAGAGCGTCGGTGGATCTCGCAGGGACCCCGTTCCCGGATGATGCGGGTGTGCTCCTCACTTCCGTAACCCTTGTGCAGTTCGAAGCCATACAGAGGGTAACGCTCGGCGAGCCCGATCATCAGCCTGTCACGAGTGACTTTCGCGATGATGGATCCCGCTGCGATGCACGGATCCAGAGCATCACCTCTCACGAGCGAAGAGTGAGGACAGTCGAAAGTGAATCGATCTCTGCCATCGACCAGAAGGTGATCGACTGTTGACTGTGACCGCAAATCGTCTAGAGCAGAACGCATCGCAAGCTCGGTCGCGCGCAGGATGCCTTTCGCGTCGATGACGTCAGCTCCGATGATGCCTATTCCCCAGGCGCAGCGAGAGATGATCCATGCGTACGCATGCTCACGCTGGTCAGGAGTGAGCTGCTTACTGTCGGTGATCAGAATTTCATTCATCCGCCGATCGGGTGCCCAGCAGGGGAGGGGAGCGCGGCGATGGAAGAGGTCGCAGGAGATGAGACACGCACCAGCCACCACCGGACCGGCGAGAGCTCCGCGACCTGCCTCATCCATTCCGGCGATGGAGAGCGATCCGCTTGGACGCCAGGGGAAGTTCTGTTTAGACATGCATCACTATCAGTGTTATAATAATCGGATTGATCTTTCTCACCATACCACGAGCCCGACGTGCTGGGCATTCCGCTCGTCCTTCGCGTCAACGCTGCCGCAACGACGGAGTCCCCAGCACACAGGCTTGTTATCGGAAGGAGAAGTGGGATGGAGATCATCAGAGAAGACATGGCATACTTCATGCTTTCGGTCGACCTGGCGATCATCGCCGTGCTCGCCATGAGGCTGGTACGGCACTGGAGAGGCCGGTAACCGGCAGCCGCTCGTCCTGTCATGGGACGGGCGGCTTCGTTGTTTTGGAACATGCCCCCTCCCTGCGGCCCCACCATGCGGCATTGAAACATGACCTGCTCTCTCCCAGGCCGCCTGCTCCTCAGGGCTGCGGCCGAGGGGGAGGGCCGCAGGGAGGGGGCACATTTACAAGCTTTGCAGCTTCAAATATTCCTTTGTCCTCAACAACTCTTTTGCAATTTCACGTTCATTCCACGGAATCTGCCCCTCCTTCACCCACATCATCGTGTCGCTGCCTTTTCCGCAGAGCAGAATGATGTCGCCCGGCTTAGCTTCGCAGAAGAGGAACTTGATTGCCTCCATCCGGTCACTGATACGATGCGCGTGCGTCTTTGACTGATCCACCCCCGCCCACACGTCATCAATGACCTTCTCCGGATCCTCGGTATACGGATCCTCGTTCGACACGACCAGCACATCGGCGTACTGACTGCAGATCTTTCCCACCTGCGGTCGCTTCTCCTTCATCCGGTCGCCGCAACTGCCGGTGAGGACGAGCAGACGATTGCCCGGCTGCAGTAGGCTCTTCATCGTGGAGAGCGTCTTCTCGTATGATGCTGGCGTGACGGTGAAGTCGACGAACACAGCGAAGTCCGCAGGGCCGTCGATCCGCTCCATGCGGCCTGGGACACCCCGGAAGGATGAGAGCGCGGCTACTGAACGGTCGATGCCGATGCCCGCGCCCAGCGCGCAGCCAATGGCACAGAGTGCATTTTCCAAGTTGAATGTACCGGGGATGCCAAGCGTGAGCGTGGCCCGGTGTTCCTGCCCGCCGCGCGCATGTATCACCGTTGCCGTGGATGAGGAGGAAGTGGCATGCCCCTGCTCAAGCCACAGATCACCGACGGATCCCGGCATGACGTCATGCGGACGATCCACTGCGTAGATGACGGTTCGCTCGGATGGGATGTTCATGTACATCGGGCAGGTGCCATCCATTCTGCTCAGCACTTTTACACCGCGTCCGCCAAGCATCCGGAACAGAATGCCCTTATCCTTCCGGTATTGCTCCATGGTCCCGTGGTAGTCCAGGTGTTCGGGCGACGTGTTCGTGATGGCGGCGACGGAAGGCCAAGTCCAGTGTGTCCGACCCTGGACGAGTCCGTGCGACGAATACTCGAGCACCGCGTGCGTGCATCCCTCGCGAAGGAGGCGGCGGAGGAAGGACTGTACGATGAAGGGTGACGGAGAGGTCTTCTGGGTGGTGTTCCAGGTGATGTCATCGCGGATCTGAAACGATGCGGTCGAGAGCGCTCCTACGGCGATGCCGCTGGCGCTCAGGATGTGTGCGACCATGTTCACAGTCGTCGTCTTGCCGTCGGTTCCCGTGATGCCGATGACGGTCAGTCGGCGCGCGGGAAAGCCGTAGCGCAGGGCCGCCATGAATCCCTTCGCGCGGTGCCATGCCAAGCGGACCGGACTCCGGGCGGGGATGATTCCTTTGATGATCTGGAGCACACTCGTCATCCCGTACAGGATATCACGGCTGACCAGGCTCACGGGATGCGGCGATTGCCCGAGATCCCTCGATGTCCTCTTCGATTTGGGTCTTCAGAGCCTCCACGGAAGGGAAATCCTGCACCGGCCGGAGCCATTCCATCAGCGCGACTTCCAGTGTCACGGGCGGGACATCGATGTTCCGATCGATGATGTGCACTTCGAAAGAGGGGCCTTCCTGGAAGACCGGTCGGGGGCCGTAGTGCACGCTCGCGGCAGACCACTCCTGCTCGTCGGGTAATCTTGCACGTGCTGCGTACACACCCTCTTTGATATCGGAGGGAATTGCCGCGAGGTCGAGATTGATGGTCGGAGTGCCGATGACGCGGCCCTGGGCGGTGCCGGGGATGACGTGGGCGGTGAAGGCGGGTGGGAGCATGTCCATGGAATCGGGCTGGGGTACGCGATCGGGTTCGGCTCCCGCATCTCCGAACCCCAACCCCAACCCGAACCCGATAGATTATCGCTTCTTCTGCTTCCGCGCGCTGGCTGCGAAATTCGTCGCGTAGGTCTGGATCTGGACGGCTAGCACCTCCGCCTCCGGAGAAATAGCCTTGGCCTGGCCCGCCAAAAACCACGCATCCTGGGAGTGCTTGATCACGGCATCCAGATCGCGGTCGAGGATGCCGGCACGGTACGCGCGCACCAGAGCGCGGATGGCCTCCGCGGTCTTGACTGCCACCTTCACCGGCACTTCGTCCGGCATGCTCGCGTGCGCGCCGCGGGCGGACAGGAGCGCCCGTGCGGAGGCGTACTCGGCATTGGTCAGGTCACTCGTCTGCAGTGCTGCCTGGGCTTTCACGATTTCCTCGTGCGTATGATCGAGCAGCGCCTGTGTGCGCTGGCCCACGCGGTAGAGAAGGAAGCGGTGGAGCAGGACTGCCACTTCGCCGCGCGTCAGCGTTTTGCCGGGTGAAAACTTGCCGCTCGGCGCAACCGTTTGTACGGAGGTGGAGATAGCGTAGCGGAAGAACGGATAATGCCACTCCTTGCTGTTTTTCACGTCCGCCGAGAGCGGCAGCGAGATGTCCCCGAATGCATTCGGATCCACCCCGTAGGCCAGGAACATCATCTTCAGGAACTCCGCCTTCGTGACGGTTCTCGTCGGGAAGAATGTGGTCGCATCCGGCGGGCCTCGGATGATCTTCTTCTGCCGCGCCCACTCGATCGACGGGGCGAACCAGGCGGTATCGGGGACATCCTTGTACGGATTCGTCGGCGGCTGCTCGTCCACCTTCGTCATGAATTGGAATGCCACGATCTTCATTGCCTCCGCGCGGTTCACCGCCTTGTCGGGCTTGAACGTGCCGTCGCCGTACCCCGTCATGATCTGCTTCTCCTGCAGAAAGACCGCCGCCTCGTACCCGAAGTCGCCGGGCTGGAGGTCCTTGAAGGTACCGATGGCGGAGGCAGTGGGAATGGTGCTAGCCGTAGCGGCGAGCACACTGAGAACCGACAGGAGGTGTGCGGGAGTCCTGGAGTGATGCATAGTATTTGGTCGATGCAGGATAGGATCGGCAGTCGAAAGCGGCAAGAGGAGAAATTAGGACATTACAAAAGCTGGTGGCGGAGGGAGTGGGATTCGAACCCACGAAACCTTGCGGTTTACCTGATTTCAAGTCAGGCGCCATCGACCACTCGGCCATCCCTCCGGCTACATTGTAGCCCGGAAGGCGCACATTTCCTCAAGCCTCCCCCTCCGTCCACCTCGCCCCCTCGACGATCGCTTGAATCAGCTGCTCATTCGTCGGCAGCTTCTCCGCCGGGCACGTCCGCTTCCGCCATACCGCACGCAGCTGATCGAGGTAGTTCCTGTCCTTCTTCAGTCGCTCGAAAAAAGGGGAGATCGAATCCCGGAAACGACTGACGTGGCTGTTGCCGGCAAGCGCGTGAATGCAGGTAACAAACGCGTCTTCACCGCCGCACACTTCCCGTCTCGTTTCCTCCAGCGCGGCGTTCACGATGCTCTCGTGATCCAGTCCGGCCAGGAACTTGAGGTCCTTGTCGGTGCCTGACGGGAAGTAATGATTGACCCCGAGACGACGGAGCGAGCAGGGGATTTGGAAGTCGGCGATGATGTCGGCGATCTGTGTGGCGAGCCCTCCCTCGCTGCTGTGATCTTCGACAACGACGAGATGGAACGTCTCGAGCGCCGCTTGAATGACGGTGGCGGCATCGATCGGGCGGATACAGGCGACGTTGTAGACTCGCGCGTCGATCTTCTCCTCCGCGAGCAACAGGTCGGCCGCTTTGATCGCCTCGTGTACTTCGATGCCTGTCGCGAAAATCGTCACCCTGTCGGTGCTGTCACCCTTCCCCCGGAGCAGATCAATTTTACCGTCAAACGAGTAATCCTTTCCGTAGATGATGTCTCCCTTCGGCGTCTTGAGCTGTTCATGTCCGCTTCGCGGGAAGAACACATATACGCTCGTTTGCCCCTGCGCGATCAGCTCCATTCCGCGCTCCGCGGCGGCGGCGGCCTGATTTGAATCCGCCGGCATCCACACCTGCGTGTGATCGAAGGGGATGTTCAGGTAGTGTCGCTCCTGGTGCGTCTCCCCATCTTCGCCGACAGAGAGGCCCGCGTGGGTGCAGTCGTGGAGGACGGCACAGGAGGTGTGCCCGCAGTTGACGTCGATGAGCCGCGCGTTCGCACGCGCTTCGTTGGTGCCGAACGCGGCAAAGGTGTAGGTGACGGGCAGGAGTCCCACCTGCCGCATGCCGGCCGCCATCATGTACATGTTCGCCTCCGCGACGCCGACGTTGATCACACGATCAGGAAAATCCTTCGCGACCTTGTCGAACCCACCCGAGCCGGCCAGGTCTGCATGGAGCACGACGATGCGCGGATCGATCTTCATGAGTGCCTTCAGGTGCACGGCGCCAAAGTCCTGACGGGCTGCTCCTTTCTCGGTCGCAATCGTCCGTTCGATCTTCGGTGGAGGCGGAAGGGCCTTGGCGCGAGCTTGTAGCTTGCCCGTAAAGGCCGCGTGACGGCCCACGTGCCGCTCTACGCGGTAGCTTGATTGCCCTGAGCTTGTCGAATGGGTAGCTTGTAGATTTTTTCGAAAAGTATCGTATTGAGCCACGAGTTCATCGAGAGGAGGCAGCTCCTTCAACGCCTCTGCGGCGATGTCGTCCTTCAGAGGAGTGCCGTGAAAGTTTGCCGTCGCCTTTGTTGATCCCTCCTCCATCACGCGGACGCCGTGCCCCATGGTCGTGTAGTAGCAGACGAAGATCGGCGCGCCTTTGCCGACGAACGAGTCCGCGAGGTCGAGCGCGGCAGCTACCTGGCCCGGATCGTTGCCGTTCTGCACTTCGATCACGCGCCATCCGCACGCGGCGGCGATGGACGCGAAGTCCGCGGCGACGGTCTTCGAGGGGAGATCGGAAAGTTGGATGTCATTGAAGTCTCCATGGACGATCAGGTTGTCGATTTGCAAATGCGACGCGAGGCGGAACGCTTCCATGATCTGTCCCTCCTGACTGTCTCCGTCTCCCATGACCACGTCGACGATGCCCGACTGCTTCAGGTACTTCAGACCGAATGCTGCGCCGAGTGCGTTGCTCACGCCCTTACCGAGCGGGCCGGAGCCGAAGGGGATGGTGCCGATCCCGGCCTCCACATGCCCAGGCAATCCGCCCGGTGTTCGGAATGCATCGATGATGGTCTGGGGGGATGCGAGGCGCGGATCCCCCTGATCCGTTCCGAACATCCAGTCGAGCCCGTAGGCGAGCAAACTCAAGTGACCGGCGCTGAACCGGAGCGGTTCATCGACCGCCGGATTCCGCCGACGCCGCAGGAAGTAGGCGAACGTGAAGGACGAGAGCGGGCCGCCCGGGTGGCCCGACTTGTGCTTCGTGGGGGCTTGCACGCACAGGTGCGCCATGATGAGGTGTGCGAGGCGGTATTCTTCCAGATCCTCCGGCGGGAGCGTCGCTGCGTCACGCGGGCCGATCCACAGAGCATCGAGGTGTGCAGCCGCCGTCAGAATTCGTTGAAGGGACGCAGGTACATGTGTCGGGTCCTGACCGATCAGCGCCTGGGGGTTGGGTCGCTCAGATGGCATGGTCACGAGTATGATACGGGACATGGCGACTATAGAGGATTTCCAGAAAATCGACATCCGCGTCGGCCGGATTGTCTCAGTCGACGATTTTCCGGAAGCGCGCAAGCCCGCGTACAAGCTGACGATCGACTTCGGCCCGGAGATCGGCGTCAAGAAGTCGACCGCGCAGCTCTTGAAAAACTATCCGAGGAAAGAAGAATTGGAGGGGAAGTTCGTGCTCGGCATCGTGAACTTCCCGCCGCGCCAGGTCGGGCCCGCGATCTCGGAGGTCCTCACGCTGGGGGTGCCGGATTCCTCTGGGGAGTGCACATTGATCAGGCCGGATGCGGAGGTGCCGCTGGGTGGGCGCATGTATTGACGCATGTGGCTTTTTCCTTGATGTACATGACATCCGATTCCCATTTCATAGGATTCTCACGGATGTATGTTCGTATCCGCTCCAGATTTTCGTGGTTCCGAATGATCACATCGTGATAGCGACTTTGCCATGCAAAATCATCGAAACCGACGGCCAAAATACGTTTGGTGCACACGGATTTGAATTGGCCGATGATCGCGCCCAACGAACCACGTTGCAAACGCGGACGGCAATCGCCATTCATCGTCACGATGGAGGGGATTGCACCCGGCTCGGCGCATGTTCCGTCCCGCGGGTAGAGACGCGCGAATCGCGCGTCTCTACCGGGTGTGCAATGGACGGAACGCGCCGCTTGTCGTGTGCGTATCATGATGATCAGGTGCACATGATTCGGCATTACGACCCGTTCGTCCACAACCACGTTCGGTCGGATGATCGGAATGCATGCCAGCGAGTCACGCACGATCATCCCCATTGGCGATAAATCAACGATGCGTTTCGTACGATTCCTAAAAACGGTTCGCGGTTTTTCGTACACATCGTGACGTAATACATCCCAGAACCGGCGTAATTCCACCATGGCTTACGAATGGTCTCCATCCGATACCGACCGCGAAATAGTATCATATCGACATGATCTGATGGAGAAACGCAAGCGACAACGCACTACAAGTAATAGCATCAGCACGAGCTTCAGTTCATCCCTTCATCATGGAAAGGAGAAAACCGTTCCACACTTGCATGGAACGCCAGTTCATTCGCATGATGCCACAGGTAATTGCCAATGCGATTTCACCTCAGCGCGAAGCCCCACTCGGTGGACGGTTGTACTAAAAGTTGACTCCGGGGGCATTGCTACTAATGTCTTCTAAATTTCCCTCCTTACTCATGGCAGAATTCGAAGTTCCTGACAGCGATCCGGATATTGTCATGCCCGATGATGATTTTTTGAACGCTGCTGAGCTTTCCTCAGATGGTGGTAGCTTTGAACAAGGCGAAATGGAGGAATGTGGTTTGGGAGTTATAGAAGAGAGCGAGGTTGCAACGCGGCGCACGATCTACAGAAACGTATTATCCCAGACACATGAGGAACAGGCTCATGACAAGGAAGTGAAAGCTTTTTTTCGCGCTCACTCACGCCGGTCGACTGTCAACGGGTAACGACAAGTATAGCCTTCGCACCCTTCCGTATCTCCTCCTTCACCCCCGTCCAATCGTGGATGGCGTTGAGGAGGACGTCGTATCGGTAACGGTAGCCTTCACCCCTGCGCGTGCCGGGATCGTTGGTGATGAAGTGCGTACCGTCGTACCCGGTAACGACGAGCATGTGATACCACGGCCCGAGACCCGTGAAGTACGGGTTCCCAAGATCGCGCCCCGCCGCTGGGACGATCAACGGTTCGCCCCGGGCGACACGCTGTTTGATGGCGCTGATGGAGACCTCGGTCAGCACTTCCGCCTTCAGTCCGTAGTACTCCCGCGCGATCTCCTTCAGCTGCGCCATCGACACATCATCGCCGTAGCCATGAGCATGCTCCCAAGCGATCAGCTCCTGCAACTCGCTCTCCGCCTGCGTGCGACTGAGGGGGGTTTCATCCCAATAGTGCTTCACCATGATGAGCGCCATCTCCTCGCACGCCTCCTCGTGGAGCGGATCCCACTCGGCAAACGGCGCCTGGGGGGAGAAGGGGACGGCGATGCGTACGCTCGCGGCCGTTCGTCGGGATGAGGGCGGATGCGAGGGGGGGGATTTGCTCGTAGAGGAAACACGTGTCGCAACAGCAGATCTGCCAGCGGAGACCGGCGGTTTGGTGAAGCTGATTTCCGGCGCGGCCGCGAAGCGGATGATCGCTACGATTGCCACGGCGACGATACCGAAGAGTGCGGTACGGGTGAGGAACTTGCCCATGCGTCGAGCATTCTACAGTGCTATGATGCGCATGACCTTCTTCTCTGGCGCACATGAAGCTTTTCATGGATACGGCCAATGTCAGTCAAGTGGCAGAAATTGCCGCATGGGGCGTCCTCGACGGAGTCACCACCAACCCCTCGCTCGTTGCCAAAGAAGGCAAAGATTTCAAAGAGACCGTGCTTGAGATGTGCGCGCATGTGCCGAGTGTGAGCGCGCAGGTGACGGCCACGGATGTCGAAGGGATGCGGAAGCAGGGTGAGGAGTACGCGGGATGGCACGAGCACGTCGTCGTGAAAGTGCCGATGACGACCGAGGGTCTCAAGGCGCTGCATCACTTCCGATCACAAGGCATCCGCACGAACACGACGCTCGTCTTCTCCCTCAATCAGGCGATTCTGGCCGCCAAGGCCGGTGCGAACATCATCAGTCCGTTCATCGGGCGGCTGGATGACATCGGGGAGGATGGCATGGGGTTGATCGCGGAGATCATGGAGGCGTGGAGTCACTACCGTTTCGACACGGAAGTTCTCGTCGCGTCGATCCGCCATCCTCGCCACGTCGCGCAGGCCGCGCGTATCGGCGCGCACATCTGTACTATTCCCTACGACGTGTTCGTCAAGCTCCCGCACCACACGCTCACGGATGCGGGACTGAAGAAATTCCTCTCCGACTGGGAGAAGGTGAAGAAGTAGTTCCTGCCCTCATTCCGCAATGCCCAAGACACCTGCAACTGCGAAGTTTCAGCTCGGCGTCATCGGCCTTGGCACGATGGGAGCCAATCTTGCGAGAAACGCTGCCCGCAACGGGGCGAGAGTGGCGGTGTGTAATCGTTCGCCGGAGAAGACGGATGCATTTATGCAATCACACGGCACCGAAGGAAAATTTGTTGCTTGTGCATCATTGAAAGATCTGCGGAAGGCGCTCAAGGTCCCGCGTGCCATCCTGCTGATGGTGAAGGCCGGTGAGGCGGTGGACATTGTCATCCAGGAGCTCCTGCCTCTCCTCGATCAGGGTGATATTCTGATCGACGGTGGTAACAGCCATTTTCGCGACACGGAGCGTCGCCAGCGCGAGTTGAGAGAAAAAGGGATCCGGTTCGTTGGCATGGGCGTGAGCGGTGGGGAAGAAGGGGCGCTCAACGGCCCCAGCATGATGCCTGGCGGAGATCAGGATGCATTCGCACATGTGGAAATACTCCTCAAGCGGATGGCGGCCGACGATGGGGCGGGCGGGCGCTGCGTTACTTATCTCGGTTCCGGCAGTTCCGGGCACTTCGTGAAAATGGTCCACAATGGCATCGAGTACGGTGTCATGCAGCTGATTGCCGAATGTTACCAGCTGCTGAAGGAGGTCGGCGGTTCAACGAATGACGAAATGTCGCAGATGTTCGCGCAGTGGAATGAAGGCGATCTCCAGTCATTTCTGCTCCTCATCACTGCGCAGATTCTGCAGAAGAAGGATCCGGATACCGGGGAATACCTCGTCGATCTCATCAAGGATGCAGCAGGCCAGAAAGGCACCGGCAAGTGGACGACCGAGGCGGCGATGGATCTGGGTATCGGCATTCCGACGATCACCGCGGCCGTTGACGCGCGCATTCTCTCTCTTGATCCTGCCGGCCGGCGGGAACAGAACGGGCTCTGGCCGGAAAGCCTTCCCGAGCCGTACCCGGAAACCAAGAGTATCGCCGATCTGGCCCAGAGTGCGTTCCGCCTCTCCGTCATCTGCACATACGCCCAGGGATTTGAGCTCCTCAAGTCTGCGAGCGATGCGCACAAATGGGATCTCCCCTATGCGGAGATAGCCAGGATCTGGCGTGGCGGCTGCATCATCCGGTCCGCACTCCTCCCGCGCTTCCAGTCCGTGTTTTCCGGAACCGAGGACGAGAGGAAATCCGCGCGGCACGCGCTCGTCGACCTCTATCGTGGCGAGTCACAGGTGGACTGGCGACACCTGATTGCGATTGCGATCGGGCGAGGCATCCCCGTCCCTGCGCTCATGAGTTCCCTCACGTATTACGACACGCTCCGCGCTCCCCGCCTTCCTCAAAACCTGATCCAGGCTCAGCGCGATTGCTTCGGGGCGCACACCTTCGAACGGACGGATCGCGAAGGGGCGTTCCATGCTGACTGGAAGAATTGAGAATTGCGCATGGAGAATGTTGGGAGTATTCCTTGCCTGTTCCCGATTCACAATTTCTTTTCGCCATTCGTCCTATGATCTTCTCCCCCCTCCCCGGCACTCCGCTCATCTCGCAGGGGTTCGGGCAGAATCCGGACCTCTACGCCCCGTACGGCATGGCAGGTCACAACGGGATCGATTTCAGCGTCCCCGAAGGGACGACCGTGTACGCGCCGCACGATGGCGTCGCGACAGTGAAGGACGAAGGAACCAGCGGGTATGGTCTCAGCGTCACGATCGAGGACAGCAAGCGCAAGAGCGTACTCGCGCACCTCTCGGCAGCGGGCGTCGCGACCGGCCAGACGGTGTACCAGGGCGATCCCATCGCGAAGAGTGGAGCATCCGGCAACGCGACCGGCCCGCACCTTCACTGGACCTACAGGATCATGAGCGGCGGAGCGGTGCAGAACAAAGACAACGGCTACGACGGCGCGGTCGATGTCACGGAATTCACGCGCCTCTGGCTCGATCAGGACCTCCACCACGACGCAGAGTACACCGACGATGCGAAGGCGTACCTCGCGATGACGTTCGCATCAAATCAGTATCTGGATAATCCCAATAGGACGGCCTAGCGATTCTCAATGCGCAATTTCAACAGTCAGCAGCGCGGCTCCCAATGCGCCAGGGTGCTCCAGCTCCCCCACTGTCAGTTCCGGCCGTGGAGTGTCGGGCAGCATCCATTTCTCGAGTTCTGTCCTGATCAACGGCAAGTGTATCTTCAGAGCGCGACCCGCACTCCCGCCAAAGATGATGACCGAAGGATCCAGGATGTAGGTCATGTTCGTGCAGAGCCATGCTACCTCCCGGAAGACTTCGGGACGGAGGAAGCTGCAGACCTCACCTTCCAGATACTCTTCCGGACGTTTCGCCTCCTCGCAGCGCTTGCCCATGGCGGTTCCGGACAGGAACTGCTCCACTTCTCCGCGTTGGTCAGCGGTCTTGTACGGAGGTTCCCCGGGTCTGAGGAGCGCATGACCGATTTCACCCGCAATGCCGCGCGAACCACGGAACAACACGCCATCGACGACGATTCCACCGCCGACTCCGGTGCCCATCGTGACGCCGATGACGATGTCGTGCCCCCGTCCCGCACCGATGCGGGCCTCCGCGAGTGCAAAGCAGTGTGCGTCATTATCGACCTGAACCGGCAGACCCACGCGTTCAGAAAGGAATCGTCTCACCGGAATATTCGCAGATTCTCGGATGTTCGGCGCCTTGAGTACCAGCCCGTCCTCGTGCCGCACGAGGCCCGCAATGCCCAGCCCCACCGCGTGCGTATCCGGCCTGCGGAGCTTTTCCACTGCATTCGTCACATCACCCATGATCGCCGGCAGCCCATCCTGTGCACGCGTGGCGAACACTTCTTCCGCCTCCGGAGTCCATGTGTCAGCCCGGAAACGGACGACGGAGCATTTGGTGCCGCCCAAATCAATGCCGATGACGGTGTGCTGGCTCATAGGGGCGTACTGCTGCGTTCCCATGCTATACCCGTCAGAGGCACAAGCACCACCTTCTCCGCGTTCCGCATTGCACGCATGCTGCTCCGGGATGGGATGCACCTTGATCTTGTCCACTGGCGCCCTTCGTGGGATAATGAGGAGAGTACAGAACACACTCTCCACTACAGTACCCCCATGCGCTTCACCAAAATCGTCTGTACGCTCGGGCCGGCGTCCAAGACCAGGGAGCAGATCCGCCAATTGCATGAGTCAGGCATGAATATTGCCCGGCTCAACATGTCCCACGGGACGCTCGAAGGCCACCGTCAAACTATCGGCATCCTTCGGGAGATGAATGCCGCTTCGGCCGCAGCACACCCGCCGCGGCCCTGTATCGGGATTCTGATGGATTTGCAAGGGGCAGAGATACGGACACACGATGTCAAGGAACCGCAGCGCATCACGAAGGGGGAGGAAGTGGTGTTCTCGTTCTCCGAGCAGGCGGATGAGAAACGGCAGGTGGTGCGCGTCAATCACACGGCGTTCGTCCAGGATGTGCGCGGAACCGACCGTATCCTCATCGACAATGGTGAGCTCACGTTCGACATCGTCTCCGTTGACCCGGCGACCGGGATCGTGATTGCCCGGGCCGGGCAGGATGGCATGATCGGCTCGCGCCGCCACGTGAATCTGCCAGGCGCCACCATCGACCTGCCATCGATCACCGGGAAAGACTGGAAGGACATCGAATTCGGCATTGCGGAGGGCGTGGATTTCATCGGACTCTCCTTCATCAGACAGGCGTCGGACGTGCGGCAGGTACGCGATTTCGTCAAGAAAATGCAGTCGCATGTCTCGATCATTTCGAAAATTGAAACCCGTCAGGCGGTGGAGGACATCGCAGCCATCATCGATGCATCGGACGGTATCATGGTGGCTCGTGGCGATCTGGGGGCAGAGGTGCCTTTCGAGCAGGTGCCGGCCATACAGGACGAGATCGTCACCCTCAGTCGGGATGCGGGAAAGCCCGTGATCGTGGCGACGCACATGTTGGAGAGCATGATCCACTTTCCCATGCCGACCCGCGCCGAGGCGACCGATGTGGCGCATGCGGCGACAACGCTCACGGATGCGACGATGCTCTCGGGGGAGACCGCGAGCGGCAAATTCCCCGTCCCCGCATTGGAAGCGATGGACCGCGTGCTCCGGGCAACCGAGGAACACATGCGGAGCCTGGTGCCCCGGAACGTGGCTGTCGTGCGCACCGAGAGGGAAGCGCGCGCGCAGGCGGCGGTGTCCCTCACTCAGACTGACCATGCGAGCGCATTGGTCGTGATGACGCGCACCGGCAGGACCGGCCGCGAAGTGAGCAAATTCCGCCCGCGGGTTCCGGTGATCGCTTTCACTGTTGACCGCGCCGTTCAATGTCAGCTGCAGCTCTCGTACGGCGTCATCCCTCTCTACCTCTCGTTCTCGCAGGATCCTGAAGAAACCGTCCGCAGCGGCCTTGCCGTCGCCAAGGAAATGGGATTCCTGCACACGGGTGACCGTGTTGTCCTGATCTCCGATGCTCCCGCGCATGACAGGCACATCAGCTCCATTCAGGTGCGACTCATTGAGTGAAGCCAACTCTCGCGCTTCACGTCACTCCCCTTGTTGCGCGTATCGTAGGTTCTTCGGCCTCACCATACTCTGAATCTGGAGATCCTGTTCCAGATGCTGAAGAGATTGGACATCCGCGATCTGCATGTTCAGCACCTCTTGCTCAAGGAGCAGGACCGACCGTTCTCGCTCCAGCCCGCGCAGGCGGTACCCCTTCGTGGCATTGGCGTTCTCGTGAAACAGGATGAGCAGTGCCAGCACGAGGATGAGCGTGCCAATGGAAACCATCAGCAGCATGGTGCTCTGGTCGATCATTTGCCCGAGCGAGGTGCGTCTCGTCATCTCGGCCGCCGTACTGCCCGCGAATCGGACGCTCATGACGGGAGTATACCACCTGCGTCCCGACGGCTGATTGCGCGAAAGAGGGCGCTGCGTACCCGAGGGTTCCGCTGGATTTCGGCCGCGTCCGGTCTCACCGGCCTTCGGGTGAGGAGGACGAATGCCGCCGGTGCGGTCTCCTGCCCGGTGCGCATGTCGATCTGAGGAGTGGTGAGCGAACGGAACGCCCTTTTGACCAGTCGATCCTCGAGTGAGTGATAGCTGATGACGCCGCAGCGACCACCCGGTCGCAGCAACGAGGGAACGGCGAGCAGGAGTTCCGAGAGAGCGCCCAATTCATCGTTGACCAGCATCCGCAACGCCTGGAATGCCTGCGGAAGGACGGATGGCGCGCGCCAGCCGTATGTTTCTTCCACAATCGCACGCAGTGCGTCCGTTGTTTGCGGGGTCTTTCCGGATGCGCGTGCCTCGCACAGCGCGCGGGCGAGGAGAGCTGGTTGCCTCAGCTCGCCGAGCTCCCGAAACGCCCGTGCCAGCCGATCGTGCCCCAATGTGCGCAGGAGCTCCGCTGCGGTGGCGCCTCTGGACCGGTCGAATCGAAGATCGAGCGGGGATGTATGGCGGTAACTGAATCCCCGCTCGGGATCATCGACGTGCGGGGAACTGAGACCGAGGTCGGCGAGCAGAATATCCGCCGGCTGCAGCCGGAGTGTTGCGATGTCGCGAAAGTTTGCGCGGATAAACGTCTGGTGCACGCTACTGGCGCCCAGCTTCGCGCGCGCGCTCTCCAGATTCAACACATCAGCATCAATGCAGGTCAGCTCTCCGGCCGGTGCGATGGCGCGTGCAAATGCGAACGAGTGCCCCCCGAGGCCCGCGGTGGCATCGATCACCCGCTCTCCGCTGCGCGGCGCAAGCAGCTGGAAGAGGGGGGATGCGGCAGGATCAGGGCCGAGCAGGGCGGGAATGTGCATGCGGACTGCAGGAACGATGATGGAAGTGTAGATCATCCAGACGAAGGATTTTCATCAGATTGCCAATTGGAGCCCGAATGGTGCCACCGCTGCAATTGACATGAATAGAAACAAGGTTATAGTGATATACTTTGAAATTCCTCCCTGTCATGTGCGGACATCTGGCCCTCCTTGTGTCTTGTTGGGCTGTACCAGCCTCTGTGGGTGCCGTGGAAGATTCTGAGGCGTGGACGATCCGTCGTGGGGATTTTGTGGTCTTCGATCTGAGCACCAATCGTGGACGCCTGTACCACCGCGGTGATCCCGATCCTCTGACCTTCGCTGGTGCGTCCGGCCAAAAGAGAGCTGTCTCGTACCTCGGTCGCCGTTACTACGCGGCGACGCCCATAGACGATTGGATGGTGCAGTCGACCAAAATTCAGCCGGACCGTATGACCTTTGGGAAGTCGGGTCTTTTTCTGCGCCTCTATCGAGGAGGACTATCGACCGCATACGGCATTCACTCGTACGGAAATTTAGGCGCAATGATCGGGACGTACGGGAGTATGGGGTGCCTCATTGTGAACGATGAGATCCTCGACATTCTCCATCGTACGTACGTGCACAACGGCAACACTCTTCGCGTGAAAACCGTGGCCGGGTTCGATGTGCTGCAGGAACCGGTGGCGTGGTGGGATTTCATGCCGCCACGGTAATCCCTCAATGTGCATGGTTCATTGCTGTCATGAGAACAATGGCTGTTTACTTTGCCACGAAGGCCGTTGCCCCAAGCCAGGCCAGGTCGAAGACAGCCTTCATCGTGCGCGCGAAGGTGGGGCTCTCGACGGTGCGGGGCACGTACCAGAACGTCCTCGGCGGTGCCACGTACCGAACGACGCACGCAAGCGAAAGCGCAGCGTAAGCTCGAAGGGCCTGAATGGGCGGCCACGAACCACTCGCTTCGCTCGGGTACGTGGCTCGCCATGAACCGAACGGGTCTGCAGAAAAGGAAGAACGAACGAGACGGCCGTTCAGGATGTGTATGCACCCGTTCTGGTTCATGGCGGAGAGGGGGGGATTCGAACCCCCGATACGGGTTTAATCCCGTATACCACATTAGCAGTGTGGCGCTTTCGACCACTCAGCCACCTCTCCCCGCGGGAGAATGGTAGGTGAAATACCACTGTCTGGAAATTTGATCTTGCTCATCATCGGCACGCTGCGTGTTTGCGTGTGCGCTTCCTCTTGCCTCTCTCAGGAAAATATGCGTTTGAGTAGCTCGTAGTGCTAGAATTAGAGCTAACCTTTCTTTCCCCTCTTCTTTTTATGGATCAATTTGTGAAGCCACTCACGTGGATTTTTGGTGCCGTCCTCACACTCGTGGGCGTCGCTGGCTTTGTCATGGCCAGTCCGCTTCTCGGTCTCTTTGAGGTGGGTACCGTGCACAACGTCATCCACATCCTCAGCGGAGTGGTGGCACTAGGTGCCGCTGCGACCAGCTACCAGTACGCACGGCTGTACCTCGTTGGGTTTGGCCTTGTGTACGGTGTCGTCACGGTGCTGGGATTCTTGAACGGCACCAGCGTGCTCGGTGTCTTCGGCGTCAACCAGGCGGATAATTTCCTGCATCTGGCCATTGCGGCTCTCTGTCTTGGGGTCGGCTTTGGCTCGAGAAAAGTCTGAAGCTGCGCAAGTGCCTACAGCCCGGATGTCTGTCCGGGCTTTTTTGAAGTTATTGAGCGCCGCCGCGCACCGTGATGCCGTTCGCCCAGTAGATGCCGGATTCTCCGTCGACGACAAGGTTGTAGATCTCGTCTCCTGTATAAACCTCCGTCGATACATGAACCACGTTGACTTGATCAACGACATGGGCTTCTCGGAGCTCTCCAACCCTTCGGTCATCGGAGAGAGACAGCAGCGCCGACGCTGTGAGTGTGCGTCCATCAGCAAGGGAGAAGCGGACCATGGACGGTGGTGCAGATACAGGGGTTCGCAGGACTTCACGGATAACGCCCGAGGCCCGATGGCCTGCACTGTTCATGGTCCAAATGCTCATTCCCTTGTACGTTCTCTCGATCGGGACCGCGCCACGCGGGGTGGCAATCGACGTGCCGATGCTCACAGATGCCGGCGTGTTGCAATCGTCAGTCATGCAAGCATGCGGCGCAATACGCGTGCACCCCCCCCTGGACGGGCATGCCACTCCACGAGCGCATCGTTCACCGATGCACCATGTGACTGACGAGGTCTTTGTTCCCTCATCGCAGGTCAGCGGGCATCGCAGACAGCCATCCGGTCCTGTACCGCAACGGTAACGACATCCTCGCTCGGGCTCAGGCAGGGCAACAGTCGGACACGCTGCTGCCTCCGCTTTCAGTACGGAGAGGCGCACTGAGCTAGTACTGCAGCTGCCAGTGCGCAGCGCACAGAGCACTGTGTCCTTGCCCCAATCGCCAGCCTGCTGCTGAAGGGACACAGCACCCGCAATCGAGAGGAGTGCGAGGAACATGGTGATGACCAATCGCGACATAGTTGAGTATAATAATTCTTTTTGTAGGTCTGTCAATTCTTGTATACTTTTTTTATGTCGCTGACTCCTCACCCATTGGGACACTCTTTGCAACTCATCGCCCATTCACGATGGAGATATGCCCTCATCGCGGCTGCAGCTGCTGCGGTGTATGCCTGGTCGCTCCGGAACGGTTTTCTCCTCGTCGACGATGACCTCTTCATCTACGAGAATCCGCTCGTTCAGGAGGCTGGTGTTGATGCAATCTTCCAGGCCTTTCTGCCATCAAGCCATGCCCGTTTCTTCCTCTACATCCCTCTGACGCTGATCAGCTGGCAACTCAATGCTCTGGTGAGTGGCACCAGTCCTCTCGCCTTCCATCTGACCGATCTTGCTATCCATACGTGCAACTCGATGATGGTGTTCTGGATCATCAATCGAATGACCGGCCGTCAGAACGCCTCCCTGATCGCCGCGATGTTCTTCGTCGTTCATCCGATCAATGTGGAAGCGGTTGTGTGGGCGTCTCAGCGTAAGGATCTTTTGTCAGCGACTTTTGCTTTCCTGTCGCTCATTGCCTACGTTCGGTATGCAGAAGATGCGCGATCGGTGTGGTTGTGGATGAGCCTTGCCGGGTATGCCATGGGGTTGCTGTCGAAGGTGGGCATCCTTTCATTACCGCTGCTGTTGTTGACACTGGATCTGCTTTCCGGTCGCCGGGACCGTAAGAGGATGCTCGCGGAAAAGCTTCCCTACGTCATCGTAGCAATTCCTGTCGCGCTGTTGGGAACATCGGTGGGGGAACAGGTCCTCCAGACGCTCGACCTTCCCACCATGCTCCTCCTGGGGGCAAAGAGCATGGCTTTGTTGGTACTCCTTGCCGTGGCGCCGCTGCATCTCTCCGCCCTGCGCTGGGAACCGGGGCCTGTGACGCTGACGAACCCCGTCTTCCTTGCGTCAGCCTCCTTCGCCCTTGCGTACCTTTGCGTCACTATCCTCCTTCTCATTCGATCGTCCGATCACTCTCGAGTGGCAGGCTTTGGTCTGGCGTGGGTTCCGGTGTTCCTCGTCACAACCTTCCCATCCGCGCTCAAATCCGGTCTCCTCCATTCCACATCGGAAAAGTACGCCTATGTGCCGCTCGTCGGTCTGTTGCTCGCTGCGGTTGTTGTCCTCTCTCTCGTGCTTGAACGATGGAAAGCGCGATGGGGACGGGCGGATAGGGGCTTTGGCGTTCTGATCGTCCTCGCTCTCGTGACCTTTGGTGCGCGCGCGGCAACCTATGCCCGTACCTGGAGGGACACGACGACTCTGAATGAATACATTCTCTCACAGAGCCCATCACATCCCCTCGCCCTCGGCAACTTAGGTGCTCTCGCCGAGAAGAAGGGCGACGTCGCGGTGGCACGGGAATACTATGACCGCGCGCTGAAAGCTGATCCTTCGAACATAGCCGGCTATCTCAATGCAGGATCGCGCGCGTTTCAGGATGGCCGGTTCGATGACATGCTTGATATTCTGCGTCCGTTGCCTGCATACATGACTGCTCGCCAGCTTCGGGGTGACACGACTGTCCGCTCGACTCTGCTTCGCGTCATGCGGGATGTTATCGACCCCCACGACCCGGAACTCGCGAGGGCTGTTGTCTCCAAGATCGTGGAGCTGGTACCCGATGATGTGAATGCGCGTGAAGTGCTCAGGAACATCCGATGAGCGTATCCGTCTATGAAGAGGGGATCGGGAAGTGATAGAATGGACCTCAGGCTACGGTGGGCGGGGCCCTCGGGATATCATCCGCTCAGATCATTGAAGTTTCGTACGCCCCGGTAGCTCAGCTGGATAGAGCAGCAGCCTTCTAAGCTGCGGGTCACAGGTTCGACTCCTGTCCGGGGTACCATTCGACTCGGCCCTGCGGGGCCTTGCTCATGGTCCTCGCGCTTCGGCGCTCGGGCCACTTCTTCGCCGAGGCGAATGACAGTGAGCGAAGCCGCAGTGAAGTCGAACTGCCCTCCTTCGCTCGCTCATGGTCCTCGCGCTTCGGCGCTCGGGCCACTTTTCGAGGAGGCGAATGACTCTGTTTACCCTGAGGTATCGAAGGGAGCGGAGCCGCAGCGGAGTCGAAGAGCCCTTGCTGCGCTACGGCTGGCGAGCCATGCCTAGGCTGACGAAGGCGATTGATGTACAATACTCATGGGCCAAGCGAAGATTCTCCCATATTCTCCCCCTGAGCCCTGAGCCCTGAGACTCTCTATGCCCTACAAACGCATCATGCTCAAGCTCTCCGGCGAAGTCTTTTCCGGAGAAACCGGCTACGGGATCGACCATCCGACACTCCAGAAGGTCGCCAAGCAGATCGCGACAGTGACGAAGCTGGGGATGCAGCTCGTGATCGTCGTGGGCGGGGGAAACATCTGGCGGTACCGCGATACGACGGACTCGGGCATCGAACGGACGGCGAGTGATGCCATGGGCATGCTCGCGACGATCATGAACAGCGTGGCGCTGCAATCAGCGTTGGAGTCGGAGGGGGCGCACACTCGTGTGCTCTCCGCCATCAACGTCCCTCAGCTTGCCGAGCCTTTCATCCGCCGCCGCGCGCTACGGCACTTGGAAAAGGGGAGGGTGGTCATCTGCGCCGGAGGGACCGGAAATCCGTACTTCACGACCGATTCGGCTGCGGCGCTGCGGGCACTGGAGCTCTCGTGTGACGTTCTGCTGAAAGCGACCAATGTGGATGGTGTCTATGACAAGGATCCCCGGACATTCAACGATGCGAAGATGTACAGTGAGCTGACCTATGCCAAGGCGATTGAGCAGCACTTGAACGTGATGGACCAGGCGGCCTTCAGCCTCTGCCAGGATCAGGGGCTCCCGATCGTGGTCTTCAATTTCGGAAAGAACGGTGCTCTACTGGCTGCAGCGAGAGGGGAGAAGGTCGGAACCGTGGTTCACGGCTGATCATCTGGTTGGGGTTGGGGGGCGGGTGCGGTAGACTCTCCCTGGTTCTTCGAACCCTATTCTGACCCGTCCCCCCGACCACGATGCACGATCCACGTATCGCCACGTTCCTCACCGAGGTCGACAGGGTGGTTCAGCACCTCCATGCGGAATTCAGCAAGCTGCAGACGGGGCGTGCCAATGCGTCACTGGTCGAGCATGTGGAGGTGGACGCGTACGGCGCACGTCAGCCGCTGCGGAATATAGCGGGGGTGACGGTCAGTGACGCGCGGACCATCGTCATTCAGGCGTGGGATCGATCGGTGCTGCAAAACGTGGAGAAGGCTCTGCAGCAGGCGAACTTAGGGACGAACCCGGTCAATGACGGATCGGCGATCCGCATCAATCTGCCTCCCATGACAGAGGAGCGACGGTCCCAGCTGAAGAAGATTGTGAGCCAGCTTGCCGAGGAAGCCCGCATCGCTGTTCGCAAGCATCGGCAGGTGGCGCAGGATCACATCAGAGGGGAAATGGACGAGGACGTGAGGGAAACACTCATGGAAACCCTCCAGAAGGGAGTGGATGAAACAAATGCCACAATAGCCGACAGCGCCAGGAGAAAGGAGGAGGAGGTCATGAAGGTGTAGCCTCACCCTACCCCTCTCCTTCTCCGTCGAAGACATGATGTGCCTGTTCTCTGTCTATGAACCTCGTACAAAGGAGAGGGCATGTTTGTTCTCTGTTTTGTGACGACAAACAAAACTCCATACCGTCTCCTCAGAAGGAGAGGGGTAGGGTGAGGTATGCTACAATCTTACTATGGAATCTCCTCACATCGCCGTCATTTCCTTTCCCGGAAACAACTGCGAAGTGGAGTCCATGCGCGCGATCAAGGATGCAGGGATGGAGCCGTTCTATTTTCGCTGGAATGACGATCGATCGAGGCTGGCGGATGCTGCCGGCTATTTTCTCCCGGGTGGTTTCTCGTACGAAGACCGCGGTCGTTCCGGGATGGTCGCAGCCCGCGATTCATTAATGGATTTCATCGGTGGCGAGGCGGAAACCGGCAAGGTGGTCATTGGGAACTGCAACGGCGCGCAAATCCTGGTCGAGAGCGGCATCATCCCGCTCGACAGAGGACTCCAGATGAGCCTTGCCCGTAATGCCGTCATGTCAGGAGGAGGATGGGTTTCGCCGGGGTTCCTGAGCCGATGGGTTTGGATCACTCCCTCCGCCGGGCGCGACCGGTGCGCAACCTCCGATTGGCAGGGCCCCATGCATCTGCCGCTCGCCCACGGCGAGGGCCGGTTCACGACGAAAGACAAGGAAGTGATCGCCGAACTCCGGAAGAACGATCAAATCGCATTCTCCTACTGTGCTGCAGAGGGACATATCTCCGATGACCCTATCGTGACGCCGAATGGTTCTATGTACGCAATCGCTGGACTCTGCAATCCACAGGGGAATGTCGTGGCCCTGATGCCGCACCCGGAGAGGACGGCGAATGGAACGCCGTACTTCGCGTCCCTGAGGAAGTGGGTCGAGTCCAAGAAGACGGGGAGAGCGACGAAGACGCGGAAGACGACGAGGGAGAAACGGTGGGTGCTCGCAACAAGGGATGCCAGAGACCACGAGGTTTTCATCGATACCATCATCACGAATAACGAGGAACGGACGGTGGAACAGACCGCGCGGAAGTACGCCTCGGGCCTGCGCCTGAAGCAGTGGAAATACTTCGCGATTGCGCGCGATCCGAAAGAGCTCCTCGCTGATCTCACGGTCTACAATCCCCATAAGGAACGTGCATTCATCCGCCATGGCGGGCGCGTGTCGAAGTGGAATCCGGACAGCAAGTGTGGGGAATCTCTCTCGGAGGCTGATGTCGCCCGTATCTTCCGCGGCGTGCGCCTGCTCCGGCGCGACGAGCCGGACACGGGGGCGGCTTCCCTGGGGGAGGGGAGTGAGACGGGCGTCTGCTACGGTTGCGAGGGGATAGCGGAAGTAGATCTGACACCACAGCTGCTGGAAGTGTTTGCGAACCCTCACGCATCCACCCTGGAGCGGATCATCTGATATGGATGTTCCACGTCTCCGTCTGCTCGCCCATAACGTTCGCTCCCTCTGGAACGTAGGATCCTTCTTCCGGACCTGTGATGCGATGGGGGTCGAGAGAATCTATCTCTCCGGCTACACCGGAACACCGCCCAGGAAAGAAATCACGAAAACGGCCATTGGCGCCGAAGAGATAGTGCAATGGGAGAAAGTGACGGATCCGGCCGACGCCGTCCGCGAGCTCAAAACCGAAGGTTGGCGGATCGTCTCTCTCGAGATCACACCGGCATCCAACGACATACGGTCATTGGACTCTGAACAGGACGTCCTGCTTATTGTCGGTCACGAGCTCACGGGCGTGCCGGATGACCTGCTTGCCTTGAGCGATGAAGTCGTCCGGATTCCAATGCTCGGGAAGAAGGAATCGCTGAACGTGGCAGTGGCGGTCGGCATGGCCCTGTTCCACCTCAGAGGACAGAGTCCTACCGGCGGCCCTTCGCATTCCACAGAACCTCGAACGTCCACACGCCGGCGATCGCACCGACGACCGGACTCAGCAGATAGATAGGATCGACGGAGCCCAGGCCGACGGCTACTGCCGGGTTGACCGCGCCTGCCGAGACTGCTGACGCCATGAATGCACCGAGCGTTAGAGACCCCCCGATCACCAAACCAGCAGCAGCAGCCGGTGTCTGGCTATGAACGACGGAGGCGATGCCGAATGCGAGTATGAAGGTTCCAAGGGCTTCGAAGAGGCCGACGACCACATTGCCCCCGCTGGAAAGGCCGGTAAGCTCCGCGCCTGCCTGCTTGGCCAGCATAAACGCGATCCACCCCGCTAGCAGCTGGGCGACGATGTAGAGCCCCGCCTCATTCGCCTTCACTTTCCGGGCCGTGAGCAAGGCAACCGTCACAGCAGGATTCAGGTGAGCCCCGCTGAGTCCGCCGACGGTGTAGACGAAGAGTCCGAGCGTGATGCCGGCGAGCACAGGTGTTGGGAACGACATATTGAAGCCCACGGACAACGCAACAGCGAACGCAAGTATGAACGCGCCGATGAACTCGGCTGCGACTTTTCGTAAAACCATAAAATGAGGAGGGGAATTTCTTGTAAGAATACACTACTCAATGCCGGTCGGAATTGACGGATAGTTTGTATAGTTTCCTTTCTCACTCGTGTCCGGTAAACACAAACATGTAAACGCACTGGCGGCTTGATGCAGCGGTAAAGTCATGGTTTTCCTTTTTGAGGACTTCAATCGGCTGCGG
>VMEW01000004.1 GCA_007375735.1 Candidatus Peregrinibacteria bacterium Greene0416_19
ACCTCGAACCCGAAGAAGGCGACGAGCGGCTGGAGGATGTCTTTGATCGCTTGATGATTCATCGCGGGGGAGGATAGCGTGATCTATGACCAACGAAAAGCCCCCGGGTTACGGAGGCTTTTTCCAGGGAAGGCGGATTCAATTACCGGACGGCATCCTTCAGCGTCTTGCCGGCCTTGAAGGACGGAACCTTCATCGCCGGGATCGAGATCTTCTGTGTAGGATTCCTCGGGTTCACGCCCATGCGCGCGGCGCGGGAGCTGAGCTTGAACGTGCCGAAGCCGGTGATGGTGACGGGCTGACCCTTCTTGAGGTTCTTGATGACGATGTTGATGATCGCCTGGAGCGCGTCCGCCGCCGCGCGCTTGGTGATGCCGGCCGCATCCGCGATCGCTGCGATCAGGTCCTGTTTGGACATAAAAAGGAGGGGGGAAGAAATACGGATTGGCTCCAGTGTACGCAGTGTATCGGGCTCCGCAAGCTCCCGATGCCAGTTTTTCGGCTTGCAGAACGCAAATGTCTGTGATAATGGCTTTTATAAGCCAAAAAACTTGAATACAATCCATACTCCCAACGTGAGATTTTTATGACATTATATGCAATGGGGTCTGAATGAATACCGTTGTCAACGAAGGAATGTTGTCATCGTGACCGCGTCGGGCACGGACGTTCCAACCGACAATGGAACGCCATTTGCATCTTCCCCCAGCTGAAAATCACAGGGGCGTTTGACAGTACCGGTTCGTATTCCTACTCTCCCTTGCACGCTTCCTTTATAGTATCTGCGATTACGAATCGCAGCTACGGACGCACATCATTCTTGTTCCGCATGACACATCTCGTCATTGTCGAGAGCCCGGCAAAGGCAAAAACCATCAAACGTTTTCTGGGGAAGGAGTACATCGTGGAAGCGAGCATGGGGCACATCCGAGATCTCCCCTCGCGCACGCTGGCGGTCGACGTGGAGAAGAAGTTCGAACCGGAGTACGAAGTGCCCAAGGAGAAGGCCGCGATCGTGAAGCACCTGCGGGAGGTGTATAAGGAAGCGAGCGATCTGTGGATCGCGACGGATGAAGACCGCGAAGGAGAGGCGATCGGCTGGCACCTGACGCAGGTGCTCGGCGTGAAGGATCCTCTGACAATCAAGCGCATCGTCTTCCACGAGATCACCGAGCCGGCGATCTTGGAAGCGGTCAAACATCCCCGCACCATCGACATGAAGCTGGTGGATGCGCAGCAGGCGCGCCGCGTCCTCGACCGGCTCGTGGGATATACCCTCTCCCCTTTTCTGTGGAAGAAGGTGTATCGCGGCCTCTCCGCCGGTCGTGTCCAGTCGGTGGCGGTCCGCATCATCGTCGACCGCGAGCGGGAGATTCAGGCGTTCAAGACGGAGGAGTACTGGAGCCTGACGGCGGAGTTGGAGACAGCCGCCAATGAATCGTTCATGGCCGATCTTGCCCGGCACAGAGATCAGAAGATCGTTCCGAAGACCGAGGCGGAGGTGAACCACATTCTGGAGCACTTGAAGGGCAAGGATTTCGTTGTGGCTGGGGTTGACGAGAAAGAGCTCAAGAAGACGCCGCCGCCGCCCTTCACCACTTCCACGCTCCAGCAGGAAGCGGCGCGGAAGCTGGGGTTCTCGGTCAGGCAGACCATGACGGTCGCGCAGCAACTGTACGAGGGCGTCAGCCTGGGAAAAGGCGAAGGGATGATGGGTCTGATCACCTACATGCGTACCGATTCGGTGAACCTGAGCGGGAAGGCGCTGGAGGACTGCAAACGCGCCGTGGAGCACCAGTTCGGCCGCGAGTATGTGCTGCCGGAGCCGCGGCGGTACAAGACCAAATCCAAGGGCGCGCAGGAGGCGCACGAAGCCATCCGCCCCACCGAACTCGAGCGCACGCCTGCATCCCTTCAGACCGCGCTCGATCACCAGCAACTCAAGCTCTACACTCTCATCTGGAACCGAACAATGGCCACACAGATGGCCGCCGCGGAATTCAAGAGGGTTGGTGCGGACATCGTCGCCGGGGACTACACGTTCCGCGCCACCGGCCAGACGGTGGTCTTCGACGGGTACCTGCGCGTGTACCAGGAGGGCCGCGACGAAGGCGATGCGAAGAAGGAGGAAGACATCGACGACGGTGAGAAAATCCTCCCGCCTTTAGTTGCGAATCAAAAGCTGCAGATGATGGAACTGAAGCCGCAGCAGCATTTCACCAAGCCGCCGCCGCGCTACACCGAGGCGAGCCTGGTCAAAAAGCTGGAGGAGGAAGGCATCGGCCGCCCGAGCACGTACGCGCCCACCATCTCCACCATCCAGCAGCGCGGCTATATCAAGAAGGAGGGGAAACAGCTGCTGCCGCTGGACGTGGCATTCATGGTCATCGACCTGCTCGCCGAACACTTTCCGGACATCGTGAACCTCGCCTTCACCGCGAAGATGGAGCAGTCGCTGGACGACATCGCGGAGGGGGTGGTGAAAGGATCGGCATTCTTGGGCAGTTTCTACGGCCCGTTCAATGAGCTCGTCAAAGAGAAGACGAAGGAAATCAGCAAGAAGGATGTGTTGAAGGAGCGCATCCTCGGCACCGATCCAGACACGGGGCTCGAGGTGGTGGCTCGTACCGGCCGCTTCGGCCCGTACGTGCAATTGGGGCGCCCGGAGAATCTGCCGGAGGAGGAGAAGGGAAAAAAGAGCAAAGGCAGGAAGAAGCGGATCAAGCTCAAGAGCGCCTCGCTGCCCAAGCACATCCACCTGGAGGAAGTGACATTCGAACAGGCGATGTCGCTCCTCTCTTTTCCGAAAGATCTCGGTTTGCATGATGGAGATTCCGTTCTGGTCGCGCTGGGCCGCTTCGGGCCTTATCTCAAATGCGGTGAGACAACGGTCAGCCTGGCGGAGATCGATCTGATGACGCTCCGTCTGGACGATGCAGTGAAGATGATCGTGGAAGCGCAGGAGAAGCGGAAGCGGGCGGCGCAGCCACTCCGCACACTCGGCCCCGATCCGGCCACCGGCGCGGAGATGCTGGTGAAGGACGGCCGCTTCGGCCCATACATCACGGATGGCAAAACGAATGCATCATTGGGGAAGAAGCGCGATCCCGTGACGATCACGGCGGAGGAGGCGGCGGAGTTGCTCGCGAAGAAACGGGCGCGGGGGCCGAGCAAGTGGAGGCAACGCGGATAGTGGACTTCGGACTTCGGAACGATGATAGGTATAATCATGCACCCATGGAGTGGATGCATCGTGTTCGGCAGCGATCAGTCGTGTTCCTCTTGCTCGCGGCGATCGTCACTCTCGTCTTCCTCGCCTTCGGCCGCTCCCTCTGGCAGGGGTTTGCGCCGGTCGATGATTTTTTCCTCGTCGTCCACAATCTGGCGATTCGCGGCGTGAATCCGCTGACCTTCACGCTCGCGTTCACGACGTTCGATCCGGAGCTGTATATCCCTCTCACGCTGGTGAGCTTTCAGATGAATTATCTGATCTCGGGGATCTTGCCGTGGTCATACCACCTCACAAATATTTTGTTGCATGCGGTGAATGCGGGGTTGGTGGCGTGGCTGTTGTTTTTATTGATGGGGCGGCCGCCGCGGGCAAGTATGCCCGCCCTCATTGGGGGAATGTTGTTTGCCGTTCATCCGCTGCATACCGAAGCGGTCGTGTGGATTGCGGGGCGGAAAGATTTGCTGTCCACGTTCTTCATTCTGCTCACCTTCATCGCGTACCTGCGGTACCGGTCCGGATCGTGGCGTTGGTATGGGGCGGCTGTCGTCTTTTGCGCGCTCGCGCTCCTGTCGAAGGTGATGGCGATCACGGTGCCGGCGGTTCTCATTCTGTTCGATCTTTTCATTGAACGTCGGGAATGGAAACGGTCGATGATCGTGGACAAAATTCCGTTCGTTCTGCTCTCGGTTGTCTTCATCCTCATCGCAGCGGGGGGCAAAGAAAGGATTCTTGCCAGTACCTCGATGCTCGATACGATCCTGATGGCCGGGCGGAGCATCGCGTTCTATCTGCAGAAGCTCTTCTGGCCCAGCGGGCTGAGCGTGCTGTACCCATACCAGGGATCGATCTCACCCTCCGATCCGGCGTTCCTTGTTCCGATGCTCGTCGTGCTGGCACTGATCGCGATCTCCGTCCGGAGCGTCCGCGGGAGGCCGTGGCTGACCTTCGGATTCTGGTTCTACGTCATCACACTCGCGCCGACCTTCTTCAATTTTTCCAAAGGCGGCTGGATGTTCATCGCGTCCGACCGGTACGCCTATCTGCCGTCGGTCGGGATTCTCCTGATCGTGTGCTTCTTCCTCCAGTTCTTGCTGGAGAGGAGTCCGACGATGCCGAAGAATCCGACGAGTCCGAGGAATGTCCTTATCCTCGGTATCCTCGGTATCGTCGGACTCTTCGGATTCCTCTCTTACAGGCAGACCAAAATGTGGGACACTGCCGAAGGGATTTTTCTTCGATCGCTCGCACTCTTCCCCGATGCCGTCATCGCCCGCACGGGGCTGGCGAACATCTACCTCGAGCAGGGGAAGCACAAAGAAGCGTTCGAGGTGCTGAAGGAAGGACTCCGCTACGTCGATCATCCGCAACTGCATGTGAGCGCGGGTACGGTCTACGCGGCTGCCGGAGACACGGCGAATGCGGAGGCGCAGTTCCGGAAAGCAATGGAAATGGATCCGAAAGATCCGGTGCCGGTCTTTTCCATCGGCTCGCTCGCGGAGCAGCGGGGGGATTGGGAGCTTGCACTCGAGCTGTACGAGAAAGCCGTCGCGATGGACGACTCATACGTCGGTGCGCGCATTGCGCTCGGGCGGGTCTATGTGACACTCGGTCGATTGAACGATGCGGAGCGGCAGTTCCGGGAGGCGATCCGTTGGAACCCGAGTTCGGTGGATGCGCGGGAAGAGCTGCTCAAGCTTCTTGCATTGAAAGGTGATACGCGAGGTGTGCAGGAGCAGCAACGTGTTCTGTCGATGCTGCAGAACGATTGACGCCACAATGGACCACTCGTTCTCCATCCGTTGCCAGCACCATTTTTATCGCTATAGCCTGCAATAATCCGCTAGAGCATCCTGTTCGCAATTTACAGCAGATCACCAGGTTTTTATAATGGCTCCACTATGACAGAGGCGAATCGACTGGAATGTCGCGACCAGCCTGAAAGGCAGACGATGTCATTCCACAGCATGGCAGCCGCCATCGAAGCGGATGACATGAATCGCACCATCAGGCTCGTGTTTCTGATCGACGATGTGTACGCCTACCGTCATCTGGGAGACAGGATGACGGGTGATTCGCAGGAAGCCCGCCGCGCGCGGAGCATCATCGAGGCCATCGAGAAGGAATTTTCGGGTGTGAAGCTGACCGCCGAGTTCCTCCGGCGCATCATCCACCATGCCGATGGGGTGCTGATCGGGCCGTCCGCTTTCGATCCCGGGAAGGGCACCATTGAATGTACCATTCGCGTCGATCGAGGCACCAACTACGATGCGGTCTACCGCTGCGTCGTGCGCGTCCTCGAATGCCAGGACGATTACGAGCCGCGCGGAGGTTCCGCGGGATTCACGCTGGCCGAAGAAGATATGATCGAGCAAATGCCTGCGGAAGGAGACGTTGATCCGTCGGAGACGCTCGGATCGCAGTGCCAGGATACCTCCAGCGCTGCTCGGAATGTGTTGTACGGCTACATGCACGGGCGGTACATGAGGCGGTGAGCGGATTTCCGAGGTGTTTGTGTCCGGATAGTGTACACCCTGCTCAAAAACGTCGATCTGCTCAGACTAGAATTTCGGCTAGAGTAAGCCGAAATAATGTTATCGTGTCTTTTCAGCGCGTGTGTAGATCACGCCTTTCCCGACACCTTTCTTTCTGAGCGTTCTTGCACGAACTAGCGCACTCAAATCATTCTTGAGCGTTGGTCGCTTAATGCGCGGTACGCGGTCGGCGATCTGTCCGATGGAGAGCGTGTCCGCACCGATGGCCTTCAGGATGAGCTCCCTACGAGCCTCGCGGTGAAGCTTTTCACCTGGAATGGGTGGTAGCGGTTTGCCCTCGAGCACCCTCAACATCGTCTCTTCGGTTTGGACGAGCTCACCGGCAAGGAGACGTACAAACTCGTCTGTGGATCCCGTGGTGTCTGCTCGTTCAAGGCTCTGGAGGTACTCCCTGCGCTTGGTATTTCGTACCACACAGGGAGGGTAGCCTGCTTGCATGAGGAGCAGGTTCATGAGGAGCCGTGCCATACGGCCATTGCCGTCGTCGAACGGGTGAATGCAGACGAAGCGGTAGTGGAAGAGCGCGGCGCGTTCCACAGGATGCAGCTTCCCGCCCTCCTTGCCTGCCAGTCGTAGTCTTGACGAAGGCTGGAGCCACTTGAGCAGATTCTGCATTTCATCAAGCACTTTGATCGGTTCCGTGTATTTGTGAATCGTGCCCGAGAGCGTGAGTACGTGGTTTGGCCGTACCTTGTACTTCCCTGCGCTGAGAGGCTTATGGATGAGCTTTCCACCTGCGCCTTTTGCGATGGTATGGTCAACATCACGCAAAAGGAGGCCATGCAGTTCTTTGGTGAAGCCCTCCGTGAGGGTTCGCTTCGATTTCACGACTTCTTGCAGATAGTCGATGGCCTCGGCATGGTTCTTCGCCTCAACGTAATCCTTGAGGGGCTTTCCTTCTGATGTGAGTCCCTCACGCAGGAAGAACGCCGTCTCGCCGTAGGTGAGCGTGTTTCCTTCGATGGCATTGGAGTTATACGTCCAATCTATGCGAAGCCTCTCCTGCCACAATGCGAGAAGCTCCTTGCTGAAAGGGCGAAAGGTATCAATCTTTCTTTGCAAATCGTCGATTATCTTGAATTCTTTCAACATGTCTATATTTTATCCAAAAATATCCAAATATTCAAGAGGCTATTTGCCCACCGTTGACTTCGCCAGCCTCTATGCCCCGAAGGCAAACAGGTCATGTGTCCAATGTGGCAGGCCATCCTTAACGTAAAAAGAACGGCATTGCCAGGCATCCCTAGGAGTTTGTGTCCATGAAGGGAATACGTATTCACACACGTACTGCTAGAATCATCGGACGAATCCCAAGAGCTTTGCAGGCAAGCAGTCGAGTATTACCACCAATCAGATATGGCGGCTCCCCGTCACGGAATAGCACAATAGGAGCTGGCAATTCTGCTCCATCTTCAAGACCTTGAAAGATACTTTCATGGTCGCGCTTAGAACCAATATGTCCAATCACTTCTTCCTTTGTCCACGTATCACGTGAATCTGTATTGATCATCACTTCCCAATCTGAGGCAGACAACTCTTCTAGATCCGCAGAAGCAAACGCATGCTCGAGAGAAGAGTAATCCAGTCCGAGCTGTTCTGCTGTTCGCTGGAGTTCGCCTTTTTCACGTGCAACTTCCTCTTCACGATGCTTCCGCCACCTGGGCATCTTCAATAATTGGTCTGTTTTTGAACGCTGTGCGTCGCGTAAGTCAAAGACTCTGGAGAGCGGTTTGCCTTTTTCGATATTCTCGTCTTTTGGTTTTAGATGTTCGCCCATTATTTATATTATACAACCTAATATAATATTTAGCAATTGGCAGGCGCGGTCAGCCGCCGCCTGCGGGCTATGGCCGACCGTTCGCTGCTGAAGAGGCGCCCGAAACCGAACGCTAGCCGAATGATTGTGGAAGCTACATGGATATCCCGGAGACGATCAAGAGCGAGCACGAAGATCGGGCGGGCGGGGAGACCTGTGCTCTGAATTGCCGAGCTGCGCACGAAAGCGTCTTCCTGCTCCTGATTTGAGGTACTTTTCTCTCGCGCGAGCCTGCTTAAGATCCGGCCATTCTTCCAGAAAAATTCTCTTCCAGGGGAGTTTTGATTTTGTTGAGTGCACAAAGCCAGCGTTGTGCCTGGCTAAGCGCTGTTCTGGATTGTCCGTCATGCCGATATAGTGACTGCCATCCTTTTCGCTTTGAAGAATGTAGACGAACATCGCAAATGCTGAATGTGGAAACGTGGCAGGCGCGGTCAGCCGCCGCCTGCGGGCTATGGCCGACCGTTCGCTGCTGAAGAGGCGCCCGAAACCGAACGCTAGCCGAATGATTGTGGAAGCTAAACCTACGACCCCAGGTTTTGGAGACCTGTGCTCTACCAACTGAGCTACGCGCCTATGAGCTGAACGAGAGAAAGAACAATGGTGGCAACTGAATCCATTCTACCGCATCTTACTATGCCTTGAACCGGAAATTGGCATGCTTCTGCTACCATTCCCTTATGTTCCTCCCCCTCCTCGTCTTCGTCTGCGGCATGGCCGTGATGATCGTGGAGCTGGTGGCCATCCGGCTCTTTGCACCGTACGCGGGGACGTCGATCGAGGTATGGACTGCGGTCATCGGCGTGATGATGGCGGGGCTGGCCGGCGGGTATGCGCTTGGGGGAGTGCTCGGGGACCGGCTGAAGAGCGAAGCCTTCCTGCGCTCGGTGGTGCGGGCGGCGGCGTTGTGGCTTCTCTTGATGGTTCTGACGCACCGATCGTTGCTTGAATGGTTGTCGCTCACCGACATGCCCGGGTTCATCGCGGTCACCGGGTCCATGCTGCTGGTCGCCGTGCCGAGCGTACTCCTCGGCATGGTGTATCCCTACGTCGTTCGTCTGCAGATGCAGCGCGTCGATCACGCCGGGCGCATCACCGGCAGGCTCTCGGCGCTCTCCACCGCCGGCAGCATCCTCGGCACATTCCTCACCGGCTTCGTCCTCGTCCCGCTCCTGCCGACCGGCGCGATCCTCGTGGTGACGGCGGTGGTTCTCGTTCTTCTAGCGGGTGTCTGGAACGGCTGGAAACATCTTCTCCTGACCTGCGCGCTCATCACCATCGGACTGATGGTCTGGAGAGGACAGGCGTTCATGCGGTCGCTCGCCGGTGAGCGTGACGGGATCATCGAAGAAGTGGAGACGCGGTATGCCAGCATTCGCGTTCGCAGGGGGCCGGCAGTCGCAGGGCTGGAACGGGCGGTCATCCTGGAGGTCGATCAGGGATGGCATGCCGCGATATTCCCGGAGGAGCCGGACACGCACGTGTTCCCGTACACCCGCTTCTATCGTCTCCTGGATGCCTTCCGGCCGGATGTCGGCCGTGCGCTCTTACTGGGCGGCGGCGGATACACGGTGGCGAGGGATTTCATCCGACGTCATCCGCGGGGACGCATCGACGTCGTTGAAATTGATCCGGCAGTCACCGCTCTCGCGCGGAAGTACTTCGGTCTCACCGACGATCCGCGTATGGACATCACGCACGAGGATGCGCGCACTTTCCTCAATCGCCGGGATGACGACGTACAGTCGCGTGGCGACCGCGTAAACGGCACGTGGCCGCACGCGGCCTTTACGGGCTACGTCGCTTTACGCGAATCCCGTCTGCAGGAACGATTTCATGTTGTGTTCGGCGATGTCTTCCGCTCGCGGCGGTCCATCCCGTTCCACATGGCCACGGTCGAAACGGCACGTCTCATCCACGAAGTGCTCGATGACCGGGGGATGTATCTCCTCAACATCATCAGCGCGGAGACCGGTGGACATAGCTCTTTCCTTCGAGCGGAGCTGAAGACACTCCGGGGAGTGTTCCCCCATGTCGCGCTCTACCGCGTGCCGCGGCGTACGGACGACGGCGACTCATCGGTCTTCCGAAACTACATGATTGTCGCATCCAAAGTGCCGCTCATTCCCGTTGCCGGTCTGGGAGGTGAACTTGCCGACATGCTTAGCACGCAGGTGTCGTTGCCCGACGATCCGTCAGTCCCGGTGCCGATACTGCGGGATGACTATGCACCGGTGGAGGCGTTGTTGAGGTTGTAACATGTAAAATATGCCCCCTCCTTGCGGCCCTCCCCCTCGGCCTCAGCCTGCGGGCTTACGGCCTGGGAGAGGGCGGGGCATGTTTCAATGCCGCACGGCGGAACCGTGCTGCTGAGATCAATAGATCATTGTTGCAATGAGCAGCATGGCTCCGCCGTGCGGCATTCACCTACTGCGTATTGATCTTCACCTTCCCGTTCCCCTTCACCTCCGAATCGACCGGCGGCAGGTGGAACGTCTTCGGTGTCCCCGCCTCCTTTTCCGTGCGGTGATCCCCCTCCCGGACCGGTGTGACGTCTGCCGAGTTCTTCGATGAGGAAGAAGGCGTCACATCCGCCCCCAGCACTTTCTTCACCGTCTCCGTCCCCACCGAGGCGTTCGACTCCAGGATGACCTGCACTTCTTCGATGATGATACGCGCTTTCTTCAGGAATGCCGCCGGATCGGCTTTCCCGTCCACGGTGTTTGCCGCCTTTACATCCGCGATCGATTTGTCGGCGACTGCCAGTTTCGCTTCGAGCGCTCTGCGCAACTCGCTTCTCGCTGGCAACTTCTGAAGCAGGGCCCGGACGTCGCGCAGCCGCTTGGCGAGAGAGCGGAGTGACGCATGGCCCATCGCATTGAGGCCGGCGTCTGTCGGCTGTGACTTCATGGCCGATTCCATTGCCCGTTCCACGGTCGCGGCATTGTCCGTGATCGATGGTGACAGGTCTTGTGGCATTGTCCGCTCGGTTGCCGTTTTGATTTCCCGGGCGATCGCCGCCGCTCCGCCACCGCCGGTCTCGACCGACGTGGTTCCGCGCTGACCGTGCTCTTTCGGTCGTTCGGTGGCGAGCATCTTCAAGACCGCGTCGTGTCCTTTGGCACGCCCCTCGATGCGGGCCCCCATCTCCGCCGCCTCCCGGGGATGCTCTTCGCTCAGGGATTGCACCTCCTCATGTACCTGCTCCATCTGTGACGCGTAGGTTGCCGCGATCTCCGTCCCGGTCACATCATCCAGTCGTCCCAGTGCCACCAGCTTTTCCGCCTCGCGCAGGCGCTCCTCCGCTATCTCCGCCCGCACCCGTGCCTTCGACTCGGACCGGACCGTGACCGCGACGCGCACCGGCTCCATGACCTTCACCTTCACCGGATAGAGGAAATCCCCGGGCAGCGCCTGCGCCGCCGCGTACGTGACCGTTCCCCCCGCAGCGACGAGAAGCAGGAACGAGAAGGCGTAGGCGGGCAGACGGTGGAACGATCCCAGGAACTCCAGGATGCGATCGCGGATCGGCGTGGCCTGCACCGGGTGCACGCGCATGTACGCGCGCAGATTCTCTTGCATGCGATCCGCTTCGCCTGCAGACATGCCCAATGTCTGCACGGAGCCGATGAATTGCTTCTCCCTGGACATGGTATCCGTCTGACACGCCCTACCGTCGGCTCTTACGGGATGGACGGATACATACCCGGATACCGCCGTCGTCAGGCGGTCTGCCTCGATGGGAGAGAGTCGGATGCCCTTGGCCGTGCGGAGGAATGCCTGCTCATCCATGGTCGACGTTCAGGTGGGAACGGAGCTGTTTCAGCCCGCGATTGATGCGGACGGAAATGGTGTTCGCGGTCTCGCCCGTCGCCTCCGCGATCTCCGCCGGTTGCAATCCCTCGATGAAGCGCAGGGTCACTGCGGAACGGTACGGTTCCTCGATCTTCTGCAGCACCCGGAGCACGCGTTCCTCCGCGATCACGTCGCGGGCCAGGTTCTCGTCATGCGACGGCGGGTCGAATCCCTCTTCCTGCAGCGTCTCGAGCGAGAGTGCCTTCTTCCGCCGCGCGTCGTTGTAGATCAGGTTGGTGGCCACCTTGTAGAGGAACGCCTGCACGTTCTCGATGTCATTGCCGCCCGCCACGTACTGCCATGTCTTCACGAACGTTTCCTGGGTCAGATCCAGCGCCCCTTCACGGTCGAACACGTGGAAGTAACAGTGCCGAAAAATGCCGTCACGGTACTCGTGGAATGCCTGTTCGAAGGTCGCTTCCGGACGGTCGGATGAGTGGAGGTGCATTGGGAGCGGAAATCTGCTACAATATACAGAAAACCACATGCAGATCCAGATCGAGATTCCGCGGCCGCTCTTGCTCGTCGGTCTCGTCGGCGCATTCGTCGCTGGTGTGTTCTGGGCAGGTGACGGTTCCTTTCTGCAGGCACAGCAAGCGACCGGTGATCATGCCGTCCGCGAGGCGGCGGAGGAGCGCGGCGGCGACGATGGACCGGCCCATGACACAATCAGCCAGGCGGAAGACGGCATCCGCTCCATCCGCACGGCCCAGGCCATCCGCGTGAATCGTGAAGAAATTCTCCGTTACCAATTGCAGGGGCTTGAGTCCGAGAACCAGAGGCTCGGAGCAGATGCCCCAGCCGAACAGGTGGATGAACTGCGGGAGGCGACAATCGAACTCACATCCCTGCTCAAGGACGAATCACGCGCGGAACGGCAGCTCCACATCTACATGAACCAGATTCTGGAAGCGGAGGGAAGGGCGGTCGCGATCAGCCGCTCATCATTGACCGCTCTGAACGGAGTGGTGCGGTTCCAGTGGCCGATCGATCCGGGCGAAGGACTCACGGCCCTCTTCGAGGATGCCGGCTACGAGAAGATCTTCAACCGAAAGCACCACGCAGTCGACATCCGCGCCGCGCAGGGCACGGTCGTGCGCGCATCCGCTCCCGGCACGGTGAAGGATGTGGTGCGCAACGGCAAAGGCTTCAGCAACGTCACGATCGATCATGGCAACGGCTTCGTCTCGCTCTACGGTCACCTGACCGACTTCACGGCGGAACCGGGTGATCAGGTGGAAGCCGGTGAACAGCTCGGCTGGTCGGGCGGACTGCCGGGCACCGACGGGGCCGGCGATTCCACCGGACCGCACCTGCACTACGCGATGTTCTATAAGGGGACGCCGGTGGATCCGCTGGAATACCTGCCACAGGTGGCGACGTTTGAGGAGTGAACGGCCGGGGGTGGGGGAACATCCCTACATCAATTTCAACCGCTCAGCTTGTCTCCTCGCATATTCATCCGTCATCCCCGCCACATAATCCTTCACCGCATCGACGAGCGTCGATCCGGTTCTCTTCTGCAGATCACGAATCTTTTCCGTCGGATGTTCCAGGTAATGATCGCATAGCCGCAGGACAATCTCCTGTCCGTGTTCCTGCTTGGCGCGCAGCTCATCCTGCCGGTACACGCGGTCCCACAGGAATGAGCGGAGGAGTGCGAGTTCCTTCCTCCTTTTCGCGCTGAAGCCAGCGATCGCTCTGCGCGCGTCGTAGACATCCACGAGTGTTTCGATCGATAGCGCCTGGAGCCGGTCGCGCGTGTCGGCGTACAAATCTCTCACGAGCAGATGGATGATGGCGCCGCGGACGGACGTCCCGCGCTTGTGGGCCTGCACGCACGCATCGGCTGCCAGCGGTACATCCGTCAGGTCCTGGAGCGTGAAGAAGCCGGCACGCAACCCGTCGTCGCAGTCGTGGCCGGTGTAGGCGATCTCGTCGGACAGATTCACGATCTGCGCTTCGAGTGACAGGGCATGCTTCCTGTTCCTCGAATGTTTCATCAGTCCCTCCAGGATCTCCTCGTTCAGGTTCAGTCCCGGCGCATGCGACGAATGTTCTTCGAGTTTGGTCACGACGCGCAGCGACTGTTCGTTGTGTTCGAAGGAGGATCCATGTTTCTTCATCCAACGGTTCAGCGCGTCCTCCCCCGCGTGTCCGTACGGCGGATGACCCAGATCGTGCGCGAGCGCGATGGATTCGGCCAGGTCTTCGTTCAGCCTCAGCGTCCGCGCGATGTCACGGCCGATCTGCGCCACCTCCAGGGTGTGCGTCAGCCGCGAGCGGTAGTGATCGCCATCGCCGGCGATGAACACCTGCGTCTTGCCCTGCAGCCGGCGGAATGCCTGGGTGTGGATGATGCGGTCCCGGTCGCGCTGGAAGGGGAAGCGCGTGTCGTCTTCCGGTTCCTGGTGCGCTCGTGCCAGTCTGCCGCCGATGGGGACGGCATACGAGGCCAGCATGCGGCTTGAGTCCCGCATCCTTTCCAGCAGTTCCATGTCCGTATGCTAGGACAATTCCGCCCGCCCGACGACCGGTTGATGGCCGATACTTTTCCTTTTAAGAGACGTATGTCGTCTGCTCATCTGCTCGACCCACGACCGGTTCAGCTCCAGTAACCGTCTGCGGTAGAGCCTGATGCAGTGCACTTTCTGCGGGTCATTGCTCTCGTACCCCGCCGTCCGCTCTATTTCCCGCCGGACTTCCTGATAGGCTTTCACAGGATCGGTTTCGAAGAGGTGCTCGACGTATCGAATACCGGCGAGATGGATGAACAGAAAATCGCCAGTCTTCTGCGGAACGGCGAAGACTGCGCCCAAAAAATCGCGCTGTTGGCGAATGGAGGCTTCGTGGAAGTACGCGATGCCCACTTCGACCGTGTTGGTCCATTCACGACGGGCGAGAACGCCAGGTTTTTGCTGGTGAATCCGCTGTAGCTCGTCAATCACCTCTCCCATCAGCGGCAGTTCCTGCTCATCATCATCCACTCTGTCCGGGAAGCGATGAATGTATGAAGATTCACCCATATGTTGGGAAGGGATGCATCATAGAGCAGATGATTCACAGGTCAACATCGTTCGCCCTCCCACGCGCATGCCAAACGGCCGTCGGGCAGAAACGCTTGTCCCTGGAATCCCAGGTGGGTGACCGCACCCCGCCGCCACGGCGGCGGGGGATTGAGCCTCCCGTAGCAAGCATCAGAGAAGAAACGTAGCTGCTCTAACGAGCCGTCCAGACTGTGTGAGCATACCTTCGGGACATTGTCAGTGCGAGCGGGTTGCACGGTTTACGATTGCACGGTTTACTGCATCGCAAATATTCGCTTCTCGTCCGGCGACACGACGAACCGGGCGAAGGGTCCGTCTTTCGATGTCGTGAGTCCGGGCACCGATACGAAGAGCAGCAAGTCGCCGTCGCCCAGTACCTCAGCGGCGCTGAGCATCATGGCTTCTTTGTAACCCGGCAAACGCACAAACTCTTTCCCGAACGCATACTCTCCGGATTGCTCACCCAGGATATCGCGCGTGACGAGCGTCCACGCCGCCGGATCACGGGAGGCGGGGACGTACGCGAATCGCTGCATCCCCTTGTCGAAGCCGCCGAATCCCGTCTCCGGGATGAGAGTGGTGATCTCCGGTTTGTCACCGAACGATACCCCGAAAACCGTGTCGAAAGATTTGGGATTGTCACTCTCCCGGTTTGCCGCGTACACAAGATAGATGCCGGGCTGAGCGACCTCGACGCGGTCGACGCCGTAGGGTCCGGACACTTCCGCTTGCATCCCGTCACGCGTCGTGACCCGGAAGAGCGCATCCAGCGAGCCCTCCGGGAACTCCGCGATCATCTCGCCTTCCTCCGTATCGATGAGGCATTCGCTCCGTCCCGGCGTACCGGTTGTGCAGTGGCAGTCGGCGGTTCCCTGGTACAGGCACGATCGGCCTGCCCGGTTGGTGCCGGTGAGCGGCTGTGACGGAGATGGTCCCGTGCATGCGGAGAGCAGCAGAACCAAGCTGCCGCCCATGACAATGTTCCGGAGACGCATACTCATAGCATGGCTCACAGAAGCCGACATGCCAAGACGTTCGTCCAGCCGTCCAGTACCTTTTCCCGATCCCCGCCACGGTAGGTCCAGTACGTCTCCGGATGGCATGTGGTGCATGCGTTGATCCTCTCGCGCTGCGTCCGGGGCACGCCAAGAACGTCGAACTGGCGCTCGGAAGTTTCGATCAAATCTGCGTAGCGCCCATCAATGAGATCGGGTGGCGCACTGGGGAGCTCGCGTCGTGGATCAGAAAACTCCGCGCATTCTTTGCCGAGCGACGGCCCGGCCCCCACGTACGTGTCCTGCGGCTGGATGCCCCACTCCTTTTGCAGCAGCTCGTAGAACGCAGCGATCGTGCCGGCATTCAGGCAGCGCCAGCCCGCGTGCAGCACGCCGCCGACATTCTTCTTCGGCGCGTAGATCACGAAGTTCTGGCAGTCGGCCGCGCGGATGGCGAGGGTGAGGCCCCGCGCGTCCATGATCATGCCGTCCGCTTCCACCGTCCGCGAGGTGGGCTCGCTCACCCTCACCACCCGGTTGCCGTGCACCTGGCGAAGGCTGGCGACTGTCGGCACTGCGAGAGCACGGGCGATCTCTCCATCTGTGTGCACCCGGTCTTCCTTGGTCAGAAGCTGGACGTGGAGGGCGTTGCGGAATGGACTGAAGATGGCGAAGGGGTGATCGGTCATATCCGGTAGTATTATAAGGTATGACGCGCAGCGAGCGGACCTACTGGTCCACCAAATATCCGGTGCGACAGGGGACAGTCCATCCGTCCGCCAGGAAAGCCGTGCGGTCATTCCCCCGCGGGAGATTGAAGATTCTCGATCTCGGTTGCGGGTATGGCGACGATGCGCTGTTCTTCGCGCGTCGCGGTCACGAAGTGTGGGCACTCGATTTTTCGGCCGCGAGCATGAGGCGCCTGAGGCAGGCGATTGCGGATCATGCATTGAACGATATACATCCGATGACGCATGACATTTCCAGGAGACTTCCGTTCGAACACGATTCCTTCGACGTGGTGTACGCGCATCTGTCGCTCCACTATTTCGATGATCGCGTGACCGAGCATGTCTTCGCGGACATCCGTCGCATCCTGCGGCCCGGCGGATTGCTCTTCGTCAAATGCAAATCCGTCGACGATCCGTTGTATGGGAAGGGAACCTGTGTCGGGCCGGACATGTTCAGGCACGGACATGTCCGGCATTTCTTCTCCCGGGAATACCTGGCTGAGAAGCTGCGTGACTTTTCCATCATCACGCTCCGTCGGTCGTCATCGATGTACGACGGGAAACGGTCGGCGTTCGTGGAGGCGGTGGCGAGGAGGTAAGATGCCCCCACCCTGCGGCCCTCCCCCTCGGCCTCGACCCTCTGGGGTCTCGGCCTGGGAGAGGGCGATTCAACATGCAAACTCTTGAAATTGCCCTCTCCCAGCGAAGCGAGGGGGAGGGCCGCAGGGTGGGGGCACGTTCACATGCCAACCATTTGCAACACCTTCGGTATCACCTCAATCACCTCCCTCGCCGTATACGCGTACCCCTTCTCCTGAAACAGCACATCCCCAGCTCGCTTGATCACGGTCGACGCGAGCCGACATGCCTCAAGTGGTTCCATTGTCTGCGCGAGAAGCCCCGCGATCAATCCCGCCAGCGCGTCGCCCGTGCCGCCGACGGTGAGGCCCGCGTTGCCGCCCCTCACCTCGGTCACCGTTCCGTCCGGTGCGGCGATGCGGTCGATGGATCCCTTCAGGTGGATCGTCACGCCGTGCTCCTTCGCCACTCTCCCGATGTCGTCTGGCTCGATCCCCATCCGTTCCAGCTCGCCCAAGTGCGGCGTCAGGACGGCCGTTTTCCCCTTGATCACGTCGAGCGTCCACGATTGGAGCGCAGCGGCGTCCAACACAAGCGCGCAGCTCGCTGAGTCGATCAGGTCGGAGAGGACTTTTAGCGCCGCTGGCGTGCGGCTGAGCCCCGGACCGATGACGCAGCTGTCCATCGTCGCGAGAAGTTCGAGGATCGGAGGCAAGTCATTTTCTGTCAGATCGTTCCCGTGGAAAGGATGCACTTGAAAGTTCAGCGACGTTGCGCGCGCAACGTCTTGATGCGTGGATGGCAGGCACACGAACACCAAGTCCGCCCCGCCCGCCTCGGCTGCAAGAGCGGAGAGGAGCGGCGCGCCGTGGATGGTCGGAGAGCCGCCGATGACGGCGACTTTGCCGTTCTCACCTTTGTGCGAGTGGGGATTGCGGTGCATGCCGTCCATCATACCCCCGTTCCCTCCGGAGCTGCTCGACCGTCTGTCTGATCTTCTCCCGGAATCCCGTCGCAGAGAACTGCCGGGCATGATCGCGGATCGATACGGGATCGAACGTCCACTCCCGGAAACGCGCGAGCGATTCTTTCAGCGACGCGACCGACTGCTCCCGGAAGAAGATGCCGGTCTCCCCCTCCCGTACCGTGTCGCGCGCCCCCCCCTCCGCGAACGCGATGACCGGCGTACCGCACGCCTGCGCCTCCAGCGGCACGATGCCCGCATCCTCGAGCGGCGGGAAGAGGAGGGCCTTGGACACAGCGTACAGTCGCGGCAGCTCCCCCTCCGGCACGTAGCCCGTGAATGTGACGGTCGGCCCCGCTATCGCACGCAGTCGCGCCTCCTGCTGTCCGCTGCCGGCGATCGTCAGGGGGAGCGCCAGCTCATTCGCGAGCGCAATGAGCAGATCGAACCGCTTGTAGGGGACCAGTCGTCCGATGGCCAGGAAGGATGTGCGGTCTGCGGGCGGAACGGTCGATTCGTGGAAAAACCGCTCGGCCACGGGCGGCGGGATCACCTCGCTCTCGCGCCCGTAGATGTTCTGAATGCGGGTCTGCGTTTCGGTGGAATTGGCGATGAAGCGATCTACCCGCTTGGCGGTGGTGAGATCCCAGCGACGGAGCGCGCGCAATGCGCGCCTCGCCTGCGGGCGCAGCCAGCGTGGGACGCGAAAATCCTCCAGGTAGCGTTCTTCCATTTCCCACGCGTATCGCATGGGCGTGTGGCAGTAGCAGACGTGCAGCGCATGCGGCGGCGGAATCACCCCCTTGGCCACGGCGTGGGATGAGCTGAGGATCACGTCGAACCCGCCCAGGTCGATGTCCTCTAGTACCCGCGGCATCCACGGCAGCAGGAGCTGATGCTGGCGCACGATGCGGTACCACCGTTGGAGCGGTCCCGTCCGGATGTGTGCCTGCGCGAGAGGGCCCAGCGCGTCGCGTCGCATCACGGTCGTGAAGATCGGCGCATCCGGCCAGATTGCATGGAATTCGGCAATCGTGTGCTCGGCGCCGCCGTACGTGGTGAGCCAGTCCGCGACGATTGCTAGCTTCATGAGGAATCCGAAGAGTCCGACCTCCGTCGGCCATAGCCTTCCCTTGGAAGAACGATCATTTCTGTCATTTTCCCAGAGTGACTACGGCCGGCAACGGCCGAGGAATCCAGAGTAGCACACTTTCTTCGGAATCGTCGGCTTCCTCGGCTTCCTCGGACTCTTTATGATGGCAACCGTGCGTCCTGCCCGTCGCATTCCCCGTCGCTTCTCGAGGCCCATCCGGCCCTCCACCCGCTCGTTCGTCGAGCGCCGGCATGCGCGCCGCAGAGACGTGACGCGCCAGTGGCGCGCCCGTCAGGTGCGTCGGATGCACAGGGTGGCGGGTGATTGGTGGGCGGCCCTCCGTCGTTGGTTCTGGTGGGTGGCGGGCGGCTGCATGATCATTGTCATCGTCCTCCTCGTCCTCTCGCCGGTCTTCGCCGTTCGGGAGATGAAGATCCAGCGGACCGACAAGCGCATCGACGTGGAGGCCGTACAACGCGCCCTCATGCCGCTCTTCCGGCGGCGCCTGCCGTTCCTGCCCGCTCGCGAGGTGGAGCGACTGGTCCACGAGGCGGTACCCTCCGCAGAGCGTGTGGAGGTGGGGAAAGATTACCGGACGCGCACGCTCACGGTCAGGATCCGGCTCCGTCGGCTCGCATGGAAAATCCGCATCGAAGAGCCGACAGGCTCCCCCACCGCATCCGGCGCAGCCGTCCAGTCGGCACCGCAGCGGCAGGACTACCTGACCGCAGATGGTTTTCACGTGTCGACGTCAGTGTCCGGGGACGATCGTCTGCTGCCACTCATCCGCATCGTCGACTGGGCCGTTCGGCCGGCGCCGGACACGCAGCTCCTTCCGGAGGAGTTACTCCGGGCCCTGCTGGCCGCCGAAGAGAAGCTGCGTGAGCAGTTTGGACAGACAGTCCGAGGCCGCACCGTCTATCTCCGTGCGCGTGAGTTCCACATCGACACCGCACAGTGGAGTCTGTGGTTCGATCTCAAAAGCCCGGTCGAGGATCAGCTGGAGCGGCTGCGGTTCTTTTTGGCGGAAGTCGGCCCTACAGGAGCGAAGCAGTACGTGGATCTGCGGCTGCAGGGGAGAGTGGTGTACCGATGACGGATTCCCGAGGACGCGCTCTTCACCCTTCGACGAAGCGCGGCTGCTCGCGGCCGCGTCATCGAAAACAATTTCCTTCAGGGGCGGGCTCAGGGTGAAGCGCCATTCGACCCCGAGCTCATGGTCGAGGGGCGGGGGCTTGCCCCCGCGTGCTTCACAGTCCATCATTTCTCTGTTGATGATATAGTTCATTTCCTTTGAACCCTCGTCCGGCAGACCTAAACTCTCCCCGATGATCACCTCGATTCTGTCGGTGCTGCTCTTGGGTATGCTGCCGATGATCGGCAATGCGTCCCCCGGCCGCATCATGATCGCCCGCCTGCCGATCGCCTCCCCATCTCCGCTGGTTGCGACTCTCCCTCAATTCCACACACTGTCGGATGCACTCACCGCATCCGGCGTCCTCATCATGGACCTGCAGAGCGGTCAGCAGATGTACGCGCGCGATGCCGACACACGCCGTCCCGTTGCCAGTCTGACCAAGCTCATGACCGCGCTGGTGATTGCGGAGAGCCATGATCTGCGTGAATGGGTGCCGGTGCCGGCCGACATCGGGCGGGTGGGTGGCCACGTCGCGTACCTGCCGCCGGGAGAGCATTTCACGGTGGGCGATCTGCTCAAGGCTCTCCTCATCGGCTCGGCCAACGATGCGGCCGACACGCTTGCGAGCTTCCACAGCGGATCATCCCTCGCTTTTGCGGAGGAGATGAACCAGCGGGCCCGGGAGCTTGGGCTGCGCAATACCTCCTTCCGCAACCCGGCCGGGCTGGATGATGACGAACAGTGGTCGACCGCCCGCGACATCGGATGGCTGGTGTCCTATGTGGTGCGCCGGCCGGAACTGCGGACCCGCCTGTCCACCCTGAGCGCCGTCATCGTCAGCAGAGAGGGGAATGAGCTGACGCTCTCGCAGACCCACGCGCTGCTCCGGGGGGACAATCCCATCATCGCCGGCAAGACAGGCACCACGGATCTCGCCGGAGAGTGCCTGATGTCCATCGTGCGCGAGGGGTCACGCGACTACGTGGTCGTGCTCCTCGGTTCCCGCGAGCGGTATGAGGATATGCGGGTCGTCCTCCGCATTCTGGCAGCACTGGTCGCCTGACACTCCTCGCATGCGCACCCCTCTCCTCCAGTGGCTCTCCCTGCGCATTCGCATCGTGTGTGCGGGGGTGCTCGTCGTGAGCGTCTTCCTGCCGCCGTTCGTTCCCAGAGCGGCGCTGTCGGCGGAGGATGCCTCCATCCCCACGCCCCAGTTCTTGTTCGTGGAGGAGGGATTCCTCATGAAGACATCGTCGCTCGGCCGTCAGGGGGAGCGCATGGCGTACGGCGAGGGGATCATTCACAAGGTGAAGGCCGGAGAACACATCGACGCGATTGCCAGGCAGTACGGCATTACGCTCGATACCATCCGGTGGACCAACAGCCTCACGCCCGGCGCGCCGCTGCAGACCGGACAGGAACTCATCATTCTCCCCGTTGACGGCGTGCTCCACACCGTGCGTCGGGGCCAGACGCTGGGCCGCATCTCACAGCTGTACGATGTGCCGGAGGACCAGATCAGCCGTCAGAATCGTCTGAAGGGCGGTTTCATCGTCGCGGGTCAGCCGCTCATCATTCCCGGCGGCAAGCCCCTCGTGTCCTCCCAGACCGCGATCGCGTCCGATACGTCCAGTCTGCACTTCATCGATCGCCTCCCCCAGCGCGAGATCCAGCTGCGTCTGCAGGAACAGGAGCGCCAGCACCGGGAGGCGATCAAAGGGGCGTTGCGTCCCAGGGAGGCAGCCGCCGAGCCCACACTGGGCATTCTGCAGATGCCGTGCAACAATTGCTTCTACACGCAGTACTACCACCCGGGACACTACGCGGTGGACCTCCAGACGCGCGGCGGCGGACCGGTGTTCGCATCGGAAGGCGGCACGGTCATCCGTGCGGAGAACAAGGGCTGGAACGGCGGGTACGGACTGGTGGTGGAGATCGATCACGGCAACGGCCTCGTCACGCTGTACGCGCACAACAAAGAAATCTACGTGAAGGCCGGCGATAGCGTGGAGCGCGGCCAGCAGATCGCCTGGATGGGCGCCACGGGCCTCGTCTACGGCGCCACCGGCATCCACACCCACTTCGAAATCCGCGTGAACGGCGTGAAGAAGAATCCGCTGCTGTATCTGGAATAGCGATCTTGCACGTCCAACCGTTGAGCGTAGGATGCTTTTCCTATGAACCGGCAAATCCCTCAGGCCCTCGTCACCGGCGCCGGCAGCGGCATCGGCGAAGCAGTCACTCTGCGGCTCATCGAACGCGGAAGTCATGTCTATTCTTTTGATATCATACCCCGTCGCAGACGGGTGGAGGGCCTGGAGAATCATCTGGTGGATGTGTCTGATCCGCAGCAGATCGTTGACGGTCTGAAGCTGATCCGCGGGAAACTCAACCTCGTTTTCAGCAATGCGGGCGTGCTGGCCCGCGGCCGCCTCTTCGACGTGGTGCCGGCGGCATTCGAACGGATGGTGAGTGTGAACATGCTCGGGTCCTGGAACCTGATGAAGGAGCTCATGGAGCAGAGGAAGCTGGAACAAAACGCCACCGTCATCCAGATGTGCTCGACTGTCGGCCAGCATCCTGCGGACGCCCTTGGCCCCTACAGCCTGAGCAAGCAGATGGTGCACGCCTACATCCAGATGCTCCGCCGGGAAGTGTCGGTGAATCCGCGTCTCCAGGGTTTGCGCATCCTGGGACTCTATCTCCATGCCGTGAAGACGCCGATGACGATGGCTGCATTCAGCACGGAACAGGAGTACGACGCACAGGCGCTGCGTCATTGGGGAACGGTGAGCACGCCGGCCGACATCGCCGACTGGACGATGCGGTTGATCGATTCTCACAAGCAGGATCTGGCATGGGATCCGGAGAGGAGAGAGTACATGTTGCGGTGATGACGGGGGATCTGTCGGCGGTGGAGTCTCTCCATGACGGGGTCTGCGGCATTGCATTTCCCGATCTGTGCGATAGGATGTCCCTCCTGTGTCGTACGCACCGATCACCATCCGGCCGGCCACTTCCGCCGACATACCGGCTGTGGAGTCTCTTCTCCTCGAGCACGGTCCTAACCCGTGGAACCATCTGCCGGCAGAGGAGGTGCGGGCGCATGTGGAGGCGATCGCCACCGGAGCGACGAGGGCGGTGCTCGCCTGTATCGGCAGCGACGTCATCGGCGCGGTGACGTACGTCACCGGCAAGCGGTACCCGCAGTACCAGCCGCAAGGCCGCAGCGATGCCGATCACGGCTACGTCGCGGAGGCGGTGGTACACCGCGACCACGCGGGCAAGGGGATCGGGAGCACGCTCCTGAGCGCCACCACCCGGTCCATGACCGCGGAAGGCATTGCGGAGGTCTACGCCATGCGCCACGAAGAGAACGGCGCCTCGGCCGGCATGATGCGTAAGAGCGGCTTCGAAGTCGTCGACACCTTTGATGATCCGGTCATCCGCCTCACCGGTTCCCGCCGCACGTCGGTGGAGCGGATCCTCCTCAGCCATCCAGCCGGCCCGTCGCTCCGGACGATCGATCCCGTTCGGGAATCCCCCAAGGCGCTGACGCTGCCGTGGCTTCTGGAACACACCAACATGGAGATCGCGTTGCGGGCATACGAGCAGGGTCTACGTACCTTCGGTCGGACGCAGGTAGACACGGAGTCCTTGGAGGGCCGGGAGAAGATGAAGCTCGTGCGGGAAAAGATCCCGATGCACTACCAGTACCCCGCGATCTTGTCCCTCTCCGCACACCAGATGCACGAGGCGCTGACACTCCTGCCCATCGACTGGCTGCGGCATGCCAGGATCAAGACCATCGACGTGGTGCCCACCCAGTACTTCTGCTTTGGAGCGATGTCCGCCTGGAGCTCCGCGTGGACCGACGAGCATTTCATCATGCTTGCCATCGACGGGAAGGATGCGGAGGATCACTTCCGGGGCAAGCGGCTCAAGATACTGGAAGAGCAGGCACTTGTGGGGCCGCCCACCCGCTTCCACTACGCCCCCGGCCATTACAATCCGACCAAGGAAATCATCTTCCTGCCGCAGGAACCCGCCGACGTGATGGCTCGGATCAGTCAGGAGGCGAGGCAGGAGTATGGGCGGGAACTCGTCGTTCACGAAGCGCTGCACAGCGTCTTCTACGCAGGCTCACCGCTCGAATTCTCCATCGACGGCGTCTGGCAGGACTACGATGTCCTCATGGCTCGCTTCCATGCGATCTGCCAGGAGGAGCCGGCTGCGGTAACGGAATACTCGGAGCTCTATGCTCCGTGGATGAAACTCCCGCTCCATGCTGATGCGGAGGAAGAAGGACGAGGGAAGCATCTTCGCGTTCGCATGGCATTGCAGGAAGAGCTCGGCGAACTCCTCTCAGCTTATCTGCGGGGCTGGGGTGCCACGCCGCAGGGGGAGGCGAAGCGGCCGGCTGACCGCGACTTCGGCGGGCGGGAGTTCCACCGGACCGGCATCAGCAGGAAACTCGCCTTCGTCCGGGCGCTCGTCGCGGCACCGGTACGCGTGAAGAGTCAGGAATCCCCCTCCATCGAGACTGTGCGGCACGAAACCGGCGAGCAGGCGAGAGACGCGGCGAAGTAGAATCCTTCGGGGCGCATCACCATTCATCACCGGTTTTTTCCCTTCCGATCAAGCCCATCACCCGGCCGTCACGTCCTATCCGCGTGTACCCGCGGCGTTCGTCTTTCTGCAGCCCCACATCGGCGTTCACCACGCACAGGCCGTTGGCCCGCATCGGCTTCTGGCCTTTCGGGTACGGGTCATGGCCGCGGACGATGGCCGACCACCCCTGCCGGATGAGAGGCTCCGTCATGGCTGCCGGCAGGCTGTATTGCTCGCAGAGCGATTGCCCGGTGTGGATGCGCTTCCACAGGATGCTCGCCGCCGGCGGGCGGATGGGTGAGAGCGGGATGCTCTTTCCAATGTCCTCTGTCCCGATGCTCGGCATCTTCCCGAAGGCGATCTGATGGAGCGTCACTGGATCACCAATCATGCAACGGAAAGCCGCGTTGGCGCGTGCCACTGCCTCCTCTCTGGATCCCGTCCGGAGCGTGTCCGCCCAGAACTCATCCGGCAGCGCGTGCAGGTAGAGCACGTCATCCTGCGTCGCGCAGACCTCGAGCAAGGAGAAGAACCGCGCGAGAGGCCCGTCGCCCGTGCAAAGCCTCCGCGCCGTGACGAGCTGCCGCCGGAGCCCCGGCCCGAACAGGCGCGGCAGCGTGTACCCTCTGGCGTCCAGCCAGCGTTGCTCATCCTTCGACGGCGAAAGCGGGCGTCCATTCCCGTGGGTGATATACCACTCTTCCATTTCCCCCAAGGTCTCCTGCATCTCGCTCTGCCATCGGATCATCTGGAATCCGTAGGTATGAAAATCCTCGTCTGTCAGCGGGACATCGCTCATGAATGTACGGAGGCACAGCTCGTGATCGCCCCAGAGCATCCGCACGTCCATGCCGTGGTCTTTGAGGGCAAGCAGCGTCAGCGCGATGCTGATGAACCCGGATCCGCGGTCGTTGGCATCCCCGCCGATGATCAGCACCGTCTCGAGCCCCTTCGCCGTCGGCACCCATCCGTCCGGCTGTTCCTCCGCGAGCCCGTTCCGCGCGAGCGCGTCGCGCAGAGCCGCCATGTTGCCGTGCAGATCGGTCATGCAGATCACCTCCCGTTCCCGGGGCATGTCCGGCAGCCGCGCCATTTCCCGTTCGCGGCCCATCATCGCTCTCTCCTCCTCCAGGAGGGCTTGGATGCGATCCGTGTTCAATGCGATGAATCTCTCCAGTGCCATGCTCGTCCGCTCGGCTCCGTTTCTCAGAAAGACGTATCTCATGGATGCTCCGTCTACAGTCCATGCGACTTCCGCCCCTTCTTCTTTCCGGAACGCCGTATCTTTTTCCGCCGTGAGGTCGATCAATTGTCTGTAGCTGATGCTCATAGGAAAGGCGGGAATGAGGCCCATGATCAAGCATGTGTGCTTTTTTGCAACAAAATGAAGGTCGCTTTGTACGGTATAGTGGGCAGCTGGATGCCCCCCGTGTACCGACGCCGATGCCAGGATGGGTTCACGCTCATTGAATTACTCCTCGTCATCGGCATCATCGGCTTGCTGGCTGCTATCGTTCTCGTCGCCATCAACCCGTCCCGGCAGCTGGCCCAGACCCGCAATGCCGCGCGCCGCAAGGACGCGCGGGAGCTCATCAATGCCGTGCACCAGCACGTGCTGGAGAAGGGAGCAGTCCCCACGGGCATCGACACCACGCTCCGCATGATCGGCACGGACGCAAGCGGCTGCAGCGTCATGTGCTCACAGGGCGGTGCCCCCGTGACCATCGTCAGCTTCTCCACGCGTATCGCGGACGTCAACGATGATGTGGAGGAGCGGCTTGTGGATGGCGGGATGAGACCCGGGAGCAGCGACCTGGAACTGAGTGTCGATACCACTCCCTGGAATCTTACGGATTTCGTCGGCCTCCGCTTCCCGAACGTCACGGTGCCGGCCGGTTCCACCATCATCAGCGCCGTCATCACCTTCAGGGTCAATGAAGTCACCACCGATCCGGCCTCCCTGAATATCCACGCACACGCGATGGACGACGCGCCGGCTTTCAACACGAACCCCTACGACCTCACCAGCCGGCCCCGGACGTCTGCCGTTGTCGCCTGGGACCCGCCGGGTTGGACCGTGGAGAATGATTACAAAGACACGCCGGACATTGCGAGCATCATCCAGGAAGTCGTCAGCCGTCCCGGGTGGGCGAGTGGCAACGATCTGTCATTCATCTTCGACGGCACCGGCACGCGCACGGCCTTCGCCCTCGAGGGCAATCCGAATGATTCCGCCCCCCTCCTCACCCTCACCTACGCCGCGGGCAGCGATGTCACGGCGGGAAGCTGCCTCAATCTGGATACCCCCCTGGCCGGATCCTTTGTCGCGGGACTGCCGCAGGATCCAAAACTGGGGAGTGCCGCTAAAACTTTCTACTCGGTGAAGAAGCTCGCCTCGGGCCGCCTCTACGTGCAGGCGTGCGGTGCAGAGTTGGGGGAGAAGATTGCGGTGGAGCAGTGACAATCGTTCAGTATACAGCCTGATGCTTGCCGACCGCGATGATGAGAACGAGCGCGTGCCCGTCCTTTTCCGTATAAAGAATCCGCAGGTCGTATCCGGCGGACAATGATCGGACTCCTTCGCGAGAGCCTTTGAGTTTGTGATTTCGAAGTTGGGGATGAAATGGGTCGCTCGCAAAAAGTCGCAGCGCAATTTCCACTCGATCCTGCTGATTGACAGTCAACTTGCGGAATCTTCGCTTGAATGCTGATGCGTAGCGGATGATCATGATCAGCGGCGAAGATCGTCAAGCAGGAGATCCACGGAGGAGAATCCAGCTGACATGCCTTTGCCTCGCTTCGCCCGCGCGGCCAAGTGGTCGATTTGTCTGATTTGTCCCGGCGTGTATGCATCTTCCTCAGTCTGCAATAAAAAAGGAATGCCACCAACGTCTGCGACCTTCGTGAAGAAAACGCGTATAGCCGTAGGAGTATCCATTCCTAATTTCTTAAAGACTTTTTCCGCTCGTTTGCGGAGGTTTTCATCCAAGCGAACTTGCAGATTCTTCAGTGCCATAGCGAGAAGTTGAGCATATATGAATGATACTCGTGTAACATGCAAAATGCAATGATTTTGCATAAAAATTCATTTCAGCTGATTACCGCATCAATAGGCTGCTGTCAGAACAGCAACTCCACCGAGGAGAGGATCACGACTGCAATGAAGAGCTTTCGCACCCACGCATTGCCTTTCTTGATGGCGTAGGCGGCACCGGCGTAGGAACCGAGTGCCGTTCCCACAAGCAATGTGATTGCGTACGGCCAGTGGACGATGCCGCTCATGATGTACACCGCTACGGACGTGATGCCGACAGCCGCGCTCTGGAGCTTGCGCGTGCCTGCGCTCTCCAGGAACGTCTGGCCGAAGCAGAGCATCAGAATCGGTCTCCCAAGCAGCCCGGTCCCCGCACTGAAGTACGCACTGATGATGCTGATGAGACCCATGAGCGTGTAGCCAATCCCCCGCACGGAATGGCTGGGGCGTGTGCGCTTCACCACGCCCAAATCTTTCTTGAGAAGCGTGATGCCCACGATGCAGAGGATGAAGAACCCGAAGAGTTTCTCCACGGTCTCATTCGGTGTCACCAGCAGAACCCTGGCACCGATGTACGCACCGACCGCTGAGATGACCAGCAGGGGAATGGCGATGCTGTAGTCGATCTTCCCGCTCCGGTGGAACTGGTACAAGCTGGTCGCATTCCCTGACAGGAGTCCCACGCGCGTGGTGCCGACGGCCACCTGCGCCGGCAGTCCGAGGAACATCAGCACCGGCACGATCAAGAGGCCGATCCCTCCGGTCGTCGTTCCGACGAAGCTGGAGAAGAATCCGGTGAGAAGGATGAGTGCGTGCGTGAGGACGTCCATGTGGGCCATGGTATCACCTGGAGGTGTGGTGGCGGGATGTCCTGAATACGATTCGAATCCGCCATGCCCCATTCCCTGCTGCTGTATGCTTGCTCCATGAAAATAATCCTCGCTGTTCCGGCACCCGTTTGGTTACTTCTATCGGCTCTTTTTTTCGCATGGGGAGAGTACACCTCCAAACAGTGGGGCTATGCGCCGAGTTTGTCATTAACGCTCATGACCGTAGGCATTTACGCTCTTGGAACTCTCGCGTGGCTGCCGGCGCTCCTTCACAACAATCACCTGGCGATAATGGGTACAGCCTGGTTGCTCCTCGCTACGATTGCGACCGTGGCGATCGGCATTTTCGTCTTTCACGAACATGTCAGCACCGTGAAAATGATTGGTATATTTTTTTCATTACTATCCCTCGTTTTACTGAGTATATGAATGGCGGGATCGAGAGGATGCTATTTGAACTCTCTGCATGATCATGCACGCGAGCATAGGGATCTCATTCTGCTCCGACGATCCCATGACGTGCGCGATGGCTGATTTTCGCATAACGAAACCCACATGCAGGAATCTCCTGCGGATCGCACGCTGATCCTCTGAACTGAATCAGTACCTCTTCAATTTGTATGCGAGAATCGGCGGCGTCAGAAGGGTGGTCAAAATTACAACGATAACGATGACTGAGAAAAGTTCATCCGTAACAACACCCAGGCCTCGGCCGATGGTCGCGAAGATCAGGCCAACTTCGCCACGTGGCACCATGCCCCATCCGACGATGGACTTCTTCGCCCTCCCTGCGCCGAGGCCCGCCACGATTTTGCCGATGAAAGCTACGATTGTAATAGCAAGAGCGATGAGGATGATGGACGGGTCGAAGAGTGTAGCCAGATTCACGCTCATACCCGTCATGACGAAGAACAGCGGTACGAAGAAATGCCCCAACGGTTCTACCAGATATTCGATGTGGCGCTCCGCGTGAGGTTCTATCGTTTCCTCGATACGCTTCCGTGTCTCAGAATCGGCGTTTTCCATCGCTTTCCGGACATCCGAGACAATCCCAAGGTCTTTGAAATATCGGAAATGAACAGAATCCAACACGAGACCAGCAGCGAAAGCTCCAACGATTGGCGCGAGGCCGATCGTTTGCGCGGCTGCAGCCAGAAGCAATCCGAAGGTGATGGCGAGCGTAAACTTCATGCCGACACCCGTGTGGATGGCGGAGAAGATCCTGCCCAAACCGGGAGCGATGAGCCTTCCAATAACAATGGCCCCTGCCAGAAAACCGATTGCCTTGATCGTAATGAGCGCGATCGTTCCGCCGCTGACCGTTCCGGCTGTGGCGATTGCTGACACAATGGCCAGAATAATGAGACCGATGACATCGTCGATCACAGCCGCGCCGAGCACAATCTGCGCCTCCGGCGTTTGGAGTTTCCCGATGTCTTTAAAGACGCGCGCCGTGATGCCGACCGACGTCGCCGTGAGCGCGGCACCGAGAAAGAGATATGCATTCGGGTCGAGACCGGGCATGAGCCATGGGCCCACAACGTATGTTCCGAGTACGAACGGTACGACAACTCCAATGACGGCAACGATAAAAGCAGGTACGCCGACCTTGGCCATTTTCTGAATATTCGACTCAAGGCCAATCTGAAAGAGAAGAATAATGACGCCGAGCTCCGCAAGAAATCGGATGAGCGGATCCGCCTCCGCGGCTTCAAATGCACCGAAACCAATAAGTCCCAGATTTCCCAAGACCACTCCCATCACCAATTCGCCCAGCACGGAAGGCTGCCCAATCCGCTCAACGAGACTTGCTACTTTTGCAGCGATGAGGAGAACTGCCATCCAAAAAAGCGTTGGCGCGTAAGAATGGACGACGGCCCCGGCTTCACCGGCGGCAACGACACTGTCACACAACAAGATCCCCCGGAGTGAAGATTCCCGACTTCTTTCATCTACGATGAAGAGGCGCCCGAAACCGAACGCTTGCGGCACTCGCGAGTGCCAAAGTGGCGTGCCACGGCACTCGCGAGTGCCGTGGCGGGCCCGACGGGACTCGAACCCGCGACCTCTTCCGTGACAGGGAAGCGCTCTAACCAATTGAGCTACGGACCCATCCGTGGATTTTCTCCAAACCCAAAGCAAAAAGTATCAGCTTCCTTCAACCCTGACAATCCTCAAACTCCGAATCACAGCTCCGCCGCCACTACGTTCGCCAGGAACACGCACATCCCCGCAATCGCGATCCACGTGAAGATCATGGTCCAGAGATCGGCGTTCCAGAGGGTGCGGGTGCGGACGAAGGGCATGGGAGAGTGAAGTGGATGTTCTTGTGTATTATAGCATACATATGTTTTATAGCAAACGCCGATCTCTACGGGCTACTTCTTCATAGTCTCTTCCGCCTGCCGGATCGTGGCGCGCATTTTGGCGCACTTCTCCATGGCCGGCCGCACGAGTTTCTTGTGATCTTCCATATTGCGGTACGGCAGGTCCTTGCGGGCGATGAGTGACAGGAGTTCCTCGGTCAGGCGGAGCGCGGAACGCAGGTCGTCGATCCGGTCTTCCAGCGGCCGCTTGCGGTCGGTGTAGGCGACCTCGAAACAGATGGCTGCCTTGAGCACGACGGCCGGCGTCGACGAAAATGCGCGCGCGGCGCCGCGCGCGTAGGCGAGCACTTCCTCGTAGGATATTTGCTGTTGTCTGGCCTGCTTCAGCGCCGCTTCCATTCTCTGGATGTGATCCTTGGCAGTCTGGACATGCTCTTCCTTCTCCTCCTCTTTGGCCGGCGCTTTCCCGGTCTGGCTGTCGGCGCCCACGATTGTTGCTTCTTGAGGTTTGCCGATCGTTCCGAGCAGATGCTCAAATTCCTGGCGCCGCGGCACGATTTTCTGCCAGAATTCTTTGTCCTTCCCGTTTGGCATTTCGTTCTGCTCCTCGTCGTGGAACGCGATGGCGGCGAGCAGAGGATTGAGTTGCGTTCCTTGTCTGAGGCATGCATCGGTGTACTGCCGCGCGAAGCGGCGCTGATGCAGTCCTGCTTCATTGGCTTTCCCGATGGCTGCGACCACATTTGCCACGTCCTTCGGCGTGATCCACCGCAGCGAGGCCGGGATCTCATTCGGCGGCAGATCCTCGAGCCGGGGGAGTTCCTTGGATTCACTCATAAAAGGAAGGCAGGCTATGCCTGTCGTTCGCCATTCGCAAGTACCTGAGAGGTTCTCATGCCTTCGACCGCTCATCCCAGCGCCGGTTTGCGCGTGTGCCACTCGGTCGCCTGTTCATAGGCGTAGGCGGCGCGGAGGATCGTTCCTTCATCCCACTGCCTGCCCATGATTTGCAGGCCGATTGGCAGATTCTCTTTCGAAAATCCACACGGGACCGATAGGGCCGGGATCCCCGCCATCACCTGGCCATCCAGGAACACGTCCTCCAGGTACATCGCCACCGGGTCGTCGGTGTGGGCGCCCACCGTGAAGGCGGGGGTGGGCGAGACGGGGGAGAGAATGATGTCGACCTCCTGGAACGCCTCATCAAAGTCGCGCTTGATGAGCGTGCGCACCTTCTGCGCCTGGCGGTAGTACGCATCCGCGTAGCCGGCGGAGAGCGCGTAGGTGCCGATCATGATCCGGCGCTTCACCTCCGGGCCGAAGCCCTCGCTGCGCACGCGCTGGTAGTAGTCGAGAAGGTTCTTCGGTTTTTCGACGGTGTGCCCGTACCGCACACCATCGTAGCGGGCCATGTTCGAACTCACCTCGCTCGGACAGAGAATGTAGTACGTGGGAGTCGCATACTTCGTGTGCGGGAGGGAAATATCCGTCACCGTTGCACCAAGATGTTCGAGCACCGTCGCCGCTGTACGCACCGCTCCCTCCACCTCCGCGTTCATGCCATCGATGAAGTACTCCTTGGGCAGCCCGATCCTGAGCCCTTTCACATCGCCCGTGAGCGCGGCGCGGTAGTCGGGAACCGGCACAGCGGAGGTCGTACCGTCGAGCGGGTCCTTGCCGGCGATTGCCTGCAGCACGATCGCGAGATCTTCGATCGATTTGCAGATGGGACCGATGGTGTCGAGCGAGCTCGCCATGCTCATCACGCCGTAGCGGCTCGTCCGTCCGTACGTCGTGCGGAGGCCGGCTACGCCGCAGAAGCCCGCCGGTTGCCGGATGGACCCGCCGGTATCGGTCCCGAGCGCGAAGATGCACTCATCAGCCGCCACCCCTGCCGCCGATCCGCCGGAGGAGCCGCCGGCAACACGGGATGTATCCCACGGGTTCCGCGTCACGCCGTAGCAGGAGGTCTCGGTGGAAGCCCCCATCGTAAACTCGTCGGTGTTCGTTTTGCCGATGCTGATGGCGCCCTGCGCTTTCAGCCGGCGGATCGTCGTGCTGTCAAACGGCGGACGGTACTCTTTGTGGCGGAGCACATTCGAGCAAGCTGTCGTCGGCACGCCCTCCTCGCAGTACACATCCTTCGTTAAAAACGGGATTCCCCGCAGCGGAAGATCGAATCTTCCGTCCTTGTCCACCTCCTTCGCCTTCGCCACGGCCGCGTCGAAATTTTTAAACACGAGCGCATTCAACGTTCCGTCCACCGCTTCCACCCGTCCGATGCACGCGCGTACCAGTTCCTCCGACGAACATTTTTTACTCTTCAATGCCTCATGCGCCTGACTGATGGTGAAAGCGGAGAGCATCAGTCGTGCGCGGAAGGAGTGACGATCTGATGCTCCACTATCGGGAGCGGCGATGTCGCCAGCAGATCATCCGGCTTCGCATGCGGATGCACGGCAATCTCATCGTCGCGGAACGCATTCGTCAGTCCCGTCACCTGCGCCGTCGCCTCCACGCCGGTGGTGTCCACTTCCTGCAGCATGTCGACGTACTGGAGGATGGAGGTCAGTTCGGTCGCGAACTTCTCCACCTCCGCATCTGTCAGGTTCAAGCGGGCGAGCTTGGCGACAGCGCGGACTTGGGCGGGGGTGAGGGATGGCATCGATAGCTACTGTACCAAGCTATGTGGTCATTCTCGAGCAGGTTCCGGGTGGCGCCCCAGGACTTGAAATATGAAAGGAAAACACTATAGTCATATTTGATGCATACACTCTTGTATCAAGAGACAATCGACCTGCTCGCGAACATCCTGCCTGCGCGGGCCTTGCATGATCTGACGGATGGGCAGACGGGGTTCGCGCCTCAGATCGTAGCAGCGGGCGGCCTCCACGACCGGACGGTCCGGAGCCGCCTGGAGAGCGCGGGCTTGAATGTTCGGGAATGCGTGGAGCGGGCCGTCGAAGAGGTTCTCCAACAGAAAAAACTGCCTCGTGACAGTGACAACATCTTCAATGCCGTTGACCATGATCTGCGTGGCGATGGGAATCCTCTCCTGCCTCACGTCAGGAGGCTCGTTGAGCAGTCGGTGAGGAACGCCATCCGGATTTTTCAGGCGTAGCGGAGGCTCTTCGCCCATCCCTGCACGCGCGCTCTGTGCAGACGCTCAATCTTCTTCTGGAGGACCTCGAAAATGATCTGCGCGGTGCCTTGGCGGACACTTTCTTCGCGCTCTCGCTCATCTTCCGGCGCGGGATTTCCGACGAATTCGGGGATGTCGACTCCCCCGATAGTTGCAAAGTCCTCATGGTCACCTCCCGCTATCGCTCCGCGGTTGCTGACGACAATATCCGCTTTGTACCCGTTCTCGATTTTGCTCCGGTTGAGAGACGCATCGACCGTTACGTACACCGGCTGATCCGACTCAGGTTCACAGAACTCAATGATGAAGTCGATGTGATGGTGCACGCTCGCGGATGTTTTGGGCGCAGGAAATATTTTCAACTGGCTCCAGTCTTGTAGCTTCAGCATCTGGGTGAGTCTGAAGTGGATATCCCTGATCCACTCTGCGGGAGGATCGAAGGATTCTGATGCCGAGTACCGGCCGGCATAGTCCGGATTGCGAAGAACATCCTCGATCGCAGCCTGGCGGGTCAGCCGCTTGATCGCGCCGATCTGTATCCCATTGAGTTTCCTGACCCGCTCATCACCACCCAGGTAGAGGCGGTCCATTGTGAACAGATCGTCGGATCCATGTAGATTCTTAGCATGCATGGTCTTATTATATAATAAAAATATTAATTAGACAATATGTAAAATAAATGGTATTTATATATTAGTCTACTTAACCCCTGTTCCTTTAGGAGGAAGGCCATGAATGGCCCGGTTCTCGAGCAGCTTCTCAGCGAGCTGCAGGTCAAGGCGGCGGAACCCCGACGTATCGTACAGCGCGACCTCGAGGCGCTCGAACGTCTCGGCGATCGCGCCGGGCGGGAATCCGACGAGTACCGCCAGACCATTGGCGATCTGTACATGCGGTGGATCCACGGCATCCGCGTGGACCGTCCGCACAGCAAGCGGTCGCCTGCTACCGGGAGGCAGAAGCCCGGTTCCCACCGCTGCGGTCGTCACCGCTGACCCCTGAAAGCCAGGGAAACTCCGGCAGAGAGGAGGTAGGCGCTCTCCTCCAGCGCAGTGCGCTGGAGGGGATTTTTGCGTTTGACGTGCGACATCAAAGTTGGGACGCTCCCCTCATGCGCCTCTCCCGCCTCCGTGGCCGCAAAATCTGCGAGCGACTCCAGCGCCGCGGCGAGATCTGGAAAGGCCGGCACCTGCTCGTCCGGTGGCAGACCGGCGCCCCGCGGCACCCCTCGGTGACGGATCCATCCCGGCCGGCCGCGTACGTCGGCACACTCGCATCCGCCAGGCTCGACAAATCCGCGGTGCGGCGCAACCGCATGCGGCGCCGGTGCCGCGAGGCGCTGCGGACGGTGCTCCTGTCGATCGACCACATTCCGGTGCCGGTTCAGTTGTTACTGATCCCGCGGTCCTCTAGTCTGGGTGCCTCATTCGCGGATCTCCAGCAGGACGTCCGTGCCTTCCTCGCCCGCATTCATGGGACCCCCGCACAAACGAAGTAACCTGCTCCAGTTCGCCTTCATCTTCGCGATCATGTACCTGGTCACAGAGTTCGGCATGCGGTTCTTCTTCCCGCAGGCCGGCGCTCCGCCGCCGCAACCCGGTATCCATCTGCGGGCGGAAGCGGGGTCGTTCAAGCGGGGGCACCATCCGGCTCTTATCCTGGAGAACGTCCCGGCCGCGGCGCAGAGTCACGGCTTCGCCGGTTGGGTTGGGTCAACCTGGTGCACTGGCACCCGTGTCTTCACGGACAAGACGGCCGACGACTGCCGCGCGCTCCGCATGACCGCCTCCGGCGAGACATACACGCTGCCGGAACGCTGCCCGCAGCCGCCGGTGGATGCGCTCAGCGTGCAGCCGGACGGTGTCACAGTCACGCCGCTCATGGAACGGCGAGCAGAGGTTGTCTGCGAGACGGTTCCCCCGGTCCCGCCAGGCGGGTCGGTCCGCGTCAGCCTGGCTCCGTGGTCGGAATCGCTTTTCGCGCAGAGCGGTACGTACGAAGTCCGCCTGCCAGGGGCCAAGCCCGCGAGCGGCACAGGCGCCCCGCTGAGCGGGGTCACGCGCTTCGACGTGCGTGAGCCGGGAGCTTTCACCAAGTTGTTCCGTACCTTCATCACCAAGCCGTTCCTCAACTTCCTCATTCTCGTGGCGTCGTTCCTCCCCGGTCACAATCTGGGGATTGCCATCATCATTCTCACGCTTGTCGTGAAGCTTCTCCTGTACTTCCCCACCCAGCAGGCAATGGAGGGGCAGAAGAAGATGCAAATGCTCCAGCCGAAGCTCGAGGAGCTCAAGAAGAAGTATCCGAACGATTCCAAAAAGCAGCAGGAGGAGACGATGCACCTGTGGAAGGAACACAAGATCAATCCCTTCTCCTCGTGCCTGCCGCTCCTGCTCCAGTTCCCCATCCTCATCGGTCTCTTCTATGTGGTGCAGGACGGGTCCAACCTGGAACTCTCGCGTCACCTCATCTACCCCTTCTACCAGAACCTGGACTGGAAGTTCGGCACGTGGTTCCTGGGGCTCGATCTCCTCCAGCCGAGCGTCTTCATCATGCCGCCGCTGCTCATCGTCCTCCAATTCCTGCAAATGAAGCTCGCGTTCGCCATCACCAAACGCAAGGCGAGCAAGGAACAGAAGGTGATCGACGTCGGCGACAAGAAGCCGATGGATCCCCAGCAACTGCAGCAGAAGATGATGCTCTACGGCCTGCCGATCATGATCGGCGTCTTCGCCTTCCAGTTCCCGGCGGCGGTCTCCTTATATTGGGGAGTTTCAACACTCTTCGCGATCGGGCAGCAGGTGATTGTGAATCGGGAGCATTTGAGGGTGTGAAAAATGCCCCCTCCCTGCGGCCCTCCCCCTCGGCCTCGACCCTCTGGGGTCTCGGCCTGGGAGAGGGCAATTCATTACGTACATGACGCAGTATTGTCCTGCCCTCTCCCAGCGATAGCGAGGGGGAGGGCCGCAGGGAGGGGGCATGAATCTACGCGATCGTCACTTCCTTGCACAGATACACATCCTGAATCGCATGCAAGATCTCGATGCCCTCCTCCATCGGTTTCTGGAACGCCTTCCGCCCGGAGATCAGACCGGCACCCCCCGCGCGCTTGTTGATGACCGCGGTCATCACTGCCTGCTGCAAGTCGTTCTCGCCGGAGGCGCCTCCTGAATTGATCAGTCCGATCCTTCCCATGAAGCAGTTCGCCACCTGGTACCGGGTGAGGTCGATCGGGTGATCGGTCGTCAGCTTCTCGTACACGCGCTTGTCGGTCTTGCCGTACGGTGAATCCTGACCCAGCGCCAGGTACCCGCCGTTATTCTCCGGCAGCTTCTGCTTGATGATGTCGGCCTCCAGCGTGACGCCGAGATGATTTGCCTGGCCGGTGAGATCGGCGGAGAGATGGTAATCCTTGTCTTTCTTGAAGCCGGAGCTGCGCAGGTAGCACCAGAGCACCGTGAACATCCCGAGCCGGTGGGCATTGGCGAACGCCTGGCTCACTTCGACGATCTGCCTTCCGCTCTCGGGTGAACCAAAGTAGATGGTGGCGCCCACTCCCGCTGCTCCCATATTCTTCGCCTGCTCGACGGTGGCGAACATCACCTGATCGAATTTGTTCGGATACGTCAGCAGCTCATTGTGGTTCAGCTTCACAATGAACGGAATCTTCTTGGCGTACTTCCTGCTCACAATCCCAAGAGCGCCCACCGTCGACGCCACCGCGTTGCAGCCGCCCTCGATTGCGAGCTTCACTAGATTCTCAGGGTCGAAGTACGCAGGATTCTTCGCAAACGACGCCCCTGCCGAGTGCTCGATCCCCTGGTCGACCGGCAGAATGGAGAGGTACCCGGTCCCCTTGAGCCGGCCATGGTTGTAAAGCGACTGCAGGGCGCTGACGACTTTCGCCGACCGGTCGGAAGCGGAAAAGACCTCCTGAACATTCTTCATACTCGGGAGGTGCAGCTGATCTTTCGCTATGGTCTTACAGTCGTGTTTGAGGAGTGCATCAGCGCCCTCGCCGAGGACGGAGCGGATATCATTGATCTTGAGCATGGCGGCAGCTGGGAATGATGGTGGAACAGTAGCATACTAGCACCTCTCATACGTTGGATGGCATATTCCTCTATGGCAGGTACCGAAGACGAAGAGTGACCCTCCGCAGAATCTGGCCACAAAGTGAGAGCTCCTTGCTATCATCCCGGTCGTGCTCACCATTGCCGCTCTCCCGAAGCCCTTCATCGGGCACATCGGCCTCATCCAGCGGAACTCGATTCAAAGTTGGTTGCAGATGACACCGCGGCCTCAGGTCATTCTTTTCGGCAACGAAGAGGGAACCGCACAGGTCGCAGCTGAGTTCGGCCTTGAGCATGTGCCGTCAGTCGAGTGCAACGAATACGGCACGCCATATCTCCGGAGCGTGTTCGCGGAGGCGGAGCGGCGGGCAGTGAACGACTTCATCTGCTACTCCAATTGCGACATCATCATCTTCCCGGATTTTATGCCGGCATTCCGTCGCGCGCTGGAATTGTTCCATTCCTTCTTATTGCTCGCCGAGTGCGTGAACCTGGACGTGAAGAAGCCGGTTGATTTTGCGGATGTCCGATGGCAGGAGGATTTGCGACGCAGGATGTGCGAGAAGGGAAAGCGCCGGGCGAACGCCGCCGACTTCTTCACGTTCCGCAAAGGCATGTACCCGTCGTTCCCGCCGCTGATTCTGGGCCGCTCCTACTTCGATAACTGGGTCATCCACGAAACCTGCCGGCTGGCTCACCCGGTCATTGAAGCCACCGGGCAGATCACCGCCATCCATCAGAACCACTACTACGCCGCGGCACCCGGCGAGACGATTCATTCCCATGCTGGATTCGAAGCGGCAGAGAACTTCCGGATCCTCCGCGGATGGGACAACATCTATTGGCTGTACGACGCGACGCACCGGATGACTGCGGGCGGAATTCACCGAAGTCTCATCGGGTCGCTGCATCTCATCAACCGGTGGCAGCGGTTCCGCCGATGGCTGCGGCGTTCGATGGTGTCGCTGGCGGCGCGGGCGGGGCTGCGGGAACGTCCGTATTACGCCGAGTAAGCCGTTTCCCAGAAGATTCAATCTATTCTCGCAAGGCCCTTTTCCGCTATCCTCAGCCCATGCCCCACTACGTCCATTCCACTTCCAAGCGGCGCTACTTCCCGGGCGGCCAGATCCACCGGGTGAAGAAGGCGTGGGGCGAGGAGCAGTGGATCGTGAACAAGGAGTATTGCGGGAAGAAGCTTGTCCTCAAAAAGAACCATCGCTGCAGCATGCATGAGCACAAGAAAAAGGATGAAGTCTTCTATCTGCAGTCGGGCAAGGTGCAGCTGGAGCTCGATGGCGAAATGTTCACGCTCTCACCCGGTGACTTCATCCACATTCCGGCCGGCCTGCCCCACCGGTTCACGGGATTGGAGGACAGCGAAATCATGGAGTTCTCCACCATGCACGATGAAGAGGACAGTTACAGGAGCGAGTTCTCCGGGCACGTGGAGCAGGACCGCTACGACCGTCAATCGGCGCTCATCGAGAAGTTCAAAGGTCTTCCCGTTCTCGTCGTCGGTGATGTGATGCTGGATACGTACCTCGTCGGGTCCATCGACCGGGTGTCACCGGAAGCGCCCATTCCCGTTGTCCGCTATCGGTCGGAGCATTCAGTTCCCGGTGGTGCCGCGAATGCGGCTATGAATGCGGCGAAGCTCGGAGCGAAAGTGTCGCTCGTCGGAGTCTGTGGTGACGATGCTCCCGCGAAGGAGCTCGAAAAGCTATTGGCTGCCGGCGGCGTGAAGCCGGTGCTGATTCAGGATCGCAAGCGACGGACGACGCTCAAGAATCGCATTCTGGCGGAGAGCGGACAACAGGTAGTCCGGCTGGATTACGAGGAAGATGAATCAGTACCCCCGACGCTCGGGAAGAAGCTGCTCGCGCAGGTGGAGAAATTGCTCCCGAAGTGCAAGGCGCTGCTCCTCTCCGATTATGCGAAGGGCGTCTTCACACCGGAAGTCCTCGCTGCTTGTATCAAGCTGGCGGCGAAGGCGAAGGTGTCGGTGGTGCTGGATCCCAAGCCGCTCGATTCCTCCTATCTGGAGGCCGCCCGCGGCGCCACCGTCGTCACCCCCAACCGGCGTGAGGCGCAGATACTTGCCAGCTCAGCATCCAAGAGCCCCGAAGACCTCGGCCACATGCTCGCGAAGAAGATCCGTGGCAGCGTCCTCCTCACGCTCGGCGCGCATGGCATGCTTCTCATCGCTCGCGACGGATCGACGCAATCATTCCCCGCACTCACGCGCGAGGTCTCCGACGTATCCGGAGCAGGTGATACGGTGACGGCAGTCCTCACGCTCGTCCTCGCGGCCGGCGGATCGCTTGCGGACGGCGCCGATCTGAGCAACCGCGCAGCGAGCGTGGTGGTGACGAAACAGGGAACGGCGACACTCACCCCGGAGGAATTTCTGCGGGTTTTATGATGCGGCTTCGCACCAAAGCTATGGCTGTCGCTCTTAGGAGGCTTCAGAGCACCGGCGGCAGGCTTCGCCGACATTCATTTCTTTTGCAATATACAGTATGAACACCCTCCTCCTCGATCGTGACGGCGTGCTGGATGAGGAACGAGACAACGACTACGCCCCCGACAATATCCGACTGCTCCCGGGCGTGGCGGAAGGATTGAAGCAGCTTGCTAGCTGGCGCCGTTTCGTCATTTCCAATCAATCCGGGGTTGCCCGCGGCTTCTTCACGGCCGCAGATGTCGAAGCATGCAATGAACGCCTGCGGGAACTGCTGCTCGCCGAGGGGGTTTCACTCGGCAGCATGCTCTTCTGTCCCCACCACCCCGACGACGGATGCGCATGCCGCAAGCCGAGGCTGGGCATGTGGGAAGAGCTGAAGAAAAAGTACCACCTGCGTCCGGAAGACTGCGTGATGGTGGGGAACCGCTCGAGCGACGTCGCCTTTGGCCGCGCCATCGGCTGCTTCACGGTCATGATTCCAAACGTGCATCCCATCGGGGAGTTTCCCGATCTCATCGTGCCGGATCTGCCGACGCTCGCATCTTTCCTGTTGCGGCATCCGACACCGGTTCCGCCGGTGATGACCATGGAACAGGCTGTCGCGTATGCTGAGCGATCGCGAGTGGACGGGAAGAAGATCGTGACGACGAACGGTGCCTTCGATCTGCTACATCCGGGGCATCTGTTCCTGCTCGAACAGGCGCGCATGCAAGGTGATGTTCTCATCGTTGGCGTGAACAGCGACGCATCAGTTCGACGCTACAAAGGTCCCGATCGACCGATCGAGCAGGAGGCGGTGCGCGCGCTCAAAGTCGCGGCGCATGCGGATGCTGTGTTCATATTCGATGATGACGATCCCCGCCCATGGCTCCCGAAGATCCGTCCGCACGTTCATGCGAACGCCTCGACGTACGGGAACGATAGTATCGAAGCTCCGGTATTGAAAGAGATCGCCGCATCCCTCGTCCTCGTTCCGGTGAAGCCGGAGCTCGGTTCCACCTCTTCGATCCTTCGCTCATGAACACGATCCTGTGGGCGATGCTCGCCTTCATCGGCTATCCGTTATTCGCTCTACACGCGCGTTTCCGTCCTCAGCGCGATCGGAAGAAAATCCTATTGGTGCAGTGGGCAAAGCTCGGCGACCTGGTCTGTACCACCCCCATGTTTCGCGCCATCAAGCAGGTGCATCCGGAGTGGGAGGTGCACGTGCTCTGTCGGAAGAGATGTGGCGAGGCGGTCATGAATAACCCTTTCGTCGACCGGATTTTCGCCCATGACGGCACGCGGGGGGAGATGGTGAAGGCGATTCGGAGTGAGCGTTACGACGTGATCGTCAACTGCATGCCCGATGGTTTCGCGTCGCTGCTCGGTATCCTCGGCGTGGCCCCCGTCCGCATCAATACATTCTCGAGTGAGCGCGGATTGCTCGTTCGTTCGTCGACGCTCCTCAACACCGTGAATATTGAATATCGTCATGCCGGGCACCTGGCACAGGCTGATCGTCCTGAACGCCCGCTCACGTTCGATCACTACATGCGGCTGCTCCAACCGCTCGGAGTTCCCCCTGTTCCGTACAAGCTCGATTTCTTCCCGTCCCCCGATGATGAACGAATGGCTGAAGCATGGATGAAGGAACATCGGCTCGCGCATCGATCGTTCGTGTGCCTGAACATCAGCGCCGGCAACGCAATCAAGGAATGGCCGCTCGACAAGTGCGCCGCTTTCGCCGACCGGGCCATCGCAGAGATGAATTTGTCTGTGGTGCTCTCAACACTCGATCGCAAGCGGGTGGAAGAGGTGCGCTCACTCATGCGTCATGAGAATCGTGCTATCGATGGCTCCACTCTATCGCTCGGTCAGCTCGGCGCTGTCGCCCGACACGCTGCCGCTTACATCGCCGTCGACACCGGCCCGATGTTCGTCGCATATGCTTCCGGAGCACCGGTCGTCGTGCTCGTCGGCGGGTCTGATCCGCGGGAGCAGATCCCGCCTGCAGGAGATCGTGTGGCGCACGTGTTGCCGCCGGAAGGGTGCGAGCCGTGGGTCTTCGTGTCGCTTACTCCACGGCAGGGGACGCCGGAGCAACTCAGTTGCATTCGGGAGACAAGCGTCAAAGACGTGATGGAGGGCTTGGCCAGGCTTCCCCCGGGCCGTACCATAGCCGCATGAAATACCTGATCACCGGACTCACGGGTTTCGCGGGCCCGCACCTGGCGCGGGAGCTGCTGGATGCCGGGCATGAAGTCGCCGGCCTCATCCGCGGGAGCAACGGCCGGGAGGATGACATCCGGGACGTGCTCGACGACGACCATTTCCGGAAGATCGAATGGATCTACGGCGATCTGAAGGATCTCGACTCCATGGATCGATTGTTTGTACAACAGCGCTTCGATGGTGTCTACCACCTGGCCGCACAGAGTCATCCACCCACGAGCTTCAGTCACCCCATCGGTACATTCGCCGACAACGTCATGGGTTCGATCCATCTGATCGAATCGCTCCGCAAGCATCAGAAGGAATGCCGCTTCATGTTCTGTTCGACCTCGGAAGTGTACGGCGACACATGCAAGGATCTCGGTGTTCTCTCCGAGACGAGTCCGTTGCTTCCCAGCAATCCCTACGGCAACTCCAAAGCGGCGGTCGATTTCTTCGTGCAGGAGCGGTGCAAGAACAAGTTCCTGGACGGCTACATCACGCGCGCGTTCTCGCACACCGGTCCGCGCCGCGGGCGGCGCTTCTCCATTTCCTCAGATGCGTATCAGCTCGCGCGCATGAAAATTGGCTTGGAGAAGAACAGTGTGTTGAGAGTCGGGAACCTACAGACCAAGCGAGTGGTCATCGACGTCCGCGACTGCGTGCATGCCTATGTGCTCCTGATGGACAAAGCGACGAGCGGCGAAGCGTACAATGTCGGCGGCAGCGACGTGCATCCGATGCAGTACTACACGGATCTGCTGATCGAGGTCTCGGGGCTCACCGGCGTCACGCAGGAAGTCGACTCCGCGCTCTACCGCCCGATTGATATTCAGGTGCAGATTCCGGACACTACCAAACTGCGCACAGCGACCGGCTGGGAACCCCGGATTTCCCTCGAGCAAGCGATGCAGGACCTGTTCGATTACTGGGTGCGAAAGCTCACCCCCTGAGTCCATGTCCCTCCTCGACCGCACCGGCCTGACCGCCAAGATCACACGCCCGCGCATTCATGCATTTTTGAAGAAATATGCGAGTGAGAAAAAGACACTCGATGTCGGCTGCGGAAGCGCACTCTACGGGAATCACTTCCCGAATCGCATCACGCTGGATATCGAGGCACGTCCGGGCATCAAGACCGACATCGTCGGCGACGCGCACAATTTGCACATGATCGACGATGCATCGTTCGATGTCGTCCTTTGCACCGAAGTCCTCGAACACCTCCACACGCCTTCGATGGCGATTGCGGAGTTCCGACGCGTCCTCAAACCGGGAGGACTGCTCCTCCTCACCACGCGCTTTATCTTTCCGCTCCACGACGTGCCCGGAGACTACTACCGCTACACGAAGTACGGACTGCGGCACCTCCTGCGGGACTTCGAGATTCTCGAGTTACAGGAGGAGGCGAACACCATCGAGACGCTCGCCGTGCTCTACCAGCGGATCGGCTTCCAGGCGACGACGCTCGGGTTCCGGCCGTTCAAGATCCTGTGGTTCCTCAAGGCATGGATCGTCCGACTGTTCTCTGGGATTCTCACGTGCGAATACGGAGATATTCGGCACAACAAAGTGGAGACGAACATTTTGTGTTCCGGGTATTACGTGGCGGCAAGGAAACGGTAATACAAATACATCAGACAAAACAAAACAAACCGCAGCCGGGGATCGCGTAAAGCGACGTGGCCCGTAAAGGCCGCGTGCGGCCACGTGCCGTTTACGCGGTCGCCACGCGACTTTACGTCGTATCCCCGGACTGAGGTGGAACGGCCGCCCGCGTTCCCGGATCCTTATCCAATCCGTTCCACATCGACATGGAACGCCATAGATTGCATGTATATGCCAAATATCCGGTGCCTTAGAAAATAAATGTACAAACATCCATCCCACCCGTCATTGATTCCCCCGATGATGTCTGGGTGCCTCAAATCCATTATGGCCAATTCGGATTGTTCCACGTCACGTCGGTTGCCAAAGACCGTACGCCGTGGTGCACGCAGCTGGGCGTACCCCCATTGTTGATCGATGATTTGTTCATGACCCGGAACGTGTACAACGCGGCCGTGTACGCGTTCTGCATTCTGCCGGATCACATGCATATATTGGTCGGGGCCGGCGAAAAAGGATTGTCACGTTTCATGCATTCGTTCAGGCGGAACGCATCGCGGGATGTGGGGATGTTGATTCCCCCTTCGGGCGGGACGCCGGGGTTACGAACCCCGGCTGCTGGAAATGATATGTCGTTCACGGGATGGCAATCGGGTTTTCATGATCGGTATGTGACCACGGACCGCAAACGCATGAACGCGTTCTATTACGTCGCCCACAATGCCGTCCGTCACCGTCTGGTCACAGACATCGACGATTGGCCTTGGTCATCCATCCATTTTCCGCATTTGATCGATCCGCTGCCGATGTGGGATTGATCATGTTTACAGCGCTGCATATTTTCTCCCGCTCTCTATAATCTTCCCTGCATCCAGCACGGACTTCAGATCATAGATCAATCCGCCTTTCTTCGTCGCGCGGATGAGGGGGTCGGTATCGTTCGTCAGGTATTCCCTGTGTGTCACGAGGAGCACCACCGCGTCATACGGTCCCTCGTCGAGCGTTCCGGGTGTCATCCCGAGTTTCACGATCTCCTGAGTCGTCACGAACGGATCGTGCATCCGCACGTGACAACCGGCCGCCGTGAGCGCGCGGGCGACTTGATGAGCTTTACTGTTGCGGGTATCCGGAACGTTCTCCTTGAAGGTCAGTCCCAGAACCAGAATCTTCGCTTCCGAACGGGGGACAGCGAGGGCATCGATCACCTGGAGCGCCACAAACTCCGCCATGCCGTCATTGATGGCGCGGCCGGCGGTGATGACGTGCGTCTCCATCTTCAGCTGCCGTGCCTTCTCCACCAGATAGTAGGGGTCCACGCCGATGCAGTGCCCGCCGACGAGGCCCGGTTGGAACGGCAGAAAGTTCCACTTGGTCCTCGCAGCCGCGAGCACGTCTCTCGTCGCGATGCCGATCCGCCCGCACAGCATCGCGATCTCGTTCATGAAGGCGATGTTCAGGTCACGTTGCGCGTTCTCGATCGCCTTCGCCATCTCCGCCACCTTGATGCTCGGCGCACGGTGGATACCGGCGGTGACGACCGTTCCGTAGATCCGCGTGAGCGTCTCCGTCGTGTTCTCATCCTGTCCGACCACCACCTTCACGACCTTGTCGATCGTGTGCTCACGATCGCCCGGATTGATGCGCTCGGGCGAGTAGCCGAGGAAGAAATCTGTGCCGCACGTCATGCCGGATTCCTTCTCCAGGATGGGCCCGCATATCTCCTCCGTCACGCCGGGGTACACCGTCGATTCGTACACGACGATCGCGCCTTTTTTCAGATGCTTTCCCACCATATGGCTCGCATTCTTCACCAGCGTGAGGTCGGGCTTGTTCGCTTCGTCGACCGGAGTCGGGATCGCGAGGACGATCACATCCGCCTTCGCCATCACCGATGCGTCGGTGGAGAACTCGATGGAGACTTTCTTCACATCCGCATCCGCCACCTCGCCCGTGCGATCATGACCGCTTTTCAGCTCCGTGATGCGGCTTTCGGCGATGTCATACCCGATGGTGGGGAAGCCCGCTTTCGCGAAGGCATGCGCGAGCGGGAGGCCAACATAGCCCAGCCCCACGATGCATATGGTTTCTTTCATGCGCAGGGAATTGTAGCCGGGATTCATCATCCCGGATACATGTTCGATTGTTTCAATGGGGTCCCAGGATGACGACGTACAGTCGCGTGGTGACCGCGTAAACGGCACGTGGCCGCACGCGGCCTTTACGGGCCACGTCGCTTTACGCGAATCCCGGCTGCGAGTCGATGCGCACATGTGGTAGAGTCCCACGGTGCCCCGGAAGCGCGCTCTCATCACCGGCATCACCGGCCAGGACGGTTCCTACCTGGCTGAGCTGTTGCTCGAGAAAGGCTATGAGGTTCACGGGCTCGTGCGGCGGGCGTCCACGTTCAACCGCGGGCGGATCGATCATTTGTTCTCCGACGTGAACGCGCCGGATCTCCCCATCACTCTCCACTACGGGGATCTGGGTGATTCGAGCTCCCTCATGCGCGTGTTGCAGCTGGTGAAGCCGGATGAGATCTACAATCTGGCGGCGCAGAGTCATGTAGGCATCAGCTTCGACACGCCGGAGTATACGGGGGACGTCACCGGGCTCGGGACAACCAGATTGCTCGAGGCCATCCGCACGAGCGCGTTCCCGGTCCGCTTCTACCAGGCGAGCAGCAGCGAACTCTTCGGCAAGGCGACGGTGCCATTCCAGAATGAATCGACGCCCTTCCATCCGCGCAGTCCCTATGCCTGCGCCAAAGCCTACGCGTTCCATCTGACCCGCAACTACCGCGAGAGCTACGGCATCTACGCGGTCAACGGCATCCTCTTCAACCACGAGTCGCCCCGCCGCGGCGAAAACTTCGTGACGCGCAAGATCACCCTCTCGCTGGCTAAGATTCTCGCTGGTCATCAGGAGTGTCTGTTCCTCGGGAATATGGAGGCCAAGCGCGATTGGGGCTACGCGCCGGAGTACGTGGAGGGTATGTGGCTGATGCTCCAGCAGCCGGAGCCCAATGACTACGTTCTCGCCATCGGCCGCACCGCGTCGGTGCGGGAATTCCTTGAACTGTGTCTGAAGCATGCCGGCATCCGCTTCGAGCGCAGAGGGGAGGACAAGGATGAGATCTACATCGATACGAAGTCCGGCAAAACCATCGTCGCGCACGATGTGCATTACTATCGCCCGGCTGAGGTGGATCTGCTCTGCGGCGACGCCTCGAAAGCAAAAACGAAACTTGGGTGGCAGCCGAAGACGTCGTTCGAGGAACTGGCGCGGATCATGTTGGAAGCGGATTGCAAGTCGTTGGGCGTTCGACTTCCCGCATGAGGCATTTCGTCCTGGGCAAAGCCCAAGGCATGCATATTCAATTCTTCCGCTACTTTTTCGTCGGGGGGCTCGCGTCGATCGTCGATCTGGCGGTGTACAAGATCCTCACGGATTTCCTGCACATCCACTACCTCTTCGCCGCGTTCGAGTCGTACATGGCGGGTCTTGTAGCAAATCACCTTCTGAGCATCTTGTGGGTGTTCGAGCGAAAGCATGAGCCGTGGAAGGAGTACACCTTGGTCTTCGGCATCGCGCTGGGGGGGCTCGCGTGGACGGAACTCCTCCTCTACCTGGCAGTCGATCTGGCCGGTATCGATGACTTCCTCGCACGCATCGGCGTGATGTTCCTCGTGCTGGGGTGGAACTTCGGGATGCGGAAGGTGTTCGTCTTTCATTAGAGTTAGGGTTAGGGCAAGGGCAAGGTTCTTCTCCTTGCCCTAGCCCTTGCCTTTGCCCTTCTTCTATAGTTCGTAGGCTTTCACATGCCCAAGGTCGCTATCATCGCCGGCGCAGGTCCTGCTGGCCTCACGGCCGCCTATGATCTCCTCAAGCGGACTGACATCCGTCCGATCGTGTGCGAGGTGACGGATGCGATCGGGGGGATCGCGCAGACGTTCAATTACAAGGGCAACCGCATCGATATCGGCGGGCACAGGTTCTTCTCCAAGAGCGACCGGGTCATGCAGTGGTGGTTCAATATTCTGCCGCGGCAGGGGGCGCCGGCGGCGGATACGGCGGAGAAGCGTCATGAGATTGAGTACGCCACTGAAGCGATTGTGGAGTATCTGTGCCCTGAGTGCTGTGTCCCAACCCCCACCCCCCACCCCCCCTCCCCCGGCGGGGGAGGGGGGCAAGGGGGGTCGGGGCTGGTGATCCATAAAATAGCTCCCGACCCGGAAAAAGAAGATAAGGTGATGCTCCAGCGCCCGCGCCTCTCCCGCATCTTCTACCGCCGCAACTTCTTTCCGTACCCCATCGGCATCACGCTCACGGTCGCGCGGCGGCTTGGATTGATCAATACCTTCCTCATCGGTCTCAGTTACATCAAGGCGCAGTGGTTCCCGCGGAACGATGAGACATATCTCGATGCGTTCTTCATCAACCGGTTCGGGCGGCGTCTCTACGAGACGTTCTTCCGGGATTACACGGAGAAAGTCTGGGGCGTGCCGTGCGGCCAGATCCGCGCCGACTGGGGGGCGCAGCGCATCAAGGGACTCTCGCTCAAGCGGGCAGTCATCCATGCCGTGAAAGATCTGCTCTCCAGTGACTTCAAGAAGGCGCAGGAGGAGCGCGAGACAAGTCTCATCACGCGCTTCTACTACCCCAAGTACGGGCCGGGACAGATGTGGGAGGTAGTGGCCGAGCAGGTGCAGACATGCGGAGGCGAGGTTCGGATGAAGCGGCGCGTGAGTGGCGTGCACTTGAAGGACGGCAAGGTGGAAGCTGTCACCCTCGAGAACATCGACACCGGCGAACTCGAACGACTCGAGTGCGATTATTTCTTCTCCACCATGCCCATCAAGCATCTGGTAGGCATGATGACGCCGCATCCGCCCGCGACGGTCGTGGAAGTGGCCGAAGGGCTGCAGTATCGTGACTTCCTCACAGTCGGACTCCTCCTGAAAAAACTGTGCGTTCAGGAGCATGGACGCAAGCAGCCGTCCGCCGATGTGCCGGATAACTGGATTTACATCCAAGAGGGAGACGTTCGGGTGGGGCGCGTGCAGGTGTTCAACAACTGGAGCCCCTACATGGTGGCGGACCGGAAGAACACCGTCTGGATCGGACTGGAATACTTCGTGAACGAGGGCGGCGACCTGTGGGTGATGCCGGATGCAGACGTCATCAAGCTCGGCATCCGCGAGATGGAGACGATCGGCTTCCTCCGCTCGGAGGACGTGCTCGACGCCTGCGTCCTCCGCATGCCGAAGGCCTACCCGGCGTATATCGGCAGCTACGATCAATTGGGGGTCGTGCGGGAATACGTGAACCAGATCGCGAATCTCTTCCTCCTCGGCCGCAACGGCATGCACCGTTACAACAACCAGGACCACAGCATGCTCACGGCGATGACGGCGGTGGATAACATTGTGGCCGGCAAAACGGACAAATCAAATTTGTGGGAGATTAATTTGGAGATGGTGTATCACGAAGAAAAGAAGTAGAGGTGTCTTGCCCGGCGTAGTCCGCCGGCCTCGGCCGACGGATGGAGTCAGGTGTATCATGACGAGAAGAAAGCGAAGCAGTGATTGACTCAGCCAGAATAGACTGGCATTTGGTCAAAGGTAATTACACAGAAAATTGCTCATGGTCATTTGTCTTCTATCAGCACCGGATTTAACACCTTCATATGAATGCTGATTCGTGTACCCATACATTGTTTCATTGCATTGGCTGTTTCGGGACGCGTTTCCAGAGATTGTATTATTGATGAATAATTGAAGTCAGTGGCTGGTGCCAAAACGCCATCACCCAATGCCCAGATCATATTATTCTTATCTTGAAGTCCGATTTTCATCGGAACAGGATTCGTATCACCACATTGGTACATCGTATTCATGAAGGTTCCTCTAGGAGTGAAGCTTCCAAAATCATTGCGTGGAGCAACTGCAAATGTGTAAATGCGGGCATCTTCACCCATGCTGCCATCCTGGCGTCGTGTGGGAAAGGCACAATGATGAATGCCTGGTTTCATAGGCAAGAACGTTGGATCTTGCAAAGCTTTTTCTCCATCCTCTTGGGCAACTTGGCGAATGACCGTATGTACGTCTGCCACACGCGGCAGAAATTTCGAAGAGTGTGCTTTCTCTGTCAGCAGTTCCCATATTTTCCATAACTGATCTGTGTGTACAGAATCCAGTGCGTTATACGAATAAAGATATAATGATGAATGAGAAATTACTGAGTGTTCGCAAGCTGCAAAATCCGGAAGACCGAAGCCAACAGTAGATTGAAAGCGATCATTATCCCATAGTTTCTCAGCAATGACTCCATGCTTTTCGGGTCCAAAATAATGTTTTCCCATGCGAGCAACCCACGCTTCGGCAATTGCGTGCTGACACGGTGAAACCGTGTCCTTGGAAATAACATGCAGGGCTTCGTGCCCGATGGTGTCCTTGTATTCATCAAGCGATTTATTTTTTAGTGGATTGAATTGGAGTCCTCTGACAGTGGGCAATTTTGTTCCCTTAAATGGAAGACTTGATCCTGTTGTGTAGTTGCAAAAGTGATCATCTTTAAATACATGTTCTTCTGGTTCGAAGCTGACCAATGCTTCTACATTCTCAGGTTTGCCACAGTACACCGGAATCTCTTTGGCAGCTGTTTCCTGAAGCAAAGCAGGTGCTTTTCCAAGATTTTCAACATATTGGTCTCTCACAAACTCAAGGATCCCTTCAGTTTCAGTCTGAGAAAAACCACAGCTTGTAAATCCTGAAGGATCAATCGGTTGCTTTAGGAAATTGGGATCAGTACCGGGGAAAACATGAATTTCATTCTTAAGAGCAGAAAGATTCATGGAAATTATATATAATAAAAAACAAACCAAGTCAATGAGCAAAGGGCTACGGGATCTTTCCCTGCACCGCCGCGATCCGCTGCCCGAGCTCCGTCACCCGCTCGTGATCAATGCCACGGCCGCTCACGATTGGCTCGAGCGGTGTTTGCTCCAGCGTCCACAACAAGGTCGCATCTTCGCGTTCCCCCTGAGGCAGAACGTCGAGGTCATCGGGGCCCGGCATGGCCCCTCGTGTGCGTCTGGTGTCATCATGGCATGGCATGGGGAATGGGACCGTCCGTTCCCATCCGGCGGGCGGCCATGTGTCGATGGAGGCTCAGCACATTGAAAATCCAGCGGAGATTGCGGCCCGGGAACATCTTTGCCGCGTAGTGACGCATGGCAGCCACGGTGTCTCTCAAGTGCTGGAGGTGGTTATCTCCCCTGCGCTCGGCGATGGCGCCGAGGATCTTGCTCGCCACTTCATCTTGGAGCGGGAAGCGCCACTCCAGGAATGTGCGCACCTGCTGCCGGAGCACTGCGGGGTCTTCGCCGGCAGCCACTGTCATGGGTTGCAGCACCGGACGGAACTGCAGGAAGTCGTCGCAGTGCGCCTGCAAGGACCGCTCCGCCTTTGCGGCGAGCGCATCGCACTCCTCCCGCAGCTCCACTGTGGACATGCCGCTCGCACCCTCGGTATAGATGTTCTCCACCGGAGAACCTCTGCTATTTCTATGCAAGAAGTCCATCAGTGTCCAGAATTGTTCCTTCTGCGCGTCTGCGGTGAAGGAGAGTGCAACGGCCTCTCTCAGGTGTGCGAGATCCGTCCACCCCTTACGTAGTAGTTCAGCCAGGATGCACATCTGGAAGTACTCTGCCACTTTCTCCATTCTCCCCGGCTCGGTGTAGACGGGCGGGCAGGCGAAATAGAACTTCCGCCCCTTCCCGAGGGATGCTCCAGCATGGAGCGCGTGCGGTTCGTATCCCGTGGCACGCGGGCGGAGTTCCCGCAGATGTCGGTAGCGGATGCCGGCGCAGATGCCCGCCAAATCGCCGGTTTCCACATCGTTCAGGGTGATGCTCCCTACCTGTATCAGGTAATCGCGCAGCGCGGCGAGGCCGATGACTGCGCCCGCCGCCCCCGTGACGATCTGCAGGCTGCCGGCCAACCCCTCCGTGGTCGCGAAGAGTGCCAGATCCCGCTTCCATTGGCTCAGTACCTCCTGTTCCACCGTCAATGAGGGGATGGTGGGTGAGAGCTTGCGCCGTCGTACATTCCCAATTTCCCGGCGTGCCCCCCGCCGCGGCGTGAAAAACGCATCGATGATAGCCAGTGATGGAGACGGGGTCTGCGGCACCCCGTTCGCTGCGGATTCTGTCATCGCAGGTGGAGACGGTGCGCCAGCCAGTACCGGGTTCCACAGCAGGGTGCGGAGCGACCCGGAGAGCGCATGCAGCAGGCTGTGCACGCGTTGCACGGCACGGAGGAGCGTCTCTTTCGCCTCAGTCCTCTGGACCGCCTCTCCGGCACCGCCAGTCTTGCGCTCCTGCTCGAGAGCCTCCCTTTCGATTCTGCGCTGCTGCAGAAAGGAACCGATGATCTTCATGCGACCCTGATTGGCGTGCAGGCTCTCGTCGGCCCGCTTGATGGATTCCCGGATTCTCTCCAGGCGCTGGATCTCCGCTTGCATCTCTGCGAGCCTCCGGTCCGTCTCCTCGTGATCCGGTCCCGAGGATGCCAGGCGCAATGACTGGTATGACGCTGTCGCGTGCATGACCGCATCATGCAGACTCCGATCGGTTCCATAGAGAGCGTTCCACCGGACGACGACTGCATCATCGGTGGTCGGGAGGACATCGAGACACCGATCCGGAAGCTTACGGGGGATTCCGGTCACTCCCATTTCTTGCAGTGCCAAGAGGAGTCGTTCGTACTCCCCGGTGAGCCGCACGACCGTCGTTCGGACGGAGGCGGCTTCCTGCGACACGTCCATCGCGAAATCATGATGCTCCGGAACTGTCATACGGCATTTTTACGTATTTTTGACTTTATAGTCAAGATTTCCTTCGACGATTGCAGCGTTCATGGACCGAGGCTGATGACAGCTCCGCTACACTCCTGCGCGTGCTCTCCCTCATCCTCCCCACCTTCAACGAGGCCCAAAATCTCCCTGAACTCTTGCCGAAGGTGCAACAGGCGCTGGGGTCGGTGCCGTATGAAATCATCATCGTCGATGACGATTCGCCGGACCGGACGTGGGAGGTGGCACGGGAGATGGGGAAGGCGGATCCGGGCATCCGGGTCATCCGCCGCGTGGGCCGGTGGGGACTCTCGTCAGCCGTCATTGAAGGGTTCCTGACGGCGACCGGCGACATGTTCGTCGTGATGGATGCGGACGGTCAGCATGATCCATCGATCGTCACGAAGCTCATGCAGGCGCTGGAGGAAGGCGCGGGCATCGCGATCGGATCTCGGTATGTCGAGGGTGGAGGGGTTGTGGGCGAGTGGGACGAGCGGCGGGCCATGCTCAGCCGCATCGCCACCCGGCTCGCCATCCGTCTGTGCAGGGTGAAGGTCAAGGATCCCATGAGCGGCTTCTTCGCCATCCGGCGGGACGTATTCGAGGACGCGCTCCCGCGGCTGAATCCCAAGGGCTTCAAGATCCTCCTCGATCTCCTCATCCACATCCGTCCGCACACGCGTGTGTGGGAGATTCCCTTCACCTTCGGCGTCCGTGCACATGGTGAGAGCAAGCTTTCCCGCCGCGTGCAGATCGAGTTCATCGAGTACCTGTATGAGGCGGTGCTTGGGCGCTTCCTCCCGCTCACGTTCGTGCAGTACTGCATCGTGGGGGCGATGGGAGTCGCGGTGCACCTTGCCGCGTATGCGCTCATGGGTTGGATGCTGACCGGAGACCTGACCCCAACCCCGGCTCAGGACTCGCGCGCGTTCCTCCTCGCGATGCTCGGCGGCATCGAGGCGGCCATCGTCTTCAACTTCATCCTCAACAACGCCTGGACGTTCGCGCGGGCGCGGCTGCGGGGGTGGCGGGCCATCCTCGGATTCCTGCGGTTCAACGCCGCCTGCGCCTTCGGGGCGCTCGCATCCTATTCGGTCACACTGTTCCTCTTCGCACTGGGATTCGGCTTCGTCTCCGTCTTTGTGGGGGCGCTCGTGGGGGTGATCTGGAACTACACGATGAACAGGGTGTTCACCTGGAGGGATCGGTGAGCTACACTCGCCCCCTTGCATGGCTAAATCATTCCCCGCTCTCCTCTTCGGCTGTCTAGCCATACTGATCCTGGCCATCCTGACGCCGCGGGTGTGGCTGCTCAGGAAGCTCTACCTTGATTCGGATCTCCGCAGCACCGTCCGTGTGGAGCTCAACGGCATCAATGCACAGGAGGGGATTCTGCTGTCCGATATGTTGGTGCAGGAGGTGACGGACAACACCATGCGCTTCCGCCTCCAGTTCCACCGCCGTGGAGCCGACAACTCCGGCTGCCTCATCGATTACTTCTCCACGGGACAAGTGCACTTCTGTGCCAAGTCTGGGCCTCCTCCGGGACCAGCTCCCGCCACTCCATGATCGCATTCTCCGATGAACGCCGGCTGCCGCTGCGACCGTGGATGATCCCCGCGTTCATCCTGGAGGTGTACGCGTTCGCTCTCGCGTTCCTGCAGGCGGTCGGCGGCGTCCGGACAGACGAAGCCAAGTACCTGCTCAACATTCCCTACCCTCATCCGCCGCTCGCACGGACCATCTTCAGTCTCACCGAGTTCCTGCCGTTTCAAGAGATGTTGTGGCGCGTGATCCTCGCAAGCGTGCTCGTCCAGGCGGTGTGGCTGGTCTGGGACATGGGTCGCCGCCTTCCCCGCCCCTCCCGCTTCGTGCTGGCGGCGAGCTGGCTCCTGTCCGCGGCGGTGATCACCCTGGGCGGAGCGATCCTTGTTGCCACGCTGACGGCGCTGCAGGGGCTGGTGCTGCTGTGGCTGTGGGAATGCAAGTGGGAAGCGGGAAAAGAAATTAATTTCTTTTCCCGCTTCCCACTTATCCATCGCAAGGAATGGCAGGCCTGTCTGATCGGCATATGGTGGCTCTTCTCCCTCTTCACCGCGTATCAGGCCGTCATCTTCCTTCCGCTCGTGCTCGCGCTGCTCCGGCGCTGCGGAACTTCTTTTCCGCTACGGGTCCTGTACGGCTGGCTGCCCCTCGGGCTCCTCGGCATCTACACCCTCAGTAATCCGCTCGCCGCAGCCACGATGCTCATCCACGCCGATGACGGGTCGTCGGTGACGGCGTTCACCAGGCTCTGGGGCACGGCCAAGCTCCTCCTGATTGCGGGGAGCGGCGTTGCGACGGTTCTGGGGCTCCTGGGGCTCCTCCGCAGACGGTCCAGGCCGGTCTTGTTCTCCTTCGTTCTGCTTCTTTTCTTCGTGCTTGGCTCGGTGCCGTATCCCTACTACGCGCTCCTCTTCCTGCCCTTCCTGTCATTCGGCGTCCTCCACGTTCTCGATCATGAACGCCTGAGCGTGACCGTGGTGCTCCCTTCCCTCGCTGCTGCAGCGGTCGTCCTGGTCTTCCTCTTCCCCCCGGAGTTCCACCGCAGCCCCGCCCGGGCCGTGATGCAAGCGATCATTCCCCGCGACAAACAGGGCGACATCCTCATCACGCACAGTTTCGGCCACGAATGGCAGTACGAGAGCCCCTTCACCGTCCGCCACTTCCGTCGTCCGCTGATGGCGGACGCCCAAGCCATTGTCTGTCAGGAGCAGTGTGATGACTTCGGGTTTGAATGGAAGCCGTTGAGTGTGCGGGGGATTACGGATTTGCCTGAAGTTTGGGTACGGTCCTCACCCTAACCCTCTCCGCTCCGCAGAGAGGGCATGTGTATGTTCTGTTCTGTGCTTTTTCGCTGTTTTGTGACGACAAACAAAACAAAAACATTCCCTCTCCTCCAGAGAGGAGAGGGTTAGGGTGAGGTCACGACATCCACTTCAACAGCTTAATAATCCCCATCTTCGCCGGCTGTCGGTGCGCCGACAGGCTTTCCGTCTGCGCGAGTTCTTTCCGATGCTCGTGGTAGTAGTTGTAGGCCTTCCACAGCATCTCTTCGTTCGTGAGGGTCGGTGTCCATCCAAGTTCGCGTTTCATCTTCGATGTGTCGAATGTGAAGTCTTCCGCGATCATCTTGTACTGGTACGGCCCGAGGGGGGACAAGCCGAGTGCATAGGCGATCTTCATCGCAGCCAGTGTCGGAGCCCGCGGCAGGGAGGCGACTCGGGCGCCGGTTCCGGCACGAGTGATGACTTCCTGATACACCTCGCGGAAGCTCTTCACGTCATCCGATCCGATATTGAAAATGCCGCGCACCGGCTTTTCCGCTGCGCGGACGCAGGCATCGACCAGATCCTTTGCGTAGATGAACTGGTAGCGGTTCTTCCCGCCTCCGACGACCCACACTTTCCGTCCCTCGTCGATGAATTCAAACAAAATCGCGAGGAGGCCCAGCCGTCCCTCGTCGATGATCGTGGGACAGCGGATGATGACCGGGTCGATCCCTTCAGCCGTTTCAAGAATCTTCTCCGCTTCCCACTTCGATTTCCCGTAGATTTCAACCGGGTTCGGCTGATCATCCTCGCGGACCGGCCGCTTCATCCCTTCACCCCACAGGCAGTTGCTGGAGATGAAGACGATCTTCCATACGTCGTATCGCCGCATCGCTTCGGCGAGCGCTCTCGTTCCGTCCACATTGCAGGACCAGAGGAACTTCTTATCCTTCACTGCGTGTGCGAGGATGGCGGCGCAGTGGAAGACGGCGTCGAACTGATGCTCTGTGAAGAGCCGATCGAGGAGTGCTCGGTCACGAATGTCACCTTGGATGGCGGTCAGATGCTCATGACGGTCATCGTCCCTGACCAGGTCGACGCTCACGACCGTCCATCCCTTCGCGAGCAACGCTCGCTTGAGGATGCCGCCGAAGAAGCCGGAACCTCCCGTCACTATGGCAGCGGGCATACTGGCAGAGTACCCCCAAACGTGGCTTCCCGCAGCTCATTGCCTGCGTCAATTGAAGCCAGTGAAGGGAGGGGGTAGAATGCAAAGTTGCCTTTCCCCACCGTTCCATGAAGAAGCGCACGATGAAGAAAAAGCCAGTCGCCAAGAAAAAGCCACTCAGATCGAAGAAGGTGAGGAAAATCATCGCAAAGAAAAAAGTCATGGCGAAGAAGCCAGCAGTGAAGAAGAAAATGAAAGTCATGACCGTTTCGAAGAAGAAAGCAGTCAGCGCTTCGGCGAAGAAAGTGACGGAGAAGCTCCTCGGCAAAGTCGTTCACTACTACGACCGCATCGGCGTCGCGATCGTGGATCTGCAGGCACCGCTCAAACTGGGGGATATCGTGCAGCTCAAGCGGGGCGAACGGGTGCTCACTCAGCCGGTGACCTCCATGCAGATCGAGCACCAGCCGGTGGCGATGGCGAAGAAGGGCGACGTGATCGGCCTGAAGATCGATGAGGAAATGCCATCGGGGACCAAGGTGATGCCCGTGTGAGTAATCGGTAACCGCGTGTGCACCCACAGGAAAACCATCAATCATATTCCGTCATATTGCCTATACCACGCGACAAACCTCGGTATCCCATCCTGAATCGTCGTCTTGGGTTCATACCCGAGCATCCTCTTCGCTTTCGCAATATCCGCCAGGCTCGCCCGCACGTCGCCCGGTTGCATGGGGAGGAAGACCTTCTGTCCCTCTTTGCCACAGCACTTCTCGATCATCGCGACGAAGTCCATCAGCTGCTCCTGGCGGCCGCTGCCCAGGTTGAAGACCTCCTCCGGATAGTTCTTGTCGATCGACGCGACGATGCCGGCCGCGATGTCATCAATGTACGTGAAGTCGCGCTGCATCTTGCCTTCGCCGAAGATCTGCATCGGCTGTCCGCGCAAGATCGCGTCCGTGAAGAGAAACAGCGCCATGTCCGGGCGGCCGTAGGGGCCATAGACGGTGAAGAAGCGCAGGCCCGTGACGGGAATGCCGTACAGGTGATGGTACGTGTGGGCCATCAGCTCGTTGTCCTTCTTATTCATCCCGTAGAGCGAGAGTTGATTGTCCGTTCGATCAGCTTCGCCCGAGGGCAGCGTGTCGTTGCCCCCGTACACCGAGCTCGATGATGCGTAGATGAGCCCCGGAATCTTCTGTATTCGCACTTCATCGAGCACCTGGAAGAACCCGCGGATGTTGATGTCGATGTACTCGTCCGGATGCTCGAAGGCGTAGCGCACGCCCGCGAGCGCGGCCAGATGGCACACGCGGTCCACGCCCTTCATAGCTTCACGGAGGGTTTCTCGATCGAGGATGTCGCCACGGATCATTCGAAACCCTTTCTTCTCCGATAGTTTCTTCGCTCTGGCCTCCTTCAGAGAAGGGTCGTAGTAGGCGTTGAAGTTATCCAGTCCGATCACCTCATCACCCCGCTCCAGGAGCGCGAGGGCGGTATGGAACCCGATGAAGCCGGCGGCGCCGGTGAGGAGTATTTTCATAGGCCGATGCCATGGTAGATCAATCCCGCCTCCGTCACCTCCCGCGGCTCGTAGATGTTGCGGCCGTCGAACAGGTCTTTCCCTTTCATGATCGACGCCAGTTCCTTCAGGTCGGCACCCCGGAACAGATCCCACTCAGTCAGCAGGATGACCGCATCAGCCCCCTTCGCTGCGTCCATGTGATGTTCCACAAATTCGATGTTGGAGGGGATGATTTTTTTCGTATTCTCCATTGCGACCGGATCGAATGCTTTCACCTTGTGACCTCTTTCAAGAAGGAGCGGCAGCAAGTCCAGGCTCGGTGCCTCCCGCATGTCATCGGTCTTGGGTTTGAAGCTGAGTCCCCACACAGCAACGGTCGCTTTCGGCGGGAGCGCCGCCAGGATCTTGTCGAAGAATCGTTTCCGCTGCCGCGTGTTGATACGGTCGGTGGCGGAGACGATGGAGAAATCAACACCGTACTCTTCAGCGGTCGCCAGCAGCGCCTTCACGTCCTTGGGGAAGCAGCTGCCGCCGTATCCGATGCCCGCATGCAGGAAGCGCGGCCCGATGCGGTCATCCAGGCCCATGCCCTTCGCGATATCACGGATGTTCGCCCCGGTCTTCTCGCAGAATTCCGTGAGCATATTGATGAAGCTGATCTTGGTGGCCAGGAAGGCATTGCTGGCGTATTTCACGATCTCGGCGCTCTCGCGGTTCATGAAAATGATCGGTTTTCCCACCCGCGTGATTGGTCGGTACAACTCTTCCATCATTGCCCTGGCGTCGGCAGCATTATGAATTTCATTCGCCATTCCGATGACAATCCGGTCCGGCATCAGGGTATCGGGTACTGCCATTCCTTCGCGCAGGAACTCGGGGTTGCTGACGACGGGCATCGCATACGTCACTCCGCGCTCCTTGAACACGGCAACGATGCGTTCCTCGCACTTCTTTCCCGTACCGACGGGGACTGTTGATTTGTTCACAAAGACGAGGTCATGGTTCGCATGCCGGGCGACCGTTTCCACGACGGCGAACACCGCGCGCAGGTCTGCTCTGTGGTTCTCCCCCGGCGGCGTGGCGACGGCGGAGAAGACGATCTGCACGTGGGGGAGCACCTCCTGGATGTCTGTTGTGAAGGAAAGGAGCCCGCTCTTCAATCCCTTTTCGATCAGTTCCTCCAGTCCGGGCTCGTAGATGGGACTCTTGCCCGAGCGGAGCATCGCGATCTTCGCCGCATCGATGTCCACGCCGTAGACCGTGTGGCCGAGTTCCGCGAAGCACGCAGCGGAGACGAGGCCGACGTAGCCTGTACCGACTACTGCAATCTTCATGACCTGAGTGTAGGGCAAGGGCTAGGGCTAGGGCTAGGGATCGGGTCCTTGCCCTGACCCTTGCCCTTCCTCGAATGGCCAATTTCCTCCACAATGCTTCGCATGAAGAAAATCCTCGTCACCGGCTCCATCGCCTACGATGTCCTCTTGGGCTACGACGGCTCGTTCGCCGACGCCATCGATCCATCCGACCTCGACCATCTGTCCGTCTCCTTCTTCAGCCCCCACTACGCGCGGCACCACGGGGGAACGGCGGCGAACATCGCGTGGAACCTCAGATTGCTCCTGCAGGAGCCGCTGCTCGTCGGGACCGTCGGTTCGGATGGCGGATCGTATCTGGCTCTGATGCGTGAACGCGGCATCGATACCTCGATGGTGGAGGAGTTGCAGGAACACGTGACCGCCACCGCCATCATCGGCACCGATGACGCCGAGAGACAGATTGCTTTCTTTCATCCGGGCGCGGACGCGCATGGAGCATGGCCGGATCTGTCGGAGCTGCGGGAAGATATTGCCTACGCGGTCATCGGCGCGCGCAATCCCGCCCTCATGATGACGGCCGTGCGCTGGTGCCAGGTGTACGGCGTGCCGTACCTGTTCGATCCGGGACAGCAGGTGATCGCGCTCAGTTCAGACGAGTTGCTCGCCGCGGTCAAAGGCAGCGCCGGCGTCATTGCAAACGCATACGAATGGAGCCTGCTCTCGGCCAAAATCGGCCTCTCCACCGGTGCGCTCCTGGAGCTGGCTCCCATGCTCATCGTCACGCAGGGTGAGGAAGGCGTGACCATCTACAGGCGCAAAGAGCCCGCCATCGTTCTTCGTGCGTGCCCGCCGCAGCGGTTCGTGAACCCCACCGGCGCCGGCGACGCGTTCCGCGCGGGGTTGCTCACCGGCCTGCTCACCGGCTGGTCACTCGAACACTGCGGCATGCTGGGCGCCTCCATCGCATCGTTCGTTGTGGAGCAAGAGGGGACGCTGCTCGATTTCCTCGACGTGAACGACGTCCTTGGGCGAGCGGAAGTGACGTATGGGGAGGTGTTGCCCGAGATACGCTGATCACGTAGAGTGACGCTCTCACTCACAATGTCGTACGTCAAAGATCCTTCGTTGGCCGCGCAAGGTCGTCTGAACATCGAGATCGCCGAAAAGCGCATGGGTGCGTTGCTGCAGGTGCGTGAACGCTTTGTACAGGAGAAACCCTTCGCCGGTGTCACCATTGGCATGGCGCTGCATGTGACGAAGGAGACGGCCGTTCTGGTGAAAACGCTCACAGCCGGAGGCGCGAAGGTTTCGATCACCGGCTGCAATCCGTTGAGCACACAGGATGACGTTGCAGCGGCCCTTGCGGAGGAGAACGACGTCATGGTGTGGGCGTACAAGGGCGAGACGAAAGAGGACTACTATCGCTTCCTGACCGCGGTCATAGGCACGGAGCCGCACATCACCATCGATGACGGCTGCGATCTGGTCTCGGAGATCCACAAGCACCACCCCCACATGCTCCCCCGCCTCCTCGGCGGTTGCGAGGAGACGACGACCGGCATCATCCGGCTCCGCTCCATGGAGCGCGACGGGGCGCTGAAGATCCCCATGATCGCGGTCAACGACAACAAGACCAAGCACCTGATGGACAACTACTATGGGACCGGACAGTCCACTTTTGATGGGATACTGCGGTCGACGAATCTCCTCATTGCCGGCAAGGCGGTCGTCATTCTCGGCTACGGCAGTTGCGGCAAAGGAGTTGCGATGAGGGCGAAGGGACTCGGAGCGCAGGTGATCATCACCGAAGTGGATGCGTTCGCAGCTCTGCAGGCGGCCATGGACGGGCACCGGGTGATGAGGATGGACGATGCTGCTCCTGTCGGAGATCTTTTCATCACCGTCACCGGCGATTTGCATGTCATTCGCTACGAACACATGGAGACGATGAAAGACGGCGCCGTGATGGCCAATGCCGGCCACTTCGACTGCGAGATCGACATGGAGACACTCGAGAAGAAGGCGAAACGGAAGCGCCGGGTCCGGCATTACCTGGATGAGTACGTGCTCCCGAGCGGCAGAGTGATCTACGTGGCCGGCGAGGGGAGATTGGTAAACCTCGCCTCCGCCGAGGGTCATCCCAGCGAAGTCATGAGCCTCTCCTTCTGCGGTCAGGCGCTTGCGTGCGAGTATCTGGTGAAGAACAAGGGGACATTGAAGCCGACCGTCATCACATTGCCCCCCGAGATCGACGATTTCATCGCCGGGTTGCAATTGGAGGCGATGGGGGTGGAGATCGATACGTTGACGGAGGAACAGAGGAAGTATTTGGCGTCGTGGGAGGAGGGGACCTAGCGTGAGAGGAAAACCGTACGGTTTTCCTCTCACGGGCTCGACTTATGTATCTACCCCACGGCAATAAAACGCCACATTTCACAAAAAACATTGCACGTCAACTTTCCGTCACTACAATGCCTGCGTTCGCATGTGTTCCGCTTGAGCAGTACAGTGCTCCTTGGCATTACCGTTGAAGCGAGAAGGAATGTGCTCTTATCTCGGACATCATAAGGAGCGGCTCAAATTGGATTGGGTTGCAGCGATGTCCGCAGAAGGCACAGCAGGAGATTTCCCATGCGTCAGTTTCGTCTAAATGGCCGGTCGGAGCGTGTCACTGATCAGGGGCCGCACTTTCAAGAGGTGTCGCTCCGCAAGCAGCAGAGGGCCGATTACATCGATGCCCTGATCGAAAACGGCCAGAAGGTGCCCCGCTGCACCAAGGCCAAGCGCTTCGCCACCAAGTTCAAGACGCGCACCGCCGGCTAGACGGAAATCTCCCACCGCCCACCTCCAAGAAGAGGCCATTTCTATTGGTGGGCACGCGACCGTCGGACCTCCCCATTCCCTGGGGAGGTCCGACATCTCTCAAGCGCACATTCTTCTTCGCTCATTCTCAATCCGTATCCAGGAACCTGCTCTGTACCCGCAGGCGCGGTGGGTCGTGAACGACCCGTGTGCAAGAGTAGGAATGAATGGAGACTTGCAATGGGATTCAGTCGATGGGCACCCAAGCGGGGTGCCAAGAGGTTCGTCGTATGCCCTAATCCGCAGTGCCGCAAGGAATTGCGGGTCTGCCGCTTCCACAAGCACTCTTGTGTGAAGTTCGGCATCGTGCACTTCGACCGGCATCGGCACTGCGCCCGGCTCGCGCGCTCGCAAGCCTCCTGACCTCCCGCCAGCCCCGCGTATGCGGGGCTGGCGCACTTCAGATCAGATTCCTGTATGCACCTTTCGACCGCTCAGGAGGGCGCGCGTACAATGAAGAACCGATGGAACGCAATAAGCGCCTCGCACAGCTCCTCCGTCAGATCGCCGCCCTCCTCGATGAGCAGGGTGTCGCCTTCAAACCGGCCGCCTACCGACGCGCGGCGCAGGTCATCGAGGATCTTCCCAAGGACATTGCCGAGTACGGCGACGCAAAGGCGCTCATGGAGCTGCCGGGTATCGGTGAGGCGATCGCAGCCAAAACCCGCGAATTCATCGAGACCGGCAACGTCTCGTTTCTCGAGAAACTCCTGCGCGAGCAGGGGGGCATCCCGCCGGCGCTCATGGAGGTGGAGAACTTGGGGCCCAAGCGGGCGCGGGAATTCGTCCGTGAACTTGGGATCCAGACGATCGACGATCTCATCAAAGCCGCCGAAGCCGGCAGGCTGCGCGGACTCCCGCGCATGTCCGAACTGATGGAGAAGAAAATCCTGGAAAGTGCCCGCCGCGTGACGGAGAGGAGCAGACGCTTCCCATTCGCCGAGGTGAAGCCGGATGTCGAGAAGATCATCGCCACCATCCGCCAGGTTCCCGGCGTCGAGCGGGCGGAGGTCGCGGGATCCTACCGGCGGGAGAAGGCGACGGTCGGCGACATCGATATCCTCGCGATCACCAAGACGCCAGATACGGTTGCTGAGGCGATCGCCACACTCCCGATCGTGCGCGTGGTAGTGGCCAAAGGAGGGACGAAAATTTCGTTCGATCTCCAGTCTGGTCTTCGCGTCGACGTCCGTCTCGTGGCCAAGGATCAGTGGGGATCGGCGCTCCTCTACTTCACCGGCGACAAGGAGCACAACATCTGGCTGCGGAAGAAGGCGATCGAGCGGGGGTGGAAGCTGAACGAGTACGGGCTCTTTGAGGGGGGGAAGGTGATTGCCAGCAGGGAGGAGACGGATATGTATGAGGCGCTAGGACTGGCGTGGATCGAGCCACAGAGGAGGCTGGGGGCAATCGGTTCATCGCGCCTGGAGCCGCGTACGGAATCATCGTAGGATATCGTCGGAGAGATGGCCGAGTGGTCGAAGGCGCGCGACTCGAAATCGCGTAACCCCCACAAGGGGTTCGAGGGTTCGAATCCCTCTCTCTCCGCCACGTAAAGCGCCTGCGGCGCCACGTGGCACAGCCAAAAGTTAAGAAAACATTTCTTTTGCCTTTTTCCATAAAAGTAGCCATTTTGCACTATCCCCCCGTAAATAGGCTTGCTTCGCCTCTCCGGTTTCCTACAATCGCTCTGTTCTACTCCTTTACCCTCTTTTTATGAGCTACGTCGTCGCATCCGCAATCAAGGATCTGCTCAAGAAGCACGGCATGATGACTGCCGGTGATTTTCCGGACGCCGCTTCCAAGTACCTGGAAGCCGCTCTCACGATGGCCGCCAAGCGCGCCAAGGACAATGGCCGTGTCACGGTCCGTGGGTACGATCTGTAATCGTTTCTCCCTTTCACTCGAGAGGGTGCCGAAGGGTGCCCTTTTTGAGGATGCTAAAGAAAATTCCTCCGGATCTCTCGGGTCTTCTTCGTCCTTAATACGGCTTCGCGTTATACACGCTACGAACGTGACTGCCGTTTTCGCTTGGGGAAGACGAGGCTATGCCGCTATTCATAACGTTTAAATTGCAATCTGGCATGAGATCCTCAGTCAACACTGAGTATCGTCGCTTGGACGATCGACACTCCTGTCGTGATCACTGCAAGGGAGAACAGGAAGAGGGCCATGAAGGCGATGGCTGCCTGTTTGGTCTGGACACGCATGACAATAATATTTTACATCTTTCATGTTCATCCGTCAATATCGGTACAGGAACCGGGAGTGCGGACTCCCGGCTGCGGCAATGATTATTGCCGCGCCTGCCGCCGGATCTCCGCATCGATGAACCGCTGGATGTCGCCATCGAGCACCCCCGTCGTGTCGCTCGTCTCGGTATCCGTCCGCAGGTCCTTCACCATCTGGTACGGGTGCAGCACGTAGCTGCGGATCTGTTGGCCGAAGTCGGCGCTCTGACTGGCACCGCGGAGCTCCTTCTTCTGGGCGAGTTCTTCCCCGCGCTTCTTCTCCAGCAGCTTTGCGCGGAGCATGTTCATGGCCCGCTCGCGGTTCTGCAGCTGGCTGCGCTCGTTCTGGCAGGCGACCACGATGCCGCTGGGCACGTGCGTGATGCGGATCGCCGACTCCACCTTGTTCACGTTCTGCCCTCCGGCGCCGCCGCTGCGGAAGGTGTCGATCTTGAGTTCGCTCGGGTTGATGGTCACTTCGGTCGTCTCTTCGATCTCCGGCAGTACTTCCAAGAGCGCGAAGCTCGTCTGACGCAAATTCTTGGCGTTGAAGGGGGACAGCCGGACCAGCCGGTGCGTACCCTTTTCGCATTTGAAATTTCCGTACGCCATCTCGCCCACCACCCGGATGGTGGCGGATTTGATGCCCGCTTCCTGGCCGTCCGTTTTCTCCAATAATTCTGTCCTCCACCCCTGCCTCTCGCAGTAGCGCAGGTACATCCGCAGCAACATCGCCGCCCAGTCCTGGGCCTCGGTGCCGCCGGCGCCGCCGGAGACGGTCAGGTAACAGTTGAGTGCGTCGAATTCGCCGCTGAAGTACAGTTGCGTTTCTGTGTCGGCCCATTCCTCGGCAAGTCGATCGGTTTCGATCTGCAGCGCTGGCACATCACCGGACGAGCTCTGTTTCGTGAGTTCGATCAGATCCTCCACTTCCCCTGCCATCCGCTTGACCGGCTCCCACTGCTTGCGGAGCACCTTCAACTTCCCGAAGAGCGCCTGTGCTTCTTTTTGATTGCTCCAGATGTTCGGATCTTCGCTCCGCCTCTGCAATTCCTCCAACTCCTGGGGAATCTTGCGCGCATCAAAGAGAGTCCTTCCCCGTGTTGATGGCAGACTGCAGCTCGGTGAGTTTCTTCAGGAGTTCCTCCAAGGGGAAGGGGGAATGAAGTGTTCCCAGTCTACAAGCTTCCCTTTTCCAATACATCCTCGTTGTAAGGATTCCGAGGATGCCGACGATACCGAGGAGTCCGAGGATATGGATCTACTCCTCGGAATCGTCGGACTCTTCGGTATCGTCGGATTCTTTTCCTCGATGGTCAAAATGGAAAGAAAGCGCTATAATATAAGGAAAACCCATGTCAGATCTCCCGACAGATTCCCCGACCCCGGCCGTTCCTTCCGGCATCCTCGACCGGATCGCGCTGCCGATGTTCCTGTTCTCACTCACGCTTCTGGCACTGCTGGCCGCCGCGGACTTTTTCGTGCTGCCGTCTCTCGCGCAAGTCGACGTAGCGGGGACGGTGTATCCGGCTGAGGAGTTACCGGCACGGCGTGCGAGTTTGTTCACCGGCATCGAGGAACTCCGCCGGCAGCGGGACGAGCGTCTCCTCCCACTGCGGCATCCGTCCTACGATCGTCTGAAAGAGGAACGTGCGTCCCGGCCATCCTTCGACACGCTGCGCGCTCAAGTGGAACGCCAGGTGGCGGCCGTCAGTCCCGAGCCGGGGGTCGTCGCCGTCCATCGGATGCAGTTTGCGCCGGCTGAGAAGCAACTGATCCTCTCCGGGGATGTGCGGAAGGTGGGGACGCGGAGCATGACCGTGCTGTCGCAGTTCGTGGACATCATCAGCCGGATGCCGCTTGCCGTTCGAGGCCCTGAAGGGCCCTCAGGCCCAGAATGGGCGGCCTCCGTCAGTCAGCCCCGCTTTGAACGAGTGGCCGGTCCCGACGGGCCACACTCGCCGTTCACGTTCAGCGTCACGTTGCCATGACTGCCCTATTGCACCGCCCCCGGCCTGTCTTCCTGCTGAGCGCTGCCGCAGGCATGCTGATGCTCGCCGGCATACTCCTGTACCGGCAGACCGTGAGCGTACGCGCACTGCGCGAGCAGACGCTCCCCATTGCCGCGGAGATTCCCTCACTCGAGCGGCGGCTGCAACTCCTGCGGCAGGAAGCGGAGATTGCCCGCCAGGCATCCACGTTCCGCGCGGGGTCGCCGGAGGAGAGCCTGCACGTCTACGTGCTGCCCAGGGGCGGTGACGTCAGCCGGCTGCTCGGCTTCTTCGACGCGCTCCGTGATACACTCGCAAGCCAGGACGCGTTGCGCGCATTCTCACCGGTGGAGATCGGCGCGCCCGGCCAGGTGCCTGGGGAAGAGACGCTCTCCGTCCGCGCAGTGCGCCTGACCGCGGAGGTGCGGGAACAGGGGCTTGCCGCGTTGATGCGCACTCTGTCCGTTACAGGTTTGCTGAGTGTCGCGGACGCGCTCACATCCCGGCAGCGGCAGATGATCGTTGCGGAGGTGGAGCAGCGCAATCCGGCTGCCATTGTGGCGTTACAGCGCTTCCTGGCTGCGGACCTGGCTGCCTACGCCCGCGATCCCAAAGCGTACGATGACCGGCTCCTTGCCGCGCTCGCCTCCGAGGAATTCACGCGGTTCTTCCGCTCCGTCACGGACACTCCGCTCCTCCAAAATGTGGAGGAACTTTTCCACGGTCCGATGGGACGCGCGCTCGTTTCCGAGAAGTGGTGGCCGACGCAGTTTGTGGCTCTGGAGGCGGTGGACGTCGAGAGCATGGCGGATGGATGGCTGCGGGCATCGCTGGTTCTGAACGCGTACGGGAGGAAGTGATTTTTTGAACTGAAAGAGTCCGACGAATCCGAGGAGTCCGACCTCCGTCGGCCATAGCCTTCCCTTGGAAGAACGATCATTTCTGTCATTTTCCCAGAGTGACTACGGCCGGCGACGGCCGACGATGCCGAAGAGTGGTAACAGATCCTCGGAATCGTCGGTTTCTTCGGACTCTTCGGTATCCCCGTTCTTGACTCAGGATCGCGCAGTCTCCTACGATGCGGTCTTCTTCCCCCCGCATTCCTCTGCGCCAACGCCATCGTAACGACCGCTTCCGCGCCCCCCAGGAGAAACGACCGCGCATGAATGATCAGATCCGGGTGCCGGAAGTGATGCTGGTGTCCGATGACGGGAAGACCGAAGTGCTTCCGACGACTGCCGCGCTCGAGCGTGCCAGAGCGCAGGAGCTCGACCTCATCGAGGTGTCACCGAAGGCGAACCCCCCGGTCGTGAAGATCGCCGACTTCGGGCACTACCTGTACCAGTTGCAGAAGAAAGAGAAGAAGCAGCGCAGCCACAGCAAGCAAGTGGAGGTGAAGATGCTCCGCTTCGGGTTCCGCACCGACAAGCACGACATTGAGCGTCTTGCCGACCGAGCGCGGGAATTCCTGGGCGAACGCCACCTGGTGAAGTTCTCCGTGCGCCTCCGCGGTCGGGAGAACGCCAACAAGGAGTACGCCATCAACAAGCTCAAGGGTGTCCTGAACGGTCTCCTGGACGCCGCCGAGATAGAGCAGGAGGTGAAGCGGCAAGGGGATCAGTACATCGCGATTCTGCGGCCGAAAAGGTGAGATGGTCGGCAGACACCGTACGGATCATTGCTCGGCAGTCCATGGAGACATTGGGGCCATTTTTCCTTTGCATCGGCTCAAAAAGCTGCCTATACTCCCTCGCTCAATCATTCGCTACATGCCCAAGATCAAGTCGCACAGCGGCGCCAAGAAGAGGATCCGGAAGACCGGGTCCGGCCGGTTGGCATTCAAGCGCCGGGGCCGCAATCACCTGCTCCAGCAGAAGAACAAGCGCCAGAAGCGGCTCGACCGCACGGTGGTTATGCATCCGAGGGACACAGGGCGGCATGAACAACTGGTGCCTTATCTTTAATCGCGGGTAACGAACCCGCGCTACGTTTCTCTTATGGTCCGCGTTAAACGAGGCATCGTCCGGCACTCTTCGACTCGCTTCGCTCGCTCAGAGTGACTATCGCTTCTCCCCACCCCCAGTATGGTACGCGTTAAGAGAGGTATTGTGCGTCACCGTCGTCACAAGAAGATCCGCAAACTCGCGAAGGGCTACCGCGGCATGCGCCGCACCACGTTCGTGAAGGCGAATGAAGCCGTCATCCGTGCCGGCGTGAATGCCTACCGCGACCGCAAACTCAAGAAGCGCACGTTCCGCTCCCTCTGGATCATCCGCCTGAACGCGGCGCTGCGAGCCAAGGGCATCCGCTACTCGCAGTTTGCCGCGGGGCTGACGAAGAAGAAGATCGAGCTCAATCGCAAGGTGCTGTCCGAGTTGGCCATTCACGAGCCGGCGGCGTTCGATGCGGTGGTCAAGACTGTCATGTCTTGACGTGAAAAATGAGGATCCACGGGAGCGGGCCTGTCATCCTGAGCCGAGCCGAAGGGCGGCCCGCGGTCGGACATCATGATCTGCATTGTTGGTAGCCCGCCGCACCCCGGAAGGGTGCTGCTGGGTTGGAAATGATTCTTCTATCGATCTAAGCAGCATGGCTCCGCCGTGCGGCGGTGATCTATGAAGTTTGTTCGCGTTCTGCGAACAACGATTGATCATAGGGCATTTCCAATAGTGGATCAATAATCCCCACCAGCGCTAACTCGTTCTCCCTCTTACCCGTCACTCGTGCCGCCTCGGCCAGGACCGCGGCAGCATCGTGCCCATGAGCGACGATCTTCCGGTCATAGGGAACCACGAATTCCCCCTGGAACTCAACCTGCACAGTCTGGTCACCAAGAGCCCAGCTCATGTCCTCACTGCATCGCCTTTCGTCTTCTGTCATGGGGCGTACTCGAAACTCCGCGCGCACTCTACGCCGTTCTTCCTCAAGCCATGCGGACATATCCGGTTTTGATTGCTCCGAAGGGACATGCTCCGGTGGAGTCGTCGGTCTTTCCATGATGGTCCATGGTATGTCAATCTCCATTCTCGTGCAAGGGAGTTGCAGAATATTTTTTGTTGCCGCGGGTACCTGCCTGCCGGCAGGCAGAGATAACCCGCTCTCCGGGTGGCTATGTTTCCTGTTCCAATTTTTTCAGGATCGCGGGCAACATCTCCTCCGCCGCCCGCTTCCCCGCCTCATAAAAATCCATCGCTCTATCGAACCGCATGTACCCGTACGGCATCTCGGGTGCAATCAGCAGATCGCACGCCTGCCGGCTCGCGTCCAGTTCGACATGACCAGCATCCAGGAAATTCCGCCAGCCTCGTGGCAGGAAGCGCCGGATGAAGGAGTGCCGCGGGGCGGTGTCGGTCGCGATGACGATGTCCGGATGGAACGCCTCCCGGAGGGTGCGGGCCGGAATGGCGCCGAAATGGACGATGTCGCAGAACTCATCCGCGCCGATGCGGACGGGTGAAAACAGGACGGGGATGGCGCTCGAGGCGAGAATGGCATCGAGCAGATTCGTCTCCTGCGGGAACACATGCTTCTCCGCGCAGGCGGTCACGTGATCCAGAAAATCTTTCCGGATGATCCGCTGCCACTGTACCGGCTTGCAGACGCGCGCAGCGATGCAGACAAAGGGGATCGTGCAATCCATGATCCGCGTCCGTTCCCCGATGAGCGGTGCCAGATGATCGTGGAGCCGCTGCTGCAGCAGGCCTCCGTGGAGGCCACCCCTGAGCGGATGTTCGCTCAGGCGAGCGACGTTCGTGAGTGTCAGAGTGTCGCACAGACGTCGGAGATCATCGGGACCATGACCGGTTGCATAGAGCGCCCCCACGATCGCGCCCATGCTGCTGCCGGCGATGCAGTCGGGTCGTAACCCGGCACCTTCTAGCACCTCAATGACTCCTGCATTTGCAATGCCGTGGGCGCCGCCGCCGGAGAGGACGAGGCCCCAGGTCATTGCGTTGGGGAAACGGTTTCCAGGTACCGGATCGTGGCTTCGATTTTTCCACGCACGTATTCAGCCTGCATGCGATAGAGTCTCAGCTTGCCGGATCGTTCGCATGTAACGAGGCCTGCCTGCTTCAGTTTTTGCAGTTGCTGCGATACCGCAGCGATATTCTTTCCAGTCTTCCCGGCAATCTCTGTGACAGTGATCGGTTGGTGTTCTGCAGCTAAGACCAGAAACACAGCCAGCCTCGATTCATCGCCGAGGGCCCGAAAGAAGTCGATATCAAACGCTTGTTCGAAAGAATCCTGCGGCTGTTCAGACGGATTCATAGATGCTGTTGGTACAGGAGTGTGAAGATCGCGACATCGTATCAATCAACAGGCACCACCTCCTTCACCTTCCCCTCCCGCGCCTCCCGCAATCGCCCGAAGAGCTCGATGGTGGCGAGGGACGAGAGGAGAATGGCGAACGACTGCGCGGTGACGTCGACCAGGTCGGCGGTCACGAGGAAACGCGGATCGATGGTGCCAAGGATGCCCGTTGCGAGCGCGCCGACGATGCCCGCGGCAAGGAACAGGATTGCGCCGATAACGAAGAGATTCCCGACCGTGATGAGCAGGTGCCCCCGGGTGATGTCACGGGACCGTCGGAGTGCCTCACGGTAGGCCTTTCCTTCCGCAGCAAGAGCTGCCGTGAAGAGCGACGTGCGGATCTGGTACAGGATGGCTGGCAGGAGGAGTGGCAGGAGGAGCGGTAGGAAAATTGAGCGGTTCGCAAAAAAGAGGATGGTCGCAGGAATGATGAAGAGCAGTCCCCAGTACAGGCCGAAGCAGAAGCGCAGCAGGTGGGTGAGGAGAAGCGGGAGGACGAGGCGAGCGGACCCCCGCCGCACCGCGGCGAAGGAGGAACGGGACCGGCCGGCCCGGTTCTGGATCATGCGTTTCCCCACGAGGAGCACCCCGGCCATACCCCAGAAGTACAGGATCAGGAGCACCAGACTCAACACGAGCGGAATGATGTGGTAGGGGTCCGTGCGCGCGAGGAATCGGCCAGCGGTTGTGACGCTCAGGAGATCATCAGGATCGCTCAGGCGGACGAAGATGTTGATGCCCCATCCGGGAAGGATCAAGAACGCGACCAGCACGGCGTTCAGCGCCGGCTGTTTCCGGAAGAACATCCACGCCTCGGCGAGGATGGAGAAGGGGGAGAGTGGGCGAACAGGCATCGGGGAGGCATTGTAGCCGAGAATCGTATCCTCGGAGGGGAAAAGTGCCACTGGAACAATGCAGGGGATACGATCCCCGGTTACCGCCGCTTCACCCGGATGAACCCTGATGCATCAATGGTCGTCAGCCGCTTGTCCATCTTCATCAGCTTGTCGAGCAGGAGGTTCATCCCGATGGTGTCGGAGGCCATGTGGCTGCACTGGACCATGTTCACGTGGTGTTCCTTGGCCGCATCGAGGGTCTTCTCGGTGGCGTGCATGGTGAGAATGGTGCCGATGCCGGCCAGCGACTGCTCCTTTAACAGCTCCTCCGGTCCGTTCGTGCCGCCGGTGAATTCGGTGGCGGCGATCCTGCCGGGTCTGGCGCCGCCCGTGCCATGCACGATGGTGGTCGGATTGCCCTTCTTCGCGAAAACCTTGTATTCCGGAATGTCGTTGATCGCGCTCACGATCTCGTCGAGCGTGTCGTACTCTTTCTTGCAGATATGTTCTTCCATGAAACGGTAGACCAGGTTGTCGGTGATGGTGTGCGTGTTGAAGGCTGGGAAGCCCAGAAGTTCCGCCGCGCGCTCGGTGCGAAAGAGGTTATCCGAGTGGATGGCGCGCCAGACGCGGTCCATGCGCGGACGCAGATGCGCCTCCGAATGATTCACCGGTACGCCGTAGGCAGCCAGCATATCCACCTGCAGCGGCATGATCTTCTCCAGGTCTGCGAGCGCCCGTCCCTCCGGGTGGTGGATCATGAGGGCGTCGATACGCATGCCCTTCTCCCGCAGTCGGTCGGCGAGCAGCACCTCCTGCGTCTCCACATCGATGCCGACGAACAGAGACCTCACCTCTTCCTCTCCCGTGCCCGCGATGATGCGGGAGTCCGGGAAGGGGTTCCAGGTGCGCTCCTCATCGAAGAGTTCCTTTTCTTGCTCCTTCACGTCGAGTTTCTTCCATTTCTCCTGCTGCTTCCTCAGCATCTTCTCAATGCGCTTCCTTCCCCGCGGGTCCGCTTCGATGCCAATCTCAACCGCCCGCCGGAAGAGTATGTTGAGCTTCATAATACGTGTGTGGGAATGAAAGTCCGAATTCCTGTACAGAGTAGGAAAGAATTGCGCGTCAGGTCAAAGAGAAAATTATGAATGGTGCCGTACGAGGGCGCGCCACAACCCCCGTCCCATCAGCAGCGGATGGCGCCCCCCCAGTCGCAGCAATTGCTTCATGCCTGTCGCGCCCCCCACCCCGCCACCTCCGCTCACGTGCCTGAGAAACCGCCCCGCCGCGCGGGACAAATAGTGAATCATGCCGCGCCGGGCGGCATGCCGCACCGAGCGATCCTGCGCCTTCCCCATCACGAGATCCAGGCACCGGACGCGGTCAAAGAGGCCCATGCCCTGTGTCTGGTGCCGCGCACTCGCCCCGCCCGGGTGCACCCGAAATTCCCCCAGCCGTTCCTCCAGATACGACCAGTCCGAGTGGAGCAGACAGCGCACCCAGTACTCCAGATCCAGCCCCTGCGGCATCGATTCATCAAAGAGCCCCACTTCCTCGGTCAGACTGCGGCGCAGCATGACGAACGACGGCTCTCCGATGAGGTTGGGGTGCAGACCCCGTTCTGCCCAAAGAGCGAGGAACGCCCGCCGGTCTTGGAGACCGGGAATGAGCAGCTGCCGGCGCAGGCTCTGGAGTTCGTCGTAACCAGCATTGGGAACAGTATCTTCATAGCGATAGACATGATTCGCCGCCACAAACCCCACCGTCGGCTCCCGCTCGAGGATCTCCACGCACTTCTCGAGGTACGTTGGCTCCCACAGGTCGTCCTGGAACAGGAACTGCATGTAGGTCCCCGTCGCACGCTTGAGGCACGCGTTCCAATTGCCGCCGATCCCGAGCCTACGCTCGCTCCGGTTGAATGTGATGCGCGGATCCCCGAGGTACGGTTCGAGGAGTGAGCGCACGTCCATAGTCGACGCATCGTCGTGGATGAAGGCGTGCCACTCGCCGAACGTCTGCGCACGCAGTCCATCGAGCGCCGCGTGCAGGTGATCGGGGCGGGGCTCGTAGGTGGGGATGAGGACGCTCACCGTCGGCATACCTCTCTACTGTATCCTTCCTTTCTGTCGAGAAGGAGTCCGACGATACCGAAGAATCCGAGGAATCCGAGGATTCATCACTTTTCCTCGGTATCGTCGGTATCCTCGGATTCCTCGGTATCCTCACCGAAGGACGATCTTCGCATCCGCAATCGTCACCCCCCCCTCGCTCACGAGCACGGGGTTGAAGTCGAGTTCGCGCAGGCCGGGACATTCGACGGCGAGTATCGATGTCTTCACAAGCAGATCGGCGAGCGCGTCGATGTCACTCTGCGGCTTGCCCCGCATCCCCAGGAGCAGCGGCCAGGCCCTGAGGTCCTGGAGCATGCGGTACGCTTCCTCTTCGTCGATCGGGGCGATGCGGAAGGTGACGTCTTTGAAGAGTTCGGTGTAGATGCCGCCCAGTCCCACCATGATCAGGTGTCCGAAGGACGGATCCCTGAGTGCGCCGACGATGAATTCGTGTCCCACGGGCAGGAACTGCTGAATGAGGACACCGTCCACCTTCGCCTCCGGCTCGGCCTTTTTCACATTTGCCATGATCTCCGTGAAGGCTTGTGCGACGGCATCCGCGCTCGCGAGGTTCGCCCGCACGCCGCCGATGTCCGTCTTGTGGAGGATCTGCGGCGAGGCGATCTTCGCGATGACGGGGAACCCCATCCTCTCCGCGATCGCCGCCGCTTCTTTTGCCGTCGCTGCAAGGGCTTGCGCGGGTGTCGGCAGGTTGCTGAGCTTCAAGAGCTCGGCGGCGGCGTCCGGGGAGAGGAGGGAATGTGCTTGGCCTGCCGTTTCCGAGATTCTCTCAGCACTTCTCCGCTTCCTGGCCGCCGGTTTCCTGCCGTGCGAGGGGCTCACCGGCCGCAGCATCGCCAGCGCGTGCACGGCCCGCTCCGGCGTGTCGAAATTCATGATGCCGCGCGTGCTCAACATGCTGACGGCTTCGGAGACGCCCGGTCCGCCGAAGAAGCACGTGACGACCGGAGTCAGCGGGAAGCGCCGTTTGAAGTCGATCACCACATCGGCGATCGCGGAACCCGGGGTCATCACCTGGGGCGTCATCAGCACGGCCACGCCGTCGATCCCCGGATCATCCCCGCAGGCGGTGAGCGCGGCGGCATAGCGGTCGGCGCCCGCGTCACCCAGCACGTCGACGGGATTCCGAATGCTCGCCGCGACGGGGAGAGCAGCCTTCAGCTTGTCGAACACGATCGGGGAGAGGGGGATGAGGGTGAGGTGGTCCGCTTCCGCCGCATCTGTGGCGAGTATCCCCGGCCCCCCGGCATTCGTGATGATGGCGATGCGAGGGCTCACGAGCGGCGGCTCGCTCCCCAGCACGCGCAGGAGATCGATGAACTCAGCCGCAGACCGCGCGCGGTGCATGCCGGTCTGCCGGCAGGCGGCGTCTATCCCGGCATCGGATCCGGCCAGTGCACCGGTGTGGGAGCACGCGGCTCTCTTCCCCTGCTCGCTGACGCCGGACTTGAGCAGCACGATGGGCTTCTTCCGCGCCACGCGCGCGGCCGCCTGCAGGAAGCGCGGCCCGTCCTTGATGCTCTCCAGGTACATCCCGACGACGTGCGTTTCGCGATCATGCTCGGCCATGTCCAAAAAGTCGCATTCATCCATCACCGTCTTGTTTCCGATGCTCACGACGAACGAGTAGCCGAGCTGCAGATCCGCAGACGCGTCCATCACCGCCACCGCGAGCGCACCGGACTGGCTGATGAATCCCACGTGCCCGCGCGGCGGCATGTCCTTGGCAAACGACGCGTTCATCTTGTTCGCGGTCCGGATGACGCCCAGGCAGTTCACGCCGACGAGCTCAATCTCATACTTCTTCGCCATTGCCCGCACCTCCTCCTCGTCCTGACGTCCCGCATCGGTCCCGAGCTCGCTGAATCCTGCGCTGATGACGATGACCGAAGGGATCTTCTTCTTCGCGCATTCCCCAAGCAAACCCAGCACGGTCGGCCCCGGCGTCACGATGATGGCCAGGTCGACCGGTTCCGGAATGTTCCTGACGGATGCGTATGCCCTTTTGCCGAGGATCTCGCCGCCTTTGGGGTTCACGGGATAGATCGCGCCCTCGTAGCCTTGAGTCGCGAGGTTCTTCAGAATGTCATGCCCGACCTTGCCCTCGGTGGCAGAAGCGCCGATGACGGCGATGGAGCGGGGGGAGAGGAGCGACATTCCCATCTATGGTACTGCTGTGACGCGTTCCGTGCATTATTTCACCGACTGCGCGCGTCTGCAGCCTATCGCTTTAGCATTATTTCCATTTTTTTTACATGCCATGTGTACTGCGTTCTCCATTCTTGAAACAGACCTTCGATCTCGGCGAGCGTTGGCAACGGCCGTTCAGTCATGTTCACATGACGTTCGTAGACGTGTGTCTCAAGATCTCTCAGTCTATCATTAATATAGATGAAGAAATCCCTAATTTGACCGTAAAACTCTTCCATCTGCCCTCTACGGATATCGGATTCTTCATCGTCGTGCTTTTTCCAATAGGTGTGGGTGAGTGTATTCCATTCACCGTAGAGTTCTTTTTCTAACTTCTTTGCTCCCTCGAGCAACTCCACTTCTTTGGGCGTAAGTTGGATATTCTCCTTGCGTACGAAACCGAGTTGTTCTGAGGGGCTTTTCGCAGCTTTCTCGAGGATCGCAATTCCTATAAATTCCCCCTTTTCGAAAGGATTGCCCAGCATGACGTGGTAAAAGGTTGATCTGGCTTCGAGTCCCAATTCCCGTACGTGTTGGACAATATTTTCCGGTGAAATCCCTTTCAGTTGATCTTCGAGATTGCCCTTATTTGGTGTTCGAGTATTCATATGATTGGAGGTAGATGTCGAAGATATTGTAGCATATTTTTGTGGTTAAGCACATGCCAATTGCATCCTTGTAGACGGCAAGATCAGCTAAAGGCTGCGGCAAAGGAGTGATAGGATAGCTCCGTGCCCACCCTCCACCCGACTTCGCCCGAAGGGCGTTCCCCACAAAGACAGACGTTCGATGATCGTCGAACAGGCGCGGCTTCGCCGGGTTCCGCTTCGCTCCACATCCTCTTCGCCTCCACCAGCGGCCATACCGAGCATGTGGTCGACACTCTCATTCAATCACTCACAGGAGCGGGCGTTCCGACCGCGACTATAGAAAAGCAGATGGTTGATCTGGCCAAACCTGAAGACCTCCTTCACGGCGATGTAGTCGTTCTCGCCTGCGGCACCTGGAACACCGGTGGATCGGAGGGGCAACTCAGCCCGCACATGCACGTGTATCTGCGTGACACTGCCAAGGATGTTGACCTCAAAGGCCGCTCCTTCGCAGTCATCGGACTCGGGGACGAACGCTACTTTTATACGGCTCGAGCTGGGCAATACCTCAAGCAGTTTGTCGAACAGCACGGTGGCTCGCTCGTCGTCGAGCCGCTCAAGATCGTCAATGAGCCGTACGGTCAGGAAGAGACTGTCCGCGCGTGGGCCAAGACCCTCCTTCCGCACCTGCAGTGATCATGGAACGCGTCTCCCTCAAAATCGTCGGCGCATCCGGCCAGGGTCTCAATTCCATTGGTGACGTACTCGCCAAGGGTCTCAAGCGGGCGGGGTACTGCGTGTATGGGTACCGGGAATTCCCCTCGCTCATCAAAGGCGGCCATGCCAGTTTCCAGCTCGACTTCAGCAACGAAAAAATCGAGAGCACGGAGACGAAGGTGCAT
>VMEW01000005.1 GCA_007375735.1 Candidatus Peregrinibacteria bacterium Greene0416_19
CCCAGCCAGTTCGAACAAAGGTCGCGCCGCGCAATGCGGCGCCACCCTTTTCGCGCTTCCCACCGCAGCGTTTTCCCTGTTAAAAGAACGTTCGAGCCGACGCTTGAAAGAAATGCCGGAAATTCCGGCAACTTTTCTGCCGTGAGCAGATTTTTGGCATCCCGACTGGCACGAATGAGATTCCGAACAGGTTCGAGCCGATCATCATCCCCGTGCTGCACTTGCTTCACTGTCTGCTCGATGTCCGCTTTCTCATTAAGGAGCGCATTCTTCTTTCGCACATACTCATCGGTTTCAAGCGCTCCATTCAATTTGAGATCAAGCAAGACATCGATTTTCTTTTCGAGAGTTTCTTTCCGTGCAGCAAGGCAGCGCGTCTCCTCCTGCCGGATGCTCTTTGTATTCTGATTTTCCTGTTCAAGATGTCGCAACATTTTCTCTGCCCACGCATCCGGCAATGAGAGTTCTTCGACGATGGTGCGCACTTGCATGAGCAAGTCTTCTTCGCGCAGGTACTTTTCCTCACACTTTCCTTTTTTCTTGGTACAGCGGTAATACACATGTCCTTTCTGCCTCTCCGCCGTAATCGCGCAACCGCATGATCCGCAGTGCAGGAGACCGGAGAAGAGAAACTCGTGTTTGCGCATGCGCTTCTTCTTGCGCGATTTTCCGGCAAGTACCTGCTCTACCCCGTCGAAGAGCGCCTTCGTGATGATCGGCTCATGACATCCTTCGTACAGTTCTCCAAGGCGGTGGATCATCCCGTAGTACACCGGATTCTGCAGAAGCCTCTGAATGCTGGACACGGAGAGCACGTTTTCCTTGTGGCTGCGCAGTCCAAGCTCTTTGAGGGCATGTGCAAGCGAGCGCAGCGCGTAGCCGCCCGTGGCGTACAACTCAAAGGCTTTGCGAACGAGTGGCGCGCGTACCGGATCAACTTCGATCTTCTTCGACTTGAGATCGTTCACGTACCCAATCGGCGCGAGCGCCGGCCACTCTCCCCTGTGCAGCTTCTGTCGAATACCGCGCTTCACATTCTCGCTCAAATTATCCACGTAGTATTTACTCTGCCCGAAAGCGATATTGAGCATGAACTTTCCCTGTGGGGTGCTCTCGAACCAGAATGTAGGGAAGCGCAGTTCTTTCAGTGCTCCTGTGTCCAGCAAGTAGATGATCCTCCCGCCATCCACACTGTTTCGTGCCAGCCGGTCGGGATGCCATGAGATGATGCCCGTGGCTTCACCTCTCTCAATCATGGAGAGCATTTCGCCGAACCGGGTTCGGCCAGGTTCTTTGGCAGTTTTTGCCTCGCAGAGCGAGGCGACGATTTCCAATTGTTCTCTCTCCGCAAATTCTCGCAGCTCCCGGAGCTGCGCTTCGATGGAGAGCGTCTGCCGTTCCTCTGATTCACTGGACTTGCGTGCGTAGAGTATGTACTTCATAGCGTCAGAGAGGGAAACGAGAAAACGGGTGCGCAGGGTGTGCTCGGCACACACAGGGAAAACGCTGCGGTGGGAAGCGCGAAAAGGGTGGCGCCGCATTGCGCGGCGCGACCTTTGTTCGAACTGGCTGCAGTTGCTGAACGAAATTCGAACGGAATTGGGGTGCTCCTGCGGCGGCGGCTGATTTTTCGGGGGGCAGCCGCCGCCGACTCTCGGGGCTCCTTCTTTTGTCCTGCGCACCCGTTTTCTCGTTCCCTGTGATTGAGAATCAACGACGAACATAGTACCTTGTTGATGGCAATCAATACTTGCTTAATATACTAGCAATTTATGGATAGATCACAAGTGAATAAACTTGGCAAAAAGATTCAGAAGCTTCGCAAAGAGCTTGGGCTTTCACAGGATGAATTCGCAAGAAGGGCTGATGTACCCTATACGACGCTCACGAAGATCGAGACGGGAGTGATCAAGAAACCGTCGGTGTTTGTGGTGGCGAAGATCGCAAGTGCTCTAGATACTTCTGTAGATGATTTACTTCACTGATCATAGTTATCATAGTGGATTTCTGTAATGATTTAATGAATAATAGACCATATGGTGGATGTGCTCACTGTTACCCAGCGATCCTACAATATGTCTAGAATTCGTTCTGCTGGAACGGTTCCTGAGCAGAATTTTTTGTTGCTCTTGGAAGCCAATGGCATTCGCGATTTTATAACACACCCTGATTGGATTCCAGGTAAGCCTGATGTATATTTTCCCATAAGCAAGCTGGCAATTTTTGTGGACGGGTGCTTTTGGCACGCATGTGATCAATGTTTTCAAATGCCCGCTACTAACAAGGAATTTTGGAGTAAGAAGATTGGCGCAAATGTTATTCATGATAAAAAGGTAAACGCTCTTTTGAAATCGATGGGAATCCTGACCATCAGAATATGGGAGCATGATCTAAAAAATTCTCCTGACAAATTTATTTTTGATATTAAAGAAAAAATAGCAGCAACGTCTACCCCAACGGTATTAGATTTGTTTGCGGGTGCAGGTGGATTCTCTGAGGGGTTTATCGGCTCCGGCTGCGACATGGTAGGTCACATTGAAATGGACGATAGTGCGTGCAAGACATTGATCACTAGGATGGTGTATCACGCGCTTCTAAAGCTCGGTAAAGTAGATGAATACAGACATTACATTCTGGGAAAAACAACGCTCGAGGCATTGATAGAAAAGTACAGTCTTCAGAAAGAACGAGACTCTGTAATTTGTGCAAAAATTGGAAAAGATAATTTCAAAGATCTCATCAAGAAAATTAAACAGAAGCTCGGCAGTAAAAATTTGGACATTATTGTTGGTGGTCCACCCTGTCAGGCATACTCACATATCGGTCGAGCCAGAGATGAAAAGAGCATGCGTTGGGATCACCGCAAATTTCTTTACAGGTACTACATTGAATTTCTGAAGGCATTGAAACCGAAAATCTTTGTTTTTGAGAATGTGCCAGGTCTCCTCAGCTCCGGTAAAGGCCGATATCTTCGTGAGATGCGAAATCTGATGAAGAAGGCAGGTTATAAAACGGATTTTCGAATTGTTGATGCAACTGATTATGGTGTACCACAACACAGAAAGAGAGTCTTACTTGTTGGATGGAATAAATATTCAAAACTGGAGAAGTATCCGAATTTTCAAGCAGTTAAGAGAGAGTACGTGGTAAAAAACTTCCTAGATGCCTTGCCAAAGATTAAGGCAGGTGGTGGTAAACCCATCATCAAAAATTTTTCCAAACGCAATGAGTTGTTAGAGAAAGTAGGAATGACCAGTTTTCATTTTCCGATACTAATGGATCATGTTGCACGTCCTCATAATGCAAGAGATCTGGAAATCTATAGGCGTGTTGTAAATGCAAAGAAAAAAGGAATAAGACTAAAGTACAACGCACTGCCTAAGCGCCTGAAGACTCATAAAAATGAAGAATGTTTTCTCGATAGGTTCAAGGTTATTGATGCTGAGGCAAGGGGTTCACATACTGTGGTAGCTCATTTGCAGAAAGATGGACATTCGTACATACATCCTGATTTGGCACAAAATCGATCTGTAACAGTCAGAGAAGCTGCGCGACTCCAGTCTTTCCCAGATGATTATAAATTTGAAGGTTCACGGGGATCTCAGTTTTGCCAAATAGGAAACGCCGTCCCCCCCATGCTTTCGAAGGTTGTTGCTCATGAACTCATCAAATACCTCTAATCACTTTCATGAAAACACTCAAAGCTGATCCAGGGGCAAAGCGACTGATCGAGAGTCTCCGCAATATGGGTTATGATAGCAGTACTGCAATTGCAGATCTTGTTGATAACAGTATCACTGCAAATGCATCTGAAATTTATGTAGATATTTTACTTCCCAAAGGATCAACGCCTGCAGCCATTATCATTGCCGACAATGGAGATGGTATGGACAGAGAGGAGCTTCATGAAGCTATGCGCTTCGGGTCGAATCAAGAATATTCAGCTGGTGATTTGGGTAAATATGGACTCGGTCTCAAAACGGCATCTCTTGGGCAGTGCCGCACTCTGACAGTTGCATCAAAAGCAAAGCCCAAGCGGGGCTCCCGACCAAGACGAGTTTACATGCGTTGGGATCTTGATCATGTTTATAAGACAGATGGCTGGGATCTTCTGATACCTTCAGATGATGAGCTTCAATCTTGGGAGAACGAAATACTCAATCACCTTGTCGCCCAAGACCATGGCACAATTGTTCTTTGGACAAACCTGCAAGAGACATTGCCTCTTCTATCGGATTTGGATATCCGTAAGCAGGAAAAATTCCTTGCACATTTGATCGATGAAGTAAGTAGTCACTTACGAATGGTATTTCATCGCTTTATGCAGGGGACTGTCACCGGGCGTCGCAAGCTGGATATTCACGTTTGTGGTGAAAAGCTGGTGCCTTGGGATCCTTTTTGTAGAGAAGAAAAAACTAAGGAGTTGGATATCATGCGCTTACCATTGGTGTGTGAAGATACAGATGGTTTGAAAGTAAAAGACACAATTACCATTACTCCATTTATTCTTCCACGCGAGGATGAATTCTCTTCAACGGCAACTTGGAGAGATGCTTCGGGACCAAGAAATTGGAACCAGCAACAGGGTTTTTACTTTTATCGAAACAATCGATTACTGCAAGCTGGCGGCTGGAGTCGTCTGCGTGCAGTAGATGAACACACGAAACTTCTGCGTATTGCAGTTGATTTCACATCGAACTTAGACCGGGCATTTTCGATAAATATCACTAAAATGCGTTCGAGGATACCTCCGGAAATTCGTGAAGAGATCGCTAATCATGTCGGCGGATGGGCCAAAAAAGCACGAGAACGTTACGACAATGCTCCTTCTCGCTCGAGTGTTTCATCAAATAAGTCATCCCATGTTTCCATCCCCGCTCACAAAAATACTGAACAAACAGTGCATAAACCCCGAGAAATAAGGCTCGGATCAGTTACAATCTCTTCTAATGAAAAATTGGGAACAATTGCAGTCAGCGAAAACAGAAAGGGTGAAATCATTATTTCAATTCCGAGAAATCATGAGTTTCATGAAATATTTTCAATTCAGAACGAAAATGATTTGCGAAGTGCTTACGTTGTCATGCTTCTCCTGATCGAGGCTGTTGCAAAAAAGAAAGTACGTGTGAGCAATATCCCCCTTGAGCTTCTTAAGAAGATTTACAGGCAGAACATATGATCAAGACCTTATCAGATGCGGTCACCCTCGTTGAATTCATAGTCTCCAAACAGGGGAAATCTGTTGAAGAGGCTATGCAAGAAGCCGAAGTACCACTTCATCTACGGGACCATGTTCTTAAATATTTTTCACCGCCTCTTCAAATTACTCCACCCGATCTAATTACTGATACAATCCAAAGAATTCCGCGCTGCAATCCTGATATTGATTCGATGCAGCAATACTTTGGTACATTTCAGCGATTCTTGATAGATACCCGCCGGTGGCCAAAATCAACAGTGGGTACATTGGCCGAGACGTCACTGGATCTCATTAAGCAGCTTCCGAAGCCGGATGCGGCAGAATCATTTAAAGCGTATGGACTGGTACTAGGTTACATCCAGAGCGGAAAGACTGCGAACATGGCCGCATTAATTGCACGAGCGGCTGATGAAGGTTATAAATTATTTATCGTTCTCGCAGGACTTTGGAAAGATCTGCGTGCACAAACACAGCGGCGATTTGATCAGGAAATTACTGGAAGGTCAGATGACCCCGCTGATGAGCCATGTGTGCAGCATGATTCCAATATGGCCCCTTGGGCTAGGCTCACGCAGTCTGGGTTGAATGGCGATTTTTCTGACATGCCTAATAACTTGGACGCGCGATCACCGCATTTAGCTGTTATCAAGAAGAATAAGAGGATTGAAAGTCTTATGGAATGGCTGGAACGCTGCCCAGTTCCCCTGAAAGACTTGCCAGCAATTATCATCGATGACGAGGCCGATCAGGGGTCCATCAATACAAATTATGGACGCACTGATGATGATGGTGAAAGTATTGATCCTTCGGCTACTAACCGCCGGATAAGAGAGCTTATTCAAAAATTGCCCAAGTGTGTGTATATCGGATTTACTGCAACGCCCTTCGCTAACGTTCTAATTGATGCCGAAGAAGACGATTTGTATCCACGTGATTTTATCGCGACCCTTCCTGAGCCTCCAGGCTACTTTGGACCGCGAAAATTGTTTGGACTTGGGATGGATCCCTCAGATCTTTCACCGCATGACAAACACGGATCTCCACTTGATGTTATTCATAAGGTTGAGGATACACAGATGGACGAGATTGATGATGTTCTTGAGAATGGAGGCGATGATTGTCCAGAGGTACTTTCCGAGGCGCTAATAGCCTTTCTTCTAAGCAGCTGTGCACGTTTGGCACGTGGCCATGATCAAGCACATTTTAGTATGCTGATTCATCCCTCGCAAAGGACGGCTCCTCATCGCATTGTTGCTACTGTTATCAGTAAAGAACTCGAATTGCTTAAGGCAGCAGCAATCAGACCTGCAAAATTTCCTGATCTATTGGCACGGGCACGAAAAATGTGGGAATTCGATTTCGCCCGTGTTACTTCTGAACAAGAGGATACGGAACTAGCTGACTATAATTTCGATTTTGAAAAAGTTTGGAAATTTGCAAAATCAATAACTGAATCCATTGAAGTAAAAGTGCTAAATAATTATTCTGAAGATACGCTCGATTATACAGGGCACCCCAAACGGTACATCGTGATCGGAGGTAACAGACTTTCACGCGGACTTACCCTAGAAGGATTAAGTGTCAGTGTATTTACCCGTATGGCCAATCAATATGACACTCTACTTCAGATGGGACGATGGTTTGGATACCGCCCAAAATACTACGATCTGACACGAATATATGTTGGTAAGGAAATGGGCGACCGTTTTGCGGAACTTGCCAGAGTGGAGGATGAATTGCGTGCAGATCTTAGGAAATATGCCCAGAAACCGGACCCACCAACGCCTCTTCAATTAAAGCCAATTATCCGCACACATCCCACGATGGCGGTCACATCTCGGCTTAAGATGGGAGCAGGACGGCCTGTTACCATCTCATTTCAGAATACAATTCAGCAGACTGTCTCTTTCCCCGTAGATAACAAAGCGCTATTGCGTAAAAACTTGGATGCAGCTCGGGGATTCGTTTCCAAGCTTGGAAATGCTTGGCATAGCGGCTCAGACGAAGGAATTCATATTTGGAAAGATCTTCCATGTACAGGTGTAATCGAATTCTTAAATGCATATGAATTTAGCAGGGAAGCCCATGATGTTAACCGTCAGAATCTTGTAAACTATATAAAACGCCAGAATGATCAAAATGAATTGATCTTGTGGGATATCGTGCTGCCTCTTGGCAATCCAAAGCTAGAACCATTTTCGTGGAGTACGAAGTATTTAACACACAAAATTGTTCGTACTCCAATGACGATTCAATCAATAAAAGTACTCTCAAGTCCAAGCGATATTGAGTACTGGCGGGAAAAAACAGGCCGTGATTCAAAAGATCCGTTACAGGGCTGCCTCATACTCTATATGATTGATAAGGAATCCGGTTCGGAAAAAGACATGAAATTTTTCCACGATCCAAATAATGCGGAAGATATTCTTGGTCTAGTTATAATTTTCCCCGAATCAAAATCCGATGCAACCATCGAATACATCTCACAATGATGTTTCATTCGCCGGCATTCTTCAAACCTATGTTGATGCTCTTTCGCGAAATCCACGCGGACAGCAAGAGCTGGTTGGCCAGCAGGTTGCAAAATTGCATGAGAGCACAATCGCAATAATCGCAATGGATGGGGCCGATGACATTCATCTTCTTGTTTCCGCTGATGATAATAAGGAAGACACACGTCTTTCCAATTTAGATTTGCGTGGGTTGAAGGTAACAAATCGCAAACTGGCAGTTGCAGGGCATCCCGTGCGTAATTATCTGGATATTGTTTGTGCAACAGGCAAAACGCCATCTTTTCGCCGGCCATTTCTTCGCTTTGCGGAGGATGTTCTATTCGAGATATCGAAATCAGCCGAAGAACCCCGAGATGCAATTTATCGCACAGGAATACGATGGCGTAGATTTTGGACTGCAGATACTTCAGAAATCACAGTGGAATGGTTACATGGAATCTTTGGTGAACTACTTTTTATTAAAGATGTAATTGAAAAATGTGGTGTAACAATTATCAAGTCCTGGATGGGACCGCTGGGCAAAGATCATGATTTTCAGATAAACAATAATCTTGGTATTGAGGTAAAAAGTTCAACGGAAATGCCTTTTCAGGTCAACTGCAATATCCGTCAGCTGGATACAGAAATATTTAAGCAGTTATATCTTGTTTGTTACCGAATTCTTCCTTCTGATGAAGGTCAGACATTGCCTGATTTAGTTTCACAAATAGAAAATTTTATCGGACACGATGAAAATATTTTGGATGTGTTTTATGAAAGGCTAGCAGCTTCCGGCTATCGGAGAGATCTTGAAGTCACTTATCGGGAAACAATTATTAGCGTAGAGCCTCCAAATGTCTTTTTTGTTGATGAATCCTTTCCAAAAATCACCGAGAAGAGTTTCTTACAATCTCCGGATCATAGAATTACAAACATACGTTATACGCTTAAAATCACTGGAGTTAAGAAACTGGAACTGGAAACCCTGATAAAAGAAATATTAAGCACTAAATAACTGCTAAAATCTGTATATGTCTACAAAGGGGAAAGTCGATGGCGAACATGTCCTTTATCACTTTTTACAGAAAGAACTATTAAGAACCGACGTGTGGTTATTTCAAATGCTGGCCTCAAAATTGGTCGCGTCACTTGGAATTTGGATGAGTCCGAAATTATATACAAAACTACCGCTACTGGCCCCTTATGCTGTCCGGGATAACTCATGTCGAAAAAGTAAATCTAACGGTGTTGAACAATGGAGTTCCCCTAACGAAGATGGATATTTAAGAGATGACAACAGTCTAATCAAAGATATTCCACGAAGTTTTGTGATAAAAAGCCCACTGGAAATTTATAGTGGAAAAAATCTTGATACTGGTTTTGTGGCATCACATGTCTGGAGAATCACTAATCAGCCAGATGTCTGTGGTGGGTCTGCATCAAAAAATCCTTTTACGTATTCATTCATTCCTAATCTTGTGTGGCTTCCAGGGCAAGTCGCAAAGCTGACGGACAGAGAGGGTTCCTTTACTCAGCTATATCTCCAAGCTCTTTCTTCAAAAATTTATCGACATCTGGATGTCCTAGGGCCGACGAAGAAATTTACTGAGCAATGCTGGAGCTATCTTCCCAAGCCAGTTGGGATCCCCGAGCAAGGATTGCCTGATTTAGATGAATTATCTTTCTTTGAAGAAACAGATGATTTTATTCAAAAAAGAGGCACGATCATAAGTAAAGTTGCAGACGCATTAAGCAGTGTAGTTGAGGGAAAAGCTCTGAATGAAAAAATACTTTCATCCAGATACACAGAAGGTTTGAACAAGATAGATAAGTCGGCTGCAAAGAAGCTGTCGGTCTTTCTGAAAGAATATGCAATGGCAGTGCAATAATAACCTGTGAATATACTTAGAAGGGAAGCTCGCGAGAACAATTGGAAATCGTCCCGAAATGGCGGCGGAGCCCCGAGAGTCGGCGGCGGCTGCCCCCCGAAAAATCAGCCGCCGCCGCAGGAGCACCCCAATTCCGTTCGAATTTCGTTCAGGTCCGCAGACGTAGACGGCCCTCCTCCCCAGCCATCAACAAAGGAGTAGAATCCCACCCTTATGAACAGGAAATTTAAAGAGTTTCAGACGCAGTGCTTATGTGGCGGACACATTCTGACGGTCGATCAAAGCGTTGACACGCCTCTCGCGGAACAGATGGGCGCTGTTGGTGTCGTGACAAAAGACGGGAAATACGAGGAAATTTTTCGTCGCCTTACAGTGCATCCCTTCATAAACGAAAATGAGATAGACGCCTTCACTGCAGCGTACACGGCTCACTATGGTGATGCAGGCCCCGGTTATTACGTGCTCTCTCGGAATCCTGAATCACCATTGACGAAGGAGCATCCTGTTTTTTTGACAGTGCAGAATGTCCGAGAGGTGCAACAGGCGATTCAGTCCGGTGCTATCGCGTTGCTCTGCGAGCGACATGAAGCCGTCAGGAGCATTGCGAGCTTCATCCGAGTGCAGCGATTGTCATTGCCTCTCTTCTTCCGTACCAATGATCCGGGGGTCGTTGCGTCTGCAATGGCCTCTGGTGCAAATGGCAGTGTGATTGATACCGTGTCGACATTGGAGGAAATGGATCAGATTCTGGATCAGACGCTCAATCAACCCTCTACAGTTTATGAGTCCGATGATAAGGCATTGGTTGGCGTCCTCGCACTGCAGGGCGACTACCTCCTGCATTATGCAGAGCTTCTCAACATTGCTGACAAGTCAAAAGAGGCAGATGTTGCATTGATTCGAACACCGGAGGATCTGCGGAAATGCAACGGCGTTCTTCTGCCTGGCGGTTGGAGCACACTGCTCGGAACAATGATCGTACGCAGTGGCATGGATGCAATTCTGCGTGAGCAAAAATCCCAACATGTGCCGATAGTGGCTGTGTGTGCAAGCATGATCATTGCGGGCACCAGACCAGGCAAGAACTGCGAAAATCGCCCCATGATCGGTTTAACAGATGTGACAATCGACAACAACATTCTCAATTATACTCACGATGTTGAACTCGTTACTGGCCAAGTGTTTGCAGAAACATTCTCGAACGGCCCCATCGCGCGTGATCTTGGTTCTGGCGCGCAAAAATATGCGTGGCTGAAAAATTATCCTGATTCTGTGGTATCAGTCATGGATGGCAGCGTTTCTTCTTTTGCATATCACAAGGGCTTCCAGGCTGCGCTGGTTACAGAAGCTATTCGGCAATATAGACGTCCAGGCAAGTAAGGCTCTTGAGCGACTAACTGCGGAGGACTGGCACTCCAAAGGTTCTGATAACGGTGAGGATGCCCATTTAAGAAAACTGCGGATTTACTGCGGAATGATCCGTTGTCGCTCTGTAAATGGTTTCGGTATGTGCAATTTTGTTTTTGTCACAGTTGTCTGGTACCCCGCAGAGACCTCAACGGATTTTGTTCCTTTGAGATTCGATACACTCACGAGTCCATCGAGCACCTGGACCACTGTTTTGGTTTTTGTGACGGATGTTAAAAACTTTGTCCCACGTACCGCACACACTGCTGTTCCTGTGAACACCCTGAATCTAGTATTCATTCCCTGCGAAAGTTTTTCGAAGTAAAATGCAAATTTTCCTTTCAATGTTTTGTATTCATCCGGCTTCACGACAATGAAAGCAGAGTTCGGCTCCAATTCCGCCCGCGATCCTCTAGAATCTACGTAAATTGTCGCCAGTTCACCTTTGCCTGTGGTCACCCTATCACCTTCTTTGAGGTCTCCGAATTTGTAGATTTTGGTCTTCGGCGTAGGAGTAGTGTGCGTTGACTTCGAACTTGAGGAGGAAGAAAAGGAAGAAGGGGGAGGGGGTGATGGTGGTGGCAACTTCGACTCTGACGGGCCCTGTACGCATTGGTCATACTGCGCCATGGCAGCTTGGTACTGGGCGTTGCAGGACGTGGAACAAGCTATGGTCTGGTCGAGGGTAGGAAGTGCACAGGTTCGGAGGCAGGTGTACTCAGGCTGTGTGCACTCGGCGGCTTCTGTTTGAAGGAGGACTGGGAAGGGAAGGATCGCAAAAAATGCTCCAATGCTCAAGACATTCACTATTCTCATGGATAGGGTTATATCAGCACTCCTCCCAACGCACAAACAAACATTTTCCATTGGCTATGCAGCAAACAGTGCCAACAACTGCTCGACTTGCTGGAGAACTGGCAGGCCACCTCCATATTTCACCGCGCAATTTCCGGCAGCCGGTACCGCGCATGGCGTCGCTCGCCGGTCTTACGGAGAATCCCGAGGTCCACCAATGTCTGCAAGTCTCGCGTAGCGGTCGCACGCTTGGCTTTCGTGATGGTGATGTATTTTCCAGCGCTGAGCCCGCCGACAAAGCCTTCCGGCCCCGCTTCGAAAAGCCTATCAATCGCTTTCTTCTGGCGTTCATTCAGCTCTGAAGAAAATTTGCTGTAGAGCGAAGCCTTCTGGAGAACGCCTTCAACGGAAGCGAGCACGTACTTCTTGGCCGCAATGAGTGTCTTGCCAAAGGTGAGGAGCCAATCGGTGATCTCCAGATCCTGATTGTTTCGCTCAAGCGTGTCATAATACGTCGATTTCTTTATGACGATTTGCCGTGAGACTCCGCTAAGAGCGGGTGCTCCGGCAGATTGCGAGAGTGCTTTCTCAACCAGAGCTCTTGCCATGCGCCCGTTACCATCCTCGTAGGGATGAATGGAGACGGCGTACAGGTGAGCTATGCCCGCTCTCGTCAGCGGGGGCAGCGTCTTGAGGGAATCATTGAACCATCGGATGAATTCCTTCATATGCCGAGGCACATCCTTCGAGGGAGGTGCTTCAAAATGCACCGACTCACTTCCGATGGCTCCAGATACGATCTGCATCGGATCTTGGTGCGTACGATAGGCGCCGATGCGCTCCAAATCTGTTCTCCCCTGCATCAGTGCGGCGTTCCATGCATCAAGCTCCTCGCGCGTCAGCGGCGCGGCGTACTGCCGGTATACCGTTACCATCATCTCCGCCATACCCGCTTCGGCGGGCTGCACATTCCTTTTCACGGTCGAGAGTCCCAGTTTGCGCCGAATAGACGACTGCACGCTGTCCCGATCAAGCAGTTCACCTTCAATCTCAGCGGTTTTCACACCTTCCGTGCTGAGGAGTTGCACGACGATTTGGTCTCTCTCTTGCTCTTTGAGATGCTTCATCGTTCCCGTCACCGTCCCGAGAAGCTGAGCAAACTCTCGTTCCAGAGCCTCTAATTGCCTCGCATCATAGATGAAGGTCGGCCAGTGTTTCTGTTGCCAGTTCCAAGACATGGTGAGCTATAGGGGAAGATTCTATAGCTCATATTATCAGAAATTATGAGCTAATGAAAGGGGATCTCTACCTCAGCTGGGGGCCCCTGCCATGGTACAGCGAAGGTTCTGATAACGTTCAGGATGCCCAGCCATCCTCCTCCGCAAGCTTCGCACGAACTTGCCGCCGTCAGTCGTACTCCGTAGCATGGTGCACAGCTTCCCCACCTCTTTGATGATGAAGGATCTCCGCCTCCTCGTCCCGGTCTGCGTGATCGGACTTTCCGCGTGTTCCGCCGCAACCGGCACGCTCAAGACTGACACAGTGGTGATCCAAGGATCGGATACCGAAGTACAGTTGGTCTCCGCGCTCGCGGAGGCATTCGGCGCGCGGAATCCCGGAGCGAGCATCTCGGTGGCCGGGGGCGGGAGCGCGGTGGGCATCGCGGCGCTGATCAACGGAGAAACGGACATCGCCAATTCCTCACGGGCCATGAAACCGGCGGAAATCGCGACCGCGAAGGAGAAGGGACGCGACCCGCAGGAATTCATCCTCGCCCGGGACGGGCTCAGCGTCATCGTCCACCCGTCGAATGGGCTCGCGACGCTGACCTTGGATCACATCTCGAAGATGTTCAGCGGGAAGGTGACGAACTGGAAGGGCGTGGGAGGGCCCGACGCGCCGATCGTGCTCTACGGCCGCCAGAGCACCTCCGGTACCTTCGGCTACTTCCGCGACGCCGTGGTGAAGGACGACTACGCCGTGAGTCTGCGACAGATGGAGGGGAGCCAGGCGATCGTGGACGCGGTGGCCGCGGATGCGCACGGAGTGGGATACGTGGGGGTGGGATACGTGCGCGGCGCAGACGGACGGGCCCGGTCCGACATCAAAGCGCTGACCGTCTCCAGGGACGGTGCATCGGAAGCCGTCTCCCCGCTCGACATGGAAGCGGTCCGCGCCGACCGTTATCCCATCGCCCGGCGCATCTACCAGTATCTGCCCGCAGTGCCAGCGAAAGATTCCATCGTCGAGCAATTCCTCCGCTTCGAGGCATCGGCCGAGGGCCAGGCGGTCATCGGCACGTCCGGGTTCTACCCGCTCACAGCGAACGACGAGGCCATGAACCAGGCATTCTTCAGTACGATCCGCTGAACCATGGAGGCCGTTGTGACCGATCATCCGCAGGGCGAATTCCGTCGACGGGCCGCCGACCGGGCCATGCACTGGATCCTGCGGATCATCGCATCGCTCACGGTGGTCCTGCTCATCGGCATCTTCGTGTTCCTGCTCAAGAGCGGGCTCAGGACCTTCAGCGAAGTGCCGATCCTGAACTTTCTGTTCGGTACCCGGTGGAACCCATCATCCTTTCACGAACCGCTCTGGGGCATCCTCCCGCTCGTGACCGGGACGCTGTTCGTGAGCGCGGGGGCGCTCCTCATCGCCGTGCCATTCGGGCTGTCGATCGCGATCTATCTGTCGTACATCGCTTCCCGCCGCACACGGGAAATCCTCAAGCCCGTCATCGAGATGATCGCGGGGATTCCCTCCGTGGTGCTCGGTCTGATCGGGCTCCTGTACCTGGCGCCGCTCATCGCTAAGACGTTCGGCCTGAGTAACGGGCTCAATGCGCTGAATGCGTCGATCCTCGTCGCCATCGCCACGCTCCCCACGATCGCAAGCCTGTGCGAAGACGCATTGTCGGGACTCTCCCACCGGCTGAGCGAATCGAGCTGGGCGCTGGGCGCCACGCGTTGGACAACCATTCGCAAAGTGCTCGTGCCTGCCGCCGCTCCGGGCATCGGCGCGGCGATCATGTTGGGACTGGGACGCGCGATCGGCGAGACGATGGTGGTGCTGATGGTGGCGGGCAACAGCCTCGCCTTCCCGCGCTCATTCCTGGAACCGGTGCGACCGATGACGGCCACCATCGCGATCGAGATACGGGAGGTGGTGGTGGGCGACCTCCATTGGAACAGCCTCTTCGCGGTGGGCCTCGTGCTCTTCCTCATCACCTTCGCCATCAACTCTGTCACCGACCTGTACCTCCATCGCACGATCCGTTCATGAAGAGACCCCCTGCATCCGTCACCGAGCGCATCGCCTTCAGCCTCTTCCGGCTGAGCGCGATCGCGGGCACCGCCATCCTGATCCTCGTGATGGTGCTACTCTTCCTGGCGGGGAAGGACGCGCTTAGCTGGCAGTTCCTCACTGCTCCCTGGCAGCACGGCGACATCACGAAGGGCGGCATCTTCCCAGCGATCGTAGGATCCATGTACCTGGGCCTGGGCGTCATCTTCATCTCCTTCCCGCTCGGCATCGGCACGGCGGTGTTCCTGACGGAGTACAGCGGCGACACCCGGTGGCGACGGACGATCCAGCTTGCGATCCGCAACCTCGCCGGCGTGCCGTCGGTGGTGTACGGGCTCTTCGGCCTGGCGATCTTCGTGCATCTGCTCACGTTCGGCATGTCGCTCGCTGCCGCCGTGCTCACGCTCTCGGTCATGACGCTTCCGTGGATCATCACCGCGTCGGTGGAGGCGCTCTTGGCGGTTCCCCGTGCATTCCGGGAGAGCAGCCAGGCGCTGGGGGCAACGCGGTGGCAGACCGTCAGCCGCATCATCATCCCCTCCGCCCTCCCGGGCTGCATCACCGGCGGCATCATCGGGCTTGCGCGGGCGCTCGGAGAGACCGCGCCGATCATCCTCGTAGGCGCGACCTTCTACCTCACTCGCCTGCCGACCTCTCCTTTCGATAAGTACATGGCGCTCCCCTACCACACCTTCATCCTGGCCACCCAGCACTCGAGCCCGTCCGCTCCCGCCTACGCCGCCGGCTCCGCCCTCGTCCTCATCACACTCACGTTCGTGCTCAGCATCGGCGCCATCCTGCTGCGGCTCCAGTTCCGCAAGAAGCGCGTATGGTAACCTCCTTCATGATCCCATGACAGCCCCCATCATCTCCGTCCGCTCGCTGGACGTGCACTACGGTTCGGTGACGGCCTTGCATGACGTGTCATTCGATATCGCGCCGAATGAAATCACAGGCCTCATCGGCGCATCCGGCAGCGGAAAATCCACCTTCCTCCGCTCGCTCAACCGGATGCTCGATCACCTGCCGACCGTGCGCATGGGCGGGACGATCACCATCGGCGGCGAGAACATCCTGCACGAAAAGACCGATGTGGTGCGCCTGCGGCGCCGGGTGGGCATGGTATTTCAGAACCCGACGCCCTTTCCAAAATCCGTATTCGACAATGTCGCCTACGGCCTCGAAATCCAGGGAATCCGGAACCCACGCAAGAGCTTCCTCAGCCTCACCCGCCTGCGCATCCAGCATCAGGAACTGGAAGCGAGCGATGATCCCATCGATCAGGCCGTGGTCCGCAGCCTGAAGGAGGCGGCGCTGTGGGAGGAGGTGAAACACCGCCTCCACCACTCCGCCTACCGGCTCTCGGGCGGCCAGCAGCAGCGCCTCTGCATCGCCCGCGCCATCGCCATCCGCCCGGACATCCTGCTCCTCGATGAACCGTGCAGTTCGCTCGATCCCCTCTCCACCCGCTGCATCGAGCAACTGCTGCTCGGGCTCAAGAAGGACTACACGATCCTGATCGTCACGCATAATTTGCAGCAGGCCCGCCGCATCGCCGACCACGTCGGCTTCTTCCACACCGGAGAGCTGGTGGAGTTCGGGACGGCGAAGGAGATCTTCGGGGGTCCGGGGAAGACGTTGACGAGGGAGTATGTTGAAGGCGCATTTGGATAATTGCGCCTCACCCCCCTGCCCTATTTAAGTAATCCAGCCCCCACCCCCTAACCCCCTCCCCCGTGGGGGGAGGGGGGACCGCATGAAATACTGAAGTATTGAAACATTGATCCCATCTCCCCCTCCCCCACCGGGGGAGGGGGCCGGGGGGTGGGGGCTGGATTATTGAATTAGGGGGTGGGGGCTGGACGATAATGAAAGGAGACAACTACGAAAAAAGAGGGCCTGTTCCACGCTCCCATAGAACGCCTTTCTTGTTATCTGCAAAACAAAAGCCGCACTGCATCCCAAAAATCTTTTCCTCCCGCTCCCCCACCTGCTCTGCATCCTCTATTCTCCCTCCCGTGCCCACCCCCCTTGCCACTCCATCGTTACTCGAACTCCTCGAAACCCACTTCGGCTACAAGGAATTCCGCCCGCGGCAGGAGGAGATCATCCGATCGGTGCTGGGGGGGCGCGACACGTTCGTGCTGATGCCGACCGGCGGCGGCAAGTCGCTGTGCTTCCAGCTGCCGGCTCTGTGCCTGCCCGGACTCACGGTCGTCGTCTCGCCGCTCATCTCGCTGATGAAGGACCAGGTCGACGGACTCAGGGCCAACGGCATCGCGGCGGAGTTCCTCAATAGCTCGCTGAGCATGCCGGACATGGAGCGCATCGAGCGGGACGTGCGCAACCGCAACGTGAAGCTCCTGTACGTGGCGCCCGAGCGCCTGGCGCTCACGCCGTTCCGGACCTTCCTGCGCGACCTGGACGTGTCCCTCATCGCCGTCGACGAGGCGCACTGCATTTCGCAGTGGGGGCACGACTTCCGGCCGGAGTACCGGAACCTCCGCCTGCTGCGCGAGGAATTCCCGGACGTCCCCTGCATGGCGCTCACCGCGACCGCCACGCCCCAGGTGCGGGAGGACATCGTGGAACAGCTGAGCCTGCAGGAAGCCGCCCACTTCCTCACCAGCTTCGACCGGCCGAACCTGACCTACCACGTGTACCCCAAGACCCGCGCCTTCGAGACGCTCCTCAGCATCATCCGCACCTACCGGCAGCAGTCGGTCATCATCTACTGCTTCTCGCGGAAAGATACGGAAGGCCTGGCCGAGGATCTGCAGGCGGAGGGGGTGGCCGCGCTGCCCTACCATGCCGGCCTGGACCCGGACACGCGACGGGCGACGCAGGAACAGTTCATCAATGACGAGGTTTCCGTCATCGCCGCCACCATCGCCTTCGGCATGGGCATCGACAAGCCGGACGTGCGCGCGGTGGTCCACTTCGACATCCCCTCGAGTATCGAGAACTACTACCAGGAGACCGGCCGCGCCGGCCGGGACGGGCTGCCGAGCGACTGCATTCTCTTCTATAACTTCGGCGACACCATCAAGCACGGCTACTTCATCAACCAATTGACCGACGAGGCCGAGAAGGCGAACGCCCGCCGGAAGTTGCATGAAGTGGTGCGCTACTGCGACGAAGCGGCCTGCCGCCGCACGTTCCTGCTCGGGTACTTCGGTGAAGACTACGGCAAGCCGCGCTGCAACCGCTGCGACCGGTGCATGACGACCGGGGAAGAAGCCGATGCCACGGAGGTGACGCAGAAAATCCTATCCGCCGTCATCCGCACCGGGGAACGCTTCGGCATGCAACACGTGTGCGACGTGCTGCGCGGGCGGGGGATCAAGAAAGTGCGGGAATGCGGGCACGATCGGCTGAGCGTGTTCGGCGTCGCGGCCGACTTCCCGGACGATGAGCTGAAATCCGTCATCGGTGCGCTCGTGAGCCGCGGATTGCTGTGCAAGGAGCAGGGAACGTACCCCACCCTGAGCGTGACCGACGCCGGCCGCACCTTCCTCCAGGGCCGGCAGACGATCCGCCTCCCCGTCCCGGCCAAGCGCGCGTTCACGCACCTGGAATCGGAGGGGGACGCGTCGATGCCGGTCGACGAACGCCTGTTCGAAACACTCCGCACGCTGCGACGGACGATCGCCACCCAGGCGAACGTGGCCGCCTTCATCGTCTTCGGCGACCGGTCGCTCAAGGAAATGGCAAGTTACCTGCCGCAATCCGAGGAGAGCTTCCTGAAAATCTACGGCGTCTCCCGCGAGAAGCTCCACCGGTACGGTCCGCTCTTCCTGCCAGTCATCCGCTCGTACGCGGAAGAGCAGGGACTGCAGGAGCAGATGCCCGCGTACCCGGACCGCACCCGGCGCACGCGCGAGCGGAACGTGAAACGCGCCGGCTCGACGTACGAGGAGACGCGCGCGCTCGTCCTCCAGAAAAAATCCCTCGCCGACATCGCCGCCGCCCGTGACCTTGCGCCCGGCACCATCGTCCAGCACATCGAAGCGCTCGTGGGTATAGATCCCACCATCGACATCGAACACCTGCGACCGCCCGCCATCGCCTTTGATGCCATCAGCAAAGCGTTTGAGGGCGCGGAAGACGGGCGGCTGGGCCCGGTGTTCGGGAAACTGGGAGGGCGGTACTCGTACGAGATGATCCGGTTGGTGCGGGTGTTCATGCAGCGGAAACATCCATACTCTATGCAGTAAATTTGGATTGCAAAAGAAGGTGGATCCGAGCGGCAAATCGTAGCGGAAGCTGCGTGCGATGACGTGTGCACCATGACTTTCTCCTCCATGTTGCGTACACTCGGGTCATGCCCCGCACATCAAAAAACACCGCCAAAACCGCGGGCGGGCGGGCCGGCGTGCGATCGAGAAATCTCTTCGACGCTCTGGATGCAAAACCCTTCCGCCTCTCCCGCTCGAAAATCGAGCTCTTCCTGGAGTGCCCGCGCTGTTTCTACCTCGATCGTACGCTCGGCATCGACCGGCCCGACGGTCCGCCGTTCACGCTGAATTCGGCCGTGGATGCTCTGCTCAAAAAGGAATTCGACATCCACCGCAAGAACGGCGAGCCTCACCCGCTCATGACGCAGTACACATTGCCGCTCGTGCCCTTCGATCATCCGGAGCTGGACACGTGGCGCGAAAACTTCAAGGGCGTGCAGTACCTACATGCATCAACGAACCTGCTCATCTGCGGCGCGGTGGATGACATTTGGGTCGATGACAGCGGAAAGCTCTTCGTGGTGGATTACAAGGCGACGAGCTCGGGGAAAGAGATATCGGAAGCGACACTCCGCGGCAGCTACCGGCGGCAGATGGAGATGTACCAGTGGTTGCTGCGTCGCAACGGCTTCACGGTGAGCGACACCGGCTACTTCGTGTACGTGAACGCCGACCGGGACCGCGCGGCATTCGACGGCAAGCTCGAGTTCTCCGCTCAGATCATCTCGTACGCCGGTTCCGACGACTGGGTGGAGCAGGCGATCAGCGACGCACACGCCTGTCTGTGTAGGAGCAACGCGCCGGGGACAGGAGCAGAATGCGACTGGTGCAGGTACAGGGAAGCGGCGAGGAAAGTGAATGTGTGAGAGCGGGCGGCCCTTTCCCTCACTCCAACCCCAGCAGCACATACATCGCCCCGATCCCCAGCATCATCGCGATCAGCTGCACCACCGCCTGTGACAGGCGCGATTCGCGGTGGAGTTCGGGAATGAGGTCGGCGCCGGCGATGTAGACGAAGTTGCCCGCGGCGAAGGGGAGCAGGAGCCCGACGAGATTCTCGGACGGGAGACGGAGAAACAGAATCACGAGCGTCCCCACAACCGCCATGAGCGCGGAGAGGAAGTTATAGAAGAGCGCCCTGCCGCGGGGGTAGCCGTCATGGACCAGAACGGCGAAGTTGCCGATCTCCTGCGGGATCTCGTGGAGGATGACGGCGATGGTGGTGGAAACCCCGATGGGCACGCTCACCAGGTACGCGACGCCGATGATGGCGCCGTCGATGAAGTTGTGGACGCCGTCGCCGAAGAGCGTCATGAGGCCGGCGGAGTGGCAGTGGTCGTGATCGTCCTGCGAACCCGGCATCAGGTGGCAATGCCGCCAGTGGATGAGTTTCTCCACCGCGAAAGAGGCGACGATGCCGACGAGCACGATGAAGAGCGCCTGCGGGAAGCGATCCGGATCCTCCTCCGCCATCTCCGGCAGCATGTGGATGAACACGTCCCCCAGCATCGCCCCGGTGGAGAAGCTGACGAGCGCCAGGATCCCCCGACGGACCGCCGCCTCAGTCGTCACGAAGAGCACAATTCCGACGAAGGATACGAGACTGACGATGATGACGCTCACGAGGGCGAGGAGCGCGGGGGACATGGCGCCATTGTAGCCTAATTCCTGTAGAGGGTCCCGCGCACCTGGCTCTCGCCGATATCCACCCATTGGAACGGATACACCCCATCCTCCCATTCGATCGTCCCCGGATTCGCGCGGTCGCCCACGTTCCCGAGCGTCGCCTGGAGCAGACGCGTGCCGGTGGAGCCGGCCGTCAGCTGCCCGCGAAGCGCCACATCGATGGAACCCCCCGGGTCGATGGTGAACGGCACCGCGCCCGTCCCCAGGTTAGAGCAGGTCACCAGGATCTGGCCGGTCGTGGAGCTCTCCTGGCAGGCCGCCTGCCGGCTGCTGTCGGCGGTGTTGTAGAGCACAAAGCTGTCGCTGAGGAAGGAAACATTGACCGCGCTCACCGTGAAGACGAGCTTGGTGAGCGCCACGCGCTTGGTCCCCTGCGAGGTATTCCTGTGCGCGGCGGCGGCGAAGCGGAACTGCCCGACCGTTGCCATCCCTGCCGGCACCGATGCGCCGTCCGCATCGACGCTGTTCTTCGAGACGGAGAGGATCTTCGCAGCCACCGCGTCGTGCACGGGGCCCACGACGGGGATGTTGCCGCCGGGAACGGCGAGGCCGATGAACACTTCACCGTCATTCACCGTGTCGCCATTATTCTGCGCGAGCGTCTTCTGCGAGGAGGCACCCCGCGCCAGCACGGCCGGGCCGTCCGTGGCCGAGGTGAGTGTGAGGGAAACAGTGTCCCCGCTGCGGCCGCCCTCCGTATCGGCTTTCAGGAGGGCCCGGATGATGACGACGATCTCCTGATCCCGCGGCACGCGGAGGATGCCGTCGGACGCGAGCGCACAGAAGACACCGCTCAATAATGGAGAGCATTGGGATACTCGGGCGATGGCGAAAGGCTGGGTGCCGCCATCGCGGGTGAGCTCGAGAGCGCTGATGCTCTCGGTGCCGCCGCCGATCTGGAGGGAGGTGACAAGCACGTCCTCCGCGGCGGCGCGGAAGGTGAGCCGCAGGAGAGGATCGGAGCGCGTGCCCAGCAGGATCTGGCGGCTGGGGACGGTCTGGGCGTTCTGCGTGACAAACAACGAGCCGAGCGAGCGCACGGTGAGCGAGCGCTCGGGCGCGGTGGTGACCGTGATGCGGCACACGACGGTGCAGGGGGCTCCGTTCGTCTGGATGCCGGTGATGTCGCGATGGTCCACGGTCCCATGCGCCTGCACGTAGTCGGGGAGGTCCGTCGCGAAACCGATCGCAAGCACGCCCTCGGTATTCACCGGCCGCACGTCCGCCCGCACTTCCATGCGTTGCGGCATCCCCTGCGCCAGGCGGACGGACAGATCGCGGAAGAGCAGGGTGTCGCCCTGCACCACGCCGTCCCCCAGAACCAGATCCAGCTCGCGGTTGCGGTTGCCGTCGGGGAGGACCAGGCGGAAGCGGTTGGTCGCGCCCAGGTCCCCGCGGATCCGGCGGAACGTGAGGGAGGTGAGCAGCGCATCCTGGTTGCCGGCGACGATGTCGAAGGCCACGAGCGGCATGTTGTCGCCACCGACCGTCGTCTCGCCGCTGCCGGAGGACACCTGCTCGATGCGGATGACGCCCCGCGCGACGGGATCCTTGTATCCCTCGCATGCGCCGGATGTCACCCGTCCGTCGGGGCAACGAATGCGGGGGGAGGACGCAGAAGATTCATCCCCCTTCGCTTCCGGAGCTACGGGGGACAGGGAGGATTCAGATAATGAAGGCGAGGAACCGGCGGGAAGAGACACGGATGCGATGTTCCCACCGAGCGCGACGAACAGCGCTGCCGTTTCGCCGCGGGTGAGCAGGTGGCCCGCGTAGTGGGGAATCGCCACAAAAACTCCCTGCTTCTCCGCCACCACGTAGTACGGGTCATACCAGTGCCGCGGCGGCTCCACGGAAATGGGCAGCGGCAGCTGCCACCCTCGCACGCTCATCTTGAGCGCCTCCGCGGTGGTCACCGGCTTGCCGCCGCGGAAGGTGCCGTCAGCGTAGCCCGAGATGATCCCGCGCTCCTTCGCGCGGCACGCGATGCCCCAGTACCACTGTGGCGGACCGCGGAAATCGGTGAAGCACACCTCCTCCCCCGGCCCCTCCTCCGCCCCGCCCGTCACCGCGAGCGTCAGGATCTTCAGAAACTCCGCACGCGTGATGGTGTGATCCGGCCGGAAGCGGCCGTCCGGGTACCCCCGCACGATCCCGCGCTCCCGCAACACCTCCACCTGCGGCCCGTACTCATGCCGCGGCGTATCGCGGAACGCCTCCGCCGACGCCGTCAATGCGACCGCAAGACATGCCACAAGGACACATGTCCGAAGCAAACGATGCATGAACCTCACCCTAACCCTCTCCCACCCCGTAACACAAGCACTCAAACTACACTCATATCTGGTCGACTTACGCTTGGGAGAGGGCATGTATATGTTCTGTTCTGTGTTTGTTCTCTGTTTTATTTTGAGAAACAGAAACACACACATCCCCTCTCCTCTGTCTGAGGTTCCGTAAAAAGAGATCATGCTTGCTATGTCCGCAGAATGAGGAGGAGAGGGTTAGGGTGAGGTCAGCCCATCTCCGTTTGCCTCTCCTCCCTCGCCTCCTCCTTCGCATTCTCCTGCTGCTCATGCTGATGGATCAGTTCATCGGGCGACAGGTCTTTGTCATCGACCGTCTGAAACTGCTTCTGCGCGCGCTCCTCGAACGTCCGCACATGGTGCGCGGCAGGCGCCTTCTGCACGTTCGCTTTCAGCATATCCCGCTTCAACCGGTGCAGATCCTTGTTTCTGCTCTTGCCTTGCCTCTCCCGCTCCTCCTTCCGCTCCGCCTTCCCGTGATCCGCCCGCTGGATGGAGCGGGTGGTGGAGAGAGATTCGACGTCGTCGTCATCGGAGAACATGGAAGATATCCTATCACAAAATACGCAAGCGCCGCGCGATGTTTGGAGTATCATGAGGACGCGCGACGTGCACTCGTAGCTCAGCTGGATAGAGCGCCTGGCTTCGGACCAGGAGGTCGTGGGTTCGAATCCTGCCGAGTGCACCATTCAAAGCATGAAGATACCAAAAGAAGGGAGACGGAGCCGAAGCTCCCTCTCCCCTCTGGCTACCAGGCGGCGAACCGCCTGGCATGTTTACGTCTCGCGATTAGTGCGCGTGGCCGCAGCCCTGCCGTTGCGGGGTGGGATCGTCTTCCTCTCATCTGAGAGCCCCACTGTGACATTTTTCTTGCAAATTCCATCAAACCTGTTTGAATGTGCCGGTGAAAATACTCCTGACACAGGCCAGCGCCAGAGTGCTTCCGGATCCGGTGCAGGAGCGTGTAGAGCAGCTGGAAGGCGAATTTCCGCATCCGAACGATGAACTGCTGCGCCGCATGATCCACTCTATCGCCCAGGAAGTCTTCGAGGAACTACTGGATCTGCATGGCCCAGGGACAGTGGCAGACGTCATCGAGGCATTGAACTTCGAAGTGAATGAACCGTTGCGCCCGCACAGTGAGAGCCCCGATCCTTCGGAAAGAAAGAGACGGAACCGCAGCATGAAGAAAGTATGGAACGTTGAAGTGCAGGCGATGGCCGAAGACTGACCAGCGCGGACAAAAGAATCCCAACCCGGTGTTCCAACACGCCGAAGAATCTGGTATAATAGGGTGATTTCTCCGATGCAACCCTTGAATCTCGGAGGAACTGACGCTACAAACACCCGACCCATGTCCGCAGCAGACGCACCCGATATCCGCGCTGGTTCCACCGAGGTCATCCGGACTGCCGACCACGGCCGGGAATCCGCGAATGGCGACATGGAACAGTACCATGCTATCGTCCCCGCGCTCACTTCCCGCAACACCATGGCCATCACCCGCCTCATCACCGGACAGGACACCATGGACCAGAGCGAAAATCCGGAGACGCTCCGCGCGAACGCGTTCTTCGGGCGGTATCTGGGTGAGAACGTCGTGGCGGCGGAAACACTCTCGAGCATGAGCGAGATTATCAGGGAATTCCGGAGGCGGACTCCCCGGATGATCGTCACGAAGTGCATCGACGGACGCGTGCACGGGTCCAAGGGAAAAGGGTACCCGCAGACCTGCATCAGCTTCTCGCGAACGGAGGGGAACAACGTCGATCTGAACCTGAGCAACACGCAATTCTGGAACCGCATCGACCGCGTGGTGGAGGATGCGAAGCGCCATACGCCCGGGATGCCGGCTCTCTTCATCGCGCTCGGTCATCGATCGGGACACGGGCACGGCTGCGCCGCCCACGGCCTGAATGACGAGAAGGCATTGGATGCCGTGCGGGTGCAGGCCGAAGCGGTGCGGGAGATCTACCGGAAGGAATCAGACCTTCTCTTCGTCATCCACGGCATGACCAATACCGACGACATGTCGGAGCGCCTCGTCTTTCCGGACGGGTCCGAGCTCGACACGGAAAAGATCATCGCAACTATGGAGAAAGAGACTCCATTTCATCACCCGGCGGACGTGTTCCAGCCCGATTTCCTGGATCGGCGGCTCGACGATGACGCTGCGGACCGCAACGTGGGAGGGCTCGCGCCGCGGGCGATGCTCGAGGGATCCGATGCACCGATGTATCGCGATTTCCAGACAGCGCTGGCGATGGAATCGTACCTCGTTCGCGAGACTGCCAAGATCCAGAAGGGCAAAGGCAAGCGGAATGATTGCATCCAGCCACGGGTGTACGAGGCCGTCATGCACGTGCTCGACAGCATCCAGGGACTGCCGGAAACCCTGAAGGGCCCCCTCCTCTACCAGACGGTGTGGAATATCGCGTACACACTGTACCAGCGGAGGCGGATCGAAGGCATGTCTCATGAACAGAAGGAGCTGAAGCTCGACCACGCCGAAGAGCTGGTCTGCTACGGGGAAGGGTTCGAAACGCTCCCCCGTAACAAGTGCGTGCTCGTGAAGACTGGCAGAGGGAATGACGAGGAGGCGCTGCATGTTGCCCGCAAGGTGCTGCTCAACAATCGCGAGCGGTACAACAAGCAGAGCAAGCCGCAGGAACATCCGCCACTGGTGCACATCAACGTGGAGGTATCCGGTGAACTCACCAACTGGGATGCCTTCAATGATCACGTTCTGTCGCGCCTCCGCACGATGTTGCGGCCGATCCACCGCGTCTTCAGCAAAGATGTACGCGTGCTGACTACGTACTCCTACAAGGATCAGAAACGCTTTTATCCTGTCCGGATCGATTCCAAGGAATTCCTCTCGGAGACGGGGGAAGCCGGTCAGCAACAAAGTTACCGCATCGACGTCACCCGCTCGCTCGTGGATCAGAATTTCACGGAGATCGAGCTCGAGCGCCGGGAGAACGCCTACACGCAGCATATGCTGCAGGAACAGTCAGCATAGGCACGGACAGGGCGTCGGTGTAGTCCGCCAAAGTAGACTCTTAGACCCTTGATTTCCGGACACAAATATGACAAACAGCCGCCCAATCCTTCCTCTCTCCACTCGTATGACACACGAGCACTCACACGAAAACGCGGCCTCAGGAAGAGCCGAAAAGACACCTGAGTCCATCGGGATACCTGATAACTTCCATCCCATGATCCAGACCGGGAGAGGCATGAACCGCCGTCATTTCATGCAGGTTTTGGGCCTTGCCGCTGCAGCAAACTGGCTGCAACAAACCTGGGCAGGAGATGATCGCAAGAAACAAGAACACCACCCACCACTCAGCGCAGCGGAACGGAAGAAGATGGAGGAAGAAGTTTTTGAGCATCTGAATAACAGCAAAGTGGAACTGGTACCTGCCAGTGAAGCCGTCCATGATCGCGGTTGTTGCATCGATGGCCGCAATTGCTCCTGTTCCGCCTGCACGCCCGGCGGCGACATCGGCGACATCGTGCTGAAAGTCGCCACGCACGAACAACTATCCGGAAGAAACACCGCCAGGAGCGCGGGCGAGATTCTCGACGGCATGATCCGGAATGGAAAGAGGGTGATCTACATGCACACGGACATCCACGCGATGGAACGGGTGGCAAAGCGCATGGGACTCTCGGTGACGGAAGTGAAATATCTCACCGAGAATCCCGGGGGTCGTCAGGAGGAGCTCCTGACAATCCTGACGGAGAACGCGAACATCGGATGCGCTCATCTGCGGTTCATGGCGAGCAAGGGAACAGGCGCTGAAAAAGGGGAAAGTGGAAACGAACAGTATCCCGGAGCCCGACCCGAGCTGGTCAAAGAGCTCATAAAGGAGATGTATCGCCGAAAGTGGAAGGGCGACAAACACATCGTGATCGATCCGCTCGACGAGAAGCATCCTGATCATAAAGAAAGGGCCGTGGTCGTCGTGCGCACCAAGGGGCCGGTCACGGCGAATACCCTCATCCCGCGCGTTCAGCCCAACGTGAACGGTCATCAGGTGTTCGTGCTGCACCCGGATCTCGAGAGCTACTCACAGGAACAGTTCGCCGGCTTCGCCCATGACGTGACGGGTCTGCCGGCAGTGCCGACTGCTGTCTTCTCCAATCATCTCCGCGACAATCGTCAGACGTATCTCACTCACTCCGCGCGCCAGCTGGTCAACGGGAAACCGATCGTAGAGGTGACCTACAACCAGACGAGCGGGAAATTTGAACGCCTGCTGCGACGCTGATTTGTGTTGACCTGGCGAAAGGTGGGTTTGAGACAAGAAAATGAAATTTCGATGGACAACTGGACCCACGCACCTACAATAGTCACACATGAACGGTGCCTACGTCCTCCATTGCTCTCCCGTCTCTTCCTGCTTCTGGAGCAGAGAGGGCTTGGGATGCTGATCTACTCTGACCGTAGTATCTCCCAACCCTCTCGCCGCAGAGGGTGTTTTTTTAGTTGTTTCTCCCATTCCCATGCGTACAGCCAACTACCACCACGATCTGACCCCCAATGGGGAACCGCATCAACTATCCGTCTTTGTTGCACCGGGCGTTCATCGCACAGCATCCGACGCACTGCGGAAAGCCGGCATCTCGATTGTCGACCAACCGGAAACGGCGCACTGCCACATCGTACGCAGCGATGGCAAGTATGAGCCCGATACACTGCGGCGGCTCCGGGCGCTCCGTCTCATCGTCCGCGCGGGCGTCGAGACCGCAGACATTATAGATCATGGCGATGCTATGAAGCAGGGCATCGCACTCATGAATACGCCTGGACCATCGACGCAGGCGGTGGCAGACCACACGGTCACACTCATCCGAGCCGCACGGCAGGGCAACATTGTCCGGAACACATTGCAATTTCTGCAGGGCCGTTGGAACTGCAAGCAGCCTTGGGCCAAGCCCGTGCGGGAAAAAGCGACCGTCGGCATAGTCGGGTTCGGACGCATCGGACGGCGCGTCGGGGAGGATGTGCTCCGGCAGGGCATTGCCGATCGGGTACTGTTCCATGATCCGTATGTTGCTGCGCCGGATGGGGCCGGAGACCGCGTACATTCGGCCGAACTCGCGGAATTGCTGGAAGCAGCCGACATCGTGACGCTCCACGTGTCGGGAATCCAGGAGGTTCTGCGCACGGACATGATCGACGCCATGAAAGCACGACTGCTTGTGAATACGTCGCGAGCGGACTTGATACGGCCGGAGACGGTGCTGCACTTCCTGGAAAAGGATCCGGATTCCATCTTCGCCGCGGACGTCTGGTGGTCGGAGCGGGAGATGGCGGCCGGGAAACTGGATGTCCTCGATCATCCAGACGTGCGCCGGATTCTGCATATCGGAAGAACCGAAGGCAGGGTGATCGCCACTCCACACATCGCGGCGTCCGGGAAGGAAACGGAGCAGGCGAATGCTCGGGAGGCGGCGGACCGAACGCGAGAATTCGTCAAGCAAGGCATCATCCATCCGCATTCCGCAGTAGTGCATACGCCCGGCTTGCAAAACGAATGGAACAACGGTCCCGGGTGGCGCCTTTTTATGTCGCACCGAAACGAGAAAGGCATCATCGGCGACATGGGAATGATTGCCTCGCAACACGGCATCAACATCGGATACACGATCGATGCGACGATCCCACCCCCGCACGCGCTGCGCGAATTGGCCCTGACGCAGGTGGATCTCTACGAACAGGATGGTATTGATCAATCTTCTACGCTGAAGGTAGCCGCGACTATGCGCAGTCGAATGGATCATGCGCTCCACTGGATCCGTGTGATGCGCTACGAGTGATGGCTGGTCAGCTCCCCCATCCACCGCCTCGCGATCTCATAAACCAGAATGCATCGCAGAATTTTTTGGCTTCCATACAACAAAAAACAACGCCTGCTCGTGAGCGAGCTGAGGCGTTGTTCGACCGAAGGTCGGCAAATTACCTGCGCTTCTTGCCGCCCTTCTTGGCCTTCTTCGACTTCTTGGCTTTCTTCTTCGCCATAGAAAAGATTGGGAAAGAAGTAACTCTGTGAACTTTAAATTTTTTTTGGGAGAATGAAAAGCAATTCGCGCGGCGGGAAAAAAAATATGTGATGTGATGCGTGTTGATAATTTTCGCTAAAAAAATTTTTATGAGAATTTTTTCTCATACATGACGCAACAAATGTCCCATCTTCTCCTTCTTCGCCTTCAGGTACTTGTGTTGCCGATGCGATCGCGGTTTGATCTCGATGGGTAATTGCTCCACCACTTCCAGGCCGTATCCCGCCAAACCCACGATCTTCTTGGGATTGTTCGTGAGGAGCCGGATCTTGCTCACGCCGATGTCCTTCAGCATCTGTGCACCGATGCCGTACTCCCGCAGATCGCCGGGGAATCCCAGCTTCTCGTTCGCCTCCACCGTGTCCAGCCCCTCTTCCTGCTGCAGCTGGTAGGCCCGGATCTTGTTAGCGATGCCGATGCCCCTCCCCTCCTGTCGCAGGTAGAGGATGACACCTTTTCCCTCCGAGGCTACCCGCTCCATTGCCTCATGGAGCTGCGAGCCGCAGTCGCAGTGGATGGAGGCGAACACATCACCCGTCAGACATTCGGAGTGAACACGCACAAGCACCTGTTCGCCCGAAGCGATGGTCCCCCGGACCAGGGCAATATGGTCACGATGGTGGAGCACGTCGTGGTAGACCCGGATGCGCCACAGTCCGGTTTCCGTCTCCAGGTCCGTCTCCGATTCCAACCGGACGAACGTCTCGTGCCTGCGGCGCCATGCGATGAGATCGGCAATGGAGATGATGGGCATGCGGTGGTCGGCTGCGAAGACTTCCAGTGTCGGCAGCCTCATCATCGTGCCATCGTCGTGCATGAGCTCGCTCAACACGCCCGCTTCGCGCAGTCCGGCCAGCCGGCACAGATCCACCGCCGCTTCCGTATGCCCCGCCCGCACCAGCGCCCCGCCCTCGGCAGCACGGAGCGGGAACACGTGACCGGGCCGGCGAAGATCGTCCGGCCGGGCGACGGGGTTGCTGGCGGTGAGAATGGTGACGGCTCGGTCATGGGCGGAAATCCCCGTGGTGACCCCCTCCGCCGCTTCGATGCTCACCGTGTAGGGCGTCCCCAGCCGCGACGTGTTCCGGCTGACCATCGGCGGCAGATCGAGCTGGTCGGCAATGGCGTTGCTGATGGGCATACAGACGACCCCGCCCGTGTGACGGATGAGGAAGGCCATCTTCTCCTCGGACACATGTTCAGCCGCCAGCACCAGGTCACCCTCGTTCTCCCGCTGCTCATCGTCCACCACAATCAGGAGCCCGCCGCTGCGGAGTTGATCGAGGGCTTGGGGGATAGTGGAGAAAGCCATGGGGAGACAGTATAACACCTCACCCTAGCCCTCTCCCACCTCGAGAGCTACGCAACCAGGAGGAAGATGTTCCTCATCCGAGTCAGGGAGAGGGCTAGGGTGAGGTGAGGTTACTTTACCCGCAGCGTGTACGTCTGCTTCACCAGCCGCTTGCCATCTCCATGACTAATTCGTGCGTAGTAGGTACCGGGGGTGAACGTTGTCCGCTCACTGCAAAGCGGAGACGTGAAGCCGTAGACGTCCACATCCTTCCAGGGATACAGCAGGCAATTGACGACGGTGCCTCCGAACACCTCGAACGAGAGTTCTTTCCCCTCTTCCGGTCCGGCGACGGTGAACTTGTACCAGTTCTCCAGATCGTTCACATCGAGGTAGTCCGTCTTCACTTGGTTGAACACGAGTTCCTTCGCATCGGCAACCCCGTCGTTGCCCGTTCCCTTTCCTTCCTTCACAGAGACGGTGTAGGGGGTGTTGGGATTCTGCGGCTGCAGGAACAATTGGTAGTCCCCCGGCATGAGTGTGGTGAGAATTAAACAGGAACCGGGTTCATGGTAGCCAGGATGCAGCTCGAAGACGAAACCGTCCGTCTCCACTTTCGACAAGCGGCACGTGATGTTGAGTCCGTTCTGCGCGGAGCGAACCACTGCATCAACGGTCATCTTCCTGGGGACGCTGAACGTGTACGTGATGGAATTCCTGGCGCTGAATTGCCAGGCGTCGTCGAAGGGGAATGCGATCGCCTTCACTTCCGCCTGGGACTTGTGCGTTGCCGCGGAAGAGGAACTGCGGCGCGTGGGAGTGGCGGATGTGACGGAGGAAGCAGAGGATGCAGATGAGACGGAGGAGGAAGAGACATCGGGCTCATCCGAGGGAATGGATTGCTGGTACGTCCGCGCCTGATAGATGACCGATGCGGCCTGCTGGCGTTCCATGGGATCGTTGGGGAAGAACGTCGCCAGGCTCTGGTCCGGGAGCGGCAGGAACTTGCCCCACGCGAAGGCGATGGAGCCGGCGTACCAGGCATCGGCAGCCACGCTCGGCGGGAGGCCGCTCAGATCCTGGTCCTCCTCCATAGGCAATCCGAAGACCGCGATCGCCATTTTGGTCCCCTCGGCGAAGCTCACCGGGTTTTCCGGCCGGAATTTGCCGTCGGCGTAGCCTTTCACGTACCCACGCGCCACTGCGTCGCAGACAGTCGGAGCGAACCACACATCGCGCGCGAACTCTTTCTGAAAGCAAGTGTTCTTCGATCCATCCGGCGTGATGCCCGCGGTCCGGTAGAGCATGGCAAGGAATGCGGCACGATTGACTGCGTTTTTGGGACGGAACGTGCCGTCGGGATTGCCGGTGATGACGCCCTGATCGGAGAGGACATCCACCGCTTGGAAGTGCACGGACGTTTTGCTCAGATCCGGGAACGTCTTGGCCTGCAGGAAGATCGGCACAACGAGCAGGAGCGCGGTAGCCGCGGAAAGCAAACGTGGGCGCATACGGGAACGGGGGGGGCGGTGGTCATCGTAACGTGAACACGAAATGTGTACAGGGCGGACGAGATGACAAGGATATTGAATATGTCGGGATAATCATCGATTGCACCGGCGCAGCCACCCCACGGCAGCCAAGGATCGCGTACAGCGGCACGTGGACCGCAACGGGCCACGAGACAGTACGTGGTATCCTCTCCACACAAACAAAAACACTATGACCGTTCAAGAGTCGCGAGCGTCGCGATGGTCTGCAGAACCGCCGCCGCCGCTTCCGCGCCCTTATTATAAGGTAGCCGGCAGCGCTCCCTTGCCAATTCGATGGAATCGACGTACAGCACTTCGAAGGCGAACGGGATCCGGTATCGCGTCTGCACATCCATCATGCCCTGCACGACCGATTCGGCGAGGAGCCGCGCGTGGTGCGTCTCCCCTTCCACAATAATGCCGATGCCGATCAGCGCGTCGACCGCTCTCGCTTCCGCGAGGGCCGCACCGATCAGCGGAACCTCGAATGATCCGTGGGCCGGGTACTCGGTGATGTTCCCGGACTTGACCCCCGCCTTCGCCAAATGATGCCTTGCTCCGGCCACGAGCGAGGCCACCTCCTCATTATGGAAGGAAGAGTGGATGATGCCGATGCGCCAGTTTCGACCGGACCGGCCGGCCGGTTTGTTCTCCCGTTTCATGGAGGGATGGTAACAGTTCGGACCGCGGCACGGACAAGCATATCGGTCTCGACGTTCACAGGATCGCCGGGTTGCAGGGCACCGAGCGTCGTCATCCGGAGCGTCGTCGGAATCAGCGCCACCGTCACGTCGGTACCTTCGATCGCCGCAACCGTCAGCGATACACCGTCGAGGGCGATGGAGCCTTTGGGGAGAATGAATGAAAGGAGAGTTGGGGGAACAGAGATGGTGAAGTAAGCGTCCATGGCAATGGATTCTATCTCCTTTTCCTCGTCTACAATCTTTTCCTTCTTTGCACCAGCCCCCACCCCCCGGCCCCCTCCCCCGACGGGGGAGGGGGGGAGCTCTTGGATCGCATAGGAGATGCGGCGGAGAACGGACGGAAGGTCGTTGAAAATTTCGTCGTTGCTGAAGCGAATGATTCTGATGTGACGTTCATGTGCAAGGTACTCCTGCCGTCCGATATCTTCTTCCCGCTGTTCTTCCGCATCATGGATCGATCCATCGAGCTCAATACCAAGTCGGACGGAGTGACAGTAGAAATCCAATATTGTCCGACCGACGGGATGTTGTCTGCGGAACTGAAGACCCATGCACCGGTGATCCCGTAATTCCTCCCATAATTTCGCTTCTGCAGCGGTCGGCGCTTCTCGCATATCCCTAGCAAACGAGAGTACGTGAGGATTGATTCGTCCTTTCGTCATTCTCCCCCTCCCCCCGCGGGGGAGGGGGCTGGGGGGTGGGGGCTGGAGTGAAAGAAAAGGATGAACAGAGGCGGGGGGGAGAGGGCTGGACGAGGAGAGCGAGGAAACTTCACGAGAACCAATAGCAACCACTCTCCCCACCCCCTCCACATGCCCCTGCACGATATGTCCGTCAAACCGGTCCCCTGCTTTCATCGCACGTTCAAGATTCACGCGATCGCCGGGTTGCAACGTTCCGAGCTTCGTCCGTTGCCACGTCTCGGGAATGACATCGAACGTCATCGATCGGTCGTCGAAGGCGATGACCGTGAGACATGCGCCGGACACGCTGATGCTGGTCCCGATCTTGCTATCATCGAAGATCAGCGGTTTTTCCACGGTGAGTGCCCGGTCGGTTCTTCCGAGGACAGCAGCCGTTGCTTCGACGATTCCGGTGAACACGGGTGCATATTACCCTAGACATACGCCAAAAAAACTGCTACGCTTGGGCTTCTGAGCCCGCGCGTGCGGGCTTTTTTGTATCCGCCTCCATATTTCCGCCCCGTATGGACAAAATAATCATCAAAGGCGCCAAGATGCACAATCTGAAGAACATCGATGTAACCATCCCCCGGAACATGCTCACGGTCATCACGGGGCTCTCCGGATCCGGCAAGAGTTCGCTCGCGTTCGATACCATCTTCGCCGAGGGACAGCGCCGGTACGTGGAGAGCCTGTCGGCCTACGCGCGGCAGTTCATCGCACAGATGGAGAAGCCCGAGGTGGATTCCATCGAGGGGCTGAGCCCGGCCATCTCCATCGATCAGAAGACCGCCCCGCGCAATCCCCGATCGACCGTAGGTACGGTGACGGAGATCTACGATTACATGCGTCTGCTCTGGGCGAAGGTGGGCAAAGTGCACTGTAGCTCCTGCGGAAAGATGCTGAGCAAGCAATCCGCGAGTCAGATCGTGGATACCATCGCACGGATGCCGGAGGGGCGTAAGATCTATCTGCTCGCGCCGATCGTGCAGGGACGCAAGGGCGAGCACCTGAAGGTGATGGACGCCATCCGCCGCGAAGGGTTCGTGCGCATGCGCATCGACGGGCAGATCATGACGGTGGATGAGGAGGTCAATCTGGACCCCAAGAAAACGCACTCGATCGACATCGTCGTGGACCGGTTGATCGTGCGCGATCTCGCCGTACCCCAGCAGCACCCCTCCCGGGGTGCGGATCCATCCGGGGGTACGGCTGCAGCGAACCCCAATCGTAGCCGGCTCGCCGATTCCGTGGAACTCGCGCTGAAGAAAGGCGAAGGATCGCTGGTGGTGCTCGATGCCGATACGAATAACGAGACGCGTTTTTCGGAATCATTCGTCTGCCCGGATCATCCCGAGGAGGACATTCCGGAGATCGAACCGCGGAGCTTCTCCTTCAACTCTCCGCACGGCGCCTGTGAGCACTGCCACGGCATCGGCAGCATCCTGCAGGTGGACGAGAGCGCGGTGATTCCCAATCAACGTCTGTCGCTCGCGGAGGGCGCCATCCATCCGTGGGCCACTTCCGCCAGCCGCACGGGCTTCATGACGAGCATGTTGGAAGCGCTCGCCCAACAGGTCGGCTTCAGTATGGCGATACCGTGGGAGAAACTGACCAAGGACCAGCAACGCATCATCTTATGGGGCTACCCGCACGCGCTCAGCATCTCCATTCAATCGGCCAAGTTCGGCGGCACGTACCAAACGACGTACGAGGGCGCGATCCCCAACCTGGAACGTCGCCACCGGGAGACCGATTCCAGCTACATCCGCATGCAGATAGAGGAGTACATGCTCGAGTTGCCGTGTCCCGACTGCCATGGCCGCCGGCTGAAGAAGGAAATATTGGGAGTGACGGTGGGGGAGAAGAATATCGTGAACGGGACGGATATGGCGATCGATGAGGCGAAAGTCTTCTTTACCTCGCTCGTACCAATTGGCAACGGAGCGAACACTCGTAGAAAGGATTCCGACGATACCGAGGATTCCAAAGAGTCCGACGAAAAGAAATCCTCGGTTTCCTCGGACTCGTCGGCATCCTTGGAATCCCCTGTCGCGTCGCTCTCATCGTACGAATTCACGATCGTGAAAAAGGTATTGCAGGAGATCATCGCGAGACTGACATTCCTGGAGAACGTCGGCCTCAAGTACCTGACTCTCTCGCGGTCGGCGGCAACCCTGAGCGGCGGGGAGGCCCAGCGCATCCGGCTGGCAACGCAGATCGGATCGGCGCTGCAGGGGGTCCTCTACGTCCTCGATGAACCATCGATCGGTCTGCACCAGCGAGACAACCGGAAGCTCATCCATACGCTCATTCAACTGCGTGATCTTGGCAACACTGTCATCGTTGTCGAGCACGATCAAGAAACCATCGAAGCCGCGGACTACCTGCTCGAGATCGGGCCCGGCGCCGGCAAGTACGGCGGCTGCGTCATCGCGCAGGGAACGCCGGAACAGCTCATCGCCCAGAAGGATTCAGTCACCGGCATGTACCTGAGCGGGAAGAAGAAGATCCCCGTCCCTGGCAAGCGCCGTCCGGGCAACGGAAAATTCATCACCGTTCGTGACGCTCACCACCACAATCTCCAGCACGTGGACGTGCAGTTCCCGCTTGGCACCTTCATCGGGGTTTCGGGGGTCTCCGGATCCGGCAAGTCGAGCCTCGTGCACGGCATCCTTGGACCGGAACTGCAGCGCGTACTGAACAAGGCCCACAGCAAGCCGCAGGACGTGGGATCCATCGAGGGATTGCAGCACCTGGATAAGGCCATCGTCATTGACCAATCTCCCATCGGGCGAACACCCCGATCGAACCCCGCCACCTACACCGGCGTCTTCACCGATGTCCGCGACCTGTTCGCGACGACGTCGGAGGCCAAGCTGCGCGGCTACAAGGCCGGCCGCTTCAGCTTCAACGTCAAGGGCGGCCGCTGCGAGGAGTGCGAGGGGGACGGGCTCAAGCGGATCGAGATGCACTTCCTCCCGGACGTGTTTGTCACGTGCGAGTCCTGTCACGGAAAGCGCTACAACCGTGAAACGTTGGAGATCACCTACAAGGGAAAAACCATCGCCGAGGCTCTGGACATGACTATCGGCGAGGCGCTGGAGTTCTTCACCGCCATCCCGCCCATCAAGGGCAAGCTCCAGACGCTCGAGGACGTGGGGCTCGGCTACATCCACCTGGGCCAGAGCGCCACGACCCTCTCCGGCGGCGAGGCGCAGCGCGTGAAGCTCGCGACCGAGCTCACCAAGCGCGCGACCGGCAAGACCTTCTACATCCTGGACGAGCCGACGACCGGTCTCCACTTCGACGACATCCAGCGCCTGCTGGAGGTCCTCCAACGACTGGTCGACAAGGGCAACACGGTCCTCGTGATCGAGCATAACCTGGATGTTCTCAAGTCCGTGGACCACGTCATCGACATGGGTCCGGACGGCGGGGGCGGGGGCGGTCTGATCGTGGCGACGGGGACGCCGGAAGAAGTGGCCGGGGTGAAGGAGAGTTATACGGGGCAGTACCTGGCTTCCATGCTGAAGAAATGACGCGCCACTTCACCGCCACCGCCTTCGTTCTTGATTCGCAACAGAGAGTGCTGCTGCTGTGGCACAGGCGGCTCGGCCGCTGGATGCCGCCGGGGGGCCATGTGGATGAGAACGAAACGCCCGAGGAAACGGCGAAACGCGAGTGCAGGGAAGAGACGGGGTTGGAGGTGGAAATCATCGGTAGTTCGACGGGGCTCACCACAGGCTCTGAGCTTGATCTCTTTGCGAAAAATCCGGAAGAAGGCCACATGCTCAAGAAACCGATCGCGTTCCTCCTGGAGAACATTCCCGCGAGCGAACAGAGAGACGAGCCCGCGCATCAACACATGGACTTCCTCTACCTGGCCCGGCCAATCGATGAAGATCAGATCCTGACACTCGATGAGAGTGAAGGCGGGGAGCTTCGCTGGTTCACGAAGGAGCAGATCCAGGCGCTCGATGAGGGAACGGCAATCTTCAGTAATGTGAAGGCGTACATCCTGAGCGCAATGACGTGACAGGAGAACACCGATCATTTCCCTCTCACCATAGAGAAAAACGCCTATCTGTCCCCTTTCCCGGTGGCGTATAATTCATCAACCCCATGCTGTGGACAGAATTTTCCGCCTCCATCCGGCATCTCTCCCCGCATGACCGGAAGCGGTTGCATGAGGCATTCCTGCTGGGCGAGCGGCTCCACGCCGTACAGAAGAGGAGGTCCGGAGAGCCGTACTTCACTCATCCGGTGACGGTTGCGCTGCGGCTGGCCTCCGTGGGTGCGGACGCGGATACGCTCATCGCAGCCCTGCTCCACGATACGGTGGAAGATACGCCGATCACCCTCGACGAGATTGAGGCGCAGTTCGACGGGGACGTGAAATCGCTCATCGACGGCGTGACGAAACTGTCAGCGAGCGACGTGGCGGAACGGCCGACGCTGGATGAGAAGATCGAAACGCTCCGCAAGATTTTCCGGCTGATGCAGCAGGACCTCCGGATCATGGTCATCAAGCTCTTCGACCGTCTCCATAACATGGAAACGATCGAATTCTTGCCGGAGGAGAGACAGCGGGGCTTGGCGCAGGAAACACTCGACGTCTACGCGAAGATTGCGGGGCGCCTTTCCATGTCGAACCTGCAGTACGAGCTGGAGGCATTGTGTCTCGCAGTGATTGACGGTGCGTTGTATGAGAAATTGGTCGCGCTTCGCAAGCAATACATCGTCACCTGCCATCGGGTGCAGATCATGATCATGGATCGACTGGAAGGGCTTCACCCTGATCTCACGCGAAAGTTGACAATGCATTTCGAAATAAAATCCTGGGATAACCTTCGCGTGCAGCTCGAGACGGGGAGCGCCGCCGTCACCGGCGTCGCATCCGCGACTATCGTGTTCGTATGTGAGGATCGTGATGCCTGTTACCGCATTCTCGGCGCACTCCACGAACCTTGGAAGCGCGAAGTCATGTCTTTCCAGGACTTCATCAATTCTCCCACAACGAACGGCTACCAAGGGCTCCACACGACAGTGATTCTGGAGGACGGTACCAGGGTTCGCTGCAAGATCCGCACGAAGGAAATGCAGGAGTACGCGCTGAAAGGCGTGACACTCTACTGCTTCAATCAGCAGAAGCGCGCGCAGCTGCGCGACATCCTTCCCTGGACGCAGCGGATCTCGCCGCTCTCGGAGGACACGATGGAGCGGAGCGAAGACTTCTGGGAAAGCCTGCAGAATGATATTCTGGGTGAATCGATAACCATTCACGGCCCGGATGATCAGACCGTACAGCTTCCCCGGGAATCGACGGCGCTCGATGGTGCATTTTTCCTGATCGGAGAAAATTCACTGCGTCTCCGGGGGCTGAAAGTCAACGGCAGAGAGGTTCCGTTCGATACGGTGCTGAAACACGCCGATACACTGGATCCGGAATTCACGGCAGACGAGACGGTGAAGCGCGAGTGGCTGCGATTGGTCATGACCAGGTTCGCAACGGCGGCGATCCGCAAAGGACTGTCCTCACACCCCGAAGAGGACAGGGAAGCGATAGGAAAGGAACTGCTGCAAAAATCCCTGGAGGAGCACAAGAGAGGATTTCTCGAGGAGATTGATGAGAAGATCCTCACTGGCGCGATGCGCGCATTGGGATACCATTCCACGACCGAAGGGTTCACGGCCCTTGCGGACGCCAAGTTGGAGGCAAACGACGTGTACCTGCAAATTTTCAAGAAGCAGAGGAAGAGGAAAAATCAGCTTGAGAAGAGCAGCCATGCGGTCATCCGCTACGAAGTGGAAATGGAGAACGTATCGAGAATGGATCGCCTGAATCTCATTCATCGGCAGTATGGAACTTTCATGCAGGAAATCCGCTACCGGAAAGGATGTGCCTCGCATATGACGACAGTGACGCTGCGGCTCATCCTCAATCCGTCCCAGCTTTCCATGCTACTGGACGAATTAGAGATAGCTGGCGCCAGACATGTTCGGCTCATATCGCGCTTCACGGAGGTCAGCAATATCTTGAGTCTTGCACTCCTCATTGTTCTGTGGGGTCTGGACCCTGTTTTTTCGAAAGTCATTCTGAATGCCGGAGTAACAGCCTCGCAATTCACGTTGATCCGGGTGTGGTCTGTCACCGGCATGGCCATGGCACTCCTGCTCTTGCAGCAAAAACCCCGCCAGTCTTCTCCTATACCTCTGCGCCGCTTGTCCCTCTGGCTCGCCGGTAGTTCCTTCTTCCTGGTCAGCCTCCTCTCGTACGTCGCGCTCTCCAGTACGTCTCCGGCTATCTACAACATCGTCATCCGTGGCAACACGCTCGTTGTTGCAAGCCCCCTGCTGCTGCAGCAACGATCATTTTCACAGTTCGGCTTGGCATGGCTCTTCACCGTCGCCGGTCTGCTCGCACTCTCCTCCATTCCTGACTCAGGGACGGGAATGCTGCTCTCCGCAGCTGTGCTGCTGACATTTTCCATCTACACAATGGCAAGTTCGTACTTCCAGACCCACGAGCGTGTCCAAGCGCGTTTCTTGCAGTTCTTCTTCTGGACGAGTGCCATGGCGGCCATTGCGTCGCTCCCCATGCTCCTCCTCCCCTCGACATTCCATCCGGTTTCCTGGTCGCTCCTCGCCGCTACCGTCCTCTTCAGTCTTGCATTCGTCGGTGCGCCGTACCTCCTCTTCTACTACCTGAATCACTACAGCGGCTACCTCAACATCGCGCGGTACATCAACTTCTCATTGGCGATCACGCTCATCGCACACTGGCAACTTTTCGGAAAAGAATACGCATCGGTGCTCGCTGTGGCCGGTCTCTGCATGATCATGGGAAATCTGCTCTCCGCCGCCCCGGGAGGAAAGAAGATCCTCTCCACGTGATCAGCGCGCCCCGCTCCGGGCTCTGGAGAGGAGGGAAGGCACGTCTGAGAAGTACAGGAGCCACTGGACCTCGATGGGAACGCCCCCGCGCCGAAAACTCTCCGTGAGCGTGCCGATTTCCATGGCCCCGAGATCCTGGTTCACGTGCCTGCTCCAGTGATTGACGACCGATTCCTTCAACGGACGATCTCCCACTTTCGTGATCTCGAAAATGCGCGTGATGGTGTACAGCTTGGCAGCCGCCGCATCGGGATCGAGCGCCCATTCCCTGTTCTCGAGTGACTCGTAGGCCGCCACTTTCAGCGCCTTCCCCTTCCCCGCATTCCTGTGATGGGAATCATCCTGGCGGATGATGAGGTCTCCGGGCAGCGCCAGCTGATCGAGGTGATTGAAAACATGGGCGGCGATAGCGGGATTCTTCCACGTAAGCTTCCCGGTGGCGGATCGCTGAGGCAGATTCTCTGCGGTGTACTCATAATCGGATTGCCATCCGAAGTCGCGAATGCACTGCTGCTCCACCAAGCCGGTTTCACAGAGCATGGTGTAGAAGCCGATCATGTGCCCTTCGCTATTATTGAGCACTTTGCAGATACCGCTCGGTGGAGTGCACTCACGCATGTTCGGGACTTCCGGATGGAGGAACCCGGCCTCATTGGCGATTGCTTCTCTCGCCGAGTCAGCCGCCAGCGGATCATCTGCCTGCAGGTCCAGGAGCTTTTCCTTGGGGATCACATTGTTGGTGTACATCCTCTGGATGAGCGGATGATGCCGGTGTTCCGCATCGTGAACGCGAGGAAGCCATTTTTTCCAAACAAGCAGCTGCGCATTTCGCCTCTCTATGTCTCTAAGACCGATATCCTGAATGTTCTGATGTGCACGAATGATCATGTCAATCATCGTAGCCTCATCTGGTTGGCCAACTTCAATGAGATCGATTTCTCTGCCGAGCGAATCAAAATTCTCATTCATAGACTTGGCAAGAACTAGGCGGCTCTCTCGGGTGATCCGAATGACGTGAGGTAACACTGTCTGACACGATCATAGATTCCGCGCCGCACTTTATCGGGGATATCCTGCGATTCCTGCGGGGGCAGGCGATTCGACGCTGCGGTTGCTTCTCGCTCTCCGGATGCGGGCAACAGAGAAGCTGCAAGTCTCCTGCGACGCTCATACACCATGCCGATGAGAGCACGAGCAACGTAAGAGACGATGCGATTCAAATAGGCCTCGTTGAAACCTTGTTGCCGATGTGAGTAGAAGAGCTCCAGTGCCTCGCCTTCATCTGGAAAGAACTGCACGAGATCGAAACTGTACAGTCCGTCGTCAGGCTCCTTGCCAGAGTACGCAGGTGGGAAGATGTCACCCAAACTGCTCTGTGTCCGATGGTCAGGAATCCGGGAGATCATACGTTCGTAGCTTTCTGAAGCGGGAAAAAATATAACCAGCACACATTGTAAGCGCTTTTTCTCGCATTGCAAGAAAGTCCGCGATGAATCCATCCTCAAGCCCCAAGCGAATCACAGCCGCTGACGGATTGTTGGATCCTCGTAATAATACTCAGGGGCCGGCTCATCCTTCTTTTTCAGTTTTTTGTAATCCTTCCCCCCGTTCAAGAAGTACATTTTTACCGCTTGGAAGGATTCGACCAGACGGCCCTCGGGGTCCCGAAGCATGGTCTCCAGGTCATCAAACCCCCTCAAATGCCAGAGCTCATCGACGGTTGGCATGGAGTCCCCCTTTCTCCATTCCTCGCTGTACATGCTCCCAAGAAGGAGGGGGGTGGAAACATCCATTTCCTCCTCCTTGCGGGAAACGAACGTGATGTGCCGCAGCCGGCTGCGGGCTTGCTCGATGACAGTTGTCAGTCTTGCCCCTTCCTTGACTCCTTCCACCAGCAGAGATCTGATCGCAGTGAGCGTCCGGGAGAAGACAAACTCCACGCTGCGGAAGAGATCAACAGTTGCAGCGAGTCTCATTTTCTCAATCTCAACGGGGCTTGGCGCCTGCGAAAGAGGTGCGATACGACCGTAGAGAGGTTCGTGGTAGGGAATATCCCGGCGCGCATTGCGTGTACTCTGATACCGGGCTGCCGTGCGATGGCGCGGATCCTTGCGCAGGGCCGGAGACAGATCATCGCGATGGATGTACTGCTCGCAGATGCGATAGATGACTTTCGAGGTGGCATATTGATGGTAGTCTTGCCAGTCGTCATGCTCCGTGAAGTAAGCAAAATCAGCAGCGAGATCCCAGATGGGGAGGGTCTCCGCATTGTTCGGATCGTCCGGATGAATCGCATGCCGCAGGAGCGTGTCGATCGCAGCACGTACTCGATCGATATCGCGGCTCCGCTTCCACGCATGCACCTCGCGGGAAACCCTCTCCAGAAAGTACGACAGAGCCGTGTTGCGTATGGTCGCCGCGCGCATATCCGCGTGCAGTTGGTCCTGCCCCTTGCGCGAGAACATCGATTCCGACTCCCCTGTCGCCATAAGATTGTTGAGAAGAGATGAAGCAGTTTGTGCGGCCGATCCATCAATATCTCAGGTAGCGTGCCGCCAGACATGCCAATAGACTTGGATTTTGATTCAAATGAACCCTGCTGTCAAACTCCTATCGTCCGCTGAGAATAGGTCTATACTAAGCCGGATTTGGCAATTGCCTATGTTCGACCCCGTCGATCCCCGGCAGTCCTTCCCCGCGCTCGAACGCGGGATCCTCCAGTACTGGCAGGAGGAGGACACGTTCAAGCGCAGCATCCGCAATCGATCCAAGGTGAGCGACCTGCTGGCTGGCCCGACGAAAGCGACGAGGGAGCAAACCTTCGGCTTCTACGACGGTCCTCCATTCGCGACCGGCCTCCCCCACTACGGACACCTGCTCGCGGGGACGATCAAAGATGTTATCCCCCGCTACCAGACGATGCGCGGGAAATCTGTACAGCGGCGCTTCGGCTGGGATTGCCATGGCTTGCCTGTCGAATATGAAATTGAGAAAGAGCACGGCATCACGTCCCGCAAGGAAATCGAGGAGATGGGCGTCGCCGCCTTCAATAAACTCTGCCGCACCGCCGTCCAGCGCTACACGAAGGAATGGCGCGTGACGGTGGAACGCATGGGCCGATGGGTGGACATGGACTGGGACTACCGGACGATGGACCCGGATTACATGGAGAGCATCTGGTGGGTGTTCCAGTCACTCTACGACAAAGGCCTCGTGTACGAAGGTCACCGCCCGATGCACATCTGCCCGCGGTGCCAGACGCCGCTCAGCAACTTCGAGGTCACGCAGGGGTACAAGGAGATTACGGATCACTCGGTAACGGCAATGTTCGAACTCGAAGATGAGCCTGGAACATTCTTGCTAGCGTGGACCACGACGCCGTGGACTTTGCCGGGGAATTTGTTCCTCGCCGCGCATCCTGAAGTCGAATACATTCGATTCATGGAACGAGGAAAAGAGAATACTACATACATTGCTTCACACAGTTATTTCAGGAAAGTCCTTGAGCCAGTTAATGGAAAGACAACGAACGAGCGTCAATTCTTCCAAGATGGCGCTCCGTTCAAAGGAACAGAACTTTTCGGAAAGTTGTATAAACCACTCTTCCCCTACTTCGCCGACATATACAAGGAGTCCGCGTTCAGAATCGTCACGGGAGATTTCGTGACGACCGAGGATGGAACCGGCGTGGTGCACATCGCGCCCGGCTTCGGTGAGGACGACTACAACACGGGAAAGCACGAGGGCGTGCCACTGCTGCAGCACGTGGGAATGGATGGGAAACTCACAAGTGCCGTCACCGACTTCGCGGAGATGGAGGTGAAGCCGAAGGATGATCCGACGAAAGCGGACAGGAAGATCGCAGACTATCTGAAAGAAAAAGGGCTGCTCTTCGCCGAGGAGAAGTACAAACACAGCTACCCCCACTGCTGGCGGTGCGACAGCCCGCTGCTCAACTACGCCACCTCCTCATGGTTCGTGGCGGTGGAGCAGATCAAGGAAGACATGCTGAAAGCGAATGCGATGACGCAGTGGGTGCCATCGCACATCCGCGACGGCCGGTTCGGTAAATGGTTGGAAGGCGCCCGCGACTGGGCAATCAGCCGCAGCCGCTACTGGGGGACGCCCTTACCGATCTGGCGCTGCGAGCACACAGGCGAAACCGTGGTCCTCGGGAGCCGCGACGAGGTGATGGCGCGTACGCCCGACCGTTTCACCAAGGTGACCGTGCTGCGCCACGCCGAGAGCGAAGCGAACGTGACGCCGCGCTACCAGGGCAAAGTGCCGGGGAGCGATCTGACGGAGAACGGCAGGAAACAAGCCACGGCAGTCGCGACTGCCGTGGCGCGCCGGAACGTGAACGTCATCTACTGCTCCCCACTCGCACGCACCATCCAGACCGCCGAAGCCATTGCAAAGAAGACGAAGGCGAAGATGATCGTCGATGAGCGCCTGCGCGAGGTGGAGTTCGGCGAGTATGAAGGCAAGGCGATCGACTGGAGCGACCTGTCCTTCGTACGGGCCCGCCGCGCCCATAAGCTGGAGAGCGGCAGTGTGGAGAGCATCTACCACTTCCCGGGCATGGAGACCTGGGCGCAGGTGCAGGAGCGGATCGCCGGCTTCCTGCAGGAAACGCTCCCCAAACACAAGGGGCAACATGTCATCATCGTCACGCACGCGGATCCGGCGCTGAACATCAAGCACTATCTCACCAAGGAAGATCCCGCGAAGCTCTGCGACCAGCCGTACCCGCGCTTCGCCGTTCCCAAGTCGTACTTCTTCGACCACGAGACGCAAGCGGAGCTGGACCTGCACAAGGAGACGGTCGATACCATCCGTTTCCCGGCCGGAACGGACGCCGATGTGGTGCACCTGACGCTTGTACGACATGGCCAGAGCACCGAAAACGAGGTAGGTGTCCTGAGCGGGAAAAGCGATCCGTCACTCACGGATAAGGGCCGGGAGCAGGCGCTCGACCTCTTGCGACAGCTCAAATCCGCCGACTACGACGTCATCCTCTCCTCCCCCCTCCTCCGCGCCCGCGAGACGGCGGACATCGTCGCGAAGCGTTGGGGCATGGATCTTGGTACTGTGGACCTCTTCCGCGAGCAGGACCTGGGCGACTGGGAGAGGAAGACCGAGGCGCGGGTGCGGGAGGAACATCCGGACTACCCGCGGGATTTCCTCGCATCGGTGACGCGTATTCCGAACGGCGAATCGCAAGATGTTTTCCACCGCCGCCTCCGCCAGGCGCTCGCGATGTTGCTCGAGCGGTACCGCGGCAAGCGGGTGCTCGTCTTCGCACACCGCCGCGTGATGAACGCCATCCATCACCTGGAATGCGGCGGACCCATCTGGCGTCCGATCGAGAACACGGCGGTCGAGAGCTACGCGCTCCGTCCCATGTTCGAGCGCATCCCGGAGGTGCTGGACTGCTGGTTCGAGAGCGGATCGATGCCGTATGCGCAGTCTCACTTTCCTTTTGAGATGGCGGCGAAAGAAACAAGAAACAAGAACCAAGAAGCAAATAGAATTCCAATTGGATTCCCGGCGGATTTCATCGCGGAAGGCATCGACCAAACGCGGGGCTGGTTCTACACACTGACGGTACTGGCTGCCGCGCTATTCCAGCAGCCGGCATTCCACCACTGCATCGTCAACGGCACGATTCTGGCGGAGGACGGGAAGAAGATGAGCAAACGGCTGAAGAATTACCCCGAGCCGCTGGAGGTGATGGAGAAGCAGGGTGCCGATGCCGTGCGCTTCGCACTCATGAGCTCGCCGGCGGTGCGGGGCGAAGACATGCGATTTTCGGAGAAGTCCGTGGAAGAGGCGCTCCGGAACGTCCTCCTGCCGCTGTGGAACACGTACAGCTTCTTCGTCACCTACGCGAATGCGGCCGGATGGCAGCCGCAGGAGACGCGGACGCACTCGCAACACCCGCTCGACCGCTGGATCCGCGCCGAGGTGCAGGATCTGGTGAACCGCATGACGGAGGAGCTGGAGCACTACGATCTCTCCGCCACCTGCGGCGAGCTACACGAGACGATCGATGCGCTCACCAACTGGTACGTGCGCCTGTCGCGCCGGCGCTTCGCGGGAAAGACCGATATCCATAACGTCGAATCGGAGCAGGGGCCGAACATGGAAGAACGGACCGCTGCGCTCGCGACCCTCTATGACGTGCTTCTGACAATCAGCCAGCTGCTGGCGCCGTTCTGCCCGTTCCTCACCGAGGCGATGTACCTGAACCTGGTGCCGCAGGAGCATGGATCGGTCCACCTGACCGACTGGCCGGAGATGAAGAAATTGAAGAAAGAGGAAACCCAGTTGCAAGCGCGTCAAAATCTGCTCCGGCGCATAGTCTCACTGGGACTCTCGGTCCGTGCGGATAAAAAGATCAAGATCCGCCAGCCGCTCGCGAGCGCCACCATCGCGATCCCAACAAACATGAACAAAGGAAAGCTCGACCCGGGCGACATCCGCCTGCTGCAGGAGGAGCTGAATGTAAAAGCGATCGACTGCGTGGATGACCCGGGCGCGCTGGCCGAGGCCTACGCGCAGGTGGACGCCCGCACAGCCGGTCCCCGACTGGGCGCCAAGGTGCAGGAGGTGATCCAGGCCGGCAAGCGGGGCGCATTCACGATGAGCGGGAAGAACATCATCATTCTCGATGAGACGCTCTCGCCGGAGGAGGCGCAGGTGATCTACCGCGGCAAGGAAGGCCAGGACGTGGCCGCCGACTACGGCATCGTCGTGAGTCTGGACACGCGCATCACGCCTGAACTGGCACGCGAAGGCAGCGCCCGCGACCTCATCCGCGCCATCCAGAAGCTGCGCAAGGAATCCGGCTACGACATGGGAGAACGCATCGCGCTGGGCATCGAGGGCGCCGATGATCTGTTGAAAGAATTCGGCGAGCTCGTCATGCAGGAGACGAACACCTCGATCGATGCAGCGAAGCGTGATGGGAAGCGTAATGACGTAACACTGGATGATCTGTCCATTGCAGTATTTCTGGATCCGAAAAAATAAGAAATCTGGTCAACGCCGCACGGCGTGGTTCGACCAGCTCACCACAGGGAGCCGTGCTGCTGAGATCAATAGGAGAATTATTTCCGTCCCAGCAGCACCCTTCCGGGGTGCGGATGTCAATCAAGAGCGACGCTCGCCATGACACGAACGGTGAAGTATCATTCAAACGCATGTCCGCCCCCGCCCGCATCTTCCTCAAATTCCTCGGCAACACCATCCTCATCTGGATGCTCGCGCGCTTCCTGCCGCAGTACGTCACTGTCGGCGGCGGCCTCGCGGGTGCCGTCGTCATCGGCGCGCTGCTGACGCTCCTGAACCTCTTTCTCCGCCCGCTCCTCGGCATCCTCTTCCTGCCACTGAGGCTCCTCGCGCATATCCTCGCCATCATCCTCCTCAACGCAGTCTTCCTATGGGTGATCGTGAAATTCGTCGGCCTCATGGATAGTTCGGTCGTGACACTCGCCATCAAAGGCGGGTGGGGGGGCTGGATTGTTGTGTCGCTCGCGATCGGGCTGGCGAATTGGGTGATGAAGGAGGTGATCAAGCCGCCCGCCCACAATCCAAAGGCCTCCTGACTATTTACAGGGTCTTCGAAATAAAATCATGCAACGCCCAGCTCACGCCCTTGATGGCCGCGTTGATCGGCACGTCGTGGTAGGAGTAGACGATGCCCATATTGTCGTCATCCTTCTTCCAGCCGAAGATGATGAAGCCGGGGATGCCGAGGGACGCGAGGAACTCTTCGCACTTCTTCTGGATGTCGGTGGGATCGATGGGGCTCATGGAAAGGGTGAGGAAGGGAACGGAAAACGCTGACGTCGGCATCTATCCTAGCGCTCTTTCATGATCGAACACACTCATACGGCTTCGCATGATAAACGAAACCAATGGCTCCGTGTAGCAGAACGAATATCGGCGTAGCGCTACGCCGATATAGCGGATGTGTTTCATGCTCCATTGGTAGCGATTATATCGCGAAGCCGTATCACTTCGTCCCCAGCACCGCGAAGCCTTTCCTGTCTTCGAACATGGCCGTTCGGCTCTCCACGTTCCGGAAGCCCGCCCGCGCAAAGAGTTTCTCGATCTCCTCCGGCTCCCGCGCGATGAAGACGTCCGTGCCCGCCATGCCGGGCAGCCATGAGGATGGGTGCGTCAGGAAAAAGACGATGAGGCCGCTTGTCTTGAGGACACGTCTGCATTCTGCGAGCTCACGCAGCGGCTCCGGCCAGAAGTGAAAGACGTTCACCGAGAAAATCTTGTCGAAGCTCTCATCCTCGTACGGGAGCGCGGCCGCATCCCCCAGCGTCAGCTCCACATGCTCCTCCATGATCGCCCGGTGATTGCGTTCCTGCGCCATCTTCAGCATCGCATCCGAGTGATCGATGCCGGCGACGTACCCCTGCGGCGTCAGCCGCACCGCCTCCGCGATCCCCTCCCCCGGACCGAAGCCGATTTCGAGCACGTGATCGGCGGGTTCGATCTGAAGGCAGCTGAACGTGAACGCATTCTGATCGGCATTCCTCTGCGCGAGCATCTTGCCGACTTCTTCCCCAGCAACACCCTCGGGCTTATAGAGCTGTCGGGCGAGAGCGTTCACGTCGGTGCTGGCGGGGTCCATGGGGGGACTGTAGCAGAAACAGGTCTTTCATCTTTTGCCGTCGCCTTGCAACCGCTATGATGAGTGGCAGTCCTTTGACAGCATGGGATGATTCGCTTTCTCTGGCTGTGCCACGTGGCCGCGCAGCGGCTTTACGTGGGGATGACCCACCTTCGCCCGTCACTTCACTTCGATTGAAGCTAATGAGAATCATGCTTCGCTCGCGGGAAGGCTACGGTGGGCGGGAGGTGGAAGCATCATTTCTTCCGAACGTCACAGTCTTTATACCTCTGGGGATGACAGGTTTCGACAGCGTGATTACTAGGGTCGCATTGCTTCTGTTCGGGATGGCAACGGTTCCCGATACCCACTCGTTGCACACTATAGATGCCAACTCATCTATTCTAAGCAAGGTCCGCGAGATCGCCGGTCGCGTTCAGCTTCCGGTCCTCGCCTTTGCTTAACCTGTTCCCCTTTGCGGGAACACGTCTCGCCCCCCACTCCTGCGTAAGGGGATGAGGCGTCACCAGCAGGACGGCGGGTTCATCTGATGCCGTGAGCCTTCTGTATCCAGGCATCAACCCTCACACCTTTTCTCTGTTCCTCTCTCAGAGGTTGTGAGAATCGAGAGGTTCATGACAGTACGGGCATCGGCACTACACGTTGGACCCGGGTTCAATTCCCGGCATCTCCACCATTCGACTCGCCAGCCGCTACGCGGCGAGGCTCGCTCATGGTAAACCACGATCATTATTTACGAGCGAGTCGAATGACTCTGAGCGAACGAAGTGAGTCGAAGAGCCCAACATATACAACATACAAAACAGATCTGCTACGATGATCTGCTATGCCGTGGTTCGTTTACATCGCCCAAGCTCCGACGGGTCGCTACTACACTGGAATCACCACTGATCCCCACAGACGCATCCAAGAGCATAATCGTGATGAAGGCGCAAAATTCGCACATGACCAAGGTGCTCTGCGATTATTGTATGTGTCACCACCATTTCCAGATAAATCTTCTGCGCGAAAGCGCGAGATACAGATAAAGGGTTGGTCGAGAGAGAAGAAAGAAAAGTTGATTCGAGGTGAGTGGCAGTAAATGATTTTTTTTGATAAATTCTAATATTTCATTAAACTATAAGCATGGGTATTACACAAGAATCCAGCGCAGGCAAAAGTGACTTTGAAAAATTAGTCGATGGTCAAGCAGAAGGCCAACGACGTCTCGAGGAAGCATATACAGAGGCTCGTGCCATGAATGAACGTGGTGAAGATGGCAATGCACACTACGAAAGAATCAAGGCAAAGGTCTTTGCTGGCGTGAGTAAGATGTTAGACTAAGTAGCTCAGCCCACCCGAATATTTGTTGGGTGATCTGGTTCAAACTTTTTCGCAGGATGTCCACCACCCGTGAATGATCAACACCAACCATCCCTCGCAGAATGGATGGATGCGCTCGAACTCCGGATGGAAAACGACGATGCGTTGGAGAATGTGCATGTCGGTTCGGCCATACAGGTGCAGTGCATCAGTCATGAGCGAAGAAATATGGGCGGGGGACGGTGCTCTGTGACGACCGACTGGCGAGGTGATGACGCTTACCCTTCCATCGTTTTCAAGCGCAGCTCGAGCAGTTCGCGAGTTCGATCTTTCAGATCGCTGCTGGCCCAACGGCGCTGCCTGCGCGGCAGCAGCGCGCCGAGCTCGGTGGCGATCTGGCGATCGGCATACGCGTCCACTTGCTCGAGGAGCGCCCGGTAGAGGGCAGGCCGGTCCGACGCGAGCTTTTTCGCGACTGGGTTTGTCGCCGCGTCGCGCAGGTACGCGGCATCTTCTTCGACATCTCGCGACAGCAGCCAGAACAAATCGTACAGATCCCGCGGCGTGCGGTACGGCCGCTCCAGGATCGCAAGCATCTTCCCGGCCAGCAGGAGCGGCAGCGGGTATGTCAGCACGTTCACCGACGCGCCGTAGACCGGCGTCACCACGTTGCGCACGATCGTGGCGAGCTTCGCCGCGCGAGGGAGCAGCGAGATTTCGATCTTCAACCTACGCTTCCAACCGGGTGCGCGGGCCTCGAGGAGAACCGTCCGTCGCTTGATCCATGCGTCGGTCACTTCCAGCGCGAGTGCATCGGCGATGCCGCGGAGCTTCGACAGGATCTGCCGCGGGGTCGCATCCGCGCGAACGAGGTCGAAATCGAGATCGTCGCTGTAGCGGTCGCAGAGGTACACGAACCGCAGCGCGGTGCCGCCCTTGAAGGCCAGATGCGTCCCGAGCACGGGATCCTCCGCCATGCGGGCAAGGAATCGCACCTCCCGTTCCTCATGAAACGCAGTGGAGGGATCGATGTCCTGCTGCCTGGCGAGCGCCAGGAGTTCTTGCTCGTTCATCGGAAGAGGGGGGAAGCAATGAGTGCGAGCCGCACGCGCTCCGGGAAAAGGCCGGCCATGCGGCGGAGCATCGCGCGGTTTAGTCGCTTGAGGTCCATGCTCGACCAGTCGAGCGCGCCGCCCTGGACGTAGAGGAGATCCAACAGAGCCTTCTCGGGAGGCATGCGGAAAACGCCGTCGCCATCCAGCACAATGCCGGCGTACAACACGGGCGGCAGATGCACGTACTGAAACATCGGCAAGTTGTCGGGCGCGACATCGACCGGCCGCTTCGGCGTTACGGACTGCACGGTACGCGGCGCTTGCGTCGTGATCCCGGCGTCGCTGAGCGCGGTCCAGAGCGAAATGGCCGACGGCTTCACGAGCTCGTTCGCGATCTTGCGGGTCCGGGCGGCGGCGGTTTCGTTGAGAACGTACCGGTCGCGACGCAAGCGCGTGAGGATGCCGGCGCGGACCAGCCGATCGAGGATGGGATTGGTGCTCGGGTACGCGACGCCGAGGAGGTTCGCGATGACCCTGCGGTCGAAGACCGCGAGCCCGCTCTGCCGGAGGAGACGCTCTTTCACACGCATGTAAGTAGTATAACAGAAGTGTTATACTTCTTGCAAGAGAATCTTGATGCTCATCTTTACCAGTGTATGCTCTCGGCATGTCTCCCCGCCTCTCCTCCATCATCGGTTGGACCTGCGCGATCCTGGTCGCCGCGTTCAATCTGTTCGCAGCCGTCATGAAGCTCATCCCGGTCACAACCGGATCGCCGGCTGAAGAGTTCGGTCGGAGGCTCGGAACCGCTGGCATGGAATATCCGCTCGCCGTCCTCGAGCTGGTCATCATCGGGCTCTTCCTCCTGCCCCGCACGTCGACGGTGGGGCTCGTGCTCATGGCCGGTTACCTGGGTGGCGCGCTGGCGACCAACCTGACGCACGGCTTCAGCAGCCTGGAAGCGCTGCCGATTTACATCCTGCTCGTTCTGCTCGCCATCAGCGGCTGGTTCCGCAATCCGGAAATCAACGCCCGGCTGCTGAAGAGACCGGCGCCGTCATTCTGAGCCTTAGCCGGGGAGTCGCTCTCCGTTCCGGCGACCTTTTTTGCCCTTGCCTTCGCGGAAATGTGGTAGAATGCGGATCAGAACCGCATGGCCCCCACATACGCACCCTCATGACGCCTCCTCCTCATCACCCACCCGCCTCCGGTTTCCACGGATTGGGCATCCACGCGAAGATCCTCCGCATCCTCGACGATCGGAAATTCACCATTCCGACGCCTATCCAACATCAATCGATTCCTCCGGCCATCCAGGGCAAGGACTTGGTGGGCATCGCGCAGACCGGCACGGGGAAGACCTTCGCATTCGGCATCCCCATGCTCCAGCGGCTGGCCGAACACGGCGGCCGCGGGCTGATTCTCCTCCCCACGCGCGAGCTGGCGCAGCAGGTGGAGGAAGCGCTCATGACCTTCGCGCCGGCGTTCGGCATCCGGATGGCGGTGCTCATCGGCGGCGCCTCCATGCAGCGTCAGATCGAGATGATCCGCAGCGACCCGCGCATCGTCGTCGCCACGCCCGGCCGGCTGAACGACCACCTGCAGCAGGGCACCATCACGCTGCGGGAGGTGAAGATCCTGGTGCTCGACGAGGCCGATCGCATGCTGGACATGGGCTTCCGCCCGCAGATCGAGCGCATCCTGAAGCACGTGCCGACGGAGCGGCAGACCATGCTCTTCTCGGCAACCATGCCGCACGAGATCATGACGCTCGCTAACAAGCACATGAAGCTCCCGATCCGCATCGAAGTGGCCCCCACGGGCACCACCGCCGATCGCGTCGAGCAGGAGCTCTTCATCGTGCCGAAGGACCAGAAGCTGCAACTGCTGAAGACGCTGCTGGATCAGTACCGCGGGACCATCCTCGTCTTCTCCCGCACCAAGCACGGCGCGAAGAAGATCACGCGGGCAGTGCAGGCGATGGGACACAGCGCGGCGGAAATCCACGCGAACCGTTCGCTGAATCAAAGGCGCGCCGCGCTCGAGGGATTCAAGAAGGGCACGCACCGCATCCTCATCGCCACCGACATCGCCGCGCGCGGCATCGACGTGACCGGCATCCAGGTGGTGATCAACTTCGACATCCCCGACGACGCCGGCGACTACGTCCATCGCATCGGCCGCACCGCCCGCGCCGGCCGCGAGGGCCGCGCCATCACCTTCGCGAGCCCGGAACAGAAGGACGGCATCCGGAAGATTGAGAAACTCATCCGCTCCACGCTCAAGCGGACGCCGTTGCCTCCGTTGCCGCCGCCGCTCCCTCGCGCTCCGGAACCGGAACGGCAACACCAACGCCCGTCACATCACGGCGGCCGCTCCGGACGACCTCCGCGCAGGCATTTCCGGTGAAACGGAGCGGCACTGCGCCAGATTGACAATCCGATCGATTTTAGCGGTATTGAAAAAACCGGCCCCCCCGGCGTAGAGTGCATTCCATGAGCGAGGACGGAAACGGTAACCGCTACGCCGTTGAATTTGCGGAGTTCGACGGCGTCCAGCACAAAGCGATCTGCCGCCGTGATCTGGGGACTCGCGGCAACCGGCTCTTCATGATTCGGGGGCTGGCGAAGGAACTGAAGGACCTGAGACGAGTGGATCATCCACGGAACACGGTCTACATGGACGGCGCCGCCAGGGGACCGTACTACGACAAGAAACGTGGAATCTTCTCTACCGATCATCACGACGGATGCATTCGACAGATCACCGACGCAGCCTGCGTGCAGGAGATGAACCTGACGCGCACACGGATCATCGGTGCTGTCGGCTACCGTCACGTCGGCAATGAACCTGATTTGGATACGCTCTTCGCAAGCTGGGCCGGGCTCAATGCTGACCTGATCGCGCACGATGACCGTGTCTTTCGCCGGATGCTTCCGCTCTTCTTGCTCGAAGGAAACATCGACGGTCTGGGCCTCGGCTACGAAGAACTGATCGGCTTGGCGCCGGATGTCATTGCGGAGGCCCGGGAGCGCATCCACTGGTTACTGCATCGTGAACAGGAATTGAAAACCACCGACCACTGGAAAACCATCGACTTCGTCGATTACACCGAAGAGGGGCTGCGGGAGATAGACAAGTTCGCGCTCTACCGTCACAAGCTCGACGTGCCGGTCGCCATGACGGTCCACCGGAAATTTCCGCTCAGGAACGGGCAACAGCTCCACTTCGTGCAGGCGGCGAACACGGGCATTTACGAAGTGGAAAACACCATCACCAAGCACCTGGGTGAGCGGGATTGCGCGTGCATCATCTTCTATGACGGACGGTCGAAATTGACGGTCAAACTGAGCGGATTCGTGAATGATTTCGACCTGGTCCCGGTCGGCATCGCCCTCGATGTGAAGGAAATGGAAGGGAAGCAGCGACAGAACGTGCTGGATCCGGCCATGCTGAACGCCCACTGGGGCGGCGGCAGCTCCATCCACGGGCCGCCTCGCTACTACAACGGGGCGGGATCGTTCCTGGATAACGAGGTGATCATTCAGACGGTGGTGGAGGAGCTGGAGAAGCAAATCACAGCCTGATGCTTCGAACGTGAGATGCACACATGAGAGCACTCAGTGGAAGATATTGCAATATTTATAAAAAGTTCTATTATGAACATTGGGTTTTGTGTCTCTTTCACACCACAGTTGGAGGATTCTGCATGAAGGTCTACCACCTTCCGACCGATCTGGCAGAAGCCATGATCTGCCAGCCACGTGAGATCCCGCTCCACTTCCACTACCTCATGCCGAACACCATCGGCCGGGTGGAGCAGGAAGAAGCGGCCGCGCGCATCCTCTCCTTCTCGCGCGATATCGGCGAGTGGACCGGCGTCAGCTGGAACCAGCTCGTCGACCAGATGCGTGGGGAGTATGAGGAGCAAAGAAAACTGGACGAGTGGAACAGGGCTTTCCACGAGATGATGGACAACTACGGCCGGAAGGTGCAGGTGCATTTCCGGCTCAGCGTCCTCACCCTCGGGGTGTACGCCCTGCTCGTTCAGAAGCCGCAGCGGCCGGGAGCCGAGAGGCCCCAGGTGCACCTGCCCTTCTCGGGCATCTTCGCATTCGGGCCGGGGCACGTGGTGACCGGCATCCATGAACTCCTGCAGAAGGAATTCCTGCAGATGCAGACGGACGAGGTTGAAGGGACGGATATTTTCTATCCGACCCCGAAGCTCGTCCACCACCTGCTCCACTGTCAGGGATGACAGACCGTAAACCCCGCGCAGGAAGCTGCGCACCCGCCGTCGGCATTGCCGACGGCGGGGATTCAATGTGAAAAAAATCTAATGGCAGAACCGTTCACGCTTTCGTTCCGCCGCTCCTCCCCACCGCCTTGATCACCCTCAGCGCCCGGTCGGCATCCGCATCCGAGACGATGAAGGTGATTTCGGTGAAGTGCGATACGATCTGGTAGATGCTCACTTCCTTCCATCCGAGCGCCTGCACGAACGGGGCGAAGACGCCGGGCAGGGTCATCACTTCCGGCGGCATGCGAACGCCGATGGCGGTCAGGTCCGGATAGCAGGCCGTCTGCGCCTCCCGTGTCGTGAGCTTGCGGAGGACCGGCAGTAGATTGTCGCTGACGAGGAAGGACGATTCGCGCGATCCCTGCGCGAAGTGGATGAACGCGTCGTCACCGTGGCCGGTGGCGTCGATCAACCGGCGGTGAATGTCCTGCAGCCGCGGCGAGTTCTGATATATGAATGCGGTGAGCCCGCTCCGCAGTGCAATGTTCCGGACCGGGTGCCGCAGGAGCGGGGGCGGCGGGCGCTTGCGCAGCCGCACGGCCTGTCGCTTGAGTGCGATGGTGACCGCCCCTTCCGAGACCGGCTGGAGCAGGATCGATTCCACCACCGGCTTCAGCTCCCGCGCGAGCGCGCTGTAGTTGACGATGCCCGCCTGCATGGCTTGTCCGGAAAGCGGATGGTCCTCGAGCGCGCGTTCGACGGCCCGTGCGACGGTGATCATGAGTTTGTTATACAGGTTTGTATGAATTCATACAATCGAATCAAATTCATACAATTATCCATATAAATTTTTACAGTCGGCCAGCGCCCCCTACGCTGCCGTCGCTTCACCTTTTTTCTTCCCGATCATGGCAATCACCACGACACTGGGTTACCCCCGCATCGGCGAGGACCGCGAGCTCAAGTCCACTCTCGAGGGCTACTGGTCTGGCAAACGCTCCGCGGCCGAACTTGAACGGACGGCGCGGACCATCCGACTGCGCAACTGGCAGAGGCAGAAGGCAGTCGGCATTGATCTGATCCCAAGCAACGACTTCAGTTTGTACGATCACGTGCTCGATACATCGACACTCATAGGAGCCGTACCGGAGCGTTTCCGGCATGTCAGCGGCGACGTGTCACTCGACACGTACTTCGCGATGGCACGCGGATCGGAATCGCCCGGAAATGTCTGCGAGTGCACTCACGAGGCTGTGACCGGCATCGTCGCGCAGAACCTGCGCAAGTGGTTCGACACGAACTATCACTACCTGGTACCGGAATTCACGCCCGATCAACAGTTCACGCTCTCCTCACAGAAACCATTTCGGGAATTCGAGGAAGCCCTCGCCACCGGCACACGCACCAAACCCGTGCTGCTCGGGCCGGTCTCGTACCTGCTCCTCGGCCGCACGACCGGCGAGCCATTCGACAAGCTCGAGCTGCTCGACCGTCTTCTGCCCGTGTACGGCCAGATTCTCGAGCGTCTGCGGACACAGGGCACCGAGTGGATCCAACTGGACGAACCGGCGCTCGTGCTGGATTTGGAGGAACCGGAGCAGCAGGCATTCGTACGGGCCTACGATCGACTGCGCGTCAGCGCGGGCGACATGAAGGTGTTTCTGGGAACCTACTTCGGCGAGTTGCGCGACAATCTGGACCTGGCGCTCGCGCTGCCCGTGGATGCCGTCCATCTGGATGCAGTGGAAGCTTGGGAGGAAGCATCACGTGCGATCGAAGTGATCCCAAGGGAAAAGACCTTGTCGCTGGGCGTCGTCGACGGGCGGAACGTCTGGAAGAACGATCTGCAACGCTCGCTCGAGTTGCTGCTGCATGCAAAGGAACAACTCGGGAGCGACCGCCTCATCATCGCGCCATCATCGTCATTTCTCCATGTCCCCCACTCCCTTGAGCGGGAGACATCGCTGCCAACGACCGTCTCGGAGCAGCTGGCATTCACGCACGAGAAATTACAGGAGATCGTGACGCTGAGCCGTGCAGTGGACGGGCAACCGGATGCCATCGAGGAGTGCCTGGTGCAGAGCGCGACAGTGCCTCCGACGACGGAAAAAGAGCAATTCGTCGAAACCGCGGTCCCCTACCGGGCACCGGCCGACGAGCGCCGGCGCCTGCAGGCCGACCGGCTGCAGTTGCCGCTCTTTCCGACGACGACCATCGGTTCCGCGCCGCAGACGGCCGGCATTCGCTTCGCACGCGACAGGCACCGGCGGGGGGAATGGTCGACGCAGCGGTATGAAGAGTACGTGCGGACGGAGATCGCAGCCGAAATCCGTCGGCAGGAGGAAACAGGGCTCGATGTGCTCACGCACGGCGAGTTCGAACGGAACGACATGGTTCAATACTTCGCAGAACGGCTCGACGGCATCGCGACCACCAAGCACGGCTGGGTCCAGAGCTTCGGCTCGCGCTGTGTCCGCCCGCCGATCATCCACGGCGATGTGAAGAGGACAGGGCCGATCACCGTCGAATGGTCGCGCTACGCGCAATCACTCACGGAAAAACCGGTCAAGGGGATGCTCACGGGGCCGGTGACCATCTGGCACTGGAGCTACGCAAGGGAAGACCTGCCGGCACGGGAAGTATGCCGCCAGATCGCTCTTGCGCTGCGGGAGGAAGTACGTGATCTGGAGACTGCCGGCATCCGCATCATCCAGATCGACGAGCCGGCACTCCGCGAGGGATTGCCACTGCGAAATAATGAACAGGGCGAGTATCTGCGGTGGGCGACGGGTGCATTCCGGACGGTCGTGGTCGAAAGCAAGCCGGAGACGCAGATTCACACGCACATGTGCTACAGCGCGATCGAAGACATTTTGCCGGTCCTGCGGGATCTGGACTGCGATGTCATCACCATCGAGGCGGCCCGTTCACGGCTGGCATTCCTGAATGCGCTGGATGGCGGCACGCTCCCGTGCGCCATCGGACCGGGCATCTGGGACATCCATTCGCCGCGGGTGCCGTCGACTGAGGAACTGGTCGCGTTGATCGAACGAGCGAGGCGTCACATTCCGGACGGGCAGCTCTGGATCAATCCCGACTGCGGCCTCAAGACGCGGAGTCCCGAGGAAGTATGGGCAGCGCTGCAGCATTTGGTAGAAGCGGCGCGGATAGTGCGCGGAGAGCTCGGGCGAAAACTATGCCGGATGCAGCCGCAAGCATCCGCGCTTCGTCGAAGGGCAACTCTGATTGCTGAGCAATCTGGTGTATCATAGAGAGGATGAAAGAAATGTTAGTATTGACTCTGTTTTTGAGTGCCTGTTCCCAGGGACCGCGGGCAGGTATACCACAACCGCGGGCAGGTATGCCCGCTCTGGTGGCTGGAAACTTTTCTTCTTCCTCTTCTTCTATGACATCATCTGCAAAACCGGCAGGATCATCCTGGAACACATTCGTGAAGCCGTCACGTGAGGAACTGCTCAAGAAACTGACAGCGATGGAATTCGACGTGACGCAGGACGAAGGAACCGAGCCGCCGTTCGATAATGCTCTGTGGAACCAGCATGAAGATGGCATCTATGTGGACGTCGTGTCGGGCGAGCCGCTCTTCAGCTCGCAGGATAAGTTCGACTCCGGCACCGGTTGGCCGAGCTTCACCAAGCCGCTCGCGGCAGAGAACGTCGTGACGCGCGAAGACCGCAAGCTCTTCGCGACGCGGACGGAGGTGCGCAGCAGACACGCCCACTCGCATCTGGGCCACCTGTTCGACGACGGCCCGGAGCCGGCCGGCCAACGCTACTGCATGAACTCGGCGGCGCTGCGGTTCGTGCCGAAGGAGAAATTGGAGGAGGAGGGATATAGCGAGTTCTTGTCACAATTTCAATGAGCCGCACGGCGTGGTTCGACCAGCTCACCACAGGGAGCCATGCTGCTGAGATGGAAATATCTCCATCTACCCGTTCAACGGCAACGTGAAGAATACCGTCGTCCCCCTCCCCTCCTCGCTCTCCACCCACATCTTGCCGCCGGCGCGCTCCGCGAAGCCGCTCGCGATGAAGAGCCCGAGCCCGTTGCCATCCGGCTGGATGCGTGCGGCATTGCTGCCGCGCATGAATTTGGTGAAAATCTTCGGCATGTCCTCCTGCGGGATCCCGCAGCCGTGATCCTCCACCGAGATCTGTACCGCGCGTCCGTGCTGGACGGCGTGGACCGCGATGTCCGATCGTTCAGGGGAATATTCGACGGCATTGATGAGGAGCTGCCGGAGGATGACGCGCAGGATCGACGAATCCAGGCGCATGGAGAACGGATCGACGTGCAGGTGAAGCTTGTGCTTCCGTTCCTCAAAGAGCGGAGACAGTTCCCGGGTGATGACGTGGATGACGGTCTTGAGATCCGCCTGCTCCGGGTGGCAGGCGATCCGGCCCTCCTGCACCTCCGCCGCCTGCTTGAGGTCGTTGATCATCCCGTCCATCCGCCGGATGCCGGACTCCATGTTGTACACGTGCTGCGTGATCGCTTCTTCCGCGCTCACGTCCGGATCTCGATCCTTGAGCGCCTCGAGCGACCATTTGAAGATGGAGAGCGGCTCGCCGAGCTGATGGTACGTCAGGAGCATCAGTCCCGCCCGCTCGTCATCCATTTTCCTCCATTCCTCGAAGCGCCTGAGCGACAGCGAGTACAAAAAATAAATGGCGACGAGCAGCACGCCGGCTACCAGAAATACCAGGACGACCGGCGACAGAATGCTTTGGGAGACGGCCTTGAATTCCTGTGCATCCATGTCGATCCCCAGAATCGCCACGATCTTGCCGTTATCGGCGCGCGTGATGGGGGCGTAGCCGGAGATGACGGTGCCCCACTGGTCGGTGGTCAGGCCGTCGTCCGCGGACGGCCGCTCGAACCCTTCGATCATCCGCGGGAAGGCGGACGCGTCGTACAGGTCGCCGGGGAGCGATGACATCTCGCTCGGTTGGATGATGCCGTCGCGGTTCACATCCTGTTGCTCGAACGTCTCCAGGGAATCGGCATCGGCGACGAACTCCAGTCGCCCGGGTGTCCCGGTCCTGCGCATGATGTAGACCGACTGGATGTTCGGAATCATCGCGCGGAGCGCCTCCAGCTTCTGCACCATGCGGAGAAATTCCGGCCGTGCCATGTCCGCCCGCGAGTGAATGGTATCCAGCACCCTCCCATCGAACTGCATGGCTGCGGCCGCCGCCGTGCTCCGCAACTTATCCCGAAGATGCTCCTGCATGACCGCCCGTGAGCGCACAAACAACACGACACCCAGGAAGAGGACGATCAAACAGATGAACGACGTCATCAGCACTATCCGCGCGTGGCGCGGCATCCAGGAGAGGAAGGATGAGGCGGGCATGGGATGGGTTTTGAGCTTATTATAGCACAAAACATCGCATCGATCCACCCGTCCCACGGCTCAGGCGGCCCCCTCTTCACGATGCCCGGGGGTCTGCTCCCAGGATTGCCGGATGGTGCAGACATTGCCCTTCTCGTTCCATTCCGGGTTGGCGAAGTGACCCATGATGCAAATGCCGCGCCCCGTCGGCCGCTCGAGATTTTCCCGGGCCGTGCAATCCGGAACAGCCGAACGATCGAATCCGTCGCCGGAATCCGCGACGACGGCCGCAAGATGAATGGACTGGCTGCTTCCGCGGCATTCCGCCTCTACACACACCGAGACCATGACCAGCTCCTCCGGGTCACACCAGGAACCGTGGACGAATGCATTGACTAGCGCTTCCCGCACGGCGATGGCAACGCCATGGAGACGGGGAACGGTCATTCCTTCCATCATGAAGGCCTGCCCGAGCATCTGCTCCACCTCCATCTGGATGGCGGTGATCTGTCCGCACACGCAATCGGGCAGGCTCGGGTGTTCCGCCCCCGCATCCGGGTCCGGCGACGCGAGCCGCGCCATTTCCTTCCGCTCAATGTCCGCGCGAGCGGCCTCCGATTCCTCCCCCTGCAACCCTCCGATGTGGAACGTGCGATGGAAGTGCACGGTCATAAGCGTACAATACACTATTTAATTAATATGTCAACATTTTCCGGCGACACGTCAAGATCGCTTCAAGCGGCCGAACCCGGCGGGTAGAATCAGCCGGCATGTCGCCACTTACCACTGACCAAATCCGCACATCCTACCTCGAATTTTTCGCGGCCCGCGGTCATGCCGTCATTCCGAGCGCGTCGCTGCTGCCGGAGAACGATCCCACCACCCTCTTCACCGGCTCGGGGATGCAGCCGATGCTCCCCTATCTGCTCGGCGAGAAGCATCCGCTGGGCAAGCGCATCGCGGACAGCCAGAAGAGTTTCCGGTCGGTGGATATAGAGGAGGTGGGCGACAACCGGCACACCACCTTCTTCGAGATGCTGGGGAACTGGAGTTTGGGGGATTACTTCAAGGCCGAGCAGATCCCGTGGATGTTCGAGTGGCTGACGAAAGAGCTGAAACTTGATCCGCAGCGGATCTTCGTGACGGTCTTCCGCGGTAACGACGTGATCCCTCGCGATGATGTGTCGGTACGCTCATGGAAAGAGGTGTTCAAGAAGATCGGAATCGATGCTATGGACGTCGACCTTGCGGAGAAGAACGGAATGCGGAACGGCCGCATCTTCTATTATGACGAAAAAAAGAACTGGTGGAGCCGCGCCGGCGAGCCGGCGAAGATGCCGGTGGGCGAACCCGGCGGTCCGGACTCAGAGATGTTCTGGGACTTCGGCGCGGAGCGGCAGCTGCACGAGCAGTCGGCATGGAAGGACCGGCCGTGCCACGTGAACTGCGACTGCGGCCGGTTCCTGGAGATCGGGAACAACGTCTTCATGGAGTACCTGAAGACCGGCAACGGGTTTGAGAAGCTCGCGCAGCAGAACGTCGACTTCGGCGGCGGGCTCGAGCGCATCGCGGCTGCGCTGAACGACGATCCCGATGTATTTTTGATCGATGCGTTTGCCGGGGTCAGGAAGGTACTCGAGGAGCTTTGCGGCAAACGGTACGGCGCGGTGGATGGAGAAACACGCGCGTTCCGGATCGTGATGGATCACCTCCGCGCGTGCACGTTCCTCACCGCCGACGGCGCGCCGCCAAGCAATAAAGATCAGGGCTACTTCACACGCCGCATGTTGCGACGGGCCATCCGCTTCGCCAGCACGCTCGGGCTCATACAGAACGTGGCTCCGCGCGTGGCCGCCGCGGTGATCGAGACGTACGCGCGCTCGTATCCGCTGCTCAGACAGAAGGAAGCGATGATTCTCGATACCTTCGACGCGGAAGAAGCGCAGTTTCGTCGCACCCTCATGAAGGGCGAGCGCGAGCTCACCGACTATCTCTCCGCGCATGACACGATCGACGGCGCGAAGGCGTTCTACTTCTTCGAAACCTACGGCTTCCCGCTCGAGCTCACGCAGGAACTGCTCGCTGAGCGCGGGAAGACCATCGAGAAGCCGGCGTCATTCGATGCCGCGCGGACCGAGCACCAGGACATCAGCCGCACCGCGTCCGCCGGCAAGTTCAAGGGCGGACTCGCCGATCATTCAGCAGCGACGACCAAGCTCCATACCGCCACGCACCTCTTGAACGCGGCGCTGCGGAAGGTCCTCGGTGATCATGTGTGGCAGAAAGGTTCGAACATCACCGCCGAGCGCCTGCGGTTCGACTTCTCGCACCCGGACAAGATGACGCCGGAGCAGATCGCCGAAGTCGAGCGGCTGGTGAACGAAGCGATCAAGGCCGATCTTCCCGTCGCGTATCACCTGACGACCGTCGACGGCGCGAAGAAGGAAGGCGCGATCGGGGTATTCGACGAGCGGTATGCTTCGATGGCACTCAGCACAGGTGCGAGCGAAGTGAAAGTCTACGTGATCGGGCATGAAAAAAAGAGATCGGTGTTCAGCAAAGAAATCTGCGGAGGCCCCCACGTGGCACGGACGGGGATGATCGGCGGTTTCAAGATCCAGAAGGAGGAGAGCTGCGGGGCGGGCACCAGGAGAATAAAGGCTGTTGTTGCAGGGGGATCGGAGGAAGTTGAAGTGGCTGGGGAAGAATGAGCTACAATGAGCTTGTGCGCCGAGGCAGTCTCTTCCCCCTGTTGCTCCTCATCGTCCCCGCCATGACGGAGGCCGCGGAGGTGACGACCTGGGACTTCCGCAATGCGCAAGTTCCCGCCAACTTCGATGCTCATGGAATAACCGCCACACCCGGACAAGATGGATTGAGGCTGCAGACAACCGACCGGGAGGGCGCGATCTTCCGCGATCCGCAGTTCGGAACACCCGTCGACGCGGTGCGGCTCTTCTTCAGCCACACGATGCCGCTCAAGGCGGGGCTCCTGTGGCACCAGCGCGGCGGCGCGGATGCCTTCCTGCAGCTGCCCTTCCCGCTCGCCGGCGGCGGACCGGAGACCATCGGCATCGATCTCTCCACGGTGGACAATTGGGACCCCCTCGCGGATCGTCTGGGCGTTGCCCTTCCGGCCGGAAGCGAGGTGGTGCTTGCGGGCATCGAGTTCATTTCGATGGGACCGCTGGAGAAAATTGCGGAAGCGTGGCGGTCCTTCTGGACGTTCGACACGGAGCTGGCCTACACCATCAACTTCCTGTGGGGTCCGCTCCTGACGTTTAACCCGGTCGGCCGGGAGCTGCTGTTCACGATGCAACCAACGAACGGCATCTCGGCGAACAGGGTCTTCTACGGATTGCTCGCACTCGCCGCGATCCTCCTGAGCTTCCACTATCTCTGGGAACGGCGAAGTGGCGTTCGTGGGCTCGCCTCAGGGCTCCCCATCCAGGTCGGCCGGTTCTTCATCGTCTTCACGATCATCTGGGCAGTCTTCGATATCCGCATGGGGGCGGAAATGCTCAGCTATGGGGTCCACGATCTCCGCACGTTCGTCCTGCGTCCTCTCGGACAGAAGGAATTCCGCAATTACCAGAACTTCCACGATGTGCTCATCCGGAGCCTGCCACTCCTCCGACAGGACCGCTACGCCGTACTGGTCCCGGATCGCACGCCGCTCGCGAACCACGTCCGGTACTGGACGTATCCCACGCAGCCGCTCTTCCCAGAAGAACCGATGGCACTCGCGCGTCGCTGGTTCGTGTTCCGGCGCCCCGACATACGGGTGAATGACAACGGCGAATTGGTCGCTGGCGACACGGTGCTGGCGAGGGGGAGCATGCTCGAGAGGTTTGATGAAACGTCTTTCCTGTTTGAAACGCAATAGGGTTGCCGGGGAAACGATCCCCGGCTGCGCAACATTATGATTCTCATCTGGCTCCCCCTCGGCCTCGCACTCCCCGCTCTCGCGGGATGGCTCGCCGTGCGGCTGCTCGAATGGCGGACACCGGTGCTCGGGGTGAGCGAACGGTGGTTCTACGGCGCTCTGCTGGGCATCACGCTCGCGATGTTCGCCGCGTTCCTCGCGAACATCCTGTTCGGGGCGCCCTTCACGTCCATCGGGTTCGCGGCCATCGAAGGTGCGCTCGTCCTGGCGCTCGGCATTCCGTACTGGTTTTTCATCCATGGATCATCGGGGCCTGCACGTGACGCATCGTGGCGAGCGGACTGGCGTTCACTCTCGCAACCCCGCCGGTGGCTGCTCATCATCCTCGGATGCTGGATCCTGCTCCGCATCGCCCTCGCGACGACCGTCCTGCTGACCACGCCGCCGTACTTCGATGACACGCTCAATAACTGGAACGTGCGGGGGAAGGTGTTCTACGTCACGGAGACGCTCACGCTACAGCTCCCCTCGCAGCGCCCGACCGACCCGCCGGCCGGCACGAGCTCGTACCCGCCGACGGTCTCGCTCACGAAGGCATCGCTCGCCGCATTCGCTGGCGAATGGAATGAGGGGCTCGTCAACGGGATCCACATCGTGTGGTTCCTGCTCGCGCTGGGGATTCTCTTCTTCACGTTGCGACGCATGGCAGGCTTGTTTTGGGCGGGCATCGGCGCCTACATGCTCGCGGTGTTGCCGCTGTACCTCATTCACGGAACGAACGCGTACGGCGACGTGTTCCTGTCGGCGCACCTGCTCGGAGCCGCTGCGTTGATCCTGCATGCGCTCTGCGAGAATGACCGGCGGCGCGCGGCCGTCTTCCTCCGGCTCGGCGCATTCGCGACGGCCATGCTCGTGTTCACCAAGAATGAGGCGCTGGTGATGTACCTGCCCGTGCTGCTGCTCATCACCGTCATGGGATTGCTGCTGCTGCGGCTGAAGAGCACGCTCACGACGCACGACGCGATGATGGCCGTCGGATGGTTCGCGGTCCTCCTCCTGGCCGTCGCGATCCCGTGGATCGGCTTCAAGTGGATGCACGGCCTCACGTTCGGCAACGCCAAGGGCATCGCCGGCATCGAGATCGCCTGGCAGCCGATGGTGCTGACGGCGGTCTTCGTGAACACGTTCTTCGAGGGGAACTGGCTGCTGCTCTATCCCCTGCTGATCATCCTGCTCGTCCTCCGCTGGCGGCAGGCGTTCCTGTCCCCGCTCCTCGCCTTCACCGCGCTCTTCTGCATCGTCTACGCCGGCCAGCTCCTCATCTTCCTCTTCACCCCGCTCTCCACGGAGGCGCTGATGCAGACGGGCTACGCGCGGGGGTTGATTCAACTGGCGCCGGTCGCCGTTGTGATTGCTACCACACTGTTGTCGACTGTTCTCGAACCTGAGAAGGGCAAGGGGATTGATCGTTCCGACGGGGACAAGCTCACAGCTGCCTGAGGCGCATCGCGTATCCGTAGAGCGCATCGATGGCCTCGTCCGCCGGCAACGTCACTTTCCAGCCGTTCGCGATCGCCTCGTCGCCACGGAACAGAATGGCCATGGCATCCACCCGTTCATTGTGAGGGACGTCGAAGACCGCCGATCGGAGCCGGCGGACCTTGCCGAGCTTGTTGGCTCCTTTTCCCAACGTCGCATCGAGGAAGAGAAATGTCGGCTTCTTATCCTCCAGCACCAGCGCATTCTCGTACTCCCCGATGGCGGAGAGGCCATCGTAAAACTCACACCCGTTCTGCCGGACAGACGCGCGCAGCGATGCACGGAGCATTCGCTGCATGCGTTCCTGAATGCGGGCGCGGTCACCGTCACACACGGTCACCGGCGACCAGAGGCGGTCGGTACCCAGCTCCTTGCGCATGGCCGCGACGGCATCATCGACCAGCACATCCAGACACACTTCCGCGCAAGCAGCCCGTATCCCATCGCGCCGGCATGACAGACGCTCCGTGCATCTGCGCGTCACATCCAGTTCTTCAACCTCGCGCCCGACGCGATGCCTCATGTGTTCGAAACGTTCGACGAGCGTGGATTTGAACAACGCCTCCAGCTCCGTCAGGCGCTGGGAGCGCGGCGGCTCCACGATGGCTTCCTCAGAGACGACGCTGAGAGTTTCCGCCAAATCACCGGCCGGGCTGTTGTCGGAAATGCGCACGAGGAAACGGTAGCACGGGATTTCTCCCGCACTCCATCATCACGGAGATGATAGCTGAAAAAATAGCATCCTGATAAGCAAAAACCGGATATGACCGCGTCGTCCATACACGAGTTAAAAACAGGAAGTGAAATTTGTCCACTGTCTCTCCCCTGCTCGCCCGCTATACACTCCGTCGGCATCCCACCTTTGTACAAGCAGGTGTGACACGCCTTCCCGCTTTCGCAAATGACTTCCTACGCCGCCTTCCTGGGGCACCAGCCGCACCTGAGCATCGCCGAACTGTCGGCCACCATTCCGGACCTGGCCATTCGCCGGATCGTGCATGGATATACGAAAGGTAGCAGCAGAACGGTGATCATCTTCGATTCCGCCCTCACGCTGGACCCCGCGTACCTGTCGACGCTGGGCGGCACTGTGTCCATCGCCCAGGGAGTCCCCGCTGCGATACACACCGACGCGGTCCCCAAGCTGATGCAGAGCGATGTCGCCAACGTGCGGGGCAAAGTGACCTTCGCGCTGCGGACGATGGGGATGGAGCCCAAGGCGGTGCGGGACCTGTACCGTCGGTGCAAGGAGCAGCTCCGCAAGGCGGGGCGGCCCTCGCGCTACGTGGGCACCGACCGCGAACCGGCACCGGCCATCCTGCTTCACGATGCCGGCCTCATCACCGGCAAGCACGGGCGCGAGCTGACGGTAATCATGGACAAGAGCAATGATGAAGAATTTTTGTGGATCGGACGGACGGTGGCCGCGCAGGACATCGAGGCCTACGTGAAGCGCGACATGAAGAAGCCGGTCCGCGACACGACGGTGGGGCTGCTGCCGCCCAAGCTGGCGCAGATCATGCTGAACCTGGGCGCGTGGCTCACCGGCAGGACGGCGGTGAAGGAGGAGACGAGGAGGAGATCGTCGCTCGTCATCTTCGATCCCTTCTGCGGCACCGGCGTCATCCCCCTGGAGGCGCTGCTGCGCGGCTTCCCGATTCTCGCGTCCGACAAGTCGCAGAAGGCAGTGACCGGCTGTGAGAAGAATCTCGAGTGGATCCGCAAGGAGGAGAAAATCTTCAAAAAGGACGTGCCGAGCACGGTGTGGAAGCAGGATGCGACCAGGCCCTTCGAGCTGAAAACGAAGCCGGACGTGATCGTGACGGAGACGACGCTGGGACCTCCGCTCAGCGGCCGGCCGACACAGAAAGACGTACAGGCCTGGAAGCGGGAGAATGAAGAGACCCAGCGCGGATTTCTGCAGGCGGTCGCGCAGTCGCTCCCCGGCACGCCCATCGTCTGCACCTGGCCGGTGTGGTACCTGCGCAAGGATCACGCGTACCTGGAAAAGGCGTGGGATGCGGTCCGCGAAGCCGGGTACGAAGCGGTGCTGCCGCCCAACACCGAGCTCGGCGAGAACCGCCGCATGAGCATCCTCTACCGGCGGCCGGATCAATTTGTCGCAAGGGAGATTGTGATGCTCAGGCCGAGGAAGATGTGAGCAGTGTGCATCCTCCCTGCGGCCCTGCCTTATTTCATGCCCCCACCCTGCGGCCCTCCCCCTCGGCCTCAGCCTACGGGCTGTCGGCCTGGGAGAGAGCGGGGTCAATTTTTCAATGCCGCACGGCGGAGCCGTGCTGCTGATTGCAATAATGAACAATTGATCGTAGCAGCACGGCTCCGCCGTGCGGCATTCACCTACGCCTCGCCCTCTCCCAGGCCGAACCCGCCAGAGCGGTGAGGCCGAGGGGGAGGGCCGCAGGGTGGGGGCATGGTCCTATGTCTCATCCATAAATGATGCTACATTTTCCACCTGATGCCACGATCAGGATCTTCGCCCTACCAGCTACCGCGTAAACGGCCCGTGGCCGCACGCGGCCTTTACGGGCCAGCGAGAAGCTGCAAGCTCGGCTGGTTGTGGAGAGGTATCGTCGGCTGGTCCATCATCCTCTTCTGCCTCTGGCACATGACCGCGGTGGTGCTCTACAGCCTGCCGGACGAGGCGCAGGACCGGCCGACCCTGTTCCTGCGCAGGCACACCCCCTGGATCATGAAGCGGTACCTGCTCCGCACCAGCCAGTGGCAGCAGTGGGACCTGTTCTCCCCGAATCCGCTGCGGCAGGTGACGGTGTACAGCATCGAGGCATTCGCGCACGGAGACTGGCGGACGCTCGTCACCCTGCAGCCGGGAACAGTGGCGTGGTGGCGCGATGCGGATGAACTGAAGCTGCTCAGAAACATGCAGGACAGCGCTACGTATCAGCCTGTCCTCGAGGAGTATCTGCGCGACTTCTGTCGCCGCCACCCGCTCTCCGCGGGCAACGCGGTGCGCTTGGCGTACGATTCCTACGTGCTCCCCTACCCTGACCGTCCGATGAGCATCCGGGAATGGAGAGACTGGAAACCATCATGGGTGCGGGAGATCGGCGCGGCAACCTACTGTCCCTCTTCTTCGTGAACAGACTATGATCCTCCCGCTGCTCCACGCCATCTGGCACTTCTTCCACCGCCGCATGACGGCAACGGGCTTCGGGCTGATGCGGATCGGGTGGGGACTCACGGTGTTCCTCTTCATGCTCGGCGAGTGGCAGGATGTGACGCGGTACTACAGCGCCGCCGGCTTCGTGCCGCCGCATCTGGAACCGGTGGTGCTGCGCACCTTCGATCACTGGACACTCCTGGACACCATCACCGACCCGCAGGCGGTGTTCATGACGTACCTCCTGCTGCTCGCCGCGTGCCTCTGCATGATCGTCGGCTTCCTGCCGCGGCTGTCCACGATCGTCGCGGTGCTCCTGATCTTCTCCTTCCATGAGCGCAACTTCCTGCCGCTCGGCGGCGGCGAGACCGTGATGCGGCTGCTGGGGTTCCTCCTGATGATCGCGCCGGGCACCACCGCCTTCTCGCTCCACAGGCTCCGGAAACAGTGGCGGCAGTTCCGCGCGAGCGGGAAGCTCCTTGCCCCGAAGACGATGCCCGCGTGGCCGTACCTTCTCCTCGTGTGGCAATTCATCGTCCTCTACACCATGTCCGGCTGGGACAAGGTGCTGGGCACCATGTGGGTGCGCGGAACGGCGGTCGCCTCCGCGCTGCACCACCCGCAATTCGCCCGGTTCCCGCCGTGGTTCATGGACCAGGTGAGCGTCGCCACCGTCCCCATCAGCCTTGCAACGATCGTATGGGAATTTTCCTGGCTGCTGCTCCTCCTGCCCGCGCGCTGGAAACGTGCGCTATTACGCGGATACGCGCCATGGATCAAGCGGATCATCATCGCCGGTGGCCTCCTGTTCCACGGCGCCATCTTCCTGCTGATGGACGCCGGCTCCTTCTCCATGATGCTCTTCACCGGCTACCTGGGGCTGCTGACCGACGAGGACATCCGGGATCTGCGCGGGTTCCTGAACCGGGGCGTGAGGGGGCCTGTCCGCCGAAGCGCCGGGCGCGAAGGCGGAAAGATCGTCGTGCTCTTCGACGGCATCTGCGGCTTGTGCCGCCGCAGTATCTTCGCGGTGATGATGATGGATTGGCTCCATCGCATAGTGCCGGCCGACTTCCGATCCGCCGCGATCCGGAAGAAGTACGTACCGGACATCACGGAGAAGACGCTCGACCGGTCGATGCACGTCCGTTTCCTCCCGAAGAGAAAACAGGCGATCTCCGAAGCCCGCACCCTCGCCGGCTTCGACGGCTTCCGCGCCCTCACATGGCGCCTGCCGCCCCTGTGGCCCGTCGCTCCGCTGTTGTATTTGCCGGGAATCACCTGGATCGGACGGCGCACGTACGCGCGGATCGCGCAGCGACGGAACAGGTGCAGGCATGGGGAGGAGTGCAGGATGTGATATCACTTCGCCCTGTACCAGAGCGAAGCGATCGGTACAGGGCTTCGCGGTATCAGGAGACGATAGAACCAATCATTGCATACCGGGTAGCGTCAACGGCACGACCATCTTCAGAGAACCAAGAACGATAGATGCACCATGGCGATCATTATCTCCGCCGTGACGCGGATGGCGATCAGTATCTCTGCTGTGAAGCTGCTCCTGATCATCATCCGCAATCGCGTCACGGCAGAGATACGGGGTTCTGTTGTTCTGTCTGCAATCACCCTCGCCTTGAGGCGGTCGTGCCGTTGACGCTACCCGTGTGGCGGTTTTGCGCTTCATCTGGGCATTCATTCCATCGCTTTCAAAGAAACACGAACAATTGTTGGCTTTGCCCGTCATTGAGCCGCTTGGGGAAAGCTTCACAGTATCCCTTTGAAACGGAAATGGTATGAAAAGGCGCCCCGCGTGCGCGGGGCGCCTTTGCGCATCTCATGCTCGTGATTACTGTGCGGTCGCTTCGATGACGACCGCGTTCTGGATATCGTTCAGCTGCAACGTGAGATCCTGGGTGCAGCCTGCGGGCACCCCGAAGCACTTCCCCCCGACGTCGAACTCTCTGAGAACCACATCGATGATGGTCGCGGCCCTGCTGCCATCCGATGTGCGGCGGTCCGCTACGTGGGTGTTCAGCCAGTTGAGGATCATCGCCTTCACAATCTTCAGCTCGCTCTCGTTGAGCTTCGTGAGGTCGAACTTGCTGACGGCCTTCTTGCTGCTCACAGACGCTTCCGCAGGAGGAGGAGCGGGTGCCGGCGCGGCCTGCTTGAGCATGCCGGTGCCGCCGGATTCCTCATCGGCGGCGGCGTGCGCCTCCTCGTCTTCACCCTCATCCCTTGCGAGGTACTCGCCCAGCCGGCTCACGACCGTTGCGCCCGCGGCGCGTGTGGTGGTGCCATCCGGATTCAGTTTGCCATCCGAACCGGTGATAATGCCTGCCTCGACGAGCGAGGCAAAAGCTTTGCCGGCGCTGCCTCCATCCTGGAAAGCAACGAGAACCTTGGAGTCGGCTTTAGGCAGCTGACCCATGAAAACCGCCGCCATCACTTCCGCCATCTCCTTACGAGTGATCGCACGCTTGGCATCGCGATCAGGGAAGATGCCTGCGAGGGTACCCGCATCGTTGACCTCCAGTACTTCCGAAACGGCACGTGCGGCACCGTCGGCCCACTTGCTGACATTCAGACCGTGATCACTCTCGGCATCCTCCGCATCCAAATCCGCCGCGCGCGTCATGACGACCAACCACTGCTCGCGGGTCATGGGGTCACCCGGCCTGAACGTGCGATCGTCGTTCCCATAGAAGTAACCTTCGTCGGTCGCTTTCTTGACGGGGCCGGCCATCCACCTCTGATCTGGCGCAAAGGGATCGACGTCTATGTAGCTGGCGACGCCGTCCTTGACGTTCTGTGCTCGCGATTGCTCCATGAGCGCTCTCACGCGGGCTTCGACCTCCGCCGGCTTGAGAGTCGGCGCCTGCTTCATCAGTTCCGCCACGTCGCCTGCCACTTTCGGGTTGAAGGTGTAATCGTTGACGAGCGCGACCATGCCCGCCTTGAGACCCTCCACTTCCTTCTGCAGCTGAGCGAGTTCGTTCTTCGTATGGATGAACTCTTCCATGGTCGCCGTGTCCAGACCGGCATCCGTTGCAGCGCGGAGCGGATCCACTCCTTTCGACTCCGCCGTGTACTTGAAGTATGCCTCACGGATCTTGGGATTGATCTTCTTGAGAGCGAGGAGATCCCCCTTGTTGAATCCTTTCTCCTTCATCAGCTTCACGAATTTCTGGAAGTCGGGATCCTCGCCCCCGGCATCCTCTCCCTCCTCGTCTTCGCCTTCATCCTCGCGGAACGTGTCTTCGTATAGATCCACGTAATCCTGAGCCTTGTTCACGATTTCGAATCCGCCGCTGTTCTCCTTGTTGAATTTCTTCATGTTGATCCCGGAACTGTCCATGATGTCCATGAACTGGCCCTGCAGGGCTTCCATATCGCGGCTCATGATGTCCAATGCCTTCTCACAATCATCCTTCGCGAGCGCGTCCATCGCCCGATCGAGGATGGAGCCTGCCTTGGCGACGAGCTCGCGCATCCTCTGCGCGGCGGCCTTGTTCTGCTTCTCCATCATCTTGATCATCTGCTCGGCTTCACCGCCCTTGCCGATGGCACGGGCGGCGCCGGCTGTTGCTTCTCCCGCTTCTCTGCAATCGCTGGCACCCCAGACGAGCTTCTGCATCGTCTCCTCGAACTTTCGCCTGATGGGTTCGAATGCGGTGCGCATGACGTTCTCACTGAAGTCGCCGCCAGCCGTCACCTTGGATACGATGCGGAAACATTCCTGCACGAGGTCTTGCAGTTGTGTCGCTACTGCGCTGCCATAACGCCCCGCCTCGTCGTTGATGCGATCGCAAAACGCGCCGAGGTCGTAGCCGAGGCCGCCCCGATGGTCATCATCCTCCTCACCACCCCCCGGGCCCTCATGCAACATCCGGGCCTCGTTCCAGAACATCTGCGTGAGCTCATGGACCTTGTTCCACCCATCGTCACCATCGCCGGTGATGCCGCCGATTTTTCTCTCGATTTCCTCCAGGATCTCATTCAAGGAGCCTGTCACCATGTTCTTCTTTTTCGCCTTGGCAATGAAGCTCCCCATTTCCTGTGCCTGCCGCTTGGCGTCGGCCACACGCTCCTGCGCGAACTTCTTATTCAGGCTGTCCCAGGCCTTCTTGACCGCGGCATTGAGCGGATCGAAGTACTTGCCGCAGCTTCCGATAGTCTGGACGGTGGTAGCCGTGTCGACACAGGACGTCGCCTGACTGATCGTGCTCATGAGTTCGGAAGTGTCGGCACCTTCGCGCATGGCCTGCTCGGCCTGCATCTTGTAGTTACCGAACTCGCGGCGCAGCCTGGCCTGCTCGAACATCAGGTTCTCGGATCCCCCACCGCCCGTGTACTGGCCACCACCGGCACCGCCATATCCGCCGTACCCTCCGTAACCGCCGTAGTTTCCATAACCACCGTAACCTCCTTGGCCGCCGTACCCTCCGCCGCTCATTCCATCAAAGCCGCCGTATCCACCCTGTCCGCCGTAGCCGCCTCCTCCGCACTGGCTATTGGAGACGAGCGTCCAGACAATCGTGTCGATGGTCTTCGCCTCCTCTGGAGTCACGCTCTTCGTCACACAGGGGGCGTAGGAACAGGCTTTCCCCGCGTCACACTTCGGGCAGCTCTGGTAGCACAGCATCGATCCGCCGCCGGGCTGTCCCCCGGTGCCGCCGCTGGAGCCGCCCTGGCAGTACGCGTAGTTTTTCTGCTTGCAATCGGCATAGCTTGATCCGCTCGGGTCTCCGCACTTCGCTCGGATGCAGCTTGCGAGATCCTGCTGGGAACCGCCGGTGTTTCCGCCTTGGCCATCAGTGCGCCAGCAACCCCTCTCTGTTGCCTCTTTTTCCGTCATCAAACCCCGGAACGGCATTTCACTGGGGCAGATAGCATTATTGCAGCGCGATGATGTTGGGCATTGGTACTGATAGGTTCCACCTTGGGAGCCGCCGGTGGTGCCGCGCGCGCTCTCGAGACATGCCCGCTCACAGGCGTTGGAGTCTCCGTTCCTCTCCGCGTTGCTGGCGTCACACCAGAACTTGTCTCCCCTCCCCGCGGCACACTCCTCCGCCGTCATCCGCTCGCAACCCGGCACACAACCACTGGTGGCGCCCATGCCGCCGGTGGTGCCGTAGCCAGAGCTCGTCGGGCAGCCGCTGCCGGGCTTGTTGCATGCCTCTTCCGCCTGGGGACGGGAGAGGCCCCGACTGCTCATGACATTCATAATCCATGCCTCGCGCGGGTTCGGGGACCCGCCTGAGCCCCCCATGCCGCCGTACCCGCCGGGGGTGCCGCCGTATCCGCCGCCCGCGCTAGGGTAACAACTCGTGGGATTCGCATCCATCGAAATGATTTTTGATGCCGGGATGGGGGGACCGCCACGGTGCCCTTCATTGCAATCAGTCCTGCTCCCGCGCGTACAAGCGACGGATCCCCCGAATTGATCGCCTTTCCAATTGTAGTACAAGGCGGGGTAGAAACAATCCTCAACGGACCCGCCGCCGCCGTTCGTGCCGCCGCCAGTGGAACCGCCCGTGGTCTGGGAACCGCCCATGACCGTGCAGACAGTGTCCACGCCGTCAGGATTCGGGAATCGGCAGACGGTATTGGCAGGGCCTGAACACGGCTGCGAAGCCACCGTCACGCTATTTTTCGTGCAGGCGACCCCCCACGTGGAACCGGAAGTCCCCGTGGAGCCAGCGGACCAGCCCGCACTCATGGCTCCGCCTTGCGAGTACGACGCACTCCATGTCGAACCGGCCGAGGCCGTGGAGGTTCCCGTCGTCGAGGCCGTGGATGTCGCGGTGCCATTCATGGGATCGCAGTACTTCGTCACGCAACTCGTATCGGAGCCGCATCCGCTCATACACATCTGGTACGGCGTCTGGGAGGTGGTTGTCGTGCCGCCTCCTCCCGTGTACCCCGTCGATGGTGTGGTCGTGGGTGTGTTGCCGGACGTGACAGGAGTGTTGCCCGAGTAAGACGGGTAGGTGCCGCCGGTCGTGGAACCCATTGTACAACTCGATGGATTGAGACAGCAATCTTTTGCCTGTCCGGCAGGCATCGAATCACAGCCGCCGTAGGACGGAGAAGGGCTTGGTGAGGGAGTCGGACTCGGCGATGGGCTCGGTGACGGCGATGGCGCCGTGCCACCGGACACGCAGCTGCTGTAGCAGGCGGAGTCTCCGGCTGCGCAGCCCGAGCAGGGATGCGAGCTCGCGGTCAGCGTCCATCCGCTCGTGTAGTCAGCGAGCGTGGAGACGCCGGCGGCGACGAACACTGCGAAGAAGGCGAACGCGATTGCGCGCCTGGGGTTGGAAGTGAACGCGGCCAACCGACCCGCGGTACGACGAGAACGAGTCATGGGTGTTTGTGTGGAAGTTGCCTTTAGTATAGCAAAATGCCGATTCTGGCGCAAATGCAGCGAAGGCAGGGACTACACCAGAACTGTGTTGATTTTTCGAGAGAGAAGGGCAGAAAGAACGGAGACTCTGGTCTGGTAGACGGGAAGATTGTAGCGGAACATG